>NZ_NQLA01000008.1 GCF_002252705.1 Vulcanococcus limneticus LL
GCTGTGTGCCTGGTGCGTTTCATGGTCGAGTCCCCGGCCCAGTCTGGCCGGATGAGGACTCTCATTCACCCTGGACCGGTTTCCGGGGTCCACGTCAATCCCGCTCCGTCTGATCCGCGTAGCCCCCTGCGAAGTCAGCAAGGGCCCGATCAAACCTGTCGGACTTGCCCAAGTAGCCACTGATCATGGCCGCATCGCCCGATTTGGCATGGGCACGGGCCAAGGTCCAGGCGCAGACGTCGGCATAGCGCTCCAGCTGGATGGCCGTGAGGCCCTCGAGCGGCACCGACAGCTTCATGTCGCGCAGCTGGCGGATAAACAGATCCACGCCATTGATGCTGCGCACCCAGCCGAGCATGATGTCGCTTGAAGACTGCATCAGCCGCTGACCGACCACCACCCTCTGCCCTTGGTTGTCGTACGCACTTGGCTGGGTGAAGGGTTCAAGAACGGACCTCCGGGCCTCCTTGATCTGCAGGATCATCGGATGATTGTCTTCGGAGAAAAACAACGCCACCCAGCAACGCGTGGCCACACTGCCGATGCCGACCACCTTGATGGCAACATCCTCGAGCCTGTAGCGATCGAACAGCACCTGTCGCTCATGCGAAAGCGACTGTCTGTAGTCTTCCAAGGCTGCCTTGACGCGTTGATCCAAATCAGGATCATCGACATGAAACAGCACCGGGGGCATGTCGACAAAGCGGTGGGTGCCACCAACCTGACTCACGATCTTGGGGAAGAGGTGGTCGATCACTCGCTTACGGGCCTTGAGCGCAAGCTTTTCTCGAAACTTCCTCGACTTTTCATCCGGCGCCATGGCGATCAGATCACGTGCGTCCAATCGCTCGTACCACACGTCGAGAGGACTGAGGTGGGAGTATTCGCGAAGCTTGGTTCGATAGGAATGAACGCAGGCCAGCACGGCCGCCTCTGCCTCCTGATCAGTCATTCGAGAGTCGCGAGCCGCCACCACAAGGCTGGCAGTCAATCGCTTCAGGTCCCACTCGAAGGGTGCGGGGTGGGTTTCATCGAAGTCGTTGAGATCGAAGACCAGATTGCGTTCAGGTGTCGCGAAAAGGCCGAAGTTGAGAACATGGCAGTCGCCGCAAGCCTGCACCTGCACATTCGTGGTTGCAGTCGTGGCCAGGTCGGAGGCCATCAGGGCCGCCGATCCACGCAGGAAAGTGAACGGGCTGCGCATCATCCGGCCATAGCGGATCGGAATCAACGAAGGCAAACGCCCGGCGCTGGACTCCTCCAGGGTGGCGATCGGATCCGGCCGGTCCGGCGCCGGCCTCCAAGTGGCATGGGCCTTGCGCGGCACCGTCTGGCGCAGGCCCTTGCCAGCGGCCAGTCGCTCGGCCCGCGGGCGGAAGCGGGCCTGGGAATCGGCACGGATCAGGCGGCCGTCTGTGGTGTCCATGGCTGATTCCCGTTGCGGTGGCGGACCCAGCGGCGCCACCCACCCAGCGCTCTAGCAAGCCTGGGCAGCCGTGCCCAGAGGAGCTCGGCCGAGCGAGCGCCAGCGCTTCAGTGGTGCAGGAACACCAGGCTCTCGGGGTTGCCCCAGTCACCGCGGGCGCTGATGTGGCGGCGGTTGGCGCAGAGGTGGCGCAGGATCCAGTAGAGGGGCTCGGGGCTCTCCAGCTCCAGGTCCGCCTGCAGGCCCGCCAGGGTGTGCTCCCTGTCGTCCGCCAGCCGCTCTTCCAGCCGCACCTGCAGCTCCAGCAGGGCCGCAGCGGCCTTCTTGCCCGCCTCCACGCCGGGCTGGTGGTAGGCGTTCACATTCACCAGCTCGCCGTAGATCCCCACAGCCCGCTCGAACAGGGCGATCAGGGCGCCCAGGCTGTGGGCATCCAGGCGCTGCAGGGTGATGGTGAGGTTCTGGCGGCCCTCCTCGGTGAGGGCGGCGCGGGTGCCCTGCAGGAAGCCATCGAGGAAATCGCCAGGGTTCTCGCCCTCCAGCGGCGGGATGTCACCCGGGTCTTCCAGCACCTCGATGAAGGTCACGAAGAAGTTGTCCACGCCATCGCGCAGCTGCTGCACGTAGGCGTGCTGGTCGGTGGAGCCCTTGTTGCCGTACACCGCCAGACCCTGGTGCACCACCTGGCCGTCGCGGTCGTGCTTCTTGCCCAGACTCTCCATAACCAGCTGCTGCAGGTAGCGGCTGAACACTTCCAGCCGGTCCCGGTAGGGCAGAACCACCATGTCGCGGCGGCCCTGGCCCTCGCCGGCGGCGTACCAGGCGGCCGCCAGCAGGGCAGCGGGATTGGCCTCCAGCTCGGCTACGCGGGTGGCGGCATCCATGGCGCCGGCACCGGCCAGGAAAGCGCGGATGTCGGCGCCGATCAGCACACCTGGCAACAGGCCCACGGCGCTGGTGACGCTGGTGCGGCCACCCACCCAGTCGAACATGTCAAAGCGGGCCAGCCAGCCGCCGGCCTCCGCCTCCTGGTCCAGGCGGCTGCCGAGCATGGTCACGGCCACGGCCTGGCGGGCCCAGCTGCCGCCATGGGCCTCCAGGGCCCGCTTGGCCTGGAGCATGCCGATGTGGGGCTCGGGGGTACCGCCGGATTTGCTCACCACAACCACCAGGGTGGTCTGCAGCCGCTGGCCGAGGGCCGCCAGGGTGCGGCGCATCCCGTCGGGATCGACGTTGTCAAAGAAGTGGAAGGGCAGCCCGGAGCCCGGATCCTGCAGGGCCCGCACCATGAGCACCGGACCCAGGCCCGAGCCCCCGATGCCGATCCAGAGCACATCGGTGAAGCGCTTGCCGGGGGCCGGGGCGATCACCCCCGCCTGCACATCGCGGCCGAAGGCCTCGATCCGGTCCACCTCAGCGCGGATGTGGTCACCGGCGGCAGCATCCGGCGCCAGCTCGGGGCTGCGCAGCCAGTAGTGGCCCACCTGGCGCCCCTCATCCGGGTTGGCGATCGCGCCGGCCTCCAGGGCCGCCATGGCCTCGAAGGCGCCGGCGAACCGGGGCCGCAGGGCCTCAAGGCGCTCCGGATCGAGGGCCATGCGGCTCAGATCAAGCCAGAAGCCCAGGGCCGGATCGTGCCACAGCAGGCCGCAGAACCGCCGCCAGAGGGCCTCGGGGCCGGCGCCGGCGGTGGCGGGGAGAAAGGTCATGGGCCCGGGCGGTGGCGTGTCGAGGCAGGGCGACGCTATCCGTGTTCGGTCCCATGGCAAAGCGCCGCAGGTTGCAATCCGTTCAAAAATCCGGGTCTGGGCTGGGACTGTGTGGACCGCCACACAACCGTCCTGTGTGATTGGTGAAGATGAAAGAAGTCCGTAGAATTGCTGCGTCATTTCGTGAGAAAGCTTTCCGTGCCGCGCCGCCCCGCCGCGCCCCAGCGCTGGAAAGCCCCCATGAGCCTGTCCAGCCTGCGGCGGCGCCTGTGGATTGGACTGCTGGTGTCCTCCAGTGCCCTGCTGGGCTCTGCCCAGGCTCCCCAGACCGGTGCGGGAACCCTGATCAGCGGCCCCAGCCTCGCCGTCAGTTCCGCCGCTGACGCCAACAGCGGCCTGGTCAATGAAGGGCAGCGGCCCAACCCGGCCAGCTTCAGCCCGGGCGAGCTGAAGGAGCTGCAGCGGCGGTTCGGGGTCCACGGACCCCAGCCGCGGCTGGCCCAGCTGTTCACCAGCGGCGTGGACCAGCTCACCCCCCTGCGCAGCCACACGATCAGCCGTCTGGAGGGCCTGCAGCCCTACGTGCTGCGGGAGGGCCGTCGCACGGGCATCAACCCGATGCTGCTGGCGGCGATCCTCTTCGATGAAATGCAGCACGCCAAGCCGGGCGAGGACCTGCCGATCGCAGCCCATTCCGGCCTGTTCAGCACCCACGGGCCGGCCCAGCTGGGCCTGAGCGAGATGGTCAAGCAGGGCCTGCTGCGTCCCGACGCCACCCCCGAGGAGATCCAGGCGGCCCGGGACCAGCTTCTGGACCCGGAACGCAACGTGGCTCTGCTTGCCGGCAAGCTGCAGCGCATCCTGCGAGAACTCCCCCAGAACCCGATCCGCACCCATGACGTGAGCCGCCTGCCACGCCACGCCAAGACGGTCGCCACCCTGGCCTACCTACACAACGGCAAGCTCGACTACCCCACCCGCATCCTGCGCTACATGCAGGACCCCGAACTGCACGGCGTGATCTACGGCCAGCAGCGCGAACCGCTCTCCCCCTTGATCTGACCTGGCCAGGGTCTGACCGCGCGGCGTCGGCCGGGCGATCAGCAGAGCTTGCCGAGGGCCGCCAGGCGGGATTGAAGGGCCCGCCAATCGAAGCTGCGGGGATCGGCCCGGGCTCCCCCCAGATCCACGTGCCTGTGGGTGGTGACCGCCGTGGCCGGGATGGGGAATCGCCCCATCCAGTCCGCCAGCACCACGGCAAGGGCGTCGTACTGGGCCTGGCTGTAGCCGCTGTGGGATGGACCGTCGTGCTCGCCGTCGAGCGGCGTTTCCAGACTCACGTGCAGGGCGAAGTTGTTGACCGATCCCGCCAGGGCCGCATTGCTCACCACCCAGGCGCCGTTGAATGCCGAATAGCCCGCACCGAAGGCCCGCTGCCCGGGATCGACGGCCTGCACGACGCGGCCATCCTCGCCGATCAGGATGTGATAACTCACCTGGTCGTCGTCGTTGGCATGGGGGGTGCGGAAGGTGTTGATCGCCGAGCCCAGGCCGTAGACAGTCTCGTGCAGCACCACCAGCCTGGGGGTGGGATCGAGGGGATTGCCGAAGGCGTCCTCGCGGAAGCGCTCGCCGTAGTTGCTGGGGTCGATGCGAACGGCGTTACGGCGGCTGGGCAGGCTGGCCAGCTGGGCCTGAAGCCGCTGCTGCAGGCCGCGGTCCACCCCCTGACACTGGCGCCGCAGTGGACTGCGCCAGGCGGCCTGGGTCGGCGGGGCCGGAGCCCGGCCCAGGGGAGCCGTGGCTGGAGGGCGGCCCATCTGGCGCAACTGCTCCAGCAGCGACGGGCGCTGGCCGATCTCGCCGCCGCCGCCCAGATCCCGCCCGATCCAGCCCAGGCCGAGGCCGCTCAAGGCCAGGCCTGCCGCCAGAGGCAGCAGCCAGTGCCGATGGGGCTCAAGTTGGCGAGAGAGGAGCCGCAGGCGGCGACGCGGCGCTGCGAGCTCCCCGAGGAGCCGCTGCCAGCGCAACCGCTGCAACCACGGAGCGCGGCTCAGCATGGCAACAGCCCCAGCCAGCGCTGGCGTCGCTCGCGGGCTTCGGGCGTGGCCTGGGGCTGCTCCTCCAGCTTCCAGCGCTCGGTGCGGGGCGGCTGGGCCTGGACCTGCAGGAACCGCAGCTGGCCGCGGCGGCAGATCAGCAGCTCCTGCTCCTGGCCAGCGGCCAGCCAGCTGCCCAGCTGCTCAGGCTCCCGCAGGCGCCGACCCTCCAAGGCCAGCAGCTCGTCACCCACCATCACGCCGGCCGCCTCAGCGGGGCCATCGCGATACACCCGGCTGGCCATGAGCTGGCCTGCCTCGCTGCGGGCCACCAGACCGATCCAGGGGTGCGGCGCCGCCACGGCACTGAGCTGCAGGCCCGCATCGGCCAGATAGCCATCCAGGTTGGGATCCTCCAGGCCATCCAGCCAGGCGGGCAGCAGCGCGGCCAGGTCGGGTGCGGCGGCGGCGAAGGCCGCCAGAAGATCCGTCTCGCGGTAGCCCCGGCCCCACTGGCCCAACCCCTGCCACAGGTTCCGCAGCACCGCAACCAGGCAGGAGCCGTGGCGGCGCAGGTGGAGGTCGAGCACCAGGGCCAGCACGGCACCCTTGAGGTAGTAGCTGATCTGGCTGTCGGCCGCGTAGGCATCGGCGCGGTAGAGCTTCACCCAGGCCTCCTGGCTGCTCTCCCGCAGGCTCTGGACGCTGCGGCCCGGGGTGAGTCGGTAGCGGCTGAGGTCCTCGCCCTGGTCCCCGAGGAGTTCCGCGGGGGTGGAGCGTCCCGCCAGCAGGGGCAGGAACTGATCGAGGTAGCTGGTGATCCCCTCGGCGAACCAGAGCGTTGGCACGATCGGCGGCCGCTGGTAGTCGATCGGCGTGAGCTCGGCGGGCCGCAGCCGCCGCACATTCCACTGATGCAGGTATTCGTGGCCGAACAGCTGCAGCAGCTTGCGCAGACCGTCCGGCGTCTCCAGCGCCCGTCGCCCGTAGACCAGGACCGTGCCGTGGTCGTGCTCCAAGCCGCCGTAGCCGTCGTCGATGAGATGCAGCACCACCAGGTAGTCCCGGCAGGGCGGCGGGCCGGATCCCATCAGGCGGCAGCAGCTCTCCGCCACGGCCGCCACGTCGTCCAGCAGGGTGGGGAAGCGCTGCAGCAGCCAGTCGCCCTGCTCGGGTGTACCACCCCAGGTGACCCAGCGGTGCGGCACTCCCCGCACCTCGAAGCGGTGCTCCCGGTGGGGACCCACCTCCAGGGGGCTGTCCACCAGGGCATCGAAATCGGGCGCCAGCCAGCTGCCATCGGCCTGCTGGGGCAGGGTCAGGAAGGGCCGCCAACCCTCGGGCAGCTGCAGCCGCAGCCGATGCGGCGACCAGCGCTCCCCCTCCAGCTCCAGCACCACGGCCGCCAGGGCCAGAAAGCCGTGCTCGCTGTCCAGGTGGCAGGTGCGCACCGTGAGCTCACTGGCCATCACCCGGTAGCGGACCTGCAGGGCGCCGGCTGTGGGATCACAGACCAGCTCCCAGCAGGAGGGTTCCAGCCGGCGCAGGGCCAGGCGCCGCTGGCCCTGGTGGGCCTCCAGGCCCTCCAGCTGGCGCACGTAGTCGCGGATCAGGTAGGAGCCGGGGGTCCAGGCGGGCAGCCGCAGCCGCAACACCGGCGTGCGGGGCACCAGGCGCAGGGTGACCTCCACCAGGTGCCGGTGGGGGGCCTGAAGGTTCAGAAGCAGGTCGACCACGGGCAGCGCGCTCAGGCCACCAGCTCGACCTGGGCCTGGGGAAACTCCCGGGCGGCCTCGCGCAGGGCCAGCCGGGTGGCGTAGGCGCGGGTGATGCGGCCGATCAGCTGCTGCAGGGGGCGGGAGCGCCCCAGGCGCTGCAGATCGCCCACCAAGGCCAGGCTGCCATCGCCCTGGGGCCGCCAGCCAAGCCGCTCACCCTCGCCAAGGCGCACCCACAGACTCACCGTCACCCGCTCGTCGGCGAAGCCGCGCAGGCTGCCGCCCCGCTGGGGATCGAGTCCCAGATCCTGCAGGGCCTCCGCCAGCAGGTCGGCGTCGCGGAGGACGGTGGGCAGGATGGAGAGATGGGACATGGAGGCGATGCCCTTTGGTAGACCCTAGCGATCCGGGCCTTGCCGTCCAGTGGCCGTTGTCACCACAGCGGCCGATCCAACCGGGGGATGGACTGGCCCCGGCCGGGGCCGATGCCGGCCGGATCCTGCGGCTGGGGGTGATGGCCTCGGGCAACGGCAGCAACTTCGAAGCCCTGGTGGGGGCCTGCCGCCGCGGCGAGCTGGCGGCCCAGGTGGTGCTTCTCGCCGTCAACAACCCAGGTTGCGGTGCGGTGGCGCGGGCCGAGCGGCTCGGCGTTCCCGTTCAGCTGCTCGACCACCGCCAGGCCGCCAGCCGCGAGGCCCTCGACGACGGCCTGGCCGCCTGCTTCCAGGCAGTCGGTGCCGATCTGGTGGTCATGGCGGGCTGGATGCGCATCGTCACCCAGCGCCTGATCGATGCCTTCCCCGATCGGCTGGTCAACATCCACCCCTCGCTGCTGCCCAGCTTCCGTGGCGTGGATGCCGTGGGCCAGGCCCTGGCGGCGGGGGTCACCCTCAGTGGATGCACGGCCCACCTGGTGCGGCTGGAGGTGGATGGGGGGCCGATCCTGGTGCAAGCCGCCGTGCCGGTGGAGTCCGGCGATGACCATGCCGCCCTGGCCCGGCGTATCCAGGTGCAGGAGCACCGCATCCTGCCCCTGGCGGTGCAGCTGGCGAGCGAACGGCTGGGCCTGACCTAGCCCCGCTCAGGGGTAGAAGGGCAGCAGCGGCAGGCCCGTCTCGGCCGGCAGGCCCGCCAGCAGATTCAGACACTGCACCCCCTGGCCGGCCTGGCCCTTGATCATGTTGTCGATCGCACTCATCACGATCAACTGGCCCGTGCGCGGATCCACCTGCACCGAGAGCAGGGCCCGGTTGGTCTGGCGCACCCACTTCGTGGAGGGGTAGGTGCCCACCGGCAGCACCTGCACGCAGGGGGCCTTGCGGTAGGCCGCCTCCAGCAGGGTGGTGCAATCGTCGGCGCTGAGGCCTGGATCCTTGAGGCGGCCGTAGACCGTGGCCAGCAGGCCCCGCACCATCGGGATCAGGTGCGGCGTGAACTGCAGCTGCACCGCCTGGCCAGCAGCACGGCCACAGAGCTGCTCGATCTCACTGGTGTGGCGATGGCCCACCACGCCATAGGGCGCCACCCCCTCGGAGGCCTCGGCCAGCAGCAGGTGTTCCTTGGGGGCACGGCCGCCGCCGCTGGTGCCGCTCTTGGCATCGATCACGATGCCACCGGTCTCTATCAGCCCCTGGTTGAGAAAGGGGGTGAGGGCCAGCAGGCTGGCGGTGGGGAAGCAGCCGGGGGCCGCCACCAGCCGGGCCGTGCGGATCCGCTCCTCCTCCCACTCCACCAGGCCATAGACGGCTTCGGCGCAGAGGTCCGCGTCGCTGCGGGGGAAGTGGCGGGCCTCGGAGGCATACACCTCCTGCCACTGGCCCAGGGAGCTGTAGCGGTAGTCGGCCGAGAGATCCACCACCTTGACGCCGCGTTCCAGGAGGCCGGGCACCAGGGTGGAGGCCAGGCCGTTGGGCAGGCTCAGCACCGCCAGGTCGGCGGCCTCGGCGATGGCGTCGACCTCCGGGCTCTGCACCACCGGATCGCCCGGCAGGGGCAGGAAGGGGGTGAGCTCACTCCAGCGCTTGCCGCTGCTGCGCTCCCCGCCCAGATAGGTCACGCTGAGGCTGGGGTGGCCCTGCAGCAGGCGCAGGGTCTGGAGGCCGCCGTAGCCGGTGGCTCCGATCACGGCGACGCGCTGGCTGGCCATGCCGAAGGCTCGGGAACGGCCGACTGTACCGGGCTTTATAAAAGTGGCAGCGCCATCCGACTCCGGGTGGTCGTGGTCCGCCCACCTGCCGAGCCCGCCCTTGAGCGCCAGCCCCTCCAGCACCCCTAGCGCCACGGACAGCGCGCCGGCCGCCAACGGCGGCCGGGCGATCGCCTTCGACTCGATCGCCGATGGACTGGCCGCGATCCGCAACGGCGAGATGGTGGTCGTCGTGGACGACGAGAACCGCGAGAACGAGGGCGACCTGATCTGCGCCGCCCAGTTCGCCACGCCCGAGCAGATCAACTTCATGGCCACCGAGGCCCGGGGCCTGATCTGCCTGGCGATGGAGGGGGAGCGGCTCGATGCCCTGGAGCTGCCGCTGATGGTGGCCCGCAACACCGATGAGAACCAGACCGCCTTCACCGTCAGCGTCGATGCGGGGCCGGAGAACGGTGTCTCCACCGGCATCTCCGCCGAGGATCGGGCCCGCACGATCCAGGTGGCGATCCATCCGGCCACCCAGCCGGCGGACCTGCGCCGCCCCGGCCACATCTTTCCGCTGCGGGCCCGGCCCGGCGGGGTGCTCAAGCGCGCCGGCCACACCGAGGCGGCCGTGGATCTCTCGCGCCTGGCGGGGCTGTATCCGGCCGGGGTGATCTGCGAGATCCAGAACGTGGACGGCTCGATGGCGCGGCTGCCCCAGCTGGTGGCCTACGCCCGCCGCCACGGCCTGCGGCTGATCAACATCGCCGATCTGATCCGCTACCGGCTCGACACCGAGCGCTTCGTGCGGCGCCAGGCCGAGGCCGCCATGCCCAGCACCTTCGGGCAGTTCCGGGCCATCGGCTACCGCAACGAGCTCGACGGCAGCGAGCATGTCGCCATCGTCAAGGGCCATCCCGAAGCCGCCACGGGTCCGGTGCTGGTGCGGGTGCACAGCGAGTGCCTCACCGGCGACGCCTTCGGTTCGCTGCGCTGCGACTGCCGGCCCCAGCTGGAGGCCGCGCTGCGTATGGTCGAGGCCGCCGGCGAGGGGGTGGTGGTGTACCTGCGCCAGGAGGGGCGCGGCATCGGCCTGATCAACAAGCTGCGGGCCTACTCGCTCCAGGACGGCGGCCTCGACACGGTGGAGGCCAACGAACGGCTCGGCTTCCCCGCCGATCTGCGCAGCTATGGCGTGGGGGCCCAGATCCTCAGCGACCTGGGCGTGCAGCGGCTTCGGCTGATCACCAACAACCCGCGCAAGATCGCCGGTCTGGGCGGCTACGGCCTGCAGGTGGAGGACCGGGTGCCGTTGGTGATGGATCCCGGCCTGCACAACGCCGCCTACCTGCAGACCAAGCAGGCCAAGCTCGGCCACCTGATGGATGGCCCCAGCAGCGACAGCTCCTGCGGCGACGCGGCACCGG
The DNA here is from genome assembly GCF_002252705.1 of Vulcanococcus limneticus LL. Lineage (GTDB taxonomy): Bacteria > Cyanobacteriota > Cyanobacteriia > PCC-6307 > Cyanobiaceae > Vulcanococcus > Vulcanococcus limneticus. The sequence goes on from NZ_NQLA01000008.1 coordinate 10,451, forward strand.
GCCAGGCCGCCCTGAGCTGCCGGTTGGGTCCGGCGGCGGTGCTCGCCTGGCGATGGGGCGGCACGGGTGAGCTGGAACCCAGCCAGCTGACCGGCCACTGGCAGGAGCTGCGTTCCTGGGCGGCGGAGCAGGGCATGGAACTGGAGCTGGAGGAGCACCCGCGGGTGCTGGCGCTGCTCGATCAGCCCAGCCTGGCGGTGCTGTTGGTGGGAAGTTCCGAACCCGGGCTGGCGGAGGCCCTGCACCGCATGGCCACCTGGCCCGGCACCGCCAGCGTGAGCCTGCTCCTTGCCCCCGACAGCCAGCGCACCACCCATCCCAGCAACACGCTGGAGGCCCAGCGTCGACCCCTGGTGGAACTCGCCGCCGAGCAGCCAACCCTGCGCATGGCACCGGGCACCTTGATCCGCTGGTGCTGACCGGGGGCTGGTGCTGAGCGGGGCAGGCCGGCCTTGAGCGGCACTGCCCTGGGCCCAGGCCATCCAAGCGGATCGACCCGGGCCTGGCTTTGAAGGGTTCAGCCTTCGATGGTGACCGTCTTGATGCGGGTGCCGGTCTTCAGGGCCAGCACCACATCCAGGTTGCCCGTGTGGCCGAACACGGTGTGCACGCCATCGAGGTGGGGCTGGGCCTCGTGGCAGATGTAGAACTGCGAGCCGCCGGTATTGCGGCCGGCGTGGGCCATGGCCAGGGTGCCGGCCTGGTGCTTCTGAGCGTTGATCTCGCAGTCGATCTGGTAGCCGGGGCCGCCGGTGCCGGCCACGCCGCGGGCGCCTTCGCGGCTGTTGGGACAGCCGCCCTGGGCCATGAAGCCCGGGATCACGCGGTGGAAGGCCAGACCGTCGTAGAAGCCGTCCTTGGCCAGCTTCACGAAGTTGGCCACGGTGTTGGGGGCGTCGGCGTCAAACAGCTCCAGTTCGATGCGGCCGGCATCGGTGTCCATCACGGCCTTGGTCACAGCTGCGTCCTTCAAACGACCCCAAGTATGCGCGTCGCCCCGCGCTGGAGGGCAGCGCCCGCCGGCCCCTCGCCGGCTCAGGGGCGTTCAGCGGTGGTCCCTGTCCGGTAGAACGGAACCCAGCATTCGCGCGGTCGCCGCGCCCCCACGCCGATGAGCTTCAGCCCCGGTCTCGACCTCACCCAGGCCCGCCTCGGGGTGCTCGGCGGCAGCGGGCTGTACGCCATGGAGGGGCTGGAGGACATCCAGGAGATCAGCCTCGACACCCCCTTCGGCCCGCCCTCCGACAGCCTGCGGCTCGGACGGCTCGGCGGCATGGAGGTGGTGTTCCTGGCGCGCCATGGCCGCCACCACAGCTTCACCCCTTCCGAGGTGCCCTATCGGGCCAACATCTGGGCCCTGCGCTCCCTCGGCGTGCGCTGGATCCTCTCCCCCTCGGCGGTGGGCTCGCTGCAGCCGGAGGTGCGGCCGCTCGACATGGTGGTGCCCGATCAGTTCATCGATCGCACCCACCAGCGTCCGCTCACCTTCTTCGGCGAGGGCGCGGTGGCCCACGTGGCCCTCGCCGATCCCTTCTGTCCCACCCTCAGCCGTCTGCTGGCGGATGTGGCCGACAGCCTGATGCCCGAAGGCCGCAGCCTGCACCGCGGTGGCACCTACCTGTGCATGGAGGGGCCGGCCTTCTCGACCCGGGCCGAGTCGACCATCTACCGCAGCTGGGGCTGTGCGGTGATCGGCATGACCAACCACACCGAGGCGCGACTGGCGCGGGAGGCGGAGATCGCCTACGCCACCCTCGCCATGGCCACTGACTACGACTGCTGGCACACCGACCACGACAGCGTCAGCGTGGAGATGGTGATCGGCAATCTGCGCAGCAACGCCGAGCTGGCCCAGCAGATCGTGCGCACCACCGCCGAGCGGATCGCCGCCCAGAGGCCGGCCAGCAGCGCCCACTCGGCCCTGCGCGATGCCCTGATGACCCCCAAGGATCAGGTGCCGGTGGAAACCCGCCGCAAGCTGGACCTGTTCACGGCCCCCTACTGGGGCGAACTGGGCTGAGGGCAACAGCTGGGGCGAACCAGCCGGTTCGCGCGTTCGTGCGCCTCAGAGCTCCAGAGCCCGCCGCAGCAGACCGCCGGACGCCTCCAGGCGCCGCCGGCCCTGTTCGGGCTCCAGGCCGGTGAGGGCCAGCAGCAGCGCCAGCTTCACCGAGCCACCGCTGCGCTCCAGCAGTTCTGCCCCCTGCTCCCGCTCCATCCCCGCCAGGTCGGCGAGGATGCGCAGGGCCCGGTCTTCGAGCTTGCTGTTGGTCACCGCCACGTCGACCATGCGGTTGGCGTAGACCTTGCCAAGGCGCACCATCACGCCGGTGGAAAGGATGTTGAGAGCCATCTTGGTGGCGGTGCCGGCCTTGAGACGCGTCGAGCCCGCCAGCAGCTCGGGGCCGGTGAGCAGCCGGATCTCGATGTCACTGGGCATGGGCACCTGCTCGGCGCTGACGCAGGCCATCGCCACCGTGAGCGCCCCGAGGGAGCGGGCGTAGGCCAGGCCGCCGTGGACGTAAGGGGTGGTGCCACCGGCGGCGATCCCCACCAGTGCATCGTCGCCAGAGAAGCCGCGGGCCTCCAGGTCGGCGCGGCCTCCATCGGCCAGATCCTCCAGGCCCTCGGAGCTGCGCAGCAGGGCGGGGGCACCCCCGGCCAGCACCCCCTGCACCAGCTCCGGCGGGGTGCAGAAGGTGGGCGGACACTCGGCCGCATCGAGCACCCCCAGGCGCCCGGAGGTGCCGGCCCCCAGGTAGAAGAGACGCCCCCCCTGGCGCAGCCGCTCGGCGATGGCATCGATGGCGGCGGTCAGGCCGGCGGCGGCACCGGCCAGGGCCTCCTGGGGTCGGCGGTCCTCCTCGATGAACAGATGCACCAGCTGGCTGGTGTCGAGCCGGTCGAGTTCGCTGCTGCGGGGGTTGGGCTGCTCGGTCAGCAGGTGGCCGCGGCTGGAGCCGCCGCCGGAGGAGAACGCGGACAGGCTCACAGCAGGCCCTCAAGGCGGCGGCGGAAGTCCTCCAGCTCGGTATCGCCGCTGCTGATCGGGCCGTCCTGGGGCGCCGCGGCGGCGCCGCTCACCAGGGTGGCGCCGCCGGCCTGGGCCTCGCCGTCCTCCCGTTCCTCCCAGCCGGTGACGTCCATGTTCTTCTCGGGCGGCGCGATCAGCAGCCGCTCCTCCGGCGACTGGGGCAGGAAGCCGACCGGCACGAAGCGTGCCTCGTAACCCGCCTGGACGCAGAACTGCTCCATCTCCGCCCGGTCGAGGGCCTCCACCGTGGGTAGCGGGAAGTCCTGGGCCTCCAGAAGACCGGCGTAGCGCTCGGCGTCGTCGCGGTCTTCAAACAGAAGCACCACCGTGGTGCCGTTCAGTTCGAGCGAGTGGATTCCCTCGTTGTCGCTCCCGGCATCGAAGAGCAGGACATGCACCGGCATGGCGGAGGGCGATGGAGGGCCCAGCCAGTGTCTCACCGATCGCCGATCTGTGTGGCGGCGATCGAGGGGAGAACGGCTGCGTGGCGGGGATCAGGCCTGCTGCTCAGCCGCCAGCTGCTGCAGCCGGCCGTAGAGGGCCTCCTCCACCTCGCTGAGCTCGGCAGGCACCACCAGCCGGATCTCCACCAGCTGGTCGCCCCGCTCGCTGCCGCGCTCCAGACCCCGGCCCCGCAGCCGCAGCAGGCGGCCGCTGGAGGACCCCGGAGGCACCCGCAGCTGCACGGGCCCCTGCAGGGTGGGGACCACCGCCAGGCAGCCCAGGGCGCCATCGGCCGGTGCCAGCTCCAGCTGATAGAGCACCCGCAGACCATCGATGCGCAGCCCGTCCGGCGTGCGCACCCGCAACTGCAGGAAGTGGTCGCCGCCGCCGGGGGCCACGCCGGCCAGCCGCAGCCTCCAGCCGTCACCGGCGAGGGGCGGGGTCCAGACCTCGATCGCGGTGCCGTCCGCCAGCTCCAGTTCAACCCGTTCGCCGGCCAGGGCCTGCTCGGGACTGAGCTCCACCAGGGTCTCCTGATCCGTGGCGGCCACCACCGGCGGCGGCGCGGGAGCCGACGCGGTGACGGGGCCACCGGAGGACGCCTCGGCTGCTGGGCTGGTCCGGGTCTGGGCGGCTGCCGACTCCCCATAGCCCTGCGCCGCCACGTCGGGCTCCTCCGCGTCGGGCCCGTCCGAGCCGGCCCAACCACCGTCGGTGGGCCGCTGGGACCGGCGGCGGCGACCGAACAGTTCATCGAGGTAATCCTCGAAGGCGGGAAAGCCCGTGGCAAAGGGATCGAGGCCAGCGGCGGCGCCCTCCGGACCCGCCAACCCCTGCTCCCAGGCGGCCCGGCGCGCTGGATCGCTGAGCACCGCATAGGCCGCGTTCACGGCCTTGAACCGCTCCTCGGCCACCGGGTCGTTGCCGTTGAGGTCGGGGTGCCAGCGGCGCGCCTGCTGGCGGAAGGCCCGCTTCAGGCTGCCGGCATCGGCGCCGGGCTCCAGGCCGAGCACGGCCCAGAGGTCAGGGGCCTCGATCGACGATGTTCCTGCCCGCATGGGCATCAGACCTCAGCCCAGGGATCGTCGTGCTGGCCGCCCTGCCGCGCCGGCTCTGGCACATAGCGGCGCTCCTCGTAGGAGCGACTCTCGTGGCCCTCGCCGGCGAACGGTTCGCGATCGTTGGACCCAGGGGCCGTCCGACGGGAGGCGCTCACCTGGCGGGGATCCGGCTCGCGCTCCCAGCGATCTTGGTCGGCCCAGCGATCGGGCTCAGGGTCCGGGCGTTCGCGCCCCCAGCTGCCGTTGCCGCGAGCCGGCTCAGCGGCGGGCCGATCCGCAGCAGAGCGGGCCGCATAGGCGCGATCGGGGGAGGAACGATCCGGGCGGCCCCAACCCGAGGGTTCCAGCTCGGGGCGCGCCCGGTCCGGGCGCTGCCGGTCCTGATCCGACCACTCCGGCCGATCCCAGGCCTGGCGGTCCCAGCTGGAGCCAGAGCGCTCGCGCTCATTGCGGGCCGCCGACCAGGAGGGCTCGGCCCAGGGGTCGCGGTAACGACCGCCGGTGCCGCCCCGATCCCAGTCGTCCCAGTCGTCATCGGCGAACAGCTCATCCTTGAGGGAGCCCAGGGTGTTCTTGAGGCCCTGGAGCGGGTTGCTCTCCACCTTGCGCTCGCTCGCCAGGCGGCGATTCAGTCCGTAGAGCGACTCCTGCAGCTGGCTCACCGCCAGGTCCAGTTCACCCAGGTCGCCGCCGTCGCGGCTGGCGGCGGCGAGCAGGTCCTGCACGTCGCGCACGGCGATCTCCACCGCCCGCTGCTGGCGCTCGGCCCCATAGGGCCCCAACTCCAGGGCGGCATCGCGCAGGCGGCGTTCGGCCTGGGCCACCAGGGTCTGGGCGCGGTTACGGCGGTCGATCTCGGCCCGTTTGCGCCGATCCTCCGTGGCCTTGCGCTCCGCCTCCTCGATCAGCGCCTTGATCTCGTCCTCGCTGAGGTTGGAGCCGCCCTGGATGCTCACGCTCTGCTGGCGTCCGGTGGTGCGGTCGGTGGCCGACACCTGCAGCAGCCCGTTGGCATCGATGTCGAACGACACCTGCACCTGGGGCACACCGCGCGGAGCCGGCGGAATGCCTGAGAGGCGGAAACGGCCCAGGCTCTTGTTGCCCTCGGCCATCTGGCGTTCACCCTGCAGCACGTGGATCTCCACCGAGCTCTGATTGGCCTCGGAGGTGCTGAACACATCGCTCTTGCGCACCGGGATCGGCGTGTTGCGGGGGATCAGCACCTTCATCACCCCGCCGATCGTCTCCAGCCCGAGCGACAGGGGTGTGACGTCGTTGAGCATTAGATCCCGCAGCTCGCCGGTGAGGATGCCGGCCTGCACCGCCGCGCCGATCGCGACCACCTCATCGGGGTTCACCGACTGGCAGGGCTCGAGCGGGATCAGGGTGCGCACCATCTGCTGCACCATCGGCATGCGGGTGGAGCCGCCCACCAGCACCATGTCGTCGATGTCTTCAGCGGCCAGGCCCGAATCACGCAGGGCCCGCTGCACGGGGCGCAGCAGCCGATCGAGCAGGTCGGGGCAGAGGCTCTCGAAGCGGGAGCGCTCCAGGGTGGTCTCGATGTGGAGGGGGCCGGCATCGCCGGTGGCGATGAAGGGCAGGGAGATCGGCGTGCTGCTGACGCCCGAGAGCTCGATCTTGGCCTTCTCGGCCGCCTCGGTGAGCCGCTGCAGGGCCTGGCGGTCGCGGCGCAGATCGAGGCCGTGCTCGGCCTGGAAACCATCGGCAAGCCAGTCGACGATGCGGCGGTCCCAGTCGTTGCCGCCCAGCTGGGTGTCGCCGCTGGTGGCCTTGACGTCGAAGACGCCCTGGGCGATGCGCAGCACCGACACATCAAAGGTGCCGCCCCCCAGGTCGAACACCAGCACCCGCTTCACGGTGCTGCGATCGAAGCCGTAGGCCAGGGCCGCCGCCGTGGGTTCGTTGAGGATCCTCTCCACGGCAATCCCCGCCAGGCGGCCGGCGTCGCGGGTGGCCTGGCGTTGGGCATCGTTGAAGTAGGCGGGCACGGTGATCACCGCCGCCTCCACCGGCTCGCCCAGGTAGGTGGCCGCGTCGTCCACCAGCTTGCGCAGGATGCTGGCCACCAGCTCCTCAGGCGCGTATTCGCGCTCGGTGGCGGGACAGACCGCGCGCACGTTGCCGGCGTCGTTGGCCCGCACCGTGTAGGGCACCGCCAGGCTGCCGTCGTCGAGCTCCTCCCACTGGCGCCCCAGGAAGCGCTTGAGGTTGGCGAAGGTGTTGCGTGGGTTGAGCACCAGCTGGCGCCGGGCCAGCTGGCCCACCAGCAGCTCCTGCTCCTTGCTGAAACCCACCACCGAGGGGGTGGTGCGCCCGCCCTCGGTATTGGCGATCACCTGGGGCCGGCCGCCCTCCAGCACCGCCACCACCGAGTTGGTGGTGCCCAGGTCGATGCCGACGATCCGCCCCATGGATCCCTGAATGGAAGACCCAAACTAACGGTCCCGCCGCCGAACTCCAGGCCTGGGGTCCCAAGCGCGGCCACGGCGGCGGAAATCAGCAGCTGCGCGGCTCCATCCAGGGCCCCTAAAGAGCCCCGGCGCCGTTATCCGCTGCCTGCCCCCAGCAGGGCAGACCGGCCAACACAACCAGCCAACAAAAAAGCCGCCCGGAGGCGGCTCTTTGAAACGGAGAGGGAGGGATTCGAACCCTCGATAGAGTTGCCCCTATACAGCATTTCCAGTGCTGCGCCTTCGACCACTCGGCCACCTCTCCGCGAGGGGCAATGCACAGACCAACGGAAACTCCGTTGATGTCTGCGGTGGGGCAACGGTGAGAATGTAGCAGTCGCCCCCTCCCGCACCGCCCGCCGGCCATGCCGTTCAGCAGCCCCCCTTCGAGCGCACGCCGCAGCCATCCGATCACGGTGCACTGGCGCCAGGAGGCGCGCACGATCCGCCTGGACGTGCCCGAGGGCGAGTACATCCTGCGCAGCTTCGAGCAGCAGGGGGAACCGCTCCCCTTCAGCTGCCGCAACGGCTGCTGCACAGCCTGTGCCGTGCGGGTGATCGCCGGCGAAATCGACCAGCGGGAATCCCTGGGCCTGTCGCGGGAGGTGCGTCGCAAGGGCTATGGCTTGCTGTGCGTGGCCCGGGCCCTCGGCCCCCTGGAGGTGGAGACCCAGGATGAGGACGAGGTCTACGAGCTGCAGTTCGGGCGTCACTTCGGCCGTGGCAAGGTGCGTCCCGGCCTGCCCCTCGACGAAGAATGAGCCTGAGCGCCAGCTTTCCCCCGCGCCTCAGCGACGCGGCCCGCGCGGGATCGGGCCTGCCGGATGGCGAGCTGGAACGGCTGGCCGGGGTCGCTCGCCGCGCGGCCGAGGCGGGCGCATCTGAACTGCGGCGGCATTTCGGCCAGCTGGAGCAGATCCGGGAGAAGGGCCGCGCCGGCGATCTGGTGACCGAAGCCGACGTGGCCGCTGAGCGGGCCGTGCTGGCGGTGCTGGCGGCCGAGACACCGGACCTGGGCGTGCTGGCCGAAGAAAGCGGCCGCCGGACCGGACGCTCGGAGCTGGAGTGGTGCGTCGATCCGCTCGATGGCACCACCAATTACGCCCACCGCTATCCCTTCTTCGGCACCTCGATCGGGCTCACCTGGCGCGGGCAGCCACTGCTGGGGGCCCTGGCGGTGCCGGCCCTGGAGCAGCTCTACTGGGCAGCGCCGGGCCTGGGGGCCTGGTGCAACGAGGCCCTGATCCAGGTAAGCGGCTGTGGGTCGCTGGCGGAATCGCTGCTGGTGACGGGCTTTGCCTACGACCGCCACACCCGCCTCGACAACAACTACGCCGAGTTCGCCTACTTCACCCACCGCACCCGCGGGGTGCGCCGCGGCGGTGCGGCGGCGGTGGACCTGGCCTTCGTGGCGGCGGGCCGGCTCGATGGCTACTGGGAGCGGGGGCTCTCCCCCTGGGATCTGGCCGCCGGCGTGGCCCTGGTGGAGCAGGCAGGCGGGGTGGTGTGCGCCTACGACGGCGGCCCGGCCGAGCTGGGTGCCGGCCGCCTGATCGCCTGCACCCCCGACCTGCGCCAGGCCCTGATCGAGGGCCTGGCGGCCTGCCATCCCCTGAGTGGCGCCAGCTTCGGGGCTCCGGAGCTGGATGGCGCACAGCCAGAGCGGGGCTGAGCCTGCGAGCCGTGCCCATGGGGCCGATCCATAGGATCGAGCCCGATCTCCGTCCCCCCCCCGTCCCCATGGCCCTGCAACCCGCCGCCGGCGCCAGGGACCTCAATCCGCGCCAGGTGGAGGGCAACCGCCGCCTCTGTGACCAGCTGGCGGAGGTCTACCGCCTGTGGGGCTACCAAGAGGTGGCACCCCCGACGATCGAGCGGCTGGAGACCCTGGCGGCGGGCGGAGGCATTGCCAGCCGGGAGCTGGTGCGCCTGGCCGCCGATGAGCCCCTGGGGCTGAGGCCGGAGATGACCGCCTCGATCGCCCGGGCCGCCTGCACGCGGCTGGCGGCCCGGCCCCGGCCGCTGCGGCTTTGGAGCAGCGGTGTGGTGTTCCGCAGTGGCGTGGGCGATGCCGGCGGGCAACGGATCGAGGAGCAGCTCCAGAGCGGCGTGGAGCTGCTGGGCAGCGGCGGCGCCTCTGGCCCGGGCCCTGGCGACGGCAGCGCCTCACCGGCCGGTGTGGCCGATGCCGAACTGCTGCGACTGCTGCTTGCCTGCCTGCGACGGGTTGGGATCACGGCCGCCCACCAGCCGCGCCTGCTGCTCGGCCACCACGGCGTGCTCACGGCCCTGCTCGATCAGGTGCCAGGCGAGCAGCGCACCGCCGCGCGGCAGGCCCTCACCGGCTTTGACCCCCTGGAGCTGGCGGCCCTGGAGCTGCCGGAGCGCCAGCGCCAGGGACTGCAGGCCCTGATGCGGCTGCGGGGTAAACCGGCCGCCGTGCTCTATCAGCTGGAGCAGCAGCTGGGCCCCTGCGCCCTGCTCGACGACCTGGACGCCACGCTCAAGGCCATCGCCCCGGTGGCAGCGGCCCAGGGGGTGACCCTGCAGCTCGATCCGAGCTTCCAGCCCCACTTCGACCTCTATGACGGGCTGGTGCTCAAACTCGTCTGCCAGGGCGCCGATGCGCCAGTGGAGCTGGCCAGCGGCGGCCGCTACGACGCCCTGGTGGGGCGCTTCAGCAGCGAACAGGAGCGTTCCAGCGCCTCCGGCATGGGCTTCGGCTTCGCTGTCGAGGCGCTGCGGGAGCTGCTTGATGCGGAGGTCGGCGAGTCGGAGCCGCAGCCGCCGGTGCTGGTGGCCTACGCCAATGCCCTGGCATTGCCGGCGGCCCTGGATCGGCTTGAGCAGCTGCATGGGGCGGGCCAGCGAGCCGAGCTGCTGGGGGAACCCTGCCCCACGCGAGCCGACGCCGAGGCCATCGCCGCCGAGCGGGGCTGCGCCGCCAGCATCTGGGTGGAGCCTGGCGCTGCCTAGGATCCACCCCAGCCCTTCGCCGCAGAACCCCATGGCCCACACGATCCTCACCGACGTCTGCGAGGGCGTGGCGGATTGCGTGGATGCCTGCCCGGTGGCCTGCATCAACCCCGGCAAGGGTGCCAATGTGAAGGGTACCGGCTTCTACTGGATCGACTTCGACACCTGCATCGACTGCGGCATCTGCCTGCAGGTGTGCCCGGTGGCTGGAGCGATCGTGCCGGAGGAGAAACCCGAGCTGCAGCGGGCCTTCTGATCGCCGGAACTGCCGCCGAACCCCAGTCGTGGAGACGGCCGATGCGCGACCCACTGCCAAGCCCAATTCCTCACCCCTTGGCAGGAGAGACGGCACCGTGGACATGGCGCAACGCTGAACGGCACGGCCGTGGCCTGGTTCTGCTGGTCCTGGTCTTCTACTGGAGCTTGCTGCTGCTGATCTGCGGACCAGCAACTGCAGCCACGAACGATCTCGATGGGCCAGGCAGTTTCACTGGGCCCCGCGGCACCCCAATACAGCAGCTGGACGACGAGGCAATGCCCGAGTTGCAGCTGTTTGACCGTGCCGGAGCCGATGGGGAGGATGAGCTGCTGCCGCCCCTGGGCTCGATGGCCTCCCAAGCCCTGGGTGGCGACCTGTTGGGGGAGTAACCCCAAGCGGTCGCCGCGCTCCAGTTGATCGCTTCAGACCGTGAAGCCAGGCGGCGCTGGATTCAGCGAACCAGCAGGCCGAGCACCCCAAGGGAAGCCACACCGCCGCAGAGGACCAGCAGCAGGGCCAGGGCGCGGGTCCAGGCCTGGGGCATCCGGCGCAACACCAGGAAGCTGCCACCACTCACAACCACGGAGGCGGCAAAGGCACCGAACCACCACCCCAGGGCAGCCCCCTCGGCCGGGGCCTCCAGGCCGTGGAGCATGGCGTGGGTGGCCACCGCGGAGGCCACCAGGCCGGCGGCAAGGACCTGCGGGGATGTCTGATGGGAGCGGACGCTGCGCAGCACCAGCAGGGCCACGGCCGAGATCGCCAGGGCCGCCAGCAGCTCCAGTCCGGGGACGGCGGCGCCCATGGCCCCAGCCACGCCGCCCGCCACCGCACCCGCCAGGGCCCAGAGCAGCAGCTGGCTGGACAGCTGCGCAGCCGCCGCCCCCACCGCGATCAGTAGGAGGAGATGGTCGGCGCCGGAGATCGGATGGAGGAAGCCAGCCGCAAGACCACCAGTGGCGATCTGGTGGGCCTGGGCCGGTTGATCCAACGCCAGCAGCGCCAGGGCCGCAGCACCGGCCAGCAGGGCGAGTGACCTGGGGGAAAGGGTTTGAGTCATCGAGGGAGCCGGTCCGCGCCGGAGAGGGAAGGCATCAGGCGGTGAGCGTTCTGACTGAGGAAGCTGCAGGTAGCTCCCATCACAGCTGCGGGACAGCGCCGGACTCGATGCAGGACAGGCCTGCGCCCCACCGGACTTTCCTCGTTGCCTCCAGGGAGTAACCCACCGGAACCGCTGGGGCCATTCTGCCCTGACTGCCGTGGGGCCGCCGCTGGCGATGGCCCAAGCACAGCCAGGCGGTACCTGGGAGCGCACCGGTTGGCCTTGGAGACCGTGAAGGCTCGCCGTCGGCCAGGCCCGCCCAGGACGCACGCCTACCCCAGAAGGCATAGAAGAAGACGGATCAACAGACGCCTCCCGGATGCCTTGACCCTCAGCAGAAGTAGCCGAGATGCTTCAAGATCGATCGTTTCCAATGGCCCCTCCACCTCAAGCAGGGATGGCCACCAAGGCGATGCAAGACGAACGGACGCGGCCAGCATCCAGTGCGACCGCTGGCATTGAAGAATCCCAGCCATTGCAGGGCCAACCGAGCGCAGCTTCAAGTGCCAAGTGAAGGATCAGCACCATGGCGAACACCGCTTTATGAGCCATTAGAGGTTTCTTACGGTTGCTCAGATTGACAAGCCACACCCGGGCTCCAATGCCTAGTCTTGATCCGAGACGGTGTTCCACATGCCAGGCAATGCCGCCCAAGCGATCAACGTCGGTGGCGGCGTGGACCGGCTGCTGGAGGGCTTCCACATCCTGGCCGAGCTGAGCAACGCCGACCTGGTGATCGCCGAACTGCCAAGCGGGCGCTTTATCGACTGCAGCCCCAGCGCCCATGGGCGACTCGGCTACAGCCGAGACGAATTCCTGGCCCTGCGGCCCGAACAGCTGCAGGCCGATCCCGACCACGACCGCGACTGGGTGGCCGAGCACATGGCCGCGATCCTGCGGGATGGCGGGGGGACCCTCACGACCCGTCACCGCTGCAAAGATGGCACGGTGCTGGACGTGACGGTACGCCACAGCGTCTGTGAACTCAACCGCGGTAAGGTTCTGGTTTCGGTGGTGACGGATCGCACCGAGACCGAACAGATCACCCGCGAACTGAAGGCAACCACCCGGCTGTTCGATGACAGCGAACGGCTCAGCGGCATCGGGTCCTGGTGTTACCAGTTCGGCAATGAGCAGATGCGCTGGTCAGCCCAGACCTATCGCATCTGCCAACTGGATGCCGCCAGAACGCCACCAAGCATGGACGCCTACGCCAGCCTGGTGCACCCGGATGACCGGACCCAATGGCGGCGCGACTTCTTCATGGCGGTGGATCGTGGCACGTTGTTTGAGAACTGCCATCGCCTGCATCTGGCCCAGGGCCAGCAGAAGATGGTGCGCGCCCGGGGCATGACCAGCTACGACAGCCGGGGCAATCCCACCGTGGTGATTGGAACCCTGGAAGACATCACCCACCAGGTGGAGCTGCAGCGCTCAATCGAACAGATCCGCTGCATTGATCCGCTCACAATCCTGCCAAATAAGCTGGCCTCATTACAACATCTGCAGCAGATTCTACGGGGGCGGGCCTACAACTCAACCCTGGCCATCTTCAGTATCGACATCGATCGCTTCCAGGAGCTCAACGACAACTTTGGTCCCGAGGTGGGCGATCAGTTGCTGGTGGCCCTGGCCGAGCGCTTGCGACAGATCGTGGAACCGGACGACTGGCTGGCCCGCCTGAGCAGCGATGAGTTCCTTGTGCTGCGCAACCGCGGGGTTATTTCGCTCGGGGAGGCGATCAAGGCAGGGCGCCTCCTCCAGAGCCAGTTGCAGGCCGGCCCCGCCCTGATCCCTGAACTGCCGATCAATCCCAGCGTGTGCGTGGGGATCAGCACGTTTCCCGAGCATGGCGATACGGCGCAGCAACTGATCCAGTCGGCCAACACCGCCCTGATGGAGGCCAAGCACCAGGGCCACGGCCAGCTGCGGGCCTACTCCACGGCCCTCAGCCACCAGATTCGCGACCGCATGCAGCTTGATACCGAGCTGAACCGCGCCCTGGAGAGCGATCAGCTGCGCCTGCTGGTGCAGCCCCAGGCCCACAAGAGCGGACAGATTGTCGGTGGGGAGGTGCTGCTGCGCTGGACGAACCAGCGGGGCATTCAGGTTCCACCCTCGCAGTTCATCCCCGTGGCTGAACAGAGCGGCATGATCTTTCCGATCAGTTGCTGGGTGCTGGATCAGACCCTGGGCCAGATCGCCTGTTGGCATCGGCTCGGGCTCACGGTACCGACCCTGGCGATCAACATCTCGACCCGCCTGTTTGATGGCGGCGATCGGCACCTGGTGCACCAGCTGCTCGATGCCCTGGAGGAGCACGCGCTCTCACCGCAACACCTGGAGCTTGAGATCACGGAGACGGCCCTGATCGCCAATCCCCTGCAGACCCGGGAACAACTGCGCGCGCTCGCGGATCAGGGATTCCGCATTGCCATCGACGACTTCGGCACAGGCTATTCGTCGCTCGATCTGCTGCGCACCCTGCCCGTGCACAAGCTGAAGATCGATCGGGCCTTCACCCAGATGATCACGGCAGCCCCCGAAGATCAGGCCATCGTGCAGGCCACCATCACCCTGGCGCTGGGACTGGGGATGCAGTGCATCGCCGAAGGGGTGGAAACCGAGGAGCAACGGGCCACGCTGGAGGGCTTCGGCTGCGAGCTGTATCAGGGCTACCTCTGCGGGAAACCCATGGCCATGGAGACCTTCAGCGAGCTCCTGCAGGCCCCGGCTCCTTCCACTGGCTCGGGCCCACCCGTGCTGGGGGCTGGCACCGCCCTGGCCCTGGAGCGCCAGCTGGAGCCTGTCGCCATGCCGCTGCGATCCGGCGCCTCCAGCTTTGAACAGCTGGAGGTGTTGCGCCATTCGCTCGATGTGTCGCTCGACGCCTACTTCCTGCTGCAGGCCAGTTACGGCGCCATGGGCGCCATCCTCGATTTCGTGGTGCTGGAGGCCAATCAGGCCGCCTGCCACCAACTGCAGCAGGAGCGAGAAACGGTGATCGGCCAGCGGATCTCCACGCTGTTGCCGAATCTGCAGGGCAGTGGCCTGCTGGATCAGTGTCTTGAGTGCATGCGCAGTGGAGCCGCGCTGGAACTCAACGACTTTGCCTATGGGCAGCATGAGAACTCTGAGGATCTGCGCGTCTATGACCTCCGCGGCTATGCCAGCGGCAATCTGCTCACACTCACCTGGCGCGACGTGACCAGCCGCAGCCGTTCGGTCCGCAGCCTGGCCGATGCGGCGGCCCTCTATCAACTGCTGGCCGAGAATCTGGTGGAGGTGATCGTGCTGCTGGGCACCGATCAGCGGGTGCGCTGGGTATCACCGTCGCTGCAGGGGATGACGAACTGGAAACCCGAGCAGTGGCTGGGCCAATCGTTTTCCGACCTGTTCGCTTCGGCCAGCGGCACCCCTGATCCTGTGCGGCTGGAGCAGTGGCTGGCCGGCCACGGCCATGTGCGACAGGGGCGCCTGCGCATGGTCGATCCCCGCGGCGGCTGGTGCTGGGTGGACCTCAACCTGCGGCGCCTGCAGGGCAACAGCCTGCGGGCCAGCGACCAGGCCCATGGGGTCGGACTGTCGGCCGATGCGCTTGAGCAGGGCTATGTGCTCACCCTGCAGACCGCCGATGAGCAGGTAATGAATGAGCGGCGTCTGCACCGGCAGGCCAACACCGATGAGCTCACGGGCCTGCGCAACCGCAGCAACATCTTTGGCTGGCTTAAGCAACGTATTGATCGCGATCCCCAGCAGCTCCAGCCGATCGCCCTGCTCTTCTGCGATTTCGACAACTTCAAGACCATCAACGACAACTATGGCCACGCCGTCGGCGATGCGGTGCTCCAGGGTGTGGCCAAGCGACTGGCCTCTGGGATCCGCGATCAGGATCTGGCTGGCCGCATCGGCGGGGATGAATTCCTGGTGGTGCTCGATGGCGTTCGCAGTGCCGCCGACAGCCTGCATGTGGCGAACAAGCTGAGGCTGCTGGCCGCCGAGCCGATCGACATCGGAGAGTTGCGCATCACCCCGACTCTCTCCATCGGGGTGGCCCTGCACGCCAAGGGGGAAGATTCAGACCTGCTGCTCAGGCGCGCGGACCGCGCCATGTATGCCGCCAAGGACCAGGGCCGCAACAGTGTGATCGGGCTCTGACGACGTTCAGGGCCGCGTGGGATTGGCCGGATCCGCCACTGGGTTGGGAGCGTGAGCGGTGCCAGCCGTAGGGCCATCGGCGGGAATCGGGATGACGCAGTTGCGCCCCACGCGCTTGGCCTCGTACATCCCCGCGTCGGCCCTGGCGATCAGGGCATCGCTGCTCTCGCCCGGCTGGGCCAGGGTGACGCCGATGCTGAGGCTGATCTGCAGCTCTCCCGCGACCGTGGCCACCGGAGCCTGGGCGGCCACGCGGATCTTCTCGGCGATGGCCACGGCGTTGTCCAGATCCTGCACCCCCTGCAACAGCACCAGCAGCTCATCGCCCCCCAGCCGAGCCGCCAGATCATGGCTGCGTAGACAGTCCCGGATCCGCTTGGCCAGGACGCGCAGCAGCTCATCACCGATGGCATGGCCATAGCGGTCGTTGACCGGCTTGAACGCGTCCAGGTCACAGAACAGGGCAGCCGTGCGCTGGCCGTTGCGCGGGGTGTGG
The DNA here is from genome assembly GCF_002252705.1 of Vulcanococcus limneticus LL. GTDB lineage: Bacteria > Cyanobacteriota > Cyanobacteriia > PCC-6307 > Cyanobiaceae > Vulcanococcus > Vulcanococcus limneticus. The sequence goes on from NZ_NQLA01000008.1 coordinate 26,455, forward strand.
CTCCTGAAGGAGTCGATTCGGGCAAGCACCTCGCGACGACTGAGCAGGCCGGTGAGCTCATCGGTGCGGGCCAGGCGGGCCAGCTCCTGCTCCGCCTTCACCTCCGCATCGATGGTGCGGAAGGAGGAGACGATGCCGTCGATCTCGCCGCTGGAATTGCGGAAGGGGCAGGCGTGGGTTTCGGCCCAGTGCCAGCGGCCGTCCCTGGCACGCACCCGGTCGCGGGCCACGACCGTGCGGCCGGCGCGCAGGGCCTCCAGGTTGTCGCGGTAGTGGCTGGCATTGCCCTCGTGCTCAAGGAACTCGGTGCCAAGGCGGCCGACCCACTCCTCCGGCATCCAGCCCAGCGTCGCCGTCAGGGACGGAGACACCCAGACAATCGTGCCGTCACCGGTCAGCTGCATCACCACATCGGAGGAGTTCTCCGCCAGGAGGCGGTATTGCAGCTCCGAGGCCGCCAGGTGCCGAGCCGCCTCCACCCGATCGCTCACATCGCGCCAGGTGCAGCTGAGGGCCTCGCCCACCCGCACCACCCGCAGATCCAGCCAGCCCTGCCGGCCCAGCTCCTCGCGGCGGAAAGGCACCTCGTTCAGCGCCAGCGGTGCTCCACTCTCCAGCACCACGGCGCACTGGCGGGGCAGATCGGTCGCCGGCTCGGCGGGCAGCAGCGCCGCCAGGGACCTGCCGAGCAGCTGCTCCCGGGGCAGCTGCAGGTCGGCGCCAGCGGCCTGGTTGGCGTCGCGACAGACGAACTCGACAGGCCGACCGGCCGCGTCGCGCAGCGGCTCCAGGGTGATGTGGGGATCGAGCAGGGAGTCGAGGATGCGGCGCAACCTCGACTCGTTGTCCTGCAGCCGCCGCTGGGTGCAGATCCGCTCGGTGATGTCGATCAGCACCCCCTCCCACACGACGCTGCCATCGGAGAGCTGACGTGGAATCGACTCGGCGCTGATCCAGCGCACCTCGCCATCCACCACGATGCGGGTTTCGCCGTAGAAGGGCAATCTGGTGGCGAACGCCTCGGCATTGCGGGCGAGCCAGGCGTCGTAGTCGTCCGGGTGGACGCAGGCGAAGGCCTTGAAGGGATCGGCCGCGGCGGCCTCGCGCTCCAGGCCACAGATCGCCAGGAAGCGCTCGCTCATGAACGCGAACGAGGCCATGCCGCCGTCGGGAGGCTGCAGCATGGTGTAGGTACCCACGGGGATCGCCTCGGTGACCGCCAGGGCGGTTTCGGCCAGCTGCAAGCGGGCCTGCTGCAGCTGTTTTTCGGCCTGGCGCCGCTGCGTGATGTCGAGCATCGACACCACCAGCATCTCCTCGAGCACCACGGCGCTGAACACCACCGCGAGGCGGCGACCGTCGGCCGTCATCACCTCGGCTTCGAGCGTCCCGACCGTTCCCTCCTGATGGCGCGCCACCTCCAGGGCCTCCGCCCAGCGTTCCATGATCTGGGCTCGGTAGGCGGGGTCGGGATAGGCCAGCCGGGACCAGTCCGACAGCCTGGGGATCGTGTCCCGGTCGTAACCCAGGGTGCGTTCAAACTGGCGATTCACATAGGTGATCGCCGGGTCCGCATCCGTCAGGGAGTTGAGTGCAATCGCAATCGGCGCGTTGTCGAGCAGGCGCTGCAGATCGAGCTCCTTGTTTTTCAGGGCCGTGATGTCACTCATCACCCCCTGCCACACGCAGCTGCCGTCGGACTGGGGCTGGGGAATGCCCTCGATCCGCACCCAGGACACGGATCCCTCGATCAGCAGCCGCCCCTCCCAGTACAGCGTCTCGCCGGCGTCGATGCTCGCCTGCCAGTGCTGGCCAAAGCTGTCGCGATCCTCCGGATGGACGCGATTGAAAGCGAGGGATTCCTGCGCGAGCACCTCCTCCCGGGTCAACCGCAGCATCTCCAGCCAGCGGCGACTGACGAACAGGAACTCCTTATCACCCGCCGCTGAGATCCGCAGCGCATAGAGGCCCACCGGCACGCTCTCCGTGACGGCCAGGGCCCAGCTGCTGCGGCTGCGCACCAGCTTCAACTCGGCCGGGGCGATGGGCGGCACCGGGGGCAGCGCCGGGATGGAGCTGGGGCCTGGAGGGAGGGAGCAGGCGATTCTTGGATCGGGGTCAAGGGGAGCCGCCTTGCCATAGAGCCAGCCCTGGCCCCTGTTCCAGCCCAGGTCGAGCAGGAAGGCCGCCTCCGCCGCCGACTCCACCCCCTCCGCCACCGTGTCCAGGCCCAGTCCTTCGGCCAGACCCGCCAAGGCCTGGGCCAGCCTCACGCTCTTCTGATCGCCCTTGGCGATTGCGGCGGTGAAGGAGCGATCCAGCTTGATGGCGTGGATGGGCAGGTCGCGCAGGTGGCTGATCGAGGAGAAACCCGTGCCGAAATCGTCGATTAGCCAACGCACCCCCAGGGCTGCCAGCTCCTCGAACGTGGTCCTCACCGCAGGCGTCAGCGTCAGCAGGTCGGACTCGGTGATCTCCAGGTGCAGCCGCGCGGCGGGCAGGCCGTCCTGCTCCAGCCACTGCCGCACCGTGTCGGCGAGACCCGGATGGCTGAGGGTGGAGGGGGTCACATTGGCCGCCACGAACAGGTGGGGCGGCAGGCTCGCCAGGGCAGTGAGGCTTTGGCGCAGAACGGCCAGATCAATCTGGGCCGCGAGGCTGGCGCGGCTGGCGGCGGGCAGGAAGGTGTCGGGCATCGCCACGCTGCCGTCCGGCTGCAGCCAGTGCACCAGCGCCTCGTAGCCCCGCAGCTCGCCGGTGTCGAGGTCCACCTGCGGCATGAACCAGGCCTGGAAGGCGTCGCTCTCCAGGGCCGCTCGGATTCGGGCCTGCAGCACCAGCTCGCCCCGCGCCCCATCGGCAAAGGCCTGTTCACCAAAGGCCACCCGGTCCCGGCCCTCGGCGGCGGCCTGGCGCATGGCCAGGCTGGCATCGCGCAACAGCTCGTCGGCGTCCTGAGCGGCTTCGGCAATGGCGATGCCGATGCTCACTGAAGGATCGATCTGGTGATCGCCGTAGGACAGGACGCCCTTGCAGGCCAGACGCAACCGCTCGGCGAGCGAGGCGGCTTCGGCCACTGAGCCAAGCCCCGGCATCAACAGCACAAAGGTGTCGGCAGTGCCGCGCGCCAGCAGCGCCGCCGGGGGCACGGCCTCTGCCAGCCGCGCGGCCAGGGTGGCGATCAGCAGGTCACCGGCCCTATGGGTCAGTGCGTCGTTGATCTGGGTGAGTCGATCGATGCCAATGCTCAGGATCGCCAGCAGCTCCGATGCTCCACTGCGCTCGACCAGGACCGCCTCCAGCTGCGCCACCATCACGCCACGGTTGGCCAGCCCCGTGAGCGGGTCGGTCTGCAGGGCCTGCAGCGCCTGCTTGGTGCTGGAGAGATCCAGGATCTGAACGATGAACAGCACCTCCGGCTGTTCCTGCTGACCCAGGCAGGAGACCGAGACCTGGCCCCAGATCACGTGTCCGTCGGCGTGGATGTAGCGCTTCTCCAGCTGGAAGCTGTCGAGCCGGCCCGCCACGATCTCCCTCACCAGATCCAGGCTCTCGTCGAGATCGTCGGGATGGGTGACATCCCGCAGCAGCATCTGGCCCAGGGCCTGCTCGTCGCGGCCCAGCAGGCGGCAGAGGGCGGGATTCACCTCCAGGAAGCGGCCCTCCGGGGTGACCAGTGCCATGCCGACTGCGGCATGGCGCATCACCTGCTCAAACAGCGCCTCCCGTCCCGCCGACGTCAGCGACAAAGCGCTGGCCCCCGTGCTGGGGCCACCGGAGCGGGAGTGGGCGCATCGCCTGCTATCTTCCCCAACCCTGCCCAAATCAATAAATTTTGCCGATTTGAGCATACGCGGGGAACTTACCGCGAATGGAGGCTTTGCAAGACGCTGAGGCCATGGAGACCGCCAGCAGTGGGAGAGGAGCTGAGGGCGGAGGCTCCTCTGGAGCGGGCCCAGGTCCGTTGGAGCGCCATGAATCTCCACAGGAGGACCGGACAGGGATTCCAGCTCTTCAACCTCATCTGGATTCCGACCTCAGCCGTCTGAGCTGGGACCTTCGGGGCCTAGAAGAGGGCACTAGGGCCGGTTTGTCTGTACCGAGCGTGACAAATTGAACCGTCCTCTGACTCCGGGAGAATCCCAGGAGGACCTCTCAGACCAGGTCGGAGCAAAACGCCCCAAGACCGCTCTGGATGGAATGGTGGTTGATGCCTCGATCGGCATTCAGGCCTGAGGCGCTGTGGCGGCCAAGGCATCCAGCAGCCTGCCCAGCAGAAGCCGGTTGCGTGCCTGAATCCGCTCACCCCAGGCCTCCAGATCAGCCAGCACCCGATCCACGCCACCGGCACCATGGGCCCGCATCACGAAGTCTGGGGCTGCTTCCACCCACGACCGCGCCAGGGCAGGGGTGATCTCGGCGTGGAACTGCAGCCCCCAGGCGCATGGGCCCATGCGGAAGGCCTGTTCGCGGCAGGCCAACGAGGAGGCCAGCAACACCGCATGGGCAGGCAAGCGGCAGCGATCGCCGTGCCAGAAGAACGCCGGTTCACAGGCATGGAACCCAGCCAGGGCCGGCTCCTCGGCAGCGGCCGGCAGCCACTGCACAGCCCCGCACCCCACTTCCGGCCGTGCCTGACGAGGATCCCCCTGGGTGAGGGGCTCCACCGCTCCGCCGGCCACATGGGCCAGCATCTGGGCACCCAGGCACAGGCCAAGCACCGGTGCCTGGGCCTCCAGGCGAGCCCTGATCAGTGCCAGTTCAGCCGGCATCCAGCCAAAAGCTGGGTCGTCGCGATCGCCCACACCCATGGTGCCGCCAAGCACCACCAGGATCTGGCCGGGCTGCTGGTCCTGGGGCAGGGGATCGCCACAATCCAGCCGACAGAGCCTCCAGGTCCATTGCCGTTCTGCCACCAGTTCGGGCAAGGTGCCGGGCCCAACCAGCGCCTGGTGCTGCAGCACGATCACTTCAGGCATGGCGCCCACTGTTGGATCTGAACCCCAGGTCGGCTTCCCAGACGCTGATGATCAAGGTGACCTGGAGATCCTCAGCCTGGCCGGTGGCGGTAGGCCAGCCACCACCTGCGGCGGGTGTTCGACGGGCGTCGCTACGTGGAGCGAGTGCGAATTCCCGTGGATCGGGGAACCCCAGCGGGCGTGCCCGTGGTTTTTGGGAAACGGAGGGGGTGGGATTCGAACCCACGGTGCCTTTCGGCACGCCGGTTTTCAAGACCGGAGTAGTTGCCACAAGAATGCATGATAGGACTTGTCTTTTGGAGAGAGGGCGAATCTGCTTGACCACTTCTTGACCGCTGTGGTGTTGGATGCCTGGGCGGCCTCGCAAACTTCCGCCAGATACCAGCCGAGAGATCGCCAGCAACGGACGGCAGGGACACGGATGGTTTTGAAATCATGGCGTGGAGTGCCTAGTCGGGGCGTAAGTAAGGCGGGGAGAAGCTTCTTGGACTCCTGCAGCAGGGCCACTTCACGCACCGCGGGGTCGCCGTAGGCAGCGCGGATGTGGATCCGGGCCCGGCGCACCAGGCGGTTCAAGCTGGCGTCCATCACGCCTTTGATGCGGGTGATGGCGTCGTCGTCGATGGAACGGAGGAGGCTTTGTCGCGCTCCAGGAGGTTTATTGCTCCTTCAAAGGGGCCGGCGTTGATGTCGCCCGCGGTGTGGGTCACCTGGATGCGGAGTCCCCGGGCCTCGTAGGTGTCGAGGGCGTCTGCCGCTACGCGGCCTCCGGCATCGGGGGCGGGAGTGGGCTTCGCACCATCCTGGGCACCAGCGTCCTCGGGGGGAGCCAGGGCCATCTCCCGCTGGGCGGCCATGGAGAGCATCTGGGTTTCGAACTGGGCTGCGGTGGTCTCGGCCAGCTGCTCGGTGACGGCGTCGTTGAGGGGGGTCTCGAGGGAGAACTCGGCCGAGCCGAAGCGGGCCTGGCGGATCTCGATGGGCTGGAGGACACCCAGCTGCGCGTAGATCGTGTCGCTGTCTGCAGCGAGCTTGCGCAGGGTGGCCTTCTCTTCGTCCGTCTGGGTGAAGACCGAGGGGAAGTGGACTTCCCAGTCCTCGGGGGGACGGCCTTTGGCAGGGCCCTCACGGGCGGCGAGGATGTAGGTGAAGATCTGGGTGACAGGGTCCTGGCAATAGCCGCTCTGCCACTCCTCAACGAGGCTGGCCCAGACGCGCTCCTCGAAGCGGCCTTCTTTGCCGAGGCCACCGGGGCTTGTGCCCATGAGGATGGAGGCGGGCCAGCCGGTGACAGCCTGCAGGTACTGGACAAAGGGTTCGGTGGCGCTGGCGATGTTCGTCAGGTTCCGGGAGAGGTTGGAGAGGGTCTCCTCCTTGTCCAGGACGTAGGTGCCGTACACGGAGCGGGAGAGGCGGTTGAGCTCCAGGCGCTTGCGGATGGCGTCCTCCCCGCCGGCGGCGATGCGCTGCATGAGGCCCGGCATGTTGTGGACCAGGAGGTCGCCTTCCGAGATCAGGGCGTTGAGGCCGTGGAGGGAGCTGACGTAGTCCTGCCAGGCGTCCCAGATGACTTCAATGACGGACTGGCCCCATCCGGTGTTGTTGACGCGGAGGTTCCAGGGCAGCTCAAGGTTCAGATCCAGGATGTTGCTTAGGGAGAGTCTGGATAACCCAGGAAATTGCCCAAGGCAGGGACTGAGACTCATGCCCCGTCTTAATGGCGATTTCTCAGCAGGAGGTTGTCCAGACCTTCCTTAGATATTAACCGTGAAACAACCTGTCCGTTCTGACCGGAAAACCCACTTATCCGCTTGGTCCAGGAGTCGCTCACTTGCTGTATGCAAAAGCTGCATCACACTGCCCCCATCTCTATCAAGAGTTGTTTCACGAGCTTGCAACTCGCCAGGCTTATCTTTAGACTGCTCGAAAGCTTTTTCTTATGAACAGCGTTTTGTCAGCGTTTGTCTTTTGGACGGCCGGAATTGTTCTTATTGTATCTGGCATAAAGAGCATTAATATCCAAGCCGCTTCTGAAGTGGACGGTTCGAGCAGTCTTATCGCTGAGAACATCCGGAGCAGAGGCTACCAGACATTAGGCTTAGGAATCGCTTTTATCGGGTTTGGCTGCATACCTGTGAGGGGTGGCGCTAAAAATGATAATGACCAAGCCTGAGCTACTAGTACTGGATCGTTGTGAGTATGTATTTTGGCATTGGCTGGCTAGCCCCGCGATTTAAGACGGCTGCTTCGTTTGCATCAAGAAGACCACAGCTTTCCGGCGTTATCTTGCTCTTGACAATTGCTGCAGGCTATTTGTCTTTAGAACGCATTAGTTATTATCGCGGAATTTCGGCGCAGCGGGCCGACTGCATCGCTAACAGGGACAGGATAAGGCATCTTTATGTCGAGTCGGAACGACTTGCCGATAGCGCATACTCGCTTGGCGATTCAATTGACTCTATCGGCATTGGCCGAGTTCAGGAAATTAGGGATAAAGCAAAAGAAAACTTTGACCTGTGCAAGAGCCTGCTCGAGAATTGGTGAACTGAGGTCAGCAGTGTTAGCGGCCATCTGCTGTAATCTTTCTTGGATATATTCCTGCGGCTTGGGAAGCTCTGAAAAAACCCGTACTTCCGCGTGAAAATGGCAGCGTGATCGGAGGCCGGGACTGAGGTGATGGGTGGTCAACAGCTCAGCCTCTCGGTTTACGAGCCCACCACGGCCAAGAAACAGAACAAACGGGACCTTAAACGCATACCCCACTTCTGCTCCACGAATGCCAGAGACCAGGCCGGGCGCCAAAAGCCCCGGGCCTTGACTCCCGGGAATAGCCGAATCCTGGCCCCCCCGCGCAGCAAACCTGCTCCCGCAAGCCTGCTGCAGCCCAGCTTCTATGCGATATCCGCATAGCTTCCAGGCATCTTGTTATGGGTCTCATCGGCATCGGGTACCAGGGGATGACCAGTTCGCATTCAAGGGTCAGGATGGGGCTCGACACTCTCCTGCACTCTGGTTCGCCAGGGTCGTCCAGCCCACTCCATGAGCCCTCCGACCATCTACGAGCTCTGCCGGCCGCGGGCCGACGTGCTGGAGGGGCGGATCCGGGATGAGGACTTCGCGGCTGACCTCAGCCAGGTGCTCAAGGGAACGGCGCCGGAGCTCTACAAGAACCCGGCTGTTTTCTTCGCCAACACCCACCCAACCCGGGGCCTACGCGACCTGTTTCTGGCGGTGGTGGACCGGCTCACCGGTTCCGGCAGCCAGCTGGGCAGCATCCTGCGGCTTGACACCAGTTACGGCGGCGGCAAGACCCATGGCCTGATCGGCCTGCGCCACATCCTCACGGCCGCCGATCAGATCCCCAACCTGGCGGAGTTCATCGACCCGGCTCGCCTTCCCCGTGAGCCGGTCACGGTTGCGGCCTTCGACGGGGAGAACGCCGACCCGATGAACGGCCGGCGGATGGCCACCACGGGGGAGGGGGGCGACATCTTGGCCTACACGCCCTGGGGTGAGCTGGCGGTGCAGCTGGCTGGCGCACCGGGATACGAGCGCATCCGCAACAGCGATCGCCTCGGCGCTGCGCCTCCTGGTGCTGAAACCCTGCGGGAGCTGATCGGCGAGCGGCCGGTGCTGATCCTGATCGATGAGCTCTCGATCTACCTGCGCAAGATCAAGGGCCCAGCTGCCGGCCAGGCCGCCGAGCAGCTCACCCCCTTCCTCACCGACCTGATCAAGGCGGTCAACTCCTCCCCCCAGGCGGTGCTGGTGTTCACCCTGGCCCTGGGCAAGGGCGGCCAGGCGGTCGATGCCTACGCCGAGGAGAACCAGCGGATCGATCGGATCTTCGCCGAGCTGCAGTCGGTGACGGGCCGGCAGATCACCGCCCTCACCCCCACCAGCGAAGACGAAACCGTCCAGGTGCTGTGCCGGCGCCTGTTCGAGTGGATCGACCGCAGCCGGGCCGAGGAGGTGGTGCGCGCCTACCAGGAGATCTGGCAGCGCCACGGGGATGCCCTCCCGCCGGCGGGTCAGAACGACGATCGTGCCGAGGAGCTCCGACGCGGCTATCCGCTCCACCCGGAGCTGATCCAGACCCTGATGCAGAAAACCGCCACCCTGGAGAACTTCCAGCGGGTGCGGGGCATGCTTCGCCTGCTGGCGCAGACAGTGGGCCAGCTCTGGCGGGAGCAGCCCCGCGCCTCAGCGATCCACCTGCATCACATCGATCCGGGCAACGAGCGGATCCGGCTGGAGATCAGCACCAAGCTGGCCCAGCAGGCATTCATTCCCGCGGTGCGGGCGGATGTCTCCAGCACCGCGGCCGAGGGCGGCAAGGCCCTGGCCCAGCGCCTCGATGCAAGTGAGTTCAGCGGCCTGGAGCCCTACGGCTCGATGGTGGCCCGCACGGTGCTGTTCCACTCGCTGGCCTTCAACGAGCCGCTCAAGGGTCTGAGCCGGCTGGAGCTGAACTACAGCCTCTACGCCCCCGGCGTCGATCCGGCCTTTGTCGACAAGGCCGTCCGCCACCTGCAGGAGGAGTCGGAATACCTGGACGACAGCGGCACCAGCAAGCTGCGCTTCCTCACCGACGCCAACCTCAACCAGATGGTGAGGAAGCGGGAGGGGCAGTTCGATCTGGAGACGGTGCGGCAGGAGCTGAATGCCCGCATCGGTACGATCTTCGCCAAGCAGCGGTTTGAGCCGGTGCGATTCCCGGCCAGTCCAGCCGACATTCCCGATGACACCGACGGCCCCTACCTGGCAGTGATCCACTGGGAGGGGCACACGGTGGAGCAGTCCAACGTGCAGCTGCCGGAGCTGGTGGTGCGGCTGTTCAAGGAGAAGGGCGACAACGCCAACCTCAGGCTGAACCGCAACAACGTGGTGTTCGTCTGCGCCGATCGGCTCCAGGTCGACGACATGCTGCGCAAGACCCGCACCTATCTGGCGCTGCAGCAGATGCAGCAGGGCGACCTGTTCGCCAGCCTGCAGTCGCACCAGCAGGACCAGGTAAAGGAGCGCTACGGGCAGGCCCAGCAGGCCTTCGCGCTGGCGGTGCAGCAGGCCTACCGGCATGTCTTCTTCCCTGAGCGCGGCCCCTGGCCTGACACGCCGCTCACCCATGCGGCGATCACCGTCACCAGCGCGAGCAGTGAACCGGGGGTGGGCCAGAGGCAGGTGGAACGGGTGCTGCGGGAAGCCCGCGAGCTGGTGCTGGCTGAAGACCAGCCGCCGGCCCCGAACTACATGGCCGACAAGACGCCGCTAAAGCGCCAGGGGGTGATGAGCACCCAGCAGCTGCGCAACGAGTACTACCGCGATCCAGCGCTGCCGATTCTGCTGGGCGATCAGGTGCTCAAGGCCTGCCTGCGCAAAGGACTCGACGAAGGTCTGTTCGTTTACAAGGAGGGCGAGCGGCTTGAGGGGCAAGGACTCCCTCCCGGCATCCTCTCAATTAGTGAAGACGCCCAGATCTTCATGATGGAGAAGGCCCTGGAGATGGGCATCTGGCCGCCCAAGACCAAGGAGAGCGAGCCGACGACTGTCATTGGCCTGCCGCCAAACCAAGGCGGCGGTGCCTCGACAGGGCAAACAGGCGTGGTCGGCTCCGGAGGCTCCATCACGCAGCCCTTCGGAGGTGGTAGCGGGAGCGGACCAGTCGGCGGAAGTGGCATCCCTCAGCCGGTCACGCCCGGCGTGATCGAGCGGACGGACAACATCAAGACCGCCCTCACCCAGCTCGCGGAGCAGGTGAGCAGCTCGGGCAAGGCGATCAAGGCCATCACCTGGCGGATGAACAGTGGCGACGGCTTCCTGCCAATGGCCCTGCTCAAAGCGGAACCTGGGGCCACCGTGCGGGTCGAGATGATGGAAGGCGGCTGGAGCAGCGGCGACGGCAATGCCGAATGGACCTTCGAGTTCAACGGCACGCCGGAGGAGGCCACCTACCTGCGCAGCTTCATCGAGGGCCAGTGGCGCCGGGGGGGAGAGAAGGCGCTCGACATCACCTACCAGCTCCAGTACGAGCCTGCCTTGAGCTGGGATGACGGCGGCGAGGGCTGGATCGGTCGCCTGACCCGGGCCGGCCTGGCCACCCAGTCCGCCACGATCCGCCTGGAGCTCACCAACGCATGACCCAGGCCATCGCCTCAGGCCGTCCGGCCTACGAACTGCGCAGCAGGCAGCGCGGCCCCAGCGATCTGGAGCTGGAGGTGTGGCAGGTGCTCAGCACCGCCACCCCCGAACTGAAGGAGCCCAGGCGCGTTGCCGGCCTGGGCGGCCACAAGCTGCTGCTGGTGGAGGGGGCGGTGCTGCGGCGTCTCAAGGCGGAGAAGGTGAGCCTGGCCAAGCTCAAGAAGGGCGAGGCCCGCCGCGATCCCCTGTCTGAGGATCTGGCCCTGGCGATGGGCCTGCTGTTCAAGCTGCTGGCCCCGATGCGCAACGTGGCCGCGATCGAGAACTGCGCCCGCGGCATCGATGCCATGGCCCGCGAAGAGGCCGCCTACTGGCTGGGGATGGCCATGCACCGCAAGAACCCCAGACGGGTGCTGGCGGCGCTGCGATTGCTGCTCTCGGCAACCTAGCGATAACATTGGAGTTATCAGCTTGAACTGGGAGGTCGTCTTCTACTCGTTGCCAAGCGGCAAGCAGCCAGTCCTCGCCTGGCTTGCCGAGCAGTCGCCGGAGGTGCGCGCATCCTTCGCTCACCTGTTCGAGCTGCTCGAAAGGAACGGCACAGCCATGGGAGAGCCCCATGTGAAGCCCCTTGGCAAAAAGCTCTACGAGCTGCGAGTGAACGGACGCGATGGCACCTATCGCACGCTGTACTTCGCCGCGACGGGACGCCGGTTCGTGATGGTGCACGGCTTCCAGAAAAAAACCAGAAAACACCCAAGGCCGAGCTAGACAAAGCCCTCAGGCGCATGGCCGATTTTCTCGCCACCGACCCCACTCCCTGACATGACCACTGCGGCAACCACCAACACGAGGCACCACCCCAGCTGGCGCGAAGTGCGCGATGGCTTCCTGGCTGACCCAGCGGTGCAGGTGTCGTATCAGGAACTGGCACCCCGTTTTGCGGTGGTGCGGCAGCTCATCGCCCTGCGAGAGCAGCGGGGCTTGAGCCAGCGCGAACTGGCCGATCGCGCCGGTATGAAGCAGCCCCAGCTGGCCCGCCTGGAAACCGGGCAGGTGGAACCCAAGCTCGACACGCTGCAACGACTCGCAACCGCCATGGGGTGCAGGGTTCGCGTGAGCTTCGAGCCCGCTGATCAAACCGCTGTGCAAGGAGAGCCCGCCCTGCCATGAACCTCAACGTCGTCTTTGATGTCCCGGCCCTGGTCGCCCAGGGGCTGATGAATGGCTCACTGGAGCGGGTGGGGGGTGTGGTGCGCGACGCCTCCAGCAAGCAGGTAGTGATGTGGCTGCAGGAGGGTGGGTCAGGGGTCTCGAAGGCCCTGACCAATCCACCCTTGGCAGGGGGGGCGAATGCCCTAGCAGCTGCTAACCCTTATCTAGCAGCAGTCGATATCGGTGTATCTGTGGCTGGATTCGCGATGGTGCTCCAGCAGCTGAACCGCATCAGTGATCAGATCCGGGCCGTGGAGGCCAAGGTGGATCGGATCAGCCACAAGCTCGACGATCAGGCTCTGGCTCAGCTGAAGGCTGGTATCAATGCCTGCCAGAACGCGGTGGAACTTCAGGATCCGAACCTGCGGATCCAGATGGCAGGCCAGGCGCTCACCACCCTCCATGCCGCCCGTCAGTACTTCAATCAGCAGGTAATACGCAGTGCGGGAAAGGCGGAAGCCACCAGCGCTGAATACGTGGGCTTGGCGTTTGTGGCCCTTGCTGCCGAAGTGCAGACCTACCTGCAGCTGGATGAAGGCGCCAAAGCCGCCCGAATCCTGACGCAGGGCCTGGAGGAGCTGCGGCCAGGGCTCACCCAGCTGATGAATGCCGTACTGGATTGCACGTGCCATTACCTCAAGCCTGAGTTCGCCGGTCAGGTTGACCTGGATCTGATTCTCTGGCTTCACAACGGGTTCCGACGAATGAAGTGCAAGCCAGGTGAATCTGTCGAGCAGCTCAGCGCTTCTGAGCTGTTTGAGATCATGCGGCCCCACATCACCAAGGTCTTCAAGAGCCACGAGGATTGGCACGGTGAGATCCCCCAGGTGATCGTCGACACCAGTGATGTCCCTGATTGGTGGATTGGTCCTCTGAACCAGGGCACAGACAAGGCTGCTCGATTCAGGCAGGTGAAAGAGGAGCTCGCCGAAGGCCTCAACAAGATCGTTGCGTTGGTGGAAGCACACGACAGGCTGATAGCCCAGGTACTTCAACTCGAAGAGATGGAGCGATTAGGGCTGAAGCCCATGGATCTGAAGCAGCAGCTCTTGCTACCGGAGGGCCCGGCGTCTGCCGTTGTTCTTGATGCTCGTTGGATTGCCCAGGAGGCTTGGTCCAGATGAATTTCTTCATGACACACTTGTCATCTTTCAAGTACAGACATGATCAGCTTGAGACGCTCGGACTGATACATGTTGATTCTTATCGTCGCGGCGAGGTCCCCAGGGGGTACAACTAGCAATGGATAACACTGCTCATTTGGCTCTTGATGCCGTTGTGGCCGCCACGGGGTCGACAAAGTCAACCACCGGACAGCTTGATCTAAGAGTTTATATCCCCTTATTCTCGTTTGTTGGAGCTCTATGTGGAAGTATTGTCGCAGCCTTCGCTCAGGTTCAGATCGCAAGGTTCAACGCAGATCGCTCGGACAGGTCCAGGCTCGCAGCCCGAAGGGAAGAGATTGTCTCGGAGGGAATTTTAGGGCTAATTAGGCTCGACCCATGCAGCAAGAAAGACGGTGAAGCAAACCAGCTTGCTTTGCGATCTGCGAATTCCATTAAGCTATTTCTCGACGATAACAGAATGGCTGACAAGAGACTGGAGGAGTCCGTGGACACTCTCATTCATCTGTACTCGTGTATAGCCAACCCAAGTCAGGACGAAGAGCTTGTGGACAGGATCATGAGCCTGGAAGATCCGGATTCCGATGCCAGCAGTATCGAAATAGAACGACTTGAAGATTTGCTGGAGCTCTTGGAGGATGCCCGCACCGAAGCTCTCATGGCAGCAAGAGAACTGATCGCAGACGATAGGGCGAGGCTGCAAAGTCAATCCGCGCCGCGTTAATCATGATAGATATCGCCAAACGCCTGATCGAAGAGTGGCTGCCGATCGCCGAGCTGGGTGAGGAGAGCATGCGCGAGCGGCGCTCGATGACGGCCCTCCCACCGATCTATTACCTGCATGTGTGGTGGGCGCGGCGGCCGCTGGTGGCCTCGCGGGCGGCGGTGCTGGCGTCGTTGCTGCCTGCCGATGCCGATCGAAGCACGTTTATGCACATGCTCGGGATTCATGGGGATCCGGTCGCGGCGAAGAAGCGGATCACCAAGGCCAAGAAGACCGGAGAGGATCTCGGGCTGAATGTGTATGGCTATCCCCGGGCGTTCCAGTACAGCCCCAGTGACGAGGAGGAGATCTGGTTGCTGGAGGAGGCCCAGAAACTCGGTATCGAACACCCCACAGTGCTGGACCCCACTGCCGGTGGTGGATCCATTCCTTTTGAGAGCCTCAGGCTGGGTTGTAAGACCCTGGCTAACGACATCAATCCTGTCGCGGTGTTGGTGCAGAAAGCCACCTATGAGTGGCCGGCTGAGCACGGACGGGCGTTGCTCGATGAGTTCAACCGGCTGACGAGCCGTTTTCTTGAACTGGCAGAGCCGCGGTTTCAGACCATCTACCCTTCCGAGCCTGCAGGCACTCAGGTGCTCGGCTACCTCTGGGCTCGCACGATCCAATGCCCCTACTGCGCTGGCAAGGTGCCGTTGTCTCCCAACTGGAAACTGGCGCCTGACGGCACCGGCGTGAGGGTGTTGCCGCAACTTGGTGATGGACCAGGCGATACCAATCGTCACTGCCGTTTCGAGATCGTGGGCAGCGCACGCGAACAGAGCGACGGCACGGTGAAGGGCGGCGATGCAACCTGCCCCTATCCCGACTGTGGCCGGGTGATCGACGGCGATCAGGTGAAGGCCCAGGCCCAGGCCGGGGGCATGGGTGAGCAGTTGTTTGCGGTGGTCTTCAAGAAGCAGGTGATCACGGGTTATACCAAAGCAACGAAGAAGAAACCCGCCAGCCCGAAGATCAAGTGGGAGCGGTGTTACCGGGTGCCACAACCGCAAGACGACAACAGCGCCGCAATCGAAGTTGCCTTAGCCGAAAAGCTGCCGGAATGGGAAGCTCTTGACTCTATACCTTCTGAAGAAATTCCTCCTGGACACAAGACAGGCGACCACAACGACGCCTCGGGCACTGACTTGCCTCTTAAGAGAGGCGACACCCACTGGGTGAAGATGTTCTCGCCCCGCCAGTTGCTTTGCCATGGCATCAGTGTGGAGATCTTCCGCGAGCTTGTGAGCGAAGAGTCGGCCAAGCCTGGTGGGCTCACAGATGCCGCCCGCTCAGTTCTCGCCTACATCGCCCTCGCGCTCGACAAGCTGCGCGACTATAACTCGCGCATGACGCGTTGGCACAGCAACCGCGAAGTCATTGTCAACACCTTTGACCGCCATGACTTTGCCTTCAAGTGGTCCTATGCCGAGATGGCTCCGCTCATCGTCGGGCTTGGCTATGACTGGGCCTTCGGGCAGGTCGCCAAGTGCATCGGTGAGCTCATCGACCTCATCGCTCCGCCAAATGGGTTGATTGCTGAAGCCGGTCCCTTGTTTTCAGCTAGTGCAGCTTCAGCTCACCCCAGCCCTATAGCTCCAGCAGTGATCTCCTGCAGCTCCGGTGATTCTCTGGATCATCTCGACGCAGGCACAGTGGATGCGGTGGTAATGGACCCTCCTTACTATGACAACGTGATGTATGCGGAGCTGAGCGACTTCTTCTACGTGTGGCTCAAACGAACTGCTGGTCTGCTCTACCCCGAGCTGTTCATGGCTCCTCTCACCGACAAGGAGAACGAGGCCGTTGCCAATCCTGCGCTACACAAAGGAAAGAAGGCGGCGAAGGCTCTGGCTGGTCTCGACTACCAGCAGAAGATGGCCGAGATCTTTGCGGAGTGTCGACGTGTCCTGAAGGACGACGGGGTGATGACGCTGATGTTCACCCACAAGGCCACCGGGGCCTGGGATGCGCTCACCAAGGGGCTGATTGATGCCGGCTTCGCCATCACGGCGTCCTGGCCGATCAACACCGAGGCGGAGGGCTCGCTACATATCAAAGACAAGTCCGCCGCCAACAGCACGATCTTTCTGGTCTGCAGGCCGCGTCCTGAACAGAAGCCAGAAGACGGCGTGCAGTACTGGGAAGACCTCGAACCCCGCGTGAAGGCTGCTGTGCGTCGGCGCATCGAGCAATTCCAGGCCGGTGGAATCAGGGGTGTGGATCTCTACCTCTCGTGTTTCGGTCCAGCCCTGGAGGAGTTCTCCCTGCACTGGCCCATCAAACGCGGTCAGCCCAAGCCCATCGAGGAGAAAACAAGAAAGCGCGGACGTGCCCAGCTCACCTTGGAGGAGCTGCTGGAGCAGGACGATCCCTATTCCGTGAGCCCGGAAGACGCTCTCGATGCCGCCCGCCGCGAGGTAAAGGCCTGGCGCATGGAGAAGCTCACCTCTGGATCCCGTCGTGCCCAGCTCGATCCCCTCACCGAATGGTTCGTGCTGGCCTGGGATGCCTTCGAGGCACCGCAGTTCCCCTTCGATGAAGCCCTGCGCTTGGCCCGTGTCGTCGGCCTCGATCTCGACAAGGACGTGGTGGGCGTGCTGGCCGAGAAGAAGGCCAGCGATCTGATCCTCTGGGACAGTTCCACCCGCGCCACCAAGGGCAAGCTTGGCGCCCCCGATGGCACCCGCTCCTGGATCGATGCCATCCACCACTGCGCCCACCGCGCCCGCAGCATCGACCTCAACGCCGCCAAGCAGCTACTCGATGACAACGGCCTGGCCAACAGTGCCGATTTCCTCACAGCCCTGGAGGCCGTGCTGGAAGTGCTGCCCCTCTCCGCTCGCTACACCGGCTTCGATCCGGTGAAGGCCGCCGCGCCTGCCGCGTCGGACTTCGAGGCACTGGAGAATCTGCGTCGCCTCGCCCTGGCTGAGCAGGTGCCAGCGCCCAAGCAGCTGGAGCTGGTGCTCGCTGAGTTGGCCGAGGCATCCTGAGCCCAGGAGGTGCAGCCATGACCACCACGCCCAGCTCTGCCATCAGCGAAGCCCAGCTGCAGCAGATGGCTGCCGAGATCCACCAGGAGATTCCAGGGGCTGAGGTGCGCCTCTTTGGTTCCCATGCCCGAGGCGAGGCTCGCCCCGAGTCCGACATCGACCTGCTGATCACGGCAAACGACGGCTGGCTGGCGCAGCACAACCGCTTCGAAACCCTGGGCCGGCTCTGGCGCAAGCTCGCCCATCACCGCATCCCTGTCGATCTGCTGCTCTACTCCCAGAGCCAGGTGGAGGAGCGGCGCCACTGGCTCAGCCACGTGATCGCCCGGGCCTATCGCGAAGGGCGGGTGCTGCATGGCCAACCCTGAATCCCTGGCTCTGCTGCGGATCGCTCGCCGCGACCTCAGGGCTGCAGCTCTGCTGGAGGATCCTGCCGCGGATGAAGCCAACTGGGGTTTCCAGATCCAGCAGGTGGTGGAGAAGGCCCTCAAGGCGTGGCTGTTCAGCCTGGGCGACGATCCGCCCTTCATCCACAACCTCACCGCGCTGTTTCAGCGGATCACCGATCGGGGCGGCACTGTTGACCCCTTCCTGCAGCTGGAAGCGTTCACTGCCTTTGCTGTGCAGTTCCGCTACGACGCGGAGCCCGAACCGATGAACCTCGACCGCCAGTTCTGGCAGCAGCAGGCCGAGGCCCTGGTGGAGCACGTCGCTTCGATCTGTGCAGCGCTGCCATGAGCGGGCTTGCTGATCACCAATGGCGTCGTCGCTTCAGCAGCTCCCTGGAGAGCCTGCTGGAGGGCTTCTACAGGCCAGCCCTGATGGATGCGGTGCGCTACTGGCGCATCACGGGCTACTTCACCAGCCGCTCCCTGCTCCAGGTGCTGGACGGCGTCGAGCAGCTGGTGGCCTCCTCACCCGACGGGCGTGGCCATGGCCAGATGCGGCTGATCACCGGTGTGTTCCTCAACGAGGCCGACATCCGCGCCCTGGCTACCGGCAGCAGCCCCGAGCAGGTGCTCAGCCAGAGCCTCACGGCCAACTTCCCCTTCCGGCAGGTCCAGCCCGGCGACAACAGCGACGCTGCCAAGGGCGCTGAGCTGCTGGCCTGGCTGGTGCAGCACGGGCACCTGGAGATCCGGGTGGCGCTGCCCCTCCATCAGGGCCAGTTGGCCAACGACGGCTCGATCTTTCACGCCAAGGAAGGCGTGGTGGAAGATCGCCACGGCGATCGCCTGGGCTTCAGCGGCAGCGTCAACGAAACGCCCAACGGCTGGACCAGCAACTTCGAGACCATCCAGACCTTCTGCTCCTGGAAGCCGGGCGGCGCCGAGACCATCGACGATCTGGAGGCCGGTTTCCTGCGCCTCTGGCAGAACCACGACGAAGGCGCCCGCACCTTCACCCTGCCGGAGGCGGTGCGCCAGCAACTGGCGATCTTCCAGCCGGTGGAAGGCGTGCCCCGCCGGCTCAAGCCCTACCTGAAGGATCTGCCATCCCCTGAGCCACAGCCTGAGCCCCCAGGTGAGGTGATCCCTGATCTCGACGAACGGCGCCGCATCATCTGGAGCTACGTCCTCCATGCCGCCGCCAGTGGTCTCCCCGGTAGTGAGAGGGTGGGTGAGGCCACCAGTGCGGTGAGCCCGTGGCCCCACCAGCAACGTGCCTTCCAGCGGCTCTGGCAGCACTGGCCGCCCCGCCTGCTGATCGCCGATGAGGTGGGTCTGGGCAAAACGGTGCAGGCCGGCCTGTTGCTGCGGCAGTCCTGGCTGAGTGGCAGAGCCAGCCGAATCCTGGTGATGGCACCGGCCTCGGTGCTCAAGCAGTGGCAGCGGGAACTGCGCGAGAAGTTCGCCCTCGACTGGCCCGTCTACACCGGCAAGGCGCTGGAGTGGCAGTCCACCTGCCTGCGGCCCAAGGGTGAATCCCGGCCCGTGGGCCGCGACGCCTGGACTGCTGAACCGTTCGTGCTGGTCTCCAGCCACTTGATGCGCCGCCGCGATCGCCAGCGCGAGCTGCTGGAGGCCGAGCCCTACGACCTGGTGGTGCTCGACGAGGCCCACCACGCCCGCACCCGCCGCGAAACCAGTGCCAGCGGTGGTGATCGACTGCGCCCCAACACCCTGATGCAGCTGATGCAGCAGCTGCGCTCCCGCACCCAGGGCCTGCTGCTGCTGACTGCCACGCCGATGCAGGTGAGCGAGCTGGAGGTGTGGGATCTGCTGTGCCTGCTCGGCATGCCCAGCGAATGGACCGAGGAGGCCTTCGAGCGGTTCTTCGAGTGGGTGGAGAAGGAGAACCCGGATGAAGCCACCCTCTCCTATCTGGCGGGCCTCTGGCGCAGCAGCGTGGCGGCGTTCGACGAGCCCCCGGCCACGGCCTGGCCTGAGCAGCTGCGGCGCTCACCGATGAAGAAGAAGAAGGTGCTCAAGGCCCTCAAAGACACCGATCCCCTCTCCCGCCGCAACCTCGGCATTCCCGAGCGCCAGGCCGCCCTTGCCCTGGCCAAGCGCTGGACCCCGGTGCAGGGCCTCATCTCTCGCCACAGCCGCACGCTGCTGCGGGCCTACAAGCAGCAGGGGGCGATGGATCTGGCAATCGGCACCCGCCATGTCGACGATCGCTTCCTGCCGATCAGCACCGACGAGCGGGCCCTCTACGACGCTGTGGAGGACTTCATCTCCACCCAGTACGCCCGGGCCTCCGGTCAGAAGAAGTCGGCTGTGGGCTTCGTGATGACCATCTACCGCCGCCGCCTGGCCAGCAGCGTGGCGGCCCTGGTGGCCACGCTGGAGAAGCGGATGGCCGGCCAGCTCCAGCAGCTGGAGGAAGACGCCGCAGCAGCGGAAGACGACGACATCAGCGGGGAGCAGACCTTCGACCTGGAGGGGCTGGAAAGCGCCTTCGAGGAGGTGTCCGTGCAGGACGAGCTGGATGCCATCGCCGCCCTGCTGGAGCAGGCCCGGCCGCTGGTCGGACACGACAGCAAGGGCACGGAGTTCCTGGCCGCCATCGAGCAGCTCCAAAACCAGGGCTACCGACAGGTGATCGTCTTCTCCCAGTACACCGACACAGTTGATGCCCTCAAGCAGCTGTTGATCGAGGCGGGCCGCACCAGCCTGATGTGCTTCACGGGGCGGGGCGGAGAGCTGTTGCAGCGCGGCGGCACTTGGACAAACCTCAGCCGCGAGGACGTGAAGCGCGACTTCAAGGCGGGCAAGGCCGAGATCCTGCTCTGCACCGATGCGGCGGCCGAGGGCCTGAACTTCCAGTTCTGCGGTGCCCTGATCAACTACGACATGCCCTGGAACCCGATGAGGGTGGAGCAGCGCATCGGCCGTATCGACCGCATCGGCCAGACCCATGACCAGATGCAGATCATCAACCTCCACCTCGACGGCACGGTGGAGGCGGACGTCTACAAGGCTCTCAAAGGCCGCATCGCCATGTTCGAGCAGGTGGTGGGCAAGCTGCAGCCGATCCTGGCCAAGGCCTCCAGCTCGATCTCCCAGGCCACCCTCGTCAGCCGCGAGCAGCGCGAGAAGGCACGCTTCCAGGCGGTGGATGCCGTCATGAGTGAGCCCGAGATCAAGGGTCTCGATCTCGACGATGGCCTGCAGGACCTGGAGGCCATCCGCGATGTGGTGGCACAGCCGCCACCGCTCACCTTGGCCGACCTGGAGGCGATCCTCGATCGCCCCGAACTCCTCCCACCCGGCTGCAGCGCCACCCGGATCGGAAAGTGCGACTTCAAGTGGACCCAGCCCGGCCTCGAACAGGAGCTGCGCATCACCTGTGACCCGCAGTACTACGAAGATAATAGCGACAGCTGTGAGCTTTGGGTGCCGGGAAGTCCGCTATTCCCCCTTGATCTAGTGCCAAGCCTGCAAGCTCTTAGCGGCACTGAAGCCACATCTGATTTCAAGAAAGCACTTACCGGGATGTACTGACGAAGGCCCTGACCCCTCATGCAGAGGGAGCCCGAAAGGCACCTAAGAGATCAGGTCACCTTGGCTTGCGAAGGGCAGAGAAGCGGACTGCATCAAACACAGCAGCAACCCTATAGACACAGAGACTTTCGCTATCTCTAACCCGAGGAAGAGCATCTGACTAGCAAGCACTTTCTCTTCGCGAAGAGACGCATACGTTGTGATTGTCCCACCCCTCTCAGGACTCCGCGCAATCTCGCGGAGAATGTATAAAGATGGCCGATCGTGAGAAGAACCAACCAGAAGAAAGCACCACTCCGCCCTCGGGGGGCAAGCAGCTGCCGCCTCCTGGTTCACCCCTGGAGTGGCTCCGGGCCGGGGTTTTTCCCGAGGACTGGACCCTGATTCCGGTGGCGGGCAAGGCCACCTACATCAAGGAATGGGGTGACCACAAGCGGCGGCGGATCGACTCGGAGGGCCTGTTCTTCGAGGACAGCCGGTACAACGGCTTTGGGGTCGTGACCGGGGAGCTCTCGGGGGGACTGATCGCCCTGGACGTGGACGGCAACCAGGCGGATGCCCGGTATCGGACGGAGGCCGGCGGGGGCTATGAGGCCTACGGCGAGGAGCAGACCATGAGCTGGACGTCCGGGAAACCCGGGCGCCGGCAGCTGCTGTACCGGGTGCCGGAGCACATGGTGCCCCTGATGGCCGACATCAACACCGTGATCCTGCGGGAGGACGGGGAGTGGGCCCTGGGCCAGGGGGACACCAACCGGACCAAGAAGGAGCAGGCCGGCGAGGAGTACGAGGAGCTGGTGCTGCGGTTCAACCGCTGCCAGTCGGTGCTGCCGCAGAGCATCCACCCGGACACTGGGCAGCGGTATCGGTTCCTCAACTACAACGGCGGCCAGCCGGCGGAGGCGCCGGAGTGGGTGCTCGAGGTGATCAGGCCCCACCTGAAGGCGAAGGCCTGGCTGTCCGAGGAGGAGATGGGGCAGCTGGAGGCGGAGGCGGGCAAGACCCTGCTGCCGAGCCGGCAGATCCGCGGCTGGTTCTTCTCCGAGGAGGTGCAGAGCAAGCTGCTGCCGCGGCTCGATGAGCTGATCTTCAAGCACCCCACCTTCGACCAGTACGGGTGGGACATCAGGCCCGGGAAGAACCCGCAGATGATGAGTGGCTGCCCCTGGCACGGGGGCAAGTCGGGCACCAGCTTCCAGTATTCGGAGCTCTCGGGGTGCTGGGACTGCAAGGCCTGCGGGGTCGGTGGCGATGTCTTGGACTTCGTCCACAAGATCAAGACCGGGGACAAGTTCGCAGGGAAGCCCAAGGGGCCGGCTCTGGAGAACTACGTCGCGGAGATCGCCAAGGAGCTGGGGTATCGGTATCCCGATGACGCCCAGGCGGTGGTGCGGACTGAGGTTACGGCCCGGCCCCAGCTGCTGATGACTTCGGAGGGCTTCCTCAAGACACTAAGCAAGATCATCAAGGAGCACCCCAACCCGGCTCACGCCAAAGACTTGATGGCGGATCTCGCCATGAGGACTGGGCGGCGGATGTCGGCGATTGACTGCATCAGGGCGGAGCAGGAGTACAGCGCCTATGTGCTGGCCCAGAAGACCAATGACAAGCCCTGGTGGCAGATCGAGAAGATGACCTTCACGATCCCGGGCCTGATGATGCGGCCGACGCAGATCATCCTGCATGCGGCCCCGGGGAAGGGGAAGACCTCTGCTGCCATGGGGTTTGCACGGATGGTGGGGCGCGGGGAGCCCATGACGATCCGGGGCATTCAGGTGCCGATCCAGGCCGGGAAGGTCTTGTGGATCCAGAACGATCAGAACCCCGCGAAGCTGGTCAGGGACTGCGAGGACAACGGGATCGATCCTGAGAAGGACTCGGATTGGTTCATCGTGAGGCGCAGCTTCCAGATGAACTACGTCGCGGACCTGACGGAGTGGATCAATGAGGTCAAGCCGGCCCTGGTGGTGATCGACTCGATCGGCTCCTGCTCTACAGACATGCAGGAGCAGGAGAAGGACAAGGCGTTCGCGTCGCCGCTGTACTACTACAGCCGGATGAATGGTGAGAGTCTCGACCTCGGGGGGTTCAATCCCTGCACCATCATGTGGATCCACCACGACAACGCGCAGGGGGAGGTGCGGGGCACCCGCTACCTGACTGCGGCGGTGGACGAGCAGTGGCACCTCCGGGACCTGACGGACCAGGAAAAGGAGCAGGTCCGGGCCAAGGGGAAGGTGGCCAGCAACTGCCGCTTCATCCAGGTCAAGAAGAGCCGGATGGGCCGGGAGGGCGACCTGCTGATGGTGGAGCGGGACATCCAGGGCACCTACAGCGTCTGGGACCACACGCCGACCGAGAGGCGCACCGATGAGGGGCAGGGGGACCCTGAGCCGTCGACGATGGCGCTGCGGATCGTCAGGGACCGTGCTCGGGGGGAAGGGCCCCCGGAGGAGCGCCGGATCGCTGCGCCGGAGGTCTGGGAGCAGCTGGTGGAGGAGCTGCACGGCCTCGGGGTGAGTGACGCTCCCTCGCGGCGGACGGTGGAGCGCTGGCTGCGCCGCTGGGTCGAAGACGGGGTTCTCGTCCTCGGGGGGATCGTCACGACGGGCAAGTCTCGGACCAAGACCTATACGACACCCACCCCCCCTCGTGTGGGGCGGTCGTTGGAGTGTCGCTTGTCGCTCGTTACCTCAAACCCCAGTGGTGGTGGGGATTTAACGAGCGACACGGAGGACGCCAACGAGCGACATGTCGCACGTAAAACGGAGGAGCCAACGAGCGACATGTCGCTCGTCCCCGAGGACGGTGTCGCTCGTACAAACCCAGTCGTAGAAAGCGATCTGACCCAACGCGCGACAAGCGGCACCTTTTCAGATGCACCGATTGGCTCATCGCACACAGACACCACTGAGACCCATGGCGAGAAAGGGAAATCGGCTGGCGCACCGGCAGGCGGCGCTGTGGAAGGCCTACAAGGCGTTGGCGGAGGTGAGGCCCGGCCTCTCCCCCGAGAGCGTGATGAGGATGCTCCAGGAGATCGAGCAGACGGAGCAGGAGAGGCCCTCAGAGGCGAGGCGGCGACAGCACTCGATTTCAAGTCACTTCTGTCCCATCAGTCCTGGTGGGACAGCTATGAGACCGCCTTTGGGTAAGCACAGTCATCACACAACTGCGCCATAGCAGTTGAAGCCAGGGGCTAGCGGAAGCCAGCCAGCCCCTTCCTCCTCTGCAAGATGACAAGAAGAATCCCAGACTCAGATATTAGCCAGCAAACCCCAAGAGGGAAACGCCACATACATACAGCCTGCACCCGCTAAGCGACTACAAAGACAGAAGCAAGTGGGCTTACAATAGAGACCCGAGTCATTCTGACTGCGCTCAGGATGACCAGCTCCGTATCACCCTTAAATCGCCGAAGTCAGACTATACCGAGGTCACGGAGCACTATTTCTCGGTGATAACGATAGACAAAGCCTGTGCCGCGTGGAATCTTTTTGTAGGATGCCCTGGACAGGCGATCTGCATTGACGTAGTTCTGCAGCGTCCGTGGAGTCACACCAACAAGCTTGCCCATGTCAGCTGGGGTGAGCCAGATTCGGCTCGAGGCAGAACGATCCTTGTCGACCTGATCTAGTCGGCTACGGAGATGACGGATCTCCAAGAGAATCTCCATCTGGAGACGCATGGGATCCAGGGAGTTGGTTGCTTCCATGAACCAACGTAGCGCTATTGCGAAAAACGGAGAATCAACTCCGACTGGCTCCCTGCTCAGGCGCTCGCTACCGCCATGGCGGCCCGCAGATCGGAGGCCTGGATGTGGGAGTGGTAGGTCTGCTCGTGGACCGCGGCGCTGTGGCCCAGGGCCCGGGCACACAGCGTCAAGGGCAGGCCGGCCTCGATGCTGCGCACGGCCCACCGGTGCCGCAGGTCGTAGAGGTCGAACTCGGGGGCCAGGGCGGCGAAGACGGCCCGCTGGGCTTTGGTGCGGCGGCTGTGGCGCCAGGCATCCACGAAGCGCTTGGCCTGGGCGGAGTCGTAGTCCTCGGGGGAGAGCCAGCGGGCGCCGCCGGGCAGGGCCGGTTTCCCCCCGAGGGCGTAGCGATCGACCCAGGCCCGGGGCAGGGCGAAACAGGTCCGCACCGCTGGCGCCCGGTTGCGGCGCTTCACCGTGAGGCACTGGGCGGTTCCATCGGCATGCAGCTGCAGGGAGGGGACCTCCGCGGGGCGGCAGCCGAAGGTGGCCAGGGCGGCGTAGCACCAGCCCCAGGGGGTTGGGCGCAGGGCATCCAGCAGGGCCTCGATCTCGGGGTCGGTGGGCAAGGCCCGGCGGGCCGGCTCGTAGTGACCCTGCAGGCGCGAGATGTCGTCCAGGTTGCCTGGCAGCGCCAGCAACTTCGCCAGGCGCTTGTAGACCTTGCAGCTCTCGAGCCTGGTGCGGGTGCCGGGCTGCGTTGCAGCCGTGATGGTGGCCACCAGCTGGCGCAGCGTGCAGGGGGCGCCCTCGGGGAGGCGGCGGAGCTCCAGGGCGATGCGGTCCCAGGTGCGCTCCGCCGCGGAGGTGCGGGGCCGGGCCTCCCAGTAGGACACCTCGAAGCGGCGGATGGCGGCCCCACAGGAGAGGGGGGCGCCTTCGGCGGACCCTCGCCCCGAGGACGGTGGCGCCGCAGGCGCCCAGGGCAGGGCCGGGGGGTAGGTGCCGGCCGCGATGGCGGCGTTCAGCTGCAGGCAGCGGAGCTGGGCTTCGGCGAGGACGGAGGGGGTGGCGCGGAGGCCCAGGGCGACCCGGCTGCGCCGGCGGGAGCCGTCCGGTTGGGGGAAGGTGCCCCGGGCGTAGAGGGCCTGGTTCAGCTGCTCCACACTGAGGCGGAGGCCCAGGCCCCGCAGGGTGGCGTTGAGGGGGGCCAGGTCGAGCATGGGGTGGGCCAGGGCCTTGACCGAACCTTGACCACTTTGTCACGCGCAACGGCGCGAAATGGTGCGAAGGGGCAAGGCTTGACCGCCCTCGGGGGGAGGGGGCCTGGGCCTGCAGTTGTAGTCAGGGCCTGCGGTTACAGGGTTTTAGAGAACGGAGGGGGTGGGATTCGAACCCACGGTGCCTTTCGGCACGCCGGTTTTCAAGACCGGAGCCATCAACCACTCGACCACCCCTCCAGGCCCATGGGCCAGAGCCCATCATCCCATGGACAGCTCGGACCCCTTGCACTCCAGATGGCGCCAAGGCTGGTTGATAGGGCCGGCAGGTGCGGCAAGGGTGCCCGATCCGGCCTAGTCTCCAGCCGCCAGACGCAGGATTGGAGCAGTGATGGGCAGACCACCCTCCACCAGCTCTTCCCCGCGCTCAACTCACCGCGCAACTCGGCGTTCGACCATCTCCATCCAGCGCACTTTCCTGGTGATCGCCATCACCAATGGCATCGCGCTGCTCTATCTGATCGTCAGTTCATTCAAGCTCCTGTTCGATCGCAACGCAGGGAGCGAGAACCACTACGTCACACTGCTATTCAGCCTGGTGCTGTTGATCCTGGCCACCATCTCCGCCAGGATCATCAGCATGAGGGTGGTGCAGCCCCTGGCCCGGCTCGCCAGGGAGTCCCGGCGGATCGAGGCGGGGGATCCCGAGCTGATGTTGAGCGTGTTCAGCGATGACGAGGTGGGCCGGATGGCCACCGCCTTCAACCAGGTGCTCAGCACCATGCGCAAGACAATGTTGGAGCTGGAGGCGACGAACCAGCAGCTGCGCAGTGCCCAGCGCCAGATCCACGACTCGATCAGCTACGCGGCTCTACTGCAGCGGGCGATCCTGCCGCGGCGCCAGCTGCAGGAGGCCTTCGGGGATCAGCACTTCATCCTCTGGCAACCTCGCGACACTGTGGGAGGCGACTACTACGTCTTCCAATGTGAGGGATCCCGATGCCTGGCAGGCGTGGCCGACTGCGCGGGCCATGGGGTGCCAGGCGCCATGATGACCATGCTGGCCCGATCTGGCATCGATCGAGCCATCGAGCAGGTGGGCCTCAGCTCGCCCGCCGCGATGTTGACCCGCGTCGATACAACGATGCGGTCCATGCTAGGTGATGCCCAGCAGTCCCGCGCCATGGCCACCAGCATGGACATGGGCCTCGTGGTTCTCGACAGCACCGCCGACACCCTGCTGTTCGCTGGCGCCAAGATCTCGCTCTATTGGAGCGATGGCCAGCAGGTGCAGCGGATCAAGGGCGACAACCGCTCCCTCTGTGATCACCGTCCCGGCACCTATCACGACCACGCTGTGCCGCTTCAGCCAGGATTCACCTACTACCTCAGCACCGATGGATTCCTGGACCAGTCAGGTGGCAGCCATGGCTTCAGCGTCGGCAGTGATCGCTTCGTGTCCTGGGTGCGCGAACACGCCGGCAAGCCCCTGCAGGAGCAGTCCCGGGCCTTCGCCAACTCGCTCGAGCGCTTCCGGGGTGGGCATCCCCAGCGCGACGACATCACCATTCTCTCCTTCCGCTATTGCCCCCAGATCGTGACGACCATGCGCCAATTCGAGACCGTGGAGGTGCCATGACCGCCACCATCCACAGCCTGTCCACCCTGCGCCAGTTCTTCAATGCCGAGCGGATCCTGATCTGCTTCAACGGTCCGATTTCCCGCACCCTGATCGGCGAGATCGGCCAGGCCTTGCGCAGCCACATCGAGGCAAGCCGGACCGATGGTGGCACCGCCATGGATGTGTTCAGTGTCTACATCGAGATGAGTCAGAACATCCGGCATTACGCCAGCGACCGCGGCTACGGTGACGCAGATTCCTCCGCCACGGTGGTGATCGCCACAACCCCCGAGAACCGCTACGCCGTGTCCTCCGGTAACCTCGTGGAACTCGCCGACGGCCGTGTCCTGCTCGATCGCGTCAAGGCCCTCGCTGGCCTCGACAAGGCGGCCCTGAAGGTCCTCTACAAACAGCAGCTGCGCCAGCCCCGCGAGGCCCAGCGCAGCAGTGGCGCCGGCCTGGGCCTGATCGAGATCGCCCGCCGCGCCAGCCAGCCGCTGGAGGTGAGCCTGGAAGAGCAGCACGATGGACGTGGCTTTCTGATCCTTCGTGCGATTATCTGAGCCATGGCTGCCCTTGAAGACACTCGGAACTTCTCGCGCCCCGGCGGCGGCGCCACCCCGGCGATCACGGCCAGCTGGGAGAGCGGCCTGGTGGTGATTGCTGGCGAGTCCTATCCGGAGAACACATTCGAGATCTTTGATCCCCTGATCTCCTGGGTCGAGACGTTCCTGGCTGATGCCGGGCGGCGTCTGCAACTTGACCTTCAACTGAATTATCTCAACACCAGCAGCATTCGCGCGATCATCGACGTTTTCGAACTGCTGGAATCAGCCAACAGCGATGGCAAAGAGGTGCTGGTTCACTGGTTCTATGACCCGCGCAATCCCAGAGCTGCTGAGCTGGGAGAGGAATTCAAGGAAGATTATTCCTTCCCCTTCGCCATCCTTGCTGTGAACCCAAGCTGATGGTGTCTCGGCCAGTAATCACCAGCGAGCTGGAACAGCGCATCCAGCTCCTGTTGGCCGATGAGAGCCATCGGGGCCATCCGCTACGGGATGCACTGGAGGAACTCTGGCTGAGTTTGCACACCCACATTGCCGATCTCGAGGCGATCGCCCAGCTTCCCGCAGCATCCCAGGATCAGTCCGACCTCGCGAAGCGGATCAAGAGGCTCACCCAGCAATTTGAGCGTCAGGTTCGCCAGCTAGAGCGTGTGATCCGCATCTCCGATCGCTACCAGTCCACCCTCAAGGACCTCAACGCGACACTGCGACAGGCCTCGACCCACGATTCCCTCACGGGCATCGCCAATCGCTTGCTGGTAGAGGAGCGCTGCCGTCAGGAAGATGCTCGTGCCGAGCGTAGCGGATCAACCTATTCCCTGGCGGTTCTGGATGTGGACCACTTCAAGATGTTCAACGACTGCTACGGCCATGATGTGGGCGATCTCGTGCTAAAGCGGCTCGGCGGAACGCTCAAGGCCAGCCTGCGCCAGGGAGATCTCTGTGCCCGCTGGGGTGGTGAAGAGTTTCTGGCCCTTCTCCCCGACACCTCCCTCAGCGAGGCAGAGCACGTGGTGAACCGTCTGCTTGGCAAGGTCCGCCGGCAGAGAATTGAACACGGCAACAAGGAACTGTCGGTCACCGCAAGTGTCGGCGTAGCCGAACATCTGCCCGGCGAGACCTACGAGGAGACCTTTCGCCGGGCCGATCAGGCCCTGCTGGAGGCCAAAAAGCAGGGCCGCGACCGCTACAGACTGCATCAAGCGACCTGAGCAGGCCGCCTGAGGCGGGTTAACTCTCCGGCTTGGCCAGGGGCAGCAGGCACTTGTCGGAGTCGCAACCGGCGGGGCCGGCCTCCTGCAGTTCGCCACCGTCGTAGCGCTGCAGGGCCTCGAAGAAGTCGGCGGTGCGGCGGCGGGTCGCAACCTCGGCCTGGAGCCGCGCGTAGGTGGCGGCATCGATGGGCTCGAAGGGCAGACGCGGGAAGGTGGCGTTGGCATCAAAGCGGGCCAGCAGCGCCGCCGAGATGTAGCCCTGACCCTCATCGATGGCGCGGTGGATGGCCTCGGCCAGGGGCTCGATCTCATGCTCGCGGAACTCCACGGTTGCCGAGGTGTTGTGGGCGGTGTAGTGCTGCTGCACCTGCATGTAGAAGTCGAACTGGGCCAGGGCCGAGAAGTTGTTGATCTCCACGGCATCGGCGCCGGGGAGGTTGGCCCAGCTCACTTCGGTCGGGATCTCCACCAGCCACTCGGTGCAGCGGGGATCGAACGGATCATCCAGCAGGCGTCCCTGCTCGTCCTTGTCGGACTGGCTGGGCACGATGGTGTAGCCGTAGTCCATGCAGGCCAGGGCCACCGGATCGTTCTTGCGGAAGGTGATGCGGCGGATGAAACGCTGGGCCTTGGGGGGGTGCCAGCCGGGCGAGGCACCGGTGAGCAGGCTCTTGGTGCCGGCGGGCTGCACGGTGGTGCAGCGGTTGGGGCGTCGCAGGCCGTGGCGGTCGCAGTATTCCCACACCGCCTGGTTGACGAACTGCTTCCAACGGCTCAGGTACTCAGCCTCCTTCGCCTTGAAGGCACGGCCCTCCTCGCTGTCGGGGCGACCGGCCTCCCACCACTTGAGCCAGGGGGTGCCGAAGGCATGCACGAAGAAGTCGAACAGGCCGGTGAAGCTCACGCCCACGATCGGATCCCAGGCGCGGCTCTGGCGATAGCGCTCCACCTCAAAGCGATGGTTGAGCAGGCAGGCAACCGCCAGGCCACCGGCGGTGAAGGCCTCCTCCTGGGCCACGTGGTCGTCGGGGTCGATGCGGTTGAGGTGGATCTCCGCCAGGTTGCAGTGGAAGTCGGCGCCGAGAATCTCGCCGCAGGGGTTGAGGCCGTAGCGGCCGAGGCGGTGCTCCAGCTCCGCCGGCTCGATGCCGGGGTGATGCAGCTGTAGCCAGCGACTCGCCTCCGCCTTGCCCTGGTCCACATAGATGCCGATGAACTCGGAGCGCAGCTCCGGGGTGGGCAACAGGTCTGCGTTGGAGCGGGCGATGGCCTCGGGGGCGAACTGGATGGCGCCCTCACCGCTCTGGAACTGCTGGGTGACGGCCTCCAGCACCGTGGCCCGGTCGGGGCGGGTGTGGAAGACGCGGGTGTGGTTGGCCATGCGCAGGGCATCGCGCTCGGGGTCGATGCGCCAGTTGCCATCGCTGTCCTGCTGCCAGAGGTTCTCCTTGGCACCGGCGGCGGCCAGATCCTCGGCGGCGAACTGGCGCATGCCGGCGCTGCGGCGGATGTTGCCCGCCACAATCGTGACGGCAGCCTCATCGATCAGCAGACAGCACTCCACCGAGGTGAGCTGGCGGCCCCGGGCCCGGCCCAGGATCTGGGCCACCCGGCCGTAGAGATCCTTGAGCTTGACAGGGTTGGCCATGCCGCCAAAGCCCTTGAGAGTTTCGCCCACCGGCCGCACGTCGGAGAGATCCACCGACACCTCGATGGGGGCGCTGGGATCGAAGCGGCCGTCGCTGCTGAGCTCCAGCAGCAGCTGGTAGCTGTCCACCCAGCCGCGCCGCGTATCACCCACCTTGATGTGAACCCGCTGACCCTCGATCGTGTGGGTGGTGTGATCCTGGCGCAGGGGCGCGGGGGTGGCACCGATGTCGGTAACGCCGGTGATCAACAGTTCGTTGTGCACCACCGGCAGCCGGTCGATCAGGTGCGGCTCGATGATGGCGCCGGTACCGCAACCCATCATCGCCAGGTCCATCATCAGCCCGAAGGCCTCCCAATCCACCAGGTTGGTGGAGGTGCAGTTGTAGGCACCGGAGAAGTTGTGCTGCTGCTCAATCCACTCCGTGCCGCCGATCCACAGCCAGCGGCCGGAGGGCAGGGCCTTCTGCTGCTGCTGCATGCGGCGCAGCAGCTCCACTTCCTGCTGGTTGAGGTGACCCAGCTTGCGCAGCCCCTCGAGGTTGCGCTCGGCCACCTCATGCCAACTCTCGCGGCCGTGGGGCGTCTTGCGGGAATAGGTGCGGTAGAAAACCGGGTTGGCGGCGGGCGCGGTGGCGGGGAAATCCAGGTGGGATCCGATGGAGGGCTGGGCGCGCGCCTGCGGCGTGGCTGGCTGGGCGAAGACCTGCTCAGCGGATCCCTGCTCGGCGGCAGCCAGCTCCGTGGTGGCCTGCTCGCGCGGGTCCGGGCGCGTGGGGGTGAGGGTCACGGAGGATATCGCCAAGAGTGCGGACACCCTAACGCCACCAGTGGGGTGCGCAAGGGACTCTCGCCACCAGCCACAGTGCCCCTGACCCAAGTCCCCGCCCCACACGGCGCAGGCCATGGAACGCTGCTGCGAGCCCGAGCTGATGGACGATGCCCTGCAGGTGCAGGCCTACGCCGAGGCCGATTTCAGCGCCGGTGATCAGGCCGTGGTGGAGCGGATCGCGGAGCTGTTCCCAGCGGGGCCAGGGCGGCGGGTGGTGGATCTGGGCTGCGGGCCCGGCAACATCAGCTTCCGGCTGGTGGAGCGGTTTGCGGAGGCATCCGTCCTGGGCCTCGATGGCGCCGCCGCAATGCTGGCGGTGGCCGAGCAGCGGCTGCACCAGTGGCGCCAGGGCCCCGGCGTCGCGCAGCCCGACCGCCTGGCCTTCCGCCGGGCCCTGCTGCCGCTGGCTCCCGGCGACGCGCGCGAGCTGGCCGGTGGCTTCACGGCGGTGGTGAGCAACAGCCTGCTGCACCACCTCCACGATCCGCTGGTGCTGTGGCGGGCCGTGGCGAAGCTGGCCGGGCCAGGGGCGACCGTCTATCTCAAGGATCTGCGCCGGCCCTCCAGCCCCGAAGCGGCCCAGGACCTGCTGGCCCGACACCTGGCCGACGCCCCGCCCGTGCTGCAGCGCGACTATCTGGCTTCGCTGCATGCGGCCTTCGAACCCGGGGAGGTGGCCGATCAACTGCAGATCACAGGACTGGGGCAGCTCCAGGTGTGCCCACTCGACGATCGCTACCTGGAGGTGTGGGGACGGCTGAGCTGAGGCGAAGGGCCGCTCAGATCCAGTGGCGACGCCTGAAGTAGGCGAACAGGCCAATGGCGATGGCCACCATCACGACCCAGACAACGAAATAGCCAGGCTGCCATTCGAGCTCAGGCATGTGCTTGAAATTCATGCCATAGACACCGACGATAAAGGTGAGGGGTATAAAGATTGTAGAGATGATCGTGAGCACCTTCATCACCTCATTCATGCGGTTGCTTAAACCCGAGAGGTAGGTGTCGTGGAGTGAGGCCAGGACATCACGGGAGGTCTCCACCATGTCGATGACCTGAATAGTGTGGTCATACAGATCACGCCAGAAGATGATGATGTCCGGACGCAACAGACTGGACTCGCTCTTGCTGATCGCGGCAACCACGTCCCGCAGCGGCCAGACGGCCTTGCGCAGTTTGATCAGGTCACTCTTGTAGTGGTGGATCTCCTGGATGTCCCCGGGTCTGGGGCCCATCAGGATGCGCTCATCGAACAGTTCGATCTCATCGCCGATCTGCTCCACGGCCAGGAAGTAGTGGTCCACCACCGCATCCATCAGGCAGAAGGCCAGGTAGTCGGCCCCCATGCTGCGCACCCGGCCAAGGCCTTTGCGGATGCGAAGGCGCACACTGTCGAACACATCACCCTCATCCTCCAGAAAGGAAATCACGTAATTGGGTCCGAGAATCAGGCTGACATGCTCGGCGCCGACACTGCGGCTGGCGCGGCTGTAGGCCAGCATCTTCAGGGCCACGAAGCAGTAGTCGGGAAGCTCCTCGCACTTGGGCCGCTGACTGGTGTTGACGATGTCCTCGATCGTCATCGGGTGCAGGCCAAAGCGGCTAGCCAGCGCCTCGATCAGGGCGATGTCGTGAATTCCGTTGACCTGGATCCAGGAGACCGTGGCTGTGCCGCGATGGACGGCACAGTCGTCGACGCTCACGTCGTGGGCCTCGTGAACAACGGCCGCATCGAACTCCAGCAGGTCGATGCGGATGCTCTGGCGCTTGCGCTCGCCGATGAACACGGCGGTGCCTGGAGCCAGGCCCACCTTGCTGGCGAGCCGGCGACCCGGAACTCCGATGGTGCCTGGCCCGGGCCGCCGCGGGGAACGCGGCAGGTCTGCTGCTTCCATCGACTGGCGGCGCCTGGCACCAAGGCTAGGTGGGGCGCTTGATCTGAGCTCCTGGCAGGGGTGAGTCGGCTGGTCTGCCTAGGGGAACGGCGGGCGGTGCAAGGGAGCGGTGCCGGGGGGCACCACCCCCACACCGCGGGCGCTCCAAACTGGCCTGGAGTGGTTCAGTCCCGATGAGCAGCGCCAGCCCGAGGGAGTCCCGCCAGCCCCAGTCCCCTGGCCTTCCGGCCGGCAACCCCCTGGTGGGCGGTATCGCCCGGGTGCTGATCGCCCTGGTGTTCGTGCATGCGCTGGTGGGCAAGCTCAGCGGCTTCGGCGCCGTGGCCGGGAAGATCGCGGCGAAGGGCCTTCCCTTTCCCTCCTTGCTGCTGGGTGCCGCCGTGGTGCTGCTCACCATCGGCTCGGCCCTGCTGATCAGCGGCTGGCGCAGCCGGCTCGGGGCGGTGCTGCTGCTGGTGTTCCTGATCCCCACCAGCGTGATCTTCCACGGCGAAGTGGGCGATCCGCTGCAGCGCATCCAGCTGCTCAAGAACGTGGCGATCATCGGCGGCCTGCTGCTGGTGGCCAACGCCCCAGACGCTCGCCGCTGAGACGGAGCCCAAGGGGCCCCAGAGGCGCTGCGGCTGGCCTGGCAGGCTGGCCCCATGACCAGCCCCACCCAGACCCACCCCGACGCCGCCTCCCTGGCCGAGGCCGTGGGTCGCCGCCGCAACTTCGCAATCATTTCCCACCCGGACGCGGGCAAGACCACCCTCACCGAGAAGCTGCTGCTCTACGGGGGTGCGATCCAGCAGGCCGGCGCCGTGAAGGCCAAGGGCGAGCAGCGCAAGGTGACCTCCGACTGGATGGAGCTGGAGAAGCAGCGCGGCATCTCGATCACCTCCACCGTGCTGCAGTTCGACTACAGCGGCAGCACGATCAACCTGCTGGACACTCCCGGCCACCAGGACTTCTCGGAGGACACCTACCGGACGCTGGCCGCCGCCGACAACGCGGTGATGCTCGAGGATGCGGCCAAGGGTCTCGAACCCCAGACCCGCAAGCTGTTCGAGGTGTGCCGGATGCGGCGCATCCCGATCTTCACCTTCATCAACAAGATGGACCGGCCAGGGCGTGAGCCCCTGGAGCTGCTCGATGAGATCGAGCAGGAGCTGGGGCTGGCCTGCTGGCCGGTGAACTGGCCGATCGGCAGCGGCGACCGGTTCCGCGGCGTGATCGATCGTCGCAGCAAGCAGGTGATCCTGTTTCAGCGGGCCGAGCGGGGCCGCCAGAGCGAAGAGCGGCGCCTGTCGGCCGAGGAGGCTGCGGACAGCGGGCTGGTGGAGCTCGACCTCCTGGCTACAGCTCTGGAGGAACTCGAGTTGCTGGATGGCGCCGGCGCCGACCTCGACCTGGAGCTGGTGCACGCGGGCGAACTCAGCCCGGTGTTCTTTGGTTCAGCGATGACCAACTTCGGCGTGCGGCCGTTCCTCGATGCCTTTCTGGAGTTGGCCCAGAAGCCGATCGCCCGCAGCAGCAGCGAGGGTCCAGTGGATCCGCTGCGGCCCGGTTTCAGTGGCTTCGTATTCAAGCTGCAGGCCAACATGGATCCGCGCCACCGCGACCGGGTGGCCTTCGTGCGGGTGTGCAGCGGCAAGTTCGAGAAGGACATGACGGTGCAGCACGCCCGCACCGGCCGCGCGATCCGACTCTCACGCCCCCAGAAGCTGTTCGGCCAGGACCGCGAGGTAGTGGAGGACGCCTATCCAGGCGATGTGATCGGCCTCAACAACCCGGGCATGTTCGCCATCGGCGACACCCTATATGTGGGCGCGAAAGTGGAGTATGAGGGCATCCCCTGTTTCAGCCCGGAGATCTTCGCCTGGCTGCGCAATCCCAACCCCTCAGCCTTCAAGAGTTTCCGCAAGGGGGTGAATGAGCTGCGCGAAGAGGGTGCCGTGCAGATCCTCTACGACACCGACCAGAGCAAGCGCGATCCGATCCTGGCCGCAGTGGGCCAGCTGCAGCTGGAGGTGGTGCAATACCGGCTGGAGAATGAATACGGCGTGCAGACGCGGATCGAGCCCCTGGGCTTCTCGGTGGCCCGCTGGGTGGTGGGCGGCTGGCCGGCCCTGGAGCAGGTGGGCCGCATCTTCAACTGCAAGACCGTGCGCGATGCCTGGGACCGGCCGGTGCTGCTGTTCAAGAACAACTGGAATCTGGGCCAGCTGGCCGAGGACCACCCGGAGCTGGAGCTGAGTGCCGTGGCGCCGGTGGTGAGTGGGGTGGAGCCGATCGCGCTCTGAGCCAGGGGCCAGGATCCACGGCGGGCACGCGGCTCCGCCAGAATCGTTTGCAACGAAAGGTCACAGCACCTGTCATCCCGATGGCCCGACCTCTCTGGCTCGTTCGGCCTCGCGCCGACGGCGGCAGCGATTACGTGAGTTTCCAGCCGGCGGCCAGCCGCACCCCTGGCCATGGCGGTAGTGCCATGACCGATCAGCCCGCCACTGGGCTCGACCAGGTGGAGATGCGCGAGGGCAGCCACCTGCCCCCCCAGATGCCCCTGCTCAAGCGCCGTCAGTGGCTGCCGAGCGATGAGGCCGAACTGCAGAGCCGTCGCCTGCAGCAGGGTGGCTATCGCCACAGCGAACCGCTGTTCTGAGCTGCGGCTCCCTACGCTCGGGAGAGCACGCGCTGCCCGAGGGGCCAGGCATGAACCAGGGAGCCGGATCCGATCCCTCCGCCGATCGCTCTGGAGATGCCGGAGGCACCCAGCCGTCGCCCTACGAGCGCCTGGGCATCAGCCCCGAGGCCAGTTTCGACGCGGTGCAGGAGGCCAAGCAGGCCCGGCTGGCCGAGCTGGGCGATGACCCCCAGGCCAAGGCCCGCATCGAGGCCGCCTACGACGCGGTGCTGATGGACCGGCTCAAGGAGCGCCAGCAGGGCAAGGTGAGCAGCGCAGCCCGCAGCGCCTCCCAGCGGGAGGCCACCCGCCCGGCTCTGGCCACGCCACCCACGCGCCCGGCCTTGCCGGTGCTGCCTTCCCTTCCGGCCCTGGGTCGCCCTGCCTTTCAGGCGCCCAACCTGAGCCTGCCGCGCTTCGCCCTGGCCGAAGGCCGCGAGCGCTGGTTCCCCCTGGCCAGCCACGGCGCCCTGCTGGCCCTGCTGCTGTTCGCCCCCGCCGCGTCGGCGGAGCTGGTGCTGGCCCTGGCCACTGGCGTAACGGTGGTCAACCTGCAGCGGCGCAACGGCCGCCTGCTGCCGGCGGTGGGCTGGAGCGTGCTGCTGCTCAGCCTGGGACTGCTGGCTGGCGGCCTGGCGCTGCAGCTGCTGGATCCAGCCCTGCCCCTGGGACTGCCGCTGGCCCCCCCGCAGGTGCAGAGCCTGCCGGCGATCCTGCTGTTGCTGCTGGGGGCACTGCTGATCGCCTGAGCCGCCAGGGCATCGAGAGCCACGGCAGCCCGGGGCCCGCTCAGACCGCCGCCAACTCGGCGATCAGCTCCTCCAACTCGTCGGCCTCCAGGGTGTAGACCTCGTTGCAGAAGTGGCAGGTGAGTTCGGCCTTGCCGTCCTCGCGCAGGATCTCGCCGAGCTCCGCCTGGCCGAGCAGCTTGAGGGCGTTGACGCTGCGACGTCGGCTGCAGGGGCAGTGGAACTTGACCTCGGTATGGGCCTCGGCGTCCTCCAGCAGCTGGGGGTCCAGATCCGGGAAGATGTCCTCCAGCAGGGCCTGCAGATTGCCCTGGCACTCCGCCAGCCGACCACTGAAGCCGCGGATCTCGCGGCAACGATCCTCCAGCAGGGCCACCAGGGCGGGCTCGCGGGCCGCCTTGGGCAACACCTGCACCAGCACGCCGCCGGAGCAGCGCACGCCGCTGCTGTCGATCTGCTCGCCCACGAACACCGCCGAGGGGGTCTGCTCAGAGTGGAGCAGGTAGGAGGCCACGTCATCGCCGATGCCGCCGCTCACCAGTTCCACAGTGGAGCTGAACGGCTCGCCTTCCCCCAGGTCACGCACCACGTGCAGGTAGCCGGTGCCGGTGGCCGCCTTGAAGTCGAAGTGGTGCAGGCCGTCCGCCTCGGTCACCAGATCCAGCTCCAGACCTGGGTTGCCGACGTAGCCGCGCACGGTGCCGTCGCGGCCCGCATCCACCATCAGCCCCCGCACCGGCCCATCGGAAGCGATGCGCAGGTTCACCCTGCCGTGGCGCACCTTCATCGAGCAGGCCAGCAGCAGACCGGCCGTCATCGCCCGGCCCAGCAGCACCGTGGTGAGGAAGGAGAGCTGATGGCGCCGCCGGGCGTAGCGCAGGGTGGTGGTGGTGCTCACCGCCACCAGGCGGATGCCGCCCCCGGCGGCCGTGGCGCGTACCAGTTGATCGGCCATGCCCGTGTCTTCCCTGCCCGCCGGGCCACAACTCAGGGCATCGTACGGAGCGTGCCCTGCTCCAGGCGCCAGGCGCGGCGGCGGTCCACCACCCCCTCGAACAGTTCGGGCTCGTGGGTCACCACCAGGAGCACCCGCTCGCGGCTGAGCTGGTCGAGCAGCTGCAGCACCTCGCCCCGCACCGACCAGTCGAGCCCGGCGGTGGGTTCATCCAGCAGCAGCACCTTCGGATCGCGCAGCAGCTGCACCGCCAGGGCCAGGCGCCGCTGCTGGCCGCCGCTGAGCCGCTCCGGGGCCTGCTGCAAGGACAGCCCCGCCAGACCCACCTGGGCCAGCACCCGCTCCAGCTGCTCGCTGGCCAGGCGCCGCTGGCCGAGCTTGAGCTCCTGGCCCACCGTGAGCCCAAGGAAATGGCGCTCGGGGAACTGGAACACCAGGCCGCAGAGCCAGCGCCGCTGGCGGGCGTTGAGGGCGGTGCCGTTCCAGAGAATCGCGCCCCGCTGCGGTTGGGCCAGGCCGCTGATCAGCTCCAGCAGGGTGGTCTTGCCGCTGCCGCTGCGGCCCGCCACCAGGGCCGGCTGGCCGGGCTCGAGGCTGAGGCTGGCGCCGCGCAGCACCGGCTCCGGCGCGGTGGCCGCCTGGTAGTGGAGGGATTGCAGCTCGAGCATGGGGGGTGCCGGATCAGGCCGAGGCTGGCCTTCCCGGGCTGGCCCGGGGGTGGCCCCAGCATGTTGGATGGGACCACCGCCGCATCACTGCCCATGGAGATCCGCTTCCGCGAGTTCGATCCCTTCAACTGCTGGATCTGGCTGCGCTTCGCGGCGCCCCCGGGCCAGGGGGAGCGCGGCTATGTGGAGACGGTGTTCGACAGCTGGTTCTTCCTCGGCAAGCTCGGCGGCTTCAACGCCGAAAACCTGCAGGTGCACGAGGAGGGGGCGGACGTGAGCTGGATGGCCTACGAGGGCGATGGCGCCGAGCGGGCCCTGCCCGCCCTGATGCACAACATGGGCGAGATGGAATACCAGGCCGACTGGGGCCGCTGCTGGGTGGACCTGGGCACCAGCGATGGGGTGGCCCTCGACGTGCTCATCAACAGCCTTCACCAGCTCAACAGCGACGTGGTGGAGATCCAGGAGCTGCTGATCGGCGGCGTCAACGACGACTGGCCGGTGGAACAGCATCCCGACAGCCTGTTCCCCCTCGACGACCCCGACACCTGAGCCATGGCCCGTGAACGGCGCCGGCTGCTGATCGCGCCCGAACGGCTGGCCCGGCAGGCGCCGCGGCTGGAGCTGACGGCCGAGGAGAGCCGCTATCTCACCCGGGTGCTGCGTTACGGCGACGGCGACGGCTTCGCCGTGACCGATGGGGCGGGCGGCCTGTGGGAGGCGGTGCTGGAGGAGCGGGGCTGGGCGCGGCTGGAACAGCCCCTGGCGACGCCGCTGCTGCGGATGGCGGCACCCGCACCCCAGCTGGTGCTGGCGGCGGCGGTGGTCAAACGCGACTACGACCTGGTGGTGCGCATGGCCGTGGAGCTGGGGGTAGACCGCCTGGTGCCCTGGCTCTCGGACCACGGCGCGGTGCTGGGCGGACTCAGGCCCGAGCGCTGGCGGACGATCGCCCGGGAGGCGGCGGAACAGTGCGAGCGGCTCTGGCTGCCCGAGATCCTGGAGCCGCGGGCCGCCCGGGAGGATCTGGGCGCACCGGCGGCTGGGGGTGTGGCAGCGGGGTCGGCGACCGGCATGGTCGGCCCACCGCTGCGGCTGTTTGCCACCACCCGCCGCGGGCAATTGCCTGCGATGGAGGCGGTGCTGGAGCGGGTGTTCCCCCCAGCGGCTCCAGCTGGGGAGACTCTCCATCCCGGCCGGGCCGAACAGGCCCCGGCTGCCCTCTGGCTGGCCTGCGGGCCGGAGGGGGGCTGGAGCAGCGAGGAGGAGCAAGGCGCTGAAGCTGCCGGCTGGCTGCCGGTGAGCCTGGGTCCCCAGATCCTGCGCAGCTCAACTGCCGCGGTGGCGGGACTCGCCCGCCTGGCCGCCTGGCGAACCGGGCGCTGGGGGGGCTGAGCACTGGTGCAGTCCATGGGCCGGGCCTGCGTTAGCTCAGCAAGAACTCAGGACCCGCCCGGCCCGAGTCTCACTTCTTGCCGAGCAGGCTGCCGGCCACGGCCTTGAACTCGGCCAGGTTGGCTCCGGCCCGGCGGCGGCGCACCGGCAGGGCTCCACCGGGAACGAGGTTATCGGGAGCGAAGGTGGCCTTGCTGGGGGCCGGGCGGTTGGCCTGGGCAGCGCGCAGCTCGGCGGCGATGGCCTCGGCGGTCGTGAGCACCGGGCCTGCCTGCTCGGCGCTGGCCGCCGCTGCGGGTTGGGGGGCAGCCTTGGACGGGGCAGCGGGCTGGGCACCCGTAGCCGGCTTCTCGGCAGCGGGGGCGGCCGCCACGGGGGCGACGGCAACCGGCTGCTCGGTGGCCTTGTCGTCGAGATTCAGAAAGAACGAGCCCTTTCGATTGAAGACCATGGCGCCGGCAGTCGAGGCGGTGGCCCCGATTATCTGCCGCCGCAGCGCCCAAGGCGGGTTGGGCTTAGGGCAGTGCAACAGAGCTGGGGTCCAGGGTGCTGGCTCCGGCGCCAGGAGCGGTTGGCTCCCCAGCCGCCGCCGTGTTGAGCTGGGGGCCACCGCGATCGCCACGCCCCCGATGCTGGAACTGATGGTGCTGGCCTCGCCGGAGCGCCTCCAGGGCTGGCTGGGGGCCCTGCTGCTCAATGCCGCCCTGATCGCCCTGGCCCAGCGGCTGCCCCTGCTCACCCGCTCCGGCTGGGTGCATGCCGGCATCCTCGGCACGCTGCTCTGGGGCAGCCTCGGCTGGCGGGGCTGGTTGGCGGTGGTGCTCTACCTGGCCCTCGGCTCCCTGGTGACCCGCCTCGGCTATCGGCGCAAGCAGGAGCTGGGCCTGGCGGAGGCCCGGGGTGGCAGGCGCGGCCCGGAGAACGTCTGGGGCTCAGCCGCCACCGGCGCCGCCCTGGCCCTGCTCACGGTGCTGCCCTCGGCTCCGGTGACGCTGCTGCTGATCGGGTTCAGTGCCAGCTTCGCCGCCAAGCTGGCCGACACCTGCGGCAGCGAGATCGGCAAACGCTGGGGGCGGCACACGCTGCTGATCACCAGCCTGCGCCCCGTGCCGCCCGGCACCGAGGGGGCCATCAGCCTGGAGGGCACCGCCGCCAGCGCGGCGGGCAGTGCCCTGATGGCCCTGGTGCTGCTGCAGCTAGGGCTGCTGCAGGGTTGGCAGCCCTGGCTGCTGGTGGCGGGAGTGGGGCTGGCGGCCACCCTGATCGAGAGCCTGATCGGCGCGGTGCTGCAGCCGCGGCTGGCCTGGCTCAGCAACGAGCTGGTCAACGCCCTGCAGACCCTGATCGCCGCCCTGCTGGCCATGGGTCTGGCCCAGGCCCTGTTGCTGGCCTAGAGCGCGAGCCGCGGGGCCAGCTCGAGCCGGAGCTGCTCCATCAGGCCCTCGAAGCGGCGCTGCGCCACCCGGGCACTGGTGCCGAGCCAGCGCCCCAGCTCCCGCCAGGAGCGCTGTTCCAGCACCCGCCCCAGCACCAGCTCCCGCTGTTGGGGGTCGAGGGCGGCCAGCTGGCGCCGCAGCAGCTGACCCCGCTCCTCGGCCTGCAGCCGCGCGTAGGGATCGCCGCCCGTGCCGGGATCCACCAGGCGCTCGAGCGGGCCGCAGCCACCGGCCTCGGCGGGTTCCAGGCCGCCGGGGCCGCCCGCCTGATCAAGGCTGCTGAGTTGCTGGGCCCGGGCTTGCCCCAGGGCCTCACGCCAGCGCTGGGCAGTGCAGCCCAGGGCCTCGGCCATGGCGGAGTCAGAGAGGGGCGGGGCTCCGCGATGCAGGCGCTCCTGCTGCAGCCGCAGGCCGCGGTAATGCAGTTCCTTGAGGCCACGGCAGCCGCGCAGCAGACAGCCGCGGTCACGCACGTGCTGGCGAATCCTGCCGCGCACGTAGGGCACGGCGACGCTGCTCAGCGCCGCACCCCGGCTGCCATCGAAGGCCTCCACGGCGCGGATCAGGCCGATGCTGCCCTCCTGGAGCAGATCCTCGAAGGGGATGGCACAGCGGGCGGCCTCCCGCCGGGCGATCTGGCGCACCAGGCCCAGGTTGGCGCTCACCACCCTGTTGCGCAGGCCCAGGCAACGGCTGCCCCCATAGGCCGCCAGCTGCTGGGCGTTGTGGCGGTGGGCCGGGGTGCCGCCACCGCCCACCCGTGGACCTCGCAGCGAGGCCGGCCGCTGCTGGCCGCTGGGGCGCTGCTGGCTGGGCCAGGGACGCCCTGGACCCCTCTGCGGTTCGGGGCTGGCGGCGGTGGCGGTGCGGGGGGACGGCATGGCCGGACCTGGGAAACTTCAGATTCAGCGTCAGCGCGGTGGCCCCTGCGGCCCCTCCCGCCGCCAGGGGAATTCCCATCCCCCGTTCAGGGGAGTTGCCCGCAGCCGCTTGGCAGGCCCGCGCCGGGCGCCAGCCCCCTGTCAGACCAGTGGGGTGGCGGCCAGCAGCGGCTGCAGCCCGGCCCACTCCAGCAGGGCCGGCCAACGCCGCACCCGCTCGTACACGGCCCGGTGGCCCTCGCCGTTGAGGTGCACCCCGTCGCCGTCCAGCCACTGGGGCCAGGCGGGATCGGCCAGCAGCTGGTCCACCAGTGGCAGGAACGGCACATCGGCGTCCAGGCAGGCCTCTTCGAGCAGGCCCTCGTAGCGACGCACGGCCTGCAGGTCGTACCAGAGCACCTCGGCATAGGGCATCACCTCCTCCACCACCGGCGTCAGCCCCAGCACCAGGACCGGCGCGATCGTGCGGACCTCGCGCAACAGCTGCTGCAGGCCGAACAGGAAGGCGTCCTCAGCCAGCTGGGGGCGGCCATCGGGGCGGCCCACCCGCGCCGTGTCGTTCAGCCCCACCGCCAGCAGGATGCCTTGCGGCCGCTGGCGCCTCAGCTCGCCGCGGCAGCTCACTTCCGCCATCAGTCGGGCCGCCACCCGCTCCAGACCGTCGCCCCGCACCCCGAGTGGATAGAGCACCGGACCCTCAGGCAGGCCCATCCAGTGGCGCCGCAGGCGCTCACACCAGCCGCCCTCCTCGGGATCGCCCCAGCCGTAGACACCGCTGTCCCCCAGCACGATCAGCTTGCGGGGAATGGCCAGGGGCATGGGCGGGAGGGCGGGGTCGGGGCGGGCCTCAGCCAGCCGCCAGCAGGCGGCGGCGGAGCCGGTCGCTGAGATCTTCCCCCAGCAGCGTCAGCAGGGCGTAGACCGCCAGCAGGGCCAGCAACTGGTCCCAGGCGAAGGCACTGAGGGTTTCCAGCAGCTGGCTGCCGAGGCCCGCGGCCCCCACCAGACCCACCACCACCGTTTCCCGCAGGATCACATCGGCCCGGTAGGCGCCGTAGGCCAGGTAGGAGCGGGCCAGGCCACTGAAGCGCCCGTAGAGCAGCGCCAGCCGCGGACCCGCCCCCGCCGACGCCAGGGCCTCCTGGCGCTCGGGGCCCGCTGCCTGGGCTGCCTCCAGCAGCAGCCGGCCCAGGATGCCCAGGTTGTGGAAGCCCAGGGCCAGGGCCGCCGTCACCACGCCGGGCTGGAGCACGAGCAGCAGCAGCAGGGCCGTCAGCGGCGGCGGCCAGAGGCGCCCCAGGGCCCATCCCAGCCGCAGGAGCAGCTGCCCCCAGGGCCAGGGCGCCACCAGCAGCAACAGCAGGGGGGCAACCCCCACCGCCAGGCCAGCCGCCAGCAGGGTGAGCAGCAGGGTGTTCCCCACCAGGCTTGGCCAGGGCAGGGCCAGGGCCACCCCCCAGCCGCCGGCGGGTAGGGGCGGCAGCGGCTGCCAGTGCAGCAGGGCCAGGGGGTTCACCTCCAGACCCCAGGCCACCGCCAGCAGCAGCGGGATCAGCGCCAGCAGACCCAGCAACAGCTCCCGGCCACTGCGGCCCACGCCACCAGCCGCCAGCCCCAGGCGCTGGGGCATGCCCCAGCGACGCCGCAGCAGGCCGATGCCGGCCTCCAGCAGCAGCAT
Organism: Vulcanococcus limneticus LL; assembly: GCF_002252705.1. GTDB lineage: Bacteria > Cyanobacteriota > Cyanobacteriia > PCC-6307 > Cyanobiaceae > Vulcanococcus > Vulcanococcus limneticus. The sequence continues at coordinate 70,736 of NZ_NQLA01000008.1, forward strand.
CAGCGCCAGCAGCAGCCACAGCCCCGTCCAGAGCTCATCGAACTGCAGCGACTGCAGGGTGAGTTTCAGGTCTGTGCCCAGTCCCCCGAGCCCGAAGACGCCCAGCAGGGTGGCGCTGCGCAGGGCGCACTCCAGCCGGTAGCCGCCGTAGCTGATCACCCCGGGGAGCAGCGGGGGGCCGAGGGCCGTGAGCAGGGCCGCAGGCCCCGGGGCGCCGCCGACCCGCAGGGCCTCCAGGCCCGCGGTGGGCAGGGCATCGAGCAGGTCGCTCACCACCCGGGCCACCAGGGCACCGAAGGGAATCGCGATCGCCAGCACGGCCACGGCGGGCTGCAGGCCCAGCAGCTGCAGCAGCAACAACCCCCAGATCAACTCGTGGATCGAGCGGGGAAGCGCCAGCAGGCGCCGCAGCAGCTGGGCGGGCCAGGGGGTACCCGCGAGGGTGCGCCAGAGGATGCGGGAGCTGGCCAGGCCCAGCAACAGCCCCAGCACCAGGCTGGCGGCCCAGCCCAGCAGGGCCATGCCGGCGGTCACCGCCAGGCCCCGCAGTGCCGAGGACAGCACCAGTGGATCGAGGGAGGGCCGCAGGGCCGCCAGCAGGAACTGGCCCACCAGGTCCCAGCCGCCGCCATGCAGCAGACCCGGAAGGGCCAGACCGATCGGCAGCAGCACCAGGGCCGGAACCAGCAGCAGCAGCGGCGCCGCGAGCCGCACCCTCACGGCGCCTCGCTGCCGTAGAGCTCCGCCAGGGCCGCATCCCCTACGGCCGCCATCGGCCCATCGAACAGGATCCGACCAGCCCGCAGCCCGATCACCCGATCGAAGCCGGCCAGCAGGTCGGGGCGGTGCAGGCTCAGCAGTAGGGCTCGCGGCGCCTCGGCCTGGCGCAGCAGCAGGGCCAGCAGATCCGTCGCCAGCCGGGGATCGAGGCTGGCCAGGGGCTCATCGGCCAGCAGCAGCTGGGGTTCCTGGCGCAGCACGCGGGCGATCGCCACCCGCTGGCGCTGCCCCCCCGAGAGGGCGGACACCGGCTGGGCGAGCAGGGCCGGATCCAGATCCATCCGCACCAGCGCCTCGCGGCAGGCGGCGGTCTCCAGGGGCAGCAGCAGGTTGAGCAGGGCCTGCGGCCAGCCCCACACCGCCAGTCGGGCGGCATTGAGGTTCTGCTGCACCGTGAGCTCCTCGATCAGGCGCAGGTCCTGCCAGAGGGTGCCGATGCGGGCCTGCTGCAGGCGCTGGGCCCGGGGTGAGCGGGCCGGCGCTGCCCCCTGCCAGCGCACGGCGCCGACGCTGGGTCGCAGCAGGCCGTTGGCCACCGCCAGCAGCGTGCTCTTGCCGGCGCCGCTGGGGCCGAGCAGCGCCACCCGCTCGCCTGGCCCCATCCGGAGCGACACGCCATCGAGCCGGGGCCGGCCCCGGCCCGCCACCGTGACGGCCTGCAGTTCCAGCAGGGGAACGGAGGGCAATCCCGGGCCCAGGGGGCCGGGCTCGGGCGGGACGGCCATGGCTCGGGCGGGAGGCAGGGGGGGAACCGGAGTGGAGCCATCCTGCCCCTCGGGCTACACGTGCGTGAGCCGGAACACCACCAGCACCAGGATCAGCGCCACCAGCACCACCTCCAGCAGATCGGGGCCGCGGGGGTTCATCGTGCCTCCCGCTCGCGCTGCTCCAGCCGCTGCACCGAGGGCAGGGCCAACGCCAGGCCCAGCAGCGGCAGCTCAAGCAGCAACTGGCCGTTGCCAATGGTCAGAAACACCAGATCGAGACAGACCAGCACCCGCAGGAACAGCGACCAGACGTCATCGCCCTCGCTGCTGCTGCGCATCCACAGCACCAAGCCGGCCAGCAACAGCACCAGATCGATCAGCAGACCCATCGGCTCAGGCGGCGCCCATTGCTGTTGATTGTGCAGGAGATCGCGGGCCCCGTGTGATGGGGCCCGCAGCGGCTGTCAGCTGGTGCCGACCGCAGCAGGGTGGGATCAGCGGATCTTGCCGATCTGGCGGCCCACCTGCTCGATCTGGCCGTAGGCCTTGGCATCGGCGCCGGTGAACTGCTGGGCGCCGAACAGCCCCAGGATCACCTTCTGCTCCGGGTTGCTGGGGCGCCAGCTGAGGATCGCGCCCTTCAGCTTGGCGGTGAAGCCCTTGCCGAAGCGCCGATCCAGATCGGGCTGGGCGATCCAGTGGTAGTCCTGATAGCCGGGGGTCTTCCAGATGGCGATCACCTTGTCGCGTTTGGCCTTGCCGTCGTGCAGGCTGGCGCGCCACACCTGCTCGTTCACGGCACCGGCGTCGTAGGCGCCGCTGGCCACCAGGGCGATGGTGGCGTCGTGGCTGCCGCTGAATCCGGCCGTGCCGCCGCTGAAGTCCGTGGTCTTCACGCCTGCTTTGCCGAGGAAGTATTCGGGCATCAGGCGGCCAGAGGTGGAGCTCTCCGATCCGAAGGTGAAACGCTTGCCCTTGAGCTGGGCCAGGCCCTTCACGCCGGTGATCGGCTTGAGGCCGCTCCTGGTGCTGGCGATGAAGATGCTGTGGAAACTGGCGTCGATGTCGCGCTGGGCCAGCACCTGGGCGCCGGGCTTCTGCAGCCGTGCCTGGACGCCGGTCAGGCCGCCGAACCACACGAGGTCCAGATCGCCGGTGCGGAAGGCCGTCACGGCGGCGGTGTAGTCAGTCACCGGCACGTACTTCACCGGCACGCCCAGCTGCCTGCTGAGCTCATTGGCCACCAGCGGATAGAGCCGATTGAGCTTCTCGGGCTTCTGGTCCGGGATGGCGCTGATGCGAAGCACCGTCTGGGGGGCCTTCTGCTGGGCCTGGGCGGCCGGCAGCAGGCCTGGAGCGCCGCTGGGCAGGGGGGGCATGGCCACCGGCAGCAGGGCCAGGCCAAGGCCAGCCAGCACGGCGGCCGAGCGTTCTCGGCGGAGGGGGAAGGAACGGAACATCGCCGCAAGCGAGGGGGAGACCCCCGGATTGTGGCGGCCCGGAGGGGGCCCCTCGCTCAGAGGCTCTCCAGAAAGCGCCGCAACCGGCCCAGGCCGTCCCGGATCGTGTCCGGGGCCGCAGCACAGGAGAGGCGGATGCAGTGGTCGTCGCCGAAGGCACCACCGGGCACGGTCGCCAGGCCCTGCTCCTCCAGCAGCCGGTTGCAGAAGGTCATCGAGTCCAGGCCGCTGGCGCTCACATCCGGGAAGGCATAGAAGGCCCCCTCCGGCGGCAGCAGCTGCAGGCCCGGCAGGGCCCTGATGCCATCGGAGAGCAGGGCGCGGCGCTCGTTGAACTGGGCGGCCATGGCCCGCACGCAGTCGCGCGGGCCGCTCACCGCCGCCAGGGCGCCGTACTGGGCAAAGCTGCACACATTGCTGGTGCTCTGGCTCTGCAGGGCGCTGGCGGCGGCCACCACGTGCTTCGGTCCCGCCAGCCAGCCGATGCGCCAGCCGGTCATCGCCCAGCCCTTGGCAAAGCCGTTGACGATGAACACCCGATCGGCCAGATCGGGCGCCACCGCGGCAAAGCTGTGGTGGGTGTGGCCCGGGGCCAGCAGGAATTCGTAGATCTCGTCGCACACCACGGCCACCTGGGGATGGCGGCGCAGCACCTCCGCGATCGCCTCCAGCTCGGGCCGGCTCAACACCATGCCGGTGGGGTTCGAAGGGCTGTTGAGCACCAACAGCTTGCTGGCGGGGCTGATCGCCGCCTCCAGCCGCTCGGGATCCAGGCGGAAGCCCTCAGCGGCCGAACTGGGAATCAGCTGCACCGAGGCACCGGCCAGCCGGGCCATCTCCGGGTAGCTGAGCCAGAAGGGGGACGGCAGCAGCAGTTCGTCGCCGGGGCCGAGCAACACCTGGAACAGGTTGTACAGCGCCTGCTTGCCGCCGTTGGTCACCAGCACCTGCTCGGCGGCGGTGAGGGCGCCGTTCTCGTGGGTGAGCTTGTCGGCGATGGCGGCGCGCAGCGCCGGTTCGCCGGCGGCAGGCCCGTAGCGGGTGTGGCCAGACTCCAGGGCCTCGGCGGCGGCCCTGCGGATGAAGGCCGGAGTATCGAAGTCCGGCTCTCCAGCACTGAGGCTGCAGATGTCATGCCCCTCGGCTTTAAGGGCCTTGGCGCGGGCGGCGATGGCCAGGGTCAGGGAGGGCTGCAGAGCTTCTGCCCGGGCAGAGAGCGGCAACGGGCGCGGCATCGGTGCAGCGATGGGCGGCGGCACCCCAAGGGGAACCAGGACTAGCCCACATCCTGCCTTACCCTCCGGCCAGCCCCCGTCGCAGGGCGGACCGTTCGGCGGATCTGTCCGGGCCTTGTTGACACCAGCTGGCTAACGCCAGCTTGTCGACACCAGACTTGAGCTCCCCGCGCCATCCCCATGGACGCCCCCTCCTGCCGCTGGGTGCTGGCGGCGGATGATCCGGCCGGTCTGGCGGCCTTCTACGGCGCCCTGCTGCACCAGCCGCCCGTCGCGGGCCAGGGACCCAGCCACTGGCTCGTGGGCCTGCCCGCCGGTGGGCGGCTGGAGATCTATGCCCCCGCCCGCTCCCGCCGCCGGCCCCGCCAGGAAGGCCGGCTGGCCCTCTGCCTGCAGCGCCGGGCCGGTCCCGAGGGCACTGGTGGCGCGATGTTGCAGGCCTGGATCTCGGAAGCGGAAGCCGCCGGCGCCCGGCTGCTGGAAGGACCGCGCCAGGAACCCTTCGGCTGGGAGGCCTGGCTGACGGATCCGGAGGACAACCGGCTGCTGCTGCTGGTGGCGGCCTGAGGCGATCCACCCACGGCCCGACCGCCCACTCCCGAGCTGCGCCGGCCGGCGCAGCTCGGGATAGCTGCCAGCCAAGGCGAGCCGTGACTCCATAGGATCGCGGCCCCCTGTCCAGCAGCCAGGCCCGATGTGAGCGAGGCAAGCCTGTTTGATCTGCTCCCGGACGGCGCGGGCGCGGCCCTTGGGGGCCGGGCGGCGGGCGTCGCGGCCGTGGGCGGCGGCGGCATGGGCGGTGACAGCCCCGTGGTGGCCCTGGAGGCCCTCGATCCCGCGAGCCGCGACCAGGCCCTGGCCGAGCTGGCCACCAGCTGCGCCGCCTGCCGCGGCTGCGGCCTGGCGGCAGGCCGCCAGCAGGTGGTGGTGAGCCGCGGCAACCCCGGGGCCCGGCTGATGGTGATCGGCGAGGGCCCCGGCGCCCAGGAGGACGCCAGCGGCTCCCCCTTCGTGGGCAAGGCGGGCCAGCTGCTGGACCGGATGCTGGAGAGCGTCGGCATCGACAGCAACCGCGATGCCTACATCGCCAATGTGGTGAAGTGCCGGCCGCCGGAGAACCGCAAGCCCACCGCGGTCGAGATGGCGGCCTGCCTGCCCTTCCTGCGGCGCCAGATCGCGCTGGTGCAGCCCCAGGTGGTGCTGTTGGCGGGTGCCACCGCCGTGGAAGGGGTGCTCGGCATCAAGGGCGGCATCACCAAGCTGCGGGGCCAGTGGCGCCAGTGGGAGGGCCGCTGGCTGATGCCGCTGTTCCATCCCTCCTATCTCCTGCGCAACGCCTCGAGGGAACGGGGCAGCCCCAAGTGGCTCACCTGGCAGGACCTGCAGGACGTGCGGCGCCGGCTGGCCCAGCTGGAGGCCGGCGACTCCGTCTCGCCCTGAAACCTCGACCGGTGGCCACGCCAGCCAGTTGACCCGCAGTCTGTGACAGGCTTGCCGCGTCTCCCGGCCCCCCAGCGATGACCGCCGCCCCGGCCCGCACCGACAGCACCGCCGCCGCCGCACCGGCCACCCCCGACTGGGCCCTGAACCCCCGCTACGACACCGTCATCCGCCGCCGCAAGACCCGCAGCGTGCGCGTCGGCGACGTGTGGGTCGGCAGCGAGCACCCGGTGGTGGTGCAGTCGATGATCAACGAGGACACCCTCGATGTGGAAGGCGCCACCGCCGGTATCCGCCGGCTGCATGAGGCCGGCTGCGAGATCGTGCGGCTCACGGTGCCGAGCCTGGCCCACGCCAAGGCGGTGGGGGAGATCCGCAGGCGTCTTGAGGACAGCTACCGACCGGTGCCCCTGGTGGCGGACGTGCACCACAACGGCATGAAGATCGCCCTGGAGGTGGCTCAGCACGTCGACAAGGTGCGCATCAACCCGGGCCTGTACGTATTCGACAAGCCCGACCCCGGCCGCACCGCGTTCACCCCGGAGGAGGTGGCGGCCATCGGGGATCGCATCCAGGCCACCCTGGAACCACTGGTGAGCCTGCTGAAGGAGCAGGACAAGGGGCTGCGCATCGGCGTCAACCACGGCTCCCTGGCCGAGCGGATGCTGTTCACCTACGGCGACACGCCGCTGGGGATGGTGGAGAGCGCGATGGAGTTCATCCACATCTGCGACCGCCTCGACTTCCACAACATCGTGGTGTCGATGAAGGCCTCCCGCGCCCCGGTGATGCTGGCCGCCTACCGGATGATGGCCGACCGGATGGATGCCGAGGGCTTCCCCTACCCCCTTCACCTGGGCGTGACGGAGGCCGGCGACGGCGACTACGGCCGCATCAAGAGCACCGCCGGCATCGCCACCCTGCTGGCGGAGGGCCTGGGGGACACGATCCGCGTCTCGCTCACCGAGGCGCCGGAGAAGGAGATTCCGGTCTGCTACTCGATCCTGCAGGCCCTGGGGCTGCGCAAGACGATGGTCGAATACGTGGCCTGCCCCAGCTGCGGCCGCACCCTGTTCAATCTGGAAGAGGTGCTGCACACGGTGCGGAACGCCACGGCCCACCTCACGGGTCTGGACATCGCCGTGATGGGCTGCATCGTCAACGGACCCGGTGAGATGGCCGATGCCGACTACGGCTATGTGGGCAAGACCCCCGGCGTGATCTCCCTCTACCGCGGCCGCGACGAGATCCGGCGCGTGCCGGAGGCCGAGGGCGTCGAGGCCCTGATCGCCCTGATCAAGGAGGACGGCCGCTGGGTCGATCCCTGAAGCCGGGGGCTCAGAACCATGTGCCGCTGAGCCGACTGATTCGGTTCTCCTCCGTCTCCCAGCCATCGCGCAGGGGCTAGCTTGAAGCACAACCCCCTTGGCACCAGGAGTTCGCCGCATGGCCAGGCGTCGCACCGCTAGACATCGCACCGGTGTGTGGGTGCTGGTGGGGGCAGGAACACTTGCCGCCTCCGCCATCCTCGGCAGCGATCTGCTGGCGGCCCCCGGTGTTGCCTCCCTGGTGAGCGACAGCCCCAAGGAGGTGATGGATCAGGCCTGGCAGATCGTCTTCCGCGACTACCTGGACACCACGGGCAAGTACACCACCGACCGCTGGCGGACCCTGCGCAAGGACCTGCTGGCCAAGAGCTACGGCAGCACCAAGGAGAGCTATGAGGCGATCCGGGGCATGCTCGCCACCCTGGATGATCCCTACACCCGCTTCCTCGATCCGCGGGAATTCAAGGAGATGCAGATCGACACCTCCGGGGAACTCTCCGGGGTGGGCATCCAGCTGAGCCTCGACAAGGACACCAAGGAGCTGGTGGTGGTGTCGCCGATCGAGGGCTCCCCCGCCTCCCGGGCCGGGGTGATGCCCAAGGACGTGATCGTATCGATCGACGGCAAGAGCACCAAGGGGATGAGCACCGAGGACGCGGTGAAACTGATCCGCGGCCAGGCCGGCACCAAGGTGACGATCCAGCTGCGCCGCTCCGGCAAGGTGATCGACACGCCCCTGACCCGCGAGCGGATCGAGCTGCACGCGGTGGAACACCAGGTGAACACCAGCGGGGATGGCACAAAGGTCGGCTACATCCGCCTCAAGCAGTTCAACGCCAACGCCGCCAAGGACATGGCGGCCGCGGTCAAGGATCTGGAGGGCAAGCAGGTGCAGGGCTACGTGCTCGACCTGCGCAGCAACCCCGGCGGCCTGCTGATGGCCAGCATCGCCATCGCCCGCCAGTGGCTGGATGAGGGGATCATCGTGTCCACCAAGACCCGCGACGGCATCCAGGACACCAAGCGCGCCAACGGCCGCGCCCTGACCAAGCGCCCGCTGGTGATCCTGGTGAACGAGGGCTCGGCCAGCGCCAGCGAAATCCTCTCGGGGGCCCTGCAGGACAACAAGCGGGCCGTGCTGGTGGGTCAGAAGACCTTCGGCAAGGGCCTGGTGCAGTCGGTGCGGGGGCTCTCCGATGGCTCCGGCATGACCGTGACCATCGCCAAGTACCTCACCCCCAGCGGCCGGGACATCCACAAACACGGCATCGATCCGGATGTGTCGGCCAAGCTGAGCGAGGCCGAAGCCCAGAAGCTGAAGCTGGAGGACCTCGGCACCAAGCGGGACAGCCAGTACCGCGCCGCCGAATCCACCCTGCTCAAGCAGCTGCGCAGCGCCGCAACCGCCACCCAGCCCTACAACCCCAACAGCGCCAACCTGCCGGCGGCCCTGGCCAAGCCCTGATCGGGGGCCTCAGACCCAGGGCCATCAGGTCCTCAGCGGTAGGGGGCCAGGCCGAAGCCCTCGCTCTCGCTGGAGAGCGGCAGCTGGTTGCGGCGCCCCGGCGTGAAGGGCACCGTGGCGATGCGGCTGCCGCGGCGGCCGAGCTGGGCCAGCAGCGGCTGGCAACCGCCGGCGCTGCCGATCAGCTGGCCCACCTGGCTGGGCGCAATCCCGGCTTCCCAGCCCTGGGCCCAGCCGCGACGGAGCCCCTGCTGCTGAATCAGGCTGCGGGCCTGGCCGCCATCGATGCTGCCGTTGTCATAGAGGCACTGCACCACCGCCAGGGTGGCGACCGGCAGGCTGCCCGCAGACCAGCCCGAGCCCTGGCCAGCGGCGCTCGGATAGGGAACTGGGGCATAGCCACCCCCATAGCCGCCGCCCAGGCCAGGCAGGCCCAGCCCAGGGACCCCGAAACCGGAGCCCCCGAAGCCCAGACCAGGCATGCCAAAGCCCAGACCGGGAGCAAAGCCGCCGCCCTGGCCCAGGAAGGCCATGGCGAGGGAGAGCAGGAGGTTGTTCATGGCTGGTTGGGGGGTGGAAAGGCAAGGCCAGACGTGGGGCGATGCAAAGCCGATCGGGCCAGGCGGCCCTCGCTGGCGAGGCGGCGGCCACTGCCGCAGTAGCGCTCAAACAGCTGGAACACCTGCGTGGGTGGCAGCTGGGCGGTGTAGCGGGCCTCCAGCTCGCTGAGCCGTTCTCGCGGCGGGTAGAGGCGCAGGGAGCTCAGATCGGCCGGTGCCCGGCTCGCCAAGGCACGGGCCATGCCCTGGTGATAGCGCGGATCGGTGAGGGAACCGCCGCGGCAGGCCTGCATGCGGTGGGTGGCCTCATGGGCCAGGGTGTTCCAGACGGCCGCAGGGTTCGTGTGCACCCGGCAGACCACGATGGTGTCGCTGCGGTGGTGGTAGAGCCCCTGCAGGCCGCGCTCACCACAATCGCGCTGCAGCACCTGAACACCGGAGCGGCTCAACAGCAGCCGCAACTGATCGATGGCCTGCCAGGTGGGATCGCGCGCCTGGGCGGAAGACGCGAGCAATACGATCGCCGCGGGACAAGCCGCGCGTACCAGAACATCGATCCACGCTGGAGCGCCGAGTCCAGAGCTGTTCTGGGGCGGCTTAGCCCCAGGCTTGGAGCTCGCTGGAGCAGGGGGCGCTGAAGGAGTGGGCGCTGAACGGTCCACGGGGTGGAGAAGTCGTCACTCCAGCCTGTTCGCGCCCGCTCGGATCCGGCCATCCGATCCCAGTTGGGGGTGTGACCAACTGTGACCGGCAGGTCTCAGGCGGGCCCGCCCACGGGCTGCATCAGGCCGCCGCCGGGTGTGGAGTCGTCGTCGTCGTTGCCGGTGTCGCCCTGGGTGAGGGCGTAAATGCCGAGGGCAAGAACGCTCACCAGAGCCGAGATCAGACCAAAGCCATCCCCAAGGCCGCCGGTGACATCGATCAGTTCGCCCATGGACCGGCCAGGTTGCGTTGGTCTACGGATTGTAACGAACGTTTGAGCTGGATGAGAGGGGCGTCACACGCTCAGCACGGCCGCGTTCTGCGCCTTGAGCTGCTCGGCCCGCTGGGCCTCGGTGAGCCCATCGGCGCCAGGGATCTGGGCGGCCATCTGGTTCAGCCAGCCCATCAGCTCCTCCAGCTGCTTCTCGGCCGGCAGCACCCCCAGCCCCCGGGCCAACACCTTGGCGGTGGTGCCAGCACCGGCCTGGTAAAGAAGGCGGCCGTGCAGGTGCTGGGGCAAGCCCTGGCGCAGCAACCGGAAGGCGGGCTCTTCCATCGGCGTCTCCAGGGCAATGTTGGGCTTCTCCGGCTTGATGCGCGAGAAGCCGCAGCGCCTGGCCACCAGCTTCAGCTCCATCAGCTGCAGCAGCGACTGCACCGGCGCGGGGATGGCGCCGTAGCGATCCACCCAGCCGGCCGCCAACTCCAGCAGGGCCTCCTGGCTGCTGCAGTCGGCGGCGGCGCGGTAGGCGGCCATCTTTTCGTCGTTTTCAGTGATCCAGTCGCCGGGGATGAAGGCGGTGATCGGCAGGTCGATCTGGGTGTCGTCCACCGCCGGGATGTCCTGACCCTGGATCTCAGCGAGGGATTCCTGCAGCATCTCCATGTAGAGATCGAAGCCGATGGTTTCCATCTGGCCGCTCTGTTCCACCCCCAGCAGGTTGCCCACACCGCGGATCTCCATGTCGCGCATCGCCAGCTGGTAGCCGCTGCCCAGCTGGGCGAATTCCTGGATCGCCCGAAGCCGCTGGCGCGCCGCCTCACTCAGGGAGGCATCGCCGGGATAGAAGAGCCAGGCGTGGGCCTGGATGCCGCTGCGGCCCACCCGGCCCCGCAGTTGATACAGCTGGGCCAGGCCGAACTTGTGGGCGTCCTCGATCAGGATCGTGTTCACCCGAGGGATGTCCAGGCCGCTCTCCACGATCGTGGTGCAGAGCATCAGGTCGGCCTCGCCGGCGTTGAAGGCCACCATGGCGCTCTCCAGCTCCCCTTCAGCCATCTGGCCGTGGGCCACCAGCAGCCGCAGCCCCGGGATCATCGCCCGCAGGCCGGCAGCCACATCCTCAATCCCCTCCACCCGCGGCACCACGTAAAAGATCTGGCCACCGCGATCCAGCTCCTGGCGGATGGCGCTGCGCACCGCCTCCTCATCCAATGCCGCCAGGTGGGTCTTGATCGGCCGGCGCAGGGGCGGCGGCGTGGTGATCAGGCTCATCTCCCTCACCCCCGAGAGGCTCATGTAGAGGGTGCGGGGAATCGGCGTGGCGGAGAGCGTCAGCACGTCCACGTCTTTCCGGAGGGCCTTGATCTTTTCCTTCTGATTGACCCCGAAGCGCTGCTCCTCATCCACCACCAGCAGCCCAAGCTGCTTGAAGGTGGTGCTCTTGCCCAGCAGCTGGTGGGTGCCCACCACCACATCCACGGTGCCCTCGGCCAAACCCTGCTGGATCACCTTGCGTTCACCGGCGGTGCGGAAGCGGTTGAGCAGGCTCACCTTGAGCGGATAGGGCGCGAACCGCTCGCTCAGGGAACGCCAGTGCTGCTGCGCCAGCACGGTGGTGGGGGCGAGCATCGCCACCTGCTTGCCGGCGGTGACCGCCTTGAAGATGGCGCGGATCGCCACCTCGGTCTTGCCGAAGCCCACATCGCCGCACACCAGCCTGTCCATGGGCTGGGGCTGCTCCATGTCGCGCTTCACCTCCGTGATCGCCTTCAGCTGATCGGGGGTGGGTTCGTAGGGGAACGAATCTTCCAGTTCGTTCTGCCAGGGGCCATCGGCGGGGAAGGCGAAGCCCGGGGCCTGGTGGCGCTCGGCGTAGAGCTTCACCAGATCGACGGCCACCTTGCGCACCGCCTTCCTGGCCCGCTCCTTGGCCTTGGTCCAGGCCGTGCCGCCCATGCGGTTGAGCTCTGGCGGGGCATCGGTGCTGGCCCGGTAGCGGCCGAGGCTGCCCAGCTGGTCGGCGGCCACCCGCAGCAGGCCGTCGGCGTACTGCACCACCAGGTAGTCGCGGGATTCGCCGCTGATGGCCAGCTTTTCCAGCTTGAGGAACTTGCCGATGCCGTGGTTGCGGTGCACCACGAAGTCGCCCGGCTGCATCTTGCCCGGATCCACCGTGCGGCTCGCGGCCTTGCGGCGCCGGCGCACGTAGCCGGTGGCGGCCAGGCTGTGCTGGCCGAAGAACTCCCGGTCGGTGATCAGCACCAGCTTCCAGGCCGGCAACTGCAGGCCTTCGAGCTCAGCGGTGCCCTTGGTTTTGAGCGCCACCGGCGTGCCCTGCCCCACCAGCCGCTCGATGGCGGGGAAATCGGCCGGGTTGGGTACGAAGCGCGTGATGCAGTCGTGCTCCTCCAGCAGCGCCACCGCCCGGCTGGGCTGGGCCGAGAGCAGCCACACCGTGGCCTTCTCGGCCAGAAAGCCCTTCACCAGCCCCGCCAACTTGCCGAAGGCGTTGGGATAGGCCGGCACCGAGCGGGAGGCCAGATCGAGGCAGTTGGGGTGGGTGTCGGTTTCGTGCAGCTCGGCCAGATCGAAGCCGCCGAAGGCCTCGGCCTGCTCCAGGGCCTCGGCGGGCTGGCGGTGCAGCAGCGGCGGCAGCAGCGCGGCGATCGCCTCGGCGCTGACGCCGGCCGCCTCGGCCAGCTCCTGGCACACCTCGCCGTGATGCCCCCTGGCATGGTCGGCCCACTGCTGGCCGTGGGAGAGGCAGTGGCGCCGCTCATCCACCGCGATCAGGGTATGGGCGGGTAGGTAGGTGAGCAGGGAGGCGGGCCGCTGCCAGGCCAGGCCCATCAGCCGCCGCAGGCCTTCGGGGGTCCCCCCCTCCAGAAGCTGGTCACTGGCCTCGGGGCTGAGCAGCTGATCGAGGCCATCGGGCATCGCCTCGCGCAGGGCGTCAGCGATCAGTGGGCCGTAGCCGGTGGGGGTGAGGCGCACCACCGCAATGGGATCGAGGGAGCGCTGGGAGGCGGGATCGAACTCCCGCAGTTTCTCCAGCTCTTCCCCGAAGAACTCCAGCCGCACCGGCAGTTCAGCGCTCACCGGAAACAGGTCCACGATGTCGCCGCGGCGGCTCCAGCTGCCCTCCTGCTCAATGGTGGGCACGCGTTCGTAGCCCAGGCGGGTGAGGGTCTCGCCCAGCTGCTCGAGGTTCACCGCGTCGCCCTTGCGCAGGCTCAGGCACTGGGCCTGGAGCGCCTCAGGCGGCGGCAGGTGCGGCTGCAGGGCCCGCTCGGTGGCCACGATCGCCATCCGCTTCGCCGCACCGCTGGCCCCAGTGCCGCCGCTGGCATCCAGCAGTTCGCTGAGCACCTGCAGCTGGCCCCAGGTGATCTCGCTGGTGGGGTCGAACGGCTCGTAGGGGCTGCCCTCGCTGGTGGGGTAGAGCTGGCAGCTGGGCCAGCCCATCAGCTCCAGCAGCGCCGCCCAGCGGCCAGCCTCCTCCAGGGTGGGCACCACCACCAGCAGCGGCGCCTCGGCGGCCCCGGCCAGGGCGCTGCTCACCAGGGCCCTGGCCCCCCGACCGGCTCCGCTCAGCCGCAAGCGCTCGGGCCGCTTGCTGCGCTCCAGCACCTCCCCGGTGAGGGTGGCCTGCTGCAGCTGGCGCACCAGGGCGGTGAGGGGCATCGGGGCTGGGTTGAACGCAGCGGGCCATCCTCGCAAGGGACCCCGGTGCCCCGTGGACCGGGCCAGAATCGATGGCGATGCCGGAGTGGGCTCCGACCGGATCCATGAGCTCGTACCGCTGCCCCTACTGCCGGCCCCGGCCCCTGCGGCTGGCCCGTCGGGCCGACGGGGTGGCGATCTGCGGCTGGTGCGGCGATCCGCTGGAGCGGGTGCCGCTGGTGCGTCCCTGGGCGGCGGTGGCACTGCTGCTGGTCACGGGCGGCCTGGCGGCGGCGACCTTCGGGGTGGTGCTGCCCCGGCAGCGGCCGCTGCCGGATGCCAACCAGGGTCCGCTGGCGGCCCTGGCCGGCCAGGTGACGGACCTGATCACCGGTCCCCCCCGGCCCCGGCCCGAGGACGCCCCCCTCACCGCCGAACGGGACGCCTCCCTCTATGGCCAGCTCGACGCGGCGGACAAAAGCTGGCGACCCAGGGCCGAGGTCCTGCCAGGTGGCCATATCCGCTACAGCTACCGGCGCCGCCGCAGCGATCCGCCGCTCAGCATCGAGCAGATCAAGCTGTTGATGCGGTACCCGCCCCGCTTTGAGCAAGAGCGGGCTGCCGTTGCCGGCCTGCTGGCTGCCCTGCGCAGCCGGGGCGTGCTGGTGGTGCTGGGTCCCCCCCGCAAACCAGGGGCCGCCGGCGAGTGGGAGCCCCGGGCCGGGCTGCTGCGCATTCGTCCGGACGTGCCGGGCCAGGGCAGCCGCCAGTTCGCCCAGGTGCTCAACCACGAGGCGATTCACGTGGCCCAGAGCTGCCGCAACGGCCACCTGCGAGCGCGGCCCATGCCGCTGGGGCTGTCGCGGCAGGTCGATGCGGAGGCGCAGCGCCACCTGCAGGAACCGATCTATGCCCGCGCCTCTCCCAGGGAGCGGGCCCTGGAGGAGGAGGCCTATGCCAACCAGGCGCGGCTGGAGCTGGGGATTCAACTGCTGGAGGCCAACTGCCGAGCCAGGACGGCCCCGGCTCCCCAGCTCTAGGAGGCTGCTGAAAAACCAACCGATCCGCGGGAGAATGGCCCAACGGCACTGAACGGATGCGCGGCCAGCAGGAGCGGACCGGTCCCCTGTTCT
>NZ_NQLA01000061.1 GCF_002252705.1 Vulcanococcus limneticus LL
GGCATGCAAGCCGTAACTCACGACATCACGGCGCTACTGGCGATGGCGATGAGAAAGCCAGAACCAAGCTCGAGTTAAGACTTTGAATCAGCCCTGCATGAGCATGCGTCAAGGCACGATCGTCGATGCCACCTTGATCGCCGCACCCAGCTCCACCAAGAACAAGGAGGGGAAGCGGGATGCGGAGATGCATCAGACCAAGAAGGGCAACTAGTGGTACCTCCGCTTCGCGGATGGCTTCGCCTACGGGATGAAGGTGCACCTGGGTGTCGACAAGGACTCAGAACTGATCCACTCAGTCGTCACCACGTCTGCCAACGTGCATGACCTCATTCCAGTTGCCGAGCTGCTGCATGGTGATGAGGAGGTGGTCTACGCCGTAGCCGCAGGCTTCTGCGAAGCAGTTGCTGGTTACCAGGGCATCGCCAACAGGGCCGAGATGGCTGGCAAGCCAACGACGTTCCGGGTGGCAATGCGACCAGGCAAGCGGCGAGGCCTGCCCGACACCCCAGACGGCAAGCTGTTGAATCTCATCGAGATGGCCAAAGCCCACATCCGCGCAAAGGGTGAGCACCCTTTCCGGGTGATCAAGCAGCAGTTTGGCTTTCAGAAGACCAGGCTGTGCGGTATGGCCAAAAACCGCTGCAAGGTCAACGTGCTCGCTGCACTGACCAATCTATTTCTGGCGAGGCGCAAGTTGCTTACGGTGGCATGAAAGAAGGAGCAGTGGCGAGAAGAGGTGATCTATCGATGCAAAGGGGTTTGAGTCAATTCTGACCCAGCCATCGAGAAGCTGACCTCAGCGAATTCTCAAGTCCCTTTTGCCCAGAGATTCCCTAGTGTTCCATCACCATTGAAGTCCACAACGGCCTTCGCGTTTCTCGTTGGCAACTTCTTCCTTAATGGGTATGCGGCCAATCCATTCGCTGTGGGAACTCACCAGCCAGCAGGTGGCTCAACTGACAAGACAAACTGTGGACTAAGCGCCACGGACAGTAGCAGGAAGGCTCGCGATCCTATGCTGTAAAGGCACTGTAGCTGGGGCGACACGAAGTACGGTCGCTTTATTGATTATGGCAGACGAAAACCGACCAATCATTCTGCAGATGCTCCCAGGAAGATAGAGGATACTCGTCCATCCTGCAGGGAAAAGATAAGCCCCCCATAGACCGACCCGGCGACTATGGACCGAGAGGTATCGCTCTCTGATAAATTGATCTCAGCCTTGTAGGCTCTCATCACAGTTAGGGCATCAGTCCCGATGCCAACACCTCTGCTTGTATTGAATTCACAAGGGCTGCTAGCTTTGATCATGGCGATTCTTTGCTCACCAGCTTCGGTTACCATATCGAAAGAAAGACCCACCTTATCATAAATCCATTGCTGATGCTCCTGGGCATCCGCTCCCCAAACTTTCGCTTCCGATTTGGCCTCAGGATTTCCGAGAAGTTTGACTATTTCGTCTGAAGATAATCCGATTCTGAGGGGGCCTAAGCTGTCTGTTTTCAGCAATTCCCAGCCAATAGCAGAAAAGTCTGTTTCCGCCCCGCTGGCATCTTGAGCGCTCGCGGTAGGTTGTAGTTGCATGATTATGGGAGGTTCTGCTTTGCTCCCATCCATGTGGCACAGGCTGAAAAGTGCAATGAGCATCACACTATACTTTGCGTTCCTCATCAATGGTCTCGTCATCTAGGTTCGACATTCATGCTAAGCGACCTGCGGCATCCCTTGACACAGCCCGCCATAGCCAACTTAGCTGTCGTAGATCCGTACCACGAGCAACGCCAACCAGCTGATGCGCATGTGGCTGGAGCCGATGGGGCTGCGCGGGGAGATCGAGCGGCTCAGCTTAAGAAACCATTCTGGGAGTGACTGACCAGGGCTTGCAGGTGGCTTGCTCCCTGGCCAAAGGGACCAAGGGCCGTTGGCATGTCGGCACGAGTGGTTCTCACCCCGCTCCCCCAGCAGAAGCCACCTGCGACGTCGTTCCTGGTGCTCCTCGATCGCGACCCCTTGGCGTCATTCCATTCGGTGGGGCCATTGGCGAGGCGCGCGAGCAGCACCGCGGCGGCCTGGCAGGGGGGCACTGACTATGTCGCCACTTGACACCTTCAGACGGACAACGGCGGGTCTCACCTCATTTGGTCTCAGCAGCAGGAAGGTCTTCGTGTAGCGGCCGATGACATCGAGATGCCAGCACCCCTGGTGCTCGCGGAGCATACGGATTACCCACAGGTGGAACTGGGTGCCACGCTTTGAATTCACCCGATAGCCGACCGAAAGAATGGTGTCCAGGTTGAAGAACTCCTTGTGCCGGCCGACTTCCCTCTCGCCCCACCTCTCCGGTGTCGAAGAGATTGCGTAGGTGCCTGGATATGACGGACTTTTCGCGGCCGAACAGCTCAGCGATCTGGTTCAAGGAGAGCCAGGCCGTTTCCTGGTCGAGGCGGACATCCACCTGAGCACTGCCGTCCGGAGCCTCGTAGATGAGGATCTCGCCGCTGGCGGACTTGGAGAAGCTCATCATGGTGGCCCCGCCTGGGCTTGGTCAATCGCCCGCATGGAGCACCTGGGCGCGGGAGTCGTAGGAAGCCTGGCTGGTAGCGATCAGGCCGCTGAGCATGCTCCTGGCATTTCTTCTGCCTGCTGAGCAGAGGCTAAGCGGTACCAAGGGAATGGGCAGAGCCGCTGTCAGTCACTGATGGCCTACTGAGTGGCCGTACAGTGGTCGTACAGAGAGTGCGGCCCTTGGATTCCGTCAGCACCCGTTCCCGCAATCGACGCATCGAAGTTCGGGCAACAGCTGAGGACCGCCTGCTGATCGATCGGGCAGTCATCGCTTCCGGCACTGATCTCACCGGGTTCGTGATCACCCATCTGCGCCTGGCTGCCCAGCAGGTGCTGGCCGACCGCGAACATTTCTGCCTTGACCCCGAGGCGCTCGACGCCTGGGAGCGCATGAACGAACGGCCGGCACGCCCGCTGAAGGGTCTGCGCG
Source organism: Vulcanococcus limneticus LL (assembly GCF_002252705.1). Classification (GTDB taxonomy): domain Bacteria; phylum Cyanobacteriota; class Cyanobacteriia; order PCC-6307; family Cyanobiaceae; genus Vulcanococcus; species Vulcanococcus limneticus. The sequence goes on from NZ_NQLA01000061.1 coordinate 2,999, forward strand.
CGCTGATGGATCGGCCCTCACCGTTTCAGGAGTGAGCGCCAGCTACCGATCGCCCCGGCTGCTGGCCCCCACCGATCGCCTCGACGGTTTCGAAGCCGATCCGAAGAGCAGACGATCTGGTTGAGACAGCACGCCCGCCAGGCCCATGCCCGGGGTGGCACCAGCCGGGTGTTTGTGGTCACCGAAGTCAGCGGCAGCGATGAGGTGGCCTACTACGCCTGATGCCTGTTCAGCCGCACGGCACAGAGCAGCACCGACGTGGGCTGCCGGGGATTGCTCGTCCATGCCGAGATCGCTTCGGCCAAGGAGTTCTACCTGCACCTGGTCCAGGAAATCGAGCCGTCCCCCACCGACCCGTTACACCTGGTGCTGCTGATGAAGGACATCCTTCGGACGCTGGGGGTGAGTGGCGGGCAAGGTGCTGCCGCTGGTGAGCCCTGGGCCGACAAGCTCAGTGGGCGTGCAGCCCATCCGCCGCCAACTGCCGCAGGGCCAGCCGGTCGGTCTTGCCCACGGGGGTGAGGGGCAGCTGCTCGAGCACGCGGATCTCCTCCGGTGCCTTGTAGCCCACCCGGGCCCGGGCGAAGGCGATCAGTTCGGCTTCGGGTGGGGCTGGATGATCCGGGCGGAGGGTGATGTAGGCCCGCACGTTCTCGCCGTGCACCGGGTCGTGGATGCCGATCACCCCCACCAGATCCACGGATGGATGCTCGGCCAGCGCCTCCTCCACCTCCTGGGGGCAGATGTTGGAGCTGTCGTGCACGATGATCTGCTTGCGGCGGCCGCAGAACCAGAAGTAGCCGTCGGCGTCCACGCGCATCTCATCGCCGGTGTCCAGCCATCCCTGGCGGATGGTGTCTGCGGTGGCCTTGGGGTTGTCCCAGTAGCCCACCATCTGCGAGGGAGCCTGGAGCCAGAGGCGTCCCTGCTCGCCAAGGGCCACCTCGGTGCCGTCTTCATCGCGCAGGCTGGCGCTGAACCCCGGGCAGAGCCGGCCTACGGAGCCGATCCGGTTCGGGCCCGACGGGGGCGACAGGGTGGTGTAGCCGATCTCGCTCATGCCGAAGCATTCATCGATCCCGAAGCCGGCCGCCGCGCGGAACTCCTCCTGCAGCTGATGGGGCACCTTGTCGCCGCCGCTGATGCAGAGGCGCACCGAGCTCAGATCCGTGGGCTGGAGCCGTTGATCCCGCAGCAGTTCAAACAGGGCGGCGGGCAACATCAACAGCACCGACGGCCGATGGCGCCGCAGCAGGGTTTCCACGGTGGGGGCGTCGATGCGGCTGGCGATCGCGGCGGAGGCGCCGGCGGCCAGGGCGGCCAGCACGAGGGAGGAGGAGGCGATGTGGGCCAGGGAGCTGCCGGCCAGCACCTCTTCTCCTGCGCGGAGTTCGCTGGCCTGGATCAGGGAGGTGAGCACCGCGGCGAAGCTGGCCCGGCTGTGGGTCACGCCCTTGGGCCGGCCGGTGCTGCCGGAGGTGAAATAGATGAAGCAGGGATCGTCCGCGGCCAGATCGGGCCAGGGCGGGGCCTCATCGCCAGGCAGTGCGGCAGCCAGCAGGGCGTCGAAGCCGGTGGGATCGTCGATGCGGTGGCAGCCCCGGGGGAGCTGGCCCGCCACGGCGCTGGCCTGCACATCGGCCAGCCGTTCGCCATGGAACACCAGGGCCGCGGCGCCGCTCACCGTGAGGGCATAGTCGATTTCCCGGGGCACGTAGCGGTAGTTGAGCGGGGTGAGCACCAGGCCGCTGCGCAGCCCGGCCAGGTAGTGCACCACCAGCTCCACCCGGTTGGGGATCAGCGAGGCGAGCCGGTCGCCCCGCCGCAGGCCGAGCCGCTGGTAGACCCGGGCCAGCTGCTCCGCCCGCCGGTCAAGCTCGGCCCAGCCGATGCTGTGGTCGAGATCCTGCAGGGCCGGTGCCGCCGGGTCGCGCCCCAGGCCGGCCTCCAGGAGGCGGTTCAGGTTGATCGGCGGGGCCAGGGGCGGACCGTGGTGGGGCATGGAACGACGCATGCCGGGTCACTCTGGCAGTGGTCGGTGTGCCGCAGCAGCCACTGCGGCAGCGCGGCCAGATCAGTGCCTGGCTGGAGGCGCCGCCGCTGATCGGGAACTGCCGAGACGTCAATCGATCCAGCCGCAGTCCGGGAGGGCGCCTGGGGTTCTGAAGGATGGGGCCTGGGCGCTCCGGGCAGGATCAGCCACCCCAGCCTGAACCGCCTCCCACGCCGGCTGGATCCCCTAGACCTCCAGCCGCTCAGGAGCGCCTGAGGAAGGCCGCCAGTGGCAGGGCCAGCAACGCCACCGCCACGGCCGCCAACGCCATGGCCACGGAGGCGATCGCACCGGTGAGTTCTCCCTCGCGGAAAGCCTGGGCCACGCCCTGGCCGCTGGAGATGGTCCCCAGCGCCAGCCCCCGACCCAGGGGGCTGCGTACCCCGAGGCGGGTGAGCAAGGCCGGGCCGAGGATCGTGCCGAGCAGCGCCGAAGCCACCACAATGCCCGCCACCACGGGAGCGTCGGCACCCACCTGGTGGGCCAGGGCGATGGCGACCGGGGCCGTGGCGCTCTTCAGGCCCAGGGCGGCCTGGAGTGGGGCTTGCAGCCCCAGCAGTCGCGCCAGGGTCACGGCGGTGACCATGGCCACCAGGGTGCCGCCCACCACGGCCGCCGCCACCCGGACGCCGTGATCCAGCAGCACCTGGCGATGGCGATGCAGCGGCACGGCCAGGGAGACGGTGGCGGGCCCGAGCCACCAGGTGATGGCGTCGCTGGCGCCGCGGTAGCCCTCCAGCCCGTTGCCGGCCAGCGTGATCGCCACCATCACCATCGGGGTGCTCAGCAGCACCGGCATCGTGAGGGGGGAGGGATGGCGGCGGTTGATCCAGCGGCTCAGCGCATAGGCCAGCACCGTGAGCGCGAGGCCCAGGAGGGTGAGGGTCATGGCGCGGGCGCCGGCGGCCGTTCCCCGAGACCGGGCCGGGTGCCGATCCAACCCGCCGCTGCGATTCCTGCCGCCGTGCTCACCAGGATCACCAGCAGAAGCATCAACCCGTGCTGGCGCAGCAGGCTGCCGTAGGCCATCAGCCCCACCGCGATCGGCACAAAGAAGAAGGCCAGGTGGCGCTGGAACAGAGCCGCCGCCTGCCCCAGCCACGACTCCCGCACCAGCCCCGTGAGCAGCAGCAGGGCCAGCAGCAGCATGCCGACGAGATTGGAGGGAAGCGGCAGCGGCAGATGGGGCGTCAGCGCGATCGCCACCTGATCAACGGCGATCAGGCCCGCGACCTGGAGGGCGAGCACCATGATGCGGCGCATAAACGGGCCCCGTGATGGGGCGCCCTGGGGAGCGCTCACTGCACCAGCACGGGAGGCCGACCGAATCCCTGCTCCTCGCACAGCTTCAGGTAGGTGTCGAGGCGCGCCTTGCCGAAGACGATGCTGGCGATGGATCCCTCGGCATCGATGTTGAGATTGGCACCATGGATGTGCCAGCGCACGTGGGTGTTGTCTTCAAGGATCTTGAGGGTGTGCACCGATGAAGCGGGTTCGAACAGAAAGGAACCGGCGCGGTTGACGAAATCCGATTCCACATACTTCCAGGAGCCGGAAAAGGTATGACCCCACACACTGCCGGTGTGCATGTGCATCGGGCTCTCGAAATCCTTCATGAAGATGTTCTCGGTGACCCACACGTTCTCGGTGGGGAACACCTGGAGCACCCGCAGCAGATTGCCTCCGCCAATGTCCACGAAGGGCAGATCATCGGCGCCGAGATGCACCGCCGAAGGAGCCTGCTCCATCCACTCCCTGTGAATGGGGTGATCACCATCAACTCCGATCAACATGGTTCCGCTTGGTCTTGCCGGCGTGGCCCCATTCTCTCCCAAGAATTGGTGCGCTGGGAGGCCGCGGGTCTGCAATCGGCGTCAACAGGGCACTGGCGCGACGTGCCGCCCGCCACCAGACCTGGCCGTGGCGCAGGCGATGGGAGAGGTGCTCGCTGGCAACGGCATCACCCACCAGGGCAACGGTGCCACCTCCCCGGAGGGTGTCGATCCGCATGACCATCGCGGCCCATGGACTACGCCACCAACCCAAGGATCTGCCCCACAATCGCCATCACCTCCTCCAGCTGGGAGTCGTTCAGTCGCCCGATCGGATGCGGGCGAGCGCCCCTGGCGCGCCAGTCGAAGGATTTGAGTTGCTGGCAGAGCACATAGCTATGGCAACCCGGCCGATCGGGGATGGGGCCCAGGTCCACAGCAAGGGTGGAGCCACGGTTGTAGGGCGCTGACGTCATGGCGCAGCCCACCACCAGGCCCACGGTGGTGTGGAAGGAAGCGGTGGAAAGCACCGCAAAGGGATGGTGATCCTTCATCTCGCGACCGGCCTGGGGGTTGTGGTCGATCCAGATCACGTCGCCGCGATCGGGCACCCAGCCTTGGACGGCACGGCGGGGACTCACTCGATGACCTCAGCACCAACCGGAGGGAAAGCCATGGCCTCTGTGGGTTTGCCAGCCATGGGCTCGTAGGCGGCCAGCCGTTCGGCCAGGGAAAGGCGACGCTGCACCGGCCGGATCATCACGCCTCCCTCCACAACGGAGAGTTCCACGGCCTGATCCACCTGAAGCTGAGCCTCACGGGCAATGGAGGCGGGCAAGCGGATGCCAAGGCTGTTGCCCCAGCGGCGCAGGGCCTGGCGGGAAGGGGTGGCAGCCATGGGAATCAGACGTATAAACAAAAGTATAGACGCTCCAGGCCGATGGGGCGGCACACAAGCGCCCAGAGCCGGGCTTGCAGCAGCCGCTTCACGCCCACGCCAGAAGGGATCCCAGCAGGGGCGCCTGCCTGACGGACAGCGGCAAAGCCAAACCTGGCCATGGAGCCCGGCAGCCGCCAGCCCCGCCCCAGCGCAGGACGTGGCCCGCCGGATCCTGGCAAGCGCATGGTGGGCCGGGTTCACCTTCAACGGCACCACCGCCTATGGCGATGGCCACGACAGCCTGATCGGCGGCGACGCGTTGAGCGATGGCGAGGGCGACTCGCTGCTGGCGCTCTGCCGCAGGCGCCTCGATGCCTTCCGCGAGGAGCGCGGCGAAGAGGTGCTTGCCCACCGCAGCCGCCACCGCAGCCCGATCAGCGGCTTAGTGAAATACCGCGTTCACCGATGTGCCCTGAGCCGCACAGATCACAAAGTCAAGGTTGCCGCCACATCGGAGAGACGGATCAGCAGGGTGTCGGGGTCGATGGGTGAGAGATCAAAACCCATGTGGAGATAGAAGCTGCGGGCTTCCGCGGAGGCGGCATGAACCACGATGCCTCGCACGCCGATGTGTGTGCTGGCCTGCAGCACCCGCTCGAACGCATCGGCGAGCAGGGCACGAGCGATGCCGCGTCCCTGGACGCTGCGGCAGACCGCCAACCGCGCAAGCACCACCACTGGAATGGGATCGGGCATGTTGCGTCGAAAACGCCCAGGGGCTGCGACCACGGCCACCGCCCCGGAGGCCAGAGCCACATAGGCCTTGACAATGCCATCGCCGTTGCAGACCACGAAGCTTCGCGTCGCACCGCTCTGCTGGTTGGACAGGGCACGCTGCTGGAGCCAGTGGTTGAGGTCGGATTCGCCGCAATCAAAGCCGGAGGTGTTGTGATGCTGCGCCAGCGGCTGCGGCGCGAGCAGATCCATCAGCGTTACCAGGGCCTGGGTGCCGTCATGGTGCGTCGCAGGCGATCCGTGGGACTGGGCGGAGCATCGAGCTGGCGAAGAAACTGGTCAAAGTGCTCAGGCGAAACAGCCTGCCAGGCGTGCTGCACCAGCAGCTCACGGGCGGCGGTTCGGGCCGCCTGCAGAACAAAGTCGGTTCGGGTGAGGCCGGAGGTACTGACTGCGCGATCGATCAGCGCCTGATCGTCGGGCGTGACCCGCAGATTCCAGCTGAGACGAGGGGTGGCAGCCACGGATGAACAGCAGGCCTGAAGCCACCCTAGCCCCCATGGGTAGACGGTGTCTATGCGCATGATCATGGTGGCTATCGACAGGGGCATCACGTTGGGGCGCATCTGACCAGGGATGGGCGATGGAGTCAGAGAGGGTCATCTCTCGTTCTCCCCCACCAATGCCACCCCCCGTCTCACCCAGCCAAGATGCCCCCATGCCCCTGCCCCCCTCCGCCACCTACGAGCGCCTGCGCGAGTACATCGCCAAGCAGATGCGCATGAGCCACATCTATCAGCCCCTGATGCTGATGGAACTGCTCGGCCGCCGCAGCCCGGCCCCGGCGCAGGACGTGGCCCGGCGGATTCTGGGAGAGGACGTGACCCAGATCGATTACTACACGGAGCGAGTGAAACGGATGGTGGGCAAGGTGCTCACCTTCAACGGCATCACCCGCTATGGCAACGGTGCCTACACCCTGATCGGCAGCGACGAGCTGAGCGACAGTGAGCGCGACGAACTGCTGCAGCTGTGCCGCCAGCGGCTGGATGGCTTCCGCGCCCAGCGGGGTGAGGAGGTGTTCGCCCACCGCAGCCGCCACCGCACGCCCATCAGCGGCTCGGTGAAGTACCGGGTGCTCACCAGGGCCAGGGGTCGCTGCGAATGCTGCGGTGCGCACGAGCACCAGCGCGCCCTGGAGGTGGACCACATCATCCCCAGGAACCAGGACGGCTCCGACGACATCAGCAACCTGCAGGCGCTCTGCTTCCGCTGCAACGCCGGCAAGCGCGACACCGACCGCACCGACTTCCGCGGGATGCAGGCCAGTTACGGGATCCGCGAGGCGGACTGTGTGTTCTGTGCGCTGGAGGGCAGCGGCCGGGTGCTGCTGGAGAACGAACTGGCGCTGTGCATCGCCGATGCCTACCCGGTGACGCCGGACCACAGCCTGGTAATCCCAAAGCGGCATGTGGCCGATGGGCTGGCCCTGCACCAGCCGGAATGGAACGCCGTGGTTGAGCTGCTGAAGCAGCGGCGGGAGCAGCTGAGCGCCCAAGACACCACAATCAGCGGCTGGAATATGGGGCTGAATTCAGGCGAGGCGGCCGGGCAGACGGTGTTTCATGCGCATTGGCATCTGATTCCAAGGCGGGTGGAAGATTGCGAGGTGCCGAGAGGTGGGGTGCGGGGGGTGATTGGTGAGAAGCAGGGGTATTGATAGTCGCTTCGAACGCGTCGGTGGAGCAGTGGCTGAACGCGACCGCACGAAACGACTGTTCCGACAAAGGCAGGCAAGTGTTCTGCTGTTTCATACATGAAGCTCTTATACTTGCAGAAACATCTTGGGGATTGTCCAAAAAAGGACTGGCTTCGTATCCCAACGGCCATAAGGCCGATTTTCTTGGCTAGATGACTGTCATCCCAAGCCCGGCCAGATATTCATACGTCGTGTCGTAGTACTCCGGCTTTCGCGTCACATCACTTCCTAATCCCTCTGGAACTAGTATTACCATCCCTTGCCGAGCTCGGGTTAACAGGACCCGATAGGCGTTCTTAAGATAGGACTTTCTCTCAGCCGCCTTTATCTTGTTCCAACGCATAGCCTGCTTATTCGGAACCGCGCGAAACTCGTATGTATCCCACCTGTCACCTGCGTATCTATAGTCAGCATCCCAGGCAACGCATACCCAGTCGAGCTCAAGTCCCTGCACATCAAATTCAGTTGCAACATCTTCCATAAAGAAAGACGAACGCACATCATCGCGGCCATTCAGAAACCAATGCACTGGGCTAGCTTTTGCCTTCACATCCAGCGCCAACGGCCTGAGTCGGGCACCTTTGGATGAAGCGACGATGCCGTATCGTTCCGACCCGCGCGCCTGTACTTTCAGCCAAGCTTTTGCCTTCTGGATGTCGCGAGTTAGCACCAATGGATAATGTTCCAAAATCTCGCTTGCCACAGTCCGAGCATGCTCGCTATTGACGTCGAGCAAATACTTAACGAACGAAGACACCTTGTCACTTCGGAATGATCGTATCGATGTCTTTAGATGCAGTTCGGAACAACGGATGACCATGCTGTGCTGAGCGAGTGCTTCCTCGGTCTTTTCTGCCCCGAATTCCGGATCAAGGAGGTTGTCAGATACGTAGATCTTCCAATCAGGGAAGGATCGATTCACTGACTCGATCCATTCCCCGATACCAGCCTCGCCAGTGTTGATCTCCTGCCCACCACCTACTAAGCAGACTATGACGGCCCAATCCTGATGTCTGTTCATACAAGATATCAAGAACTCGGGTTCGGACATGCAGAAGTTTGGCTGATTCTTCTTGCGCTTCATGAAGTCAATGGTCATATCCCGAGTCCATGCCCTTTGGGCTTCATCGAAAATTGCTACGTGCTCAATGGGTGGTTTTATGAGATCATGGAGGCCTTCATCTCGGAAATGGTAAATATTTTGAACGAATGCCTTCACCTCGCTTTGGGCTTCACCCTTTCTGATCTTCTCGCCCGCCTCTTTGGCGCGCAGCACCTTGTCCCGGGCTAAAGCCTCTTGCAAGACGGCAACTAGCGGCCCATTTCCTGAAAGATACACGCTATAGAGTTCGTCTTTGGCATTGATATGTCTTGTTGCAATGTCAAGCCCGACAAGAGTCTTGCCGGCACCAGGCACGCCGGTCACAAAGCAAACCGCCTTTTCACCACTTCTGCGCGTGGATCTAATGATTTCAGATACAGATGCAGAGGTTTTTGTCAGGTTGTCACCAGCATCGTTCTTTGTAATATCAGCTACTGAATGGCCGCGATAAAGCGCTAGTGTCGCTTCAATTATCGTCGGGGTTGGCTTGTACCGGCTCTGCTCCCACTCCAACCCATTCAATGCAGGGCCTTGCGCTGTTGCCAGGCCCAGTTCAATGGCCTTGGCAATGCCTGCCCTGTTGGCTTTCATCGGCTGGAATAGCCGGCCCCTGGCAATGATGGTCTCTTTGGATGCTTGTGCTGTTGGTGCTTCGGTGGCGATAAGTATAGGGATGACGAATTTGTCGTGGCTGCCTTCGTGGAAGTTTGCAAGATCGAGTCCATAGTCCATGACCTGTTCAAGGTCCTGCGCTTGGAATGATTTCTCGCCCACTTTGAATTCAATGACGAAGATCGCTGGCCCGATTAGAGCGATCGCGTCGACACGGCGTCCCATGCGTGGGATAGAGTATTCGAAATAGATATCTCCATCGCGGCCGGCTAGGCCTTCCTTAAGGACTGTAATCTGTTCCACCCACGCATCACGCTGTTGGGGGGTGAGATCAAATGAATTAACAGCAGCCATCTGGCCGAGGATGACAGCTTGATCTGCAGTGGCGAAGTGGGAGAGCGTGGATTTGTAGAAGTACCGGTTCATGGTGTGAATTCGCATTTATCCAGATTTCTCAAAAGAACTCCTGCGAAACACGCATTACTTTTGCGACTCACGAATAGATCTTGCTTTCTCACTTGCTGCCTGTCATCGCTACAGGGCGGCAGCTTGGCTGCCGCTCCGCGGATCCAGCCCAGGCAATCAGGATTTCCTCTCATACCACACAAGGCGTGACCCACCATATCTAAGCCCATCCCCTCAACAAAGCCACCTACTAGACCCTCGCTCAGTTAGCTGAGACCCTCCACTGGCAGGCGCTCTTCGACCATGCTGAAACCCTCCAGCGCCTGCACACCGGCGAGCTGCAGATCCTCTTCGCGGTCGACCTGTTCAACGAAGGCCTCGACATCCCCTCGATCGACACCGTGCTGCTGCTGCGGCCCACCGAGAGCGCCGTGGTGTTCCTGCAGCAGCTGGGCCGGGGCCTGCGCCTCTCCCCCGACACCGGCAAGAGCTGCCTCACGGTGCTCGATTTCATCGGCCAGCAGCACCGCCGCTTCCGGTTCGACCTCCGCTACCGCGCCCTGCTCGGCGGCAGCCGCCGTCAGCTGCAGGAGCAGCTGCAGCAGGGATTTCCGTTTCTGCCGCCCGGTTGCCGCCTGGTGCTCGATCGGGTCGCCAGCGAGCGCGTGCTCACCAGCCTGCGCCAGTGCCTGCCCACGCGCCGTCCCCAGCTGCTGGAGGAGCTGCGCTCCCTCCACGCCACCGGCGAGATCGGCCCCGCCAGCAGCCTGGCCGCCTGGCTCGAGGCGCTGGCCATGGACCCGGCCGACTTCTACGCCATCGGCGGCGTGAGCTTCACCGCCCTGCGACGCGAGCTGGGCTGGCTTCCGGATCCGCCCAATCCCGAGGAGGAACGCCTCACGCGCGCGCTCGCCAACGGTCTGCTCCACCAGGACGACCCCGATCGCCTGCGCTGGCTCGCGGCCCAGCTGGAGGCCGCCGCGCCCCCCGATCCCGCCGACCTGGGCGAGCGCGAGCTCCGCCAGTGGCTGATGCTCACCGTGCAGCTGTTCGGCACCGGCCGCCGCTTCCGCCCCCTGCCAGGCGCCCTGGCCGTGCTCTGGCAGGCCGCCGCCTGGCGGGAGGAGCTGCGCCAGCTGCTGCTGCTCCTGGCCGATCGGGCCGACCACCGCCTGCACCCCCTGCCCTGGACCCTGCCCATCCCGCTGCGCGTGCACGGCCGCTACACCCGCGCCGAGATCGAAGCCGCTTTCGGCGTCCTCAGCGCCGACGCCCCTTGGATCCACCGCGAAGGCGTGCTCTGGCACCAGGCCACCCAGTGCGACCTGCTGTTCATCACCCTGCGCAAAAGCGAATCCCTCTTCTCCCCCTCCACCCGCTACCGCGACCTGGCCCTCGGGCCGTCGCTGTTCCACTGGGAGAGTCAGAGCACCACCACGGCCTCCTCCGCCACCGGGCAGCGGTATATCCACCACGAGGCGCGCGGCTCAAGGGTGCTGCTGTTTGTGCGGGAACAGCGCCGGCAGGGGACGGTGACCGAGCCGTTTGTGTGTCTGGGGTTCGCGCGCTACGAAAGCCACGAGGGCGAGCGGCCGATGGCGATTCGGTGGAGGTTGGAGCGGGAGATCCCGGCGGCGTGGCTGCCGGTGATGGCGTTGGCGGTTTGAGGGGGCGCCAGACTGGAGGCCACACCACCCCGGCGACCATGACGAGCGCCACCCCCCGTCAGACTGAGAGCACTGAATCCCGGCCGATGGAACTCACTGCAGTGCTTTCCCCCGCGGAGGAAGGCGGCTACGTTGCCTTCAACCCGGAAACGGGCACCACCACGGAGGGTGAAACAATCGAGGAGGCCCTCTCCAACCTGCGCGAAGCCACCACGCTCTACCTTGAGGAGTTCCCCGCCGTCATCAAGGGCCATCCCCTTGTGACGATGTTCAGCGTTCCTGTGCATGCCTAAGCTCCCGCACCTTTCCGGACGGGAGATCATCCGAGCCCTGGAGCGCATGGGCTTTGCTGCTGTTCGCCAGAGTGGCAGCCATGTGGTGATGCGGTGCGGCAGCAGGGGGTACGTGGTTCCTCTCCACAAGCCGGTCAAGGTTGGGACACATGCTGGTCTGCTGAGACAGGCCCAAGTTGATCCGCGCGAATTCCTGGACCTTCTCTGAACTGGAGCGGAACCGGATCACACCGGCCACCACCGCAATGGAGGGGCGCTGACGGGCCTCCTGTTCATCACCCTGCGTAAACGCGAAGCCCTTTTCTCCACCTCCACCCCAGGGCTGCCTAAAAGTGTGATCAGGTCTTGGTGTCGGCCGTCATCACCCCTCCCAGGGCCAGCATCCCCTTGATGTCGTAGGCCAGCTCGCGAAA
>NZ_NQLA01000062.1 GCF_002252705.1 Vulcanococcus limneticus LL
TCAGCTGTGGAGCCGATCGCCTGAGGTGCGCGGCCCACCCCAGCTACGCCGGGGTGGGAGTGCCGGGGGAATTACACCACTGAAGGGGACGCCAGCCGCTGCCCAGCTTGCGAGCTTTTCACTGCTGATGAAGGGCCGAGAAGACGACCGGCGCCTGCTGGAGCGGGGCATTCAGCTGAACGTGATGGCCCTGCAGGACAGCACTGGGCTCAACGTGGAACGGCTGGCAGAGAGCGTTGAGCTGGCAACGACTGGCGTCAGCCGCGCCGATCTGAGGATGTTGGTGGAGTTGTTTGCCCAAGCCAAGACCTTCGGTTCACTGATCCAGGTACCGGCGGTGTTGGCCAACAAACTGCCAAATCTGAAACACCTAACCGAGACATCGAGCCAAGATATAATTACAGCGGGAGAGCTCCAGAGGCTGGGAGTGCTGGTATGCCAGGCGGAGATTCTGGCGCAACAGTACCACGCGGTGGTAGCGAATCCGCCGTACATGGGAGGGAAGGGAATGAACCCTGACGTCAAGCAGTTTCTTCGGGATAATTATCCTGACTACAAAGCAGATCTCTTTGCCGCGTTCATTGTACGCGCGCTAGCCCTGTCATTATCTAGCGGACGACTGGGCTTCATGTCGCCGTTCGTCTGGATGTTCTTGTCTTCCTACGAAGGGTTGCGTGAAAACCTCATTTTCAAGGCATCAATCACAACCCTAGTGCAATTAGAATACTCTGGATTCGCTGGCGCCACAGTGCCAATCTGTACCTTTACTCTCCAGAACAAAGGACAGCCACAACTTCTCGGCGGATATATTCGTCTAACGGAATTCCGTGGCGCTGATCTTCAAGGGCCGAGGACTCTTGAAGCCATAGCCGATCCAAGTTGCGGTTGGTTTTACCGCACTGCTAGCAAATCATTTACGAACATACCGGGGAGCCCTATCGCATATTGGATTTCGGATTCTCTGGCTAATGCATTCACTCGTTTCTCGCGGATCTCGGACCTCGGGGAAACTCGCATTGGTCTCATTACAGGTGATAACAGCTACTACATCCGCTTTTGGTATGAGGTGGAAACCAAGAGCATAGGCTTCGGCCTTTCTCGCGAAGAAGCCTCTCGGTCGGATTTGCGCTGGTTTCCCCAATCAAAGGGCGGCGATTTCCGACGTTGGCATGGAAATCACGAAACAGTTGTCAATTGGCATAGCGACGGCCATGAGCTACAATCGCGCCTCCATAGATCCGGGACCCGTACCTTGGCACATAACTTCAACTTGGATCGCATATTCCAACCTGCAATTACATGGACAAAGATCTCCTCAGGCACCTTTTCCGCCAGGCTTCAGCCAAGCGGCTTCCTGTTTAACGATGCATCGGCGAATCTCTTTATAAATACAGATGCAGCGCGACTTCGCACGCTGGCATTTCTGAATTCAAGCCTCTGCATGCGCTTCCTGGAGGCGTTAAATCCAACACTTAATTTTCTCCCTGGGAATATCTCTTCTCTGCCCTTCCCTCCGTCATTTGGGGGCAGCACTGATCAATCTCTTATTTCCATAGCAAAAGAGGCCACAGAACTCGCTCGCACCGACTGGGACAACTTCGAGGTCTCATGGGACTTCCGCGACCAACCGTTGGTGCGACAGGGAGTGAAGGCACACGACTTGAAGACCAGCTGGCGAAATTGGGATACGCAGAGCACCGCAGCGATCAATCGAATGCAGGCGCTGGAGACAGATAACAACCGGATTCTTATTGACGCGTACGGCTTAGGCGGTGAGTTAGAGGCTATGGTGCCTCTGGATCAGGTCACACTCGTACGCGCTGACCAACGAAAGGACGTTGCTGCCTTCCTCTCCTACGCAACCGGCTGCATGATGGGCCGCTTTAGCCTCGATCAAGTCGGCCTGATCCTCGCAGACTCCCGCGAGAGCCAGGCCTCCCAACTCGCCGCCTACGAAGCAAAAGTCGGCATGCCCCTGAGCAAAGTTCAGTTCAATCCTGACCCCGACGGCATCATCCCCGTTCTCGATGGCGAATGGTTCGAAGACGACATCGTCGCCCGCACCCGCGAGTTCCTGGCCGTCACCTTCCCCGAGAGCAGCGTCGCTGAAAACCTGCGCTTCATCGAGCAGTCCCTGGGTAAAGACATCCGCAAGTACTTCTGTAGCGATTTCTACAAGGATCACCTGCAGACCTACAAGAAGCGGCCGATCTACTGGATGGTGCAGAGCCCCAAGAAGGGCTTCGCCTGTCTGATCTACCTGCATCGCTACACCAAGGACACCCTGAACCAGGTGCTCAACAACTACTTCCGGCCCTACTTGCAGAAGCTAGAAGCCCGCCTGGCCCAGCTCGGCCTCGATCAGCTCAACGACGTCCTGCCCGCCCGCGACCGCACCGCTGCCCGCAAGGAGGCCGAGAAGATCACCAAGGTGCTCAGGGAATGCCAGATCTGGGAACAGGACGCCCTGCTGCCCCTGGCTCAGCAGCGCATCGAGCTGGATCTCGATGACGGCGTGAAGGTGAACTACCTCAAGCTCCAGGACGTGCTGGCGCCGATCCCTGGGCTGGCAGCGAAGGAGGAGTGAGGCATGACCGACCCCGTCCAGGAAGCCATCGCCGAGCTGGTCTTCGCTGACCAGCTGGTGGACGTGCACGAGCTGGAGGCGATTGAGGCCGATGCCTGGTTCCGGGCCTACCTCAGCCAGCGGCAGCTGGATCCGGCCTCGTTCATGACCCGTCTGATGACAGCCCACGACGATCCAGCTGTGGATGAACAGGCGCTCGATCGCCTGCCGTCAGTGGACAGGGAGGCTCTGCTCTGCCTGCTGACGGATCTCACCGCTATTGACGACCATCACGATCCTCGTGAGCTGGCCATCCTTTCCCGTTTCGCCACGACCCTCCGCCTTCAGCAGCCACCACTGGACCAGCGCCTGTCAGAGGCCCGGTTACGCATTGAGCCTCTGAGTCAGCAATTGAACAGCCCGTTGCCGCTCCCTCGCAAGCGAGTGCGTGCCCTGAGGCGGGCGGATCGGCTGTTCGGCCAGCCGCGCATTGACGGGTGGGCGGAGCTCCTGAGACAGAAGCTGCGTCTGCGCCGCTGGCGCCGTGAGACCTTCTTCAACCACAAGGCCTACGCACACAGCCTGCAGGAGATGCAGCGGCTCACCCTGGAGCTGATGCCCCTGACCCAGGAGGTGCTGCAACAGGCCACCAGCTCGCTGACGGATCTGCAGCAGGGATTCCAACACATCACCACAGGCCTCGTGGCTGGTGAGCTGCCCAAAGAGAGCCAGGAGCAGCTGGCGACCTTGCTGGCGAGCGTGCGGGAACGACTCGATCGGCTGGTTCAAGACGATCTGGATGGCCTGCGCAACGATCTGCTGGCCAAACAGCGCAGTCTTAACCGCTTCTGCATGGCGGCAGTGGGGCGCACCAAGGCTGGCAAAAGCACCTTGATCGCTACCTTGACGGGCCGTGACCAGGCTGCCAAGGGCGATGGCGGCCAGGGTTTCACCCGCTACAACCGTGCCTATACCTACTGCGGCATCCGCCTGATCGATACGCCTGGCATCGGCGCCGCCGGCGGCCAGGGAGAAAGCTCCCAGCAGGCTGAGGAGCGCGATTCACAAGTGGCTCGCAGCATCTTTCCGGAAACAGACCTCGTCTGTTTTGTGATGGACAGCGACTCCACCACACCCTGTGCACGCGAACTGATTCAGCAGTTGCATCACCGCGGCAAGGCCTTCATCATTCTCCTCAACGTCAAGGCGGCAACGCAGGGCGGCCTCGATCTCTGCCGGCAACGCCTGGATGCCAAGTTCGCGCGCGAGGGCGAGCAGTCGATCAGCGGCAATATCGCCGCCATCCGTCGGGATCTGAGCGGTGTCCTTGGAGTCCAGCCTGCAGAGGCGGTCCCCATCATCCCGATCCACGCGATTTCCGCCTTCAAAGCGACTTACTCGGTTCAAGACCCCGAGGAGAAGGAAGCCTGGCGTGATCTCAGTCGGGTGGACGTCTTTCTGGAGCAGTTGGATCAACTGATCACCGACCAGGCTCCCATGCTCCGCCGGCGAACCCTGCGCGATAACCCGCGCCGGGAACTGGTGCGGATCGCGACAGACCTCGAAGGACTGGCCCAGTCCCTCCAGGAACAGGCCAAGGTCTTTGGAAACACTGAAGAGAGTGCACTGAAGCAAGTGGCGGAGATCTTCGGCGACCTCGAGCGTTCACTCATGGGCCGTCTTGATGAACTCTTCAAGAAATTGGAGGCGGAAGCCACCACCTTCAGCAACGACAACTTCCGGAGAAACGGTTCCGAGATCGAGCGTCGCTGGCGCAAAGCACTGGAGCGCTTTGACCTAAACAAGAAGCTGGAGGGTGAAATGGAGTGTCTGAAGACTGAGTTGGCAAGCAGGCTCGAAGATCTGCAGGCGGACATCCTCGCTCGCCTTCAGTTTCAAGCTGGAACGGTCAGCTTCAAACATGGTGTTGATTTTGGCTTCGACATTGAGTTCGAGGAAAATCTGCGTCGCAATATTAAGCTGGGATTCCAGTTGCTCAGCAGCGCCTTGTCGATTGCCATGCTGTGGCTTGGACCCGCTGGCTGGGTGGTGTCAGCGGCATTGGTTATAGCCAACTTACTGCCATCTCTGTTTGAATCCTTTCTTCCAGATGCCGAAGAGAGACGACAGAAAGCCAAAGCCAGTCTGAAACGAAAGCTCTTAGAAGGTTTTTCTGAGCCGCGCTCCCAGATTTCAACTCAAGTCAATTCCATTCTGAAACAGCTACGGGATCAGGTGACGGCCGCCCTCCAGCAAAGCCTGGGAGGCAGTCAACTCGCCCTGCTGGCGTTCCATGACCAGCTGCAGAAGACCCAGACCGACCTGCAACAGCAGGCTCAGCGCCTCAGCTGATCGCTCTCGACCGATCTTTCCTCGCTTGCCCCTTCGATGACGACCTTTCAGCTCGCCGACCTGCAAAACAGAATCGAATCCAACCTGGATGAACTCCAGAGCTTTCTGCTTTCGAGGGGTGAGCCAGCCTTGCAGGCAGCGGCCGACGCCCTGGAAGGTCATCGGCGAGTCTCGCGGGAACGCCCCCTGTTGAGTCTTGCCTTCAGTGGTCAGTACAGCGCAGGCAAGTCAACCATCATCTCCGCGCTCACCGGTGACCAGACCATCCGCATCTCGGCGGATGTCGCCACCGATGAGGTGAAGGCCTACCGGTGGCGGGATATCGAGCTCTGGGATACGCCGGGATTGTATGCGGACAGGGCTGATCACACGGCCAAGGCGGAACAGGCACAGCGCGAGGCAGATCTGATCGTCTACTGCCTGACGACCAATCTCTTTGACAATGTCACCGCCAGTGATTTTCGACGCCTGGCCTTTGAGAAAGGATATGCCCCCAAGCTTTTCCTGCTGATCAATAAGCTGTCAATGGAGGATGTGGACGATACCGCCTCCTATCTTTTGAACCTCACCTCCTCCATTGATCGCACCCTGTCTCCCCATAGGCTCAGCCAGTTCAATCACGCATTCATTGACGCGCAGGACTACAGAGACGGTCTCGCCAGCTCCAATCAGGACTTGATCCGCTTCAGTCGCTTTGAGGCGTTCGTCGAGCAACTCAACGCCTGGATCAAGGAACGCGGACTGCTGGCGCGTCTGGATCCACCGATCCGGCTCGGGCTCAGCACGATCGATGAGGGACTGGCGACCTTGCCAGAGTCCACCTTCGAACAAAATCCACAACTCTTTCTTCTGAACGAGCAGCTTCGAATTGTTCAGACCCAGCAGCGGCGCACGGACGCGGAGCTACGTCGACTGGCTTCGGGGGTCATTCACGAGATGCAGTTGCTCGGCGAGCAGCTCCTCAGTGGCGAACTCAGCGATGACCCGAAGCTGGCAGAAGCCAGCTTTCAAAGCAGAGCTGAAGAGATCAACAAAGAGACCTATGAAGGCCTGAATCTCCTCATTCATGAATCGTATGAGCAGCTTCAGAGGAGGCTCGATGATTTTGCCAACGAACCGTTGGTTGCCGACTACTTTGCGAACGTCGATGCCAGCCAAGCAGCTTCCTTCCCCACCGACGATTCAACGCAAGGTGGCAATGGCAACGCCATCATGGATATGGCCAAGAGGTTGCTCGGCAAGGGAGCAGAGCGCTTTGGGCTGCCAGGTGGCCTGATGACTGGCACTAGGGAAATGGCGGGTTCTGCAGGCCACCAACTGATTTACAACGTTGGCAAGATGTTCGGCAAGAACTTCAAGCCATGGGAAGCCGTGAAAATGGCCAAGGGGCTTGGTCAGGCTCTTGCATTCGTCGGCATCGCCATGTCGGCCTATGAAATCTATGAACAGGTCAACGAAGAAGCGAAGGCTAACGAGAAGCAGCGACAATATGAGCAACAGCTTCAGGAAGCACGTGCACAGATCCGTGCCCTGGCTGATGCCATGGTTGCCCAGCTCCTAGAGATCTACCAGAAGGAGTACGCGCTGCCTGTGATCGGGATCATCCTGGAGAGGCTCAACGCCGAGCGCGACCGCATCCTTGCCCAGGAGGCCAGCAACAAAGAGCTCGTGGAAGGCCTGTCATCACAACGCGCTCAGCTCAAGGGCTATCTCAAACAGCTGTACGCCACCGATCAGCAGGTGGAGGCCTGAACTCGATGGCTGGCGTCTGCCTACAGCGCCAATCCCGCCGTGCCGGTCATCAAGTACTGAATGGCCTCTCGTCCCCGGCGAGGCAAGACCTCAACGGCGCCGAACTTAATCAATTGCTGCAGGCTCTGCGACACCGTGAGCTGCCTCACCTGCCACAGCTCCACCAGCTCAGCCTGGGTCTGGATGCTGCCTGCATCCACTCCCGCCCAGGCCGGCAGGCGTTCCCAGGCCGTATCCCCCAGCTGCTCCTGCAGTTCCACCTGGTTGCGTTGCCGCAGCGTGAGCAGCAGATCGTCCAACCCCACCGGCGCCACGTCGACCCCTGCGCTGGTGAGCCCCAGCAGGGCTGTGATTCCATCCTCCAAAGCCTTCAGCATCCCTCGCAGATCGCCGCGGAACAGCTCGTAAAGCCTCTTCACCACGGCAGCTTCCACAGGGGAGCGCCAGGGTCTGGCTGGATCCAGTTGCAACGCCTCATAGCGATTGGCCAGCAACTGCTCCACATCCCCAAGCGCCAGAGGCTCCAGCACCAGCGGGTGGCTGAACACCGAGCGGATCTGCGTGTGGCTCTGAACCACCGTCCACACGGCATCAGTGGTGCCCACCACGATCAGATGCAGGCCGTCGTGCAGCAGGGCCTGATCGCGGATGCCCCGCAGCCGGTCAGCCGCCTGCGATGCGTCCGCCTCACTGAGGTTTTCAAGGTTGTTGAGGTGCAGCACGATGCCCCGGGCTCCCTGGCCGATCGCGTAGCGGATCAGGTCGCGCAACACCCGCGGACCATCCAGCAGCAGCGCCCCGGGCGGGGTTGCAACGCTTTCGCTCTGGCTTCCGCCAACCCCAAGGCCGAAGGCCGACAGCGTGAGACCGCCCCCACGCAGGCGGATGCTGCGCACCAGCTGTTGCGCGGCCTCCACTTCGGGCCCCGCCGCCGTCGGGCAGTTCGCCAGCACGGCGTCGTACACCCCGGAAAGCAACTGCCCGAGCAGCTGTTCACTGGCGCCCTCGGCGCCCGCGCCTTTGGCGCTGATCGGGATGATCGCGTCGGAACTCCAGTAGCCCTCCGCCTGGGCATCGGTCTTCACGGTTTGCACCAGGCTGGTTTTGCCGATTCCTGGACGCCCCGCCACCGCCTGGCGGGAGGCGGCACTGCTGCCGATCGCGGTGAGCAGCAGCTGCCGCTCCCGTTGGCGCCCCACAAACAGGCGAAGCGGCGTAACCGGCGAATCCGCCCTCAGGGTGGCCTGGAAGAAGGGGGAGGAGCGCAGGTTGTAGAGGCCCCAGAGGTTCGGCAGCGCCATGGCGCGAGGTATTGGCAAAGGGCTGCAGCCAGTCAAGACTGGGCAGCTATTGGCCAATCTGGCAATACATGCCATTCCACTAGCAGGAAAAACAATAAATGCCATTCACCAGGAATCCTGTTAACGTGTGTTTATTGAGATTCCGAGTGGAGCATGGCCCCAGGCGAGCAGGTGATCCGCGCCCCTGCCCAGTTGGGGGTGCTCCTCAGAGGCATCCGGCGGCAGCAGGGTCTGAGCCAGCAGGAGTTGGCCCTCAAGGCCGGTGGCACCAGCCAGGCTCGGCTCTCCCAGCTCGAGTTGCAGCCGGGGCGCCTCACCGTGGAGCGCCTGCTGTTGATCCTGGCCGCGCTCAACCTCGAACTGGTGGTGCGGCCCCGTCAGGGCGCCATCGAGACGGCCGAGTGGTGATGGCCAGGCCAACGAGCGCACGATCACTGGCGGTGTGGATGAATGGCGAACGCGTCGGCACCTGGTCGTTGCCGGCGCGGGGGCCTCAGCAGTTCACCTACGCCGAATCCTGGCTGCACTCCAGTCAGTTCCGGCCGTTGTCGCTGTCGCTGCCGGCTGGCCTCGGGGCCACGGCACTTACAGGAAGCGCCGTGGAGAGCTGGTTCGACAACCTCCTCCCTGACAGCGACGCCATCCGCCGTAGAGCCCAGGCCCGGTTTCAGGCTGCCAGCACCAGTGCCTTCGATCTGCTGGCTGCGGTCGGCCGCGACTGTGCCGGAGCCGTGCAGCTGCTTCCGCCAGACCAGGAGCCAAGCGGCATCGATCGAATCGAGGCCCGGCCTCTGAGTAACCAGGAGATCGGCCAGCGCCTGCGCGCCGTCACGGCTGCGCCGGCTCCAGGATCCCTGGGACCTGAGTCCGATGAGCTGCGGTTCTCTGTGGCCGGTGCCCAGGAGAAAACAGCCTTCCTGCTGCACGACAGCCAATGGTGTCTGCCGTTGGCGAGCACGCCCACCACCCACCTCTTCAAGTTGCCGATGGGTGTGATTGGTGAGGGCCAGATTGATTTCAGCACCTCTGTGGACAATGAGTGGCTTTGCAGCAAGGTGCTCAAGGCCTACGGGCTACCAGTGGCCTCCACGGAGATGGCAAGTTTTGACGGCGAGCGCTGCCTGATTGTGCAGCGCTTTGATCGGCGACTGCATGCCAGTGGCGCCTATTGGCTGCGCCTGCCCACGGAAGACTGTTGCCAGGCAACATCCACACCGGCCAGCAACAAATACGAGAACAATGGCGGCCCCGGCATGGTGGCCATTGCCGCGCTGCTGGCTCAGTCCTCAGAGCGCAGCGACCTGGCCAGTTTCTTCAAGGCGCAGGTGTTGTTCTGGATGCTGCGCGCCATTGATGGCCACGCCAAGAACTTCAGCCTCTTTCTCAATCCCGGCGGCCGCTTTCAGCTCACCCCGCTCTACGACGTACTCTCGGCCTGGCCGGTGATCGGCAACCGCAGCGGCCAGTGGCCCCAGCAAAAGCTCAGGATGGCGATGGCCTGGAATGGTGAAACAGGGCGTTATTACAAGCCTTTAGAGATCACAGGCCGTCGCATGCTGCTCACCGCAAAACGGCTTGGCCTGGGCGACGCCCAACCCCTCCTTCACGAGCTGATCGCCCAGACTCCAACTGTGATTGCTGCGGTGCAGGCCCAGTTGCCTGCTGACTTTCCACAGACCGTCGCCGAACCGGTGTTCACCGGTCTGCAAACCTCCGCCAGCCAGCTTCAGCGCGAACTGATCTGATGCCTGCATCTCCCGCCGCCTCCAGCCGCATCCACGAGAGCCTCGACACCGCCCTGGCTCGCAGGCGGGTGGTGCTCTGGTACGACCCCAACGGGGAGTGGGCCTCGGAGTTCGATGCCTACCAACCTGCCGCTGCCCAGAAGCTGCGGGTGGAGGGCAACGAGTTCTCCGTAAAGGTGGCGATCAGCCGGGCACCACTTGCTCATCGCTTTCTCCTCTACCTTCCCTCCGCCAAACCATCGGAGCCCGAGAACTGGCTGCTGGATCTGCTTCTGGCCGGCCATGACTTCACCGCCGACCGCGCCTCGCTCGACATCCAGGAGGCCGGCTTGACGCTGGAGTTCAAGGAGCTGGCCCAGCAGCACAAGGCCTTCTTCCGCTCTCCCGTCCGCACCACCAAGCTCAAGGAGCTGCTGCGGCCCAACGACGATGAAGCTGCCGTGCGGCTCAAGATGCTCGCCGTGCTGTCCAAGCAACAGCCCAACATCGACCAACTGCTGCAGCATGCCTTCAGCCAGCTGGATCCCGCCGACAAGGACGGCGACGACTCGGTGGAGGCCACCTACGGCAGTGCCCAGCTGAGCAGCCACTTCTGGCAGGCGGTCGGCGACAAGTTCGGTTACCGCAGCCCCGAGCCCAACCTGCGTGACTTCGCGGTTGCCCTGTTCAACAGCGTGAGTTCGATCGGGCCTGCCGGTGACCTCCAGCCGCATGGGCGGGTGTTTCTGAGCATCTGGAAGGACAGCCTCAAGGGCAGGGCCGCCTTCGAGCAGTGGAGCGACCATCTCGCTGGCGTGCTGCGGATTGAGGATCAGCTCAATGACGCCCCCGAGAGCTACAACCCCGATGACGACGACAGCTATGAACTGATTGAGCGCTTTGTGCTCAGCCGCCTGCTGCAGCGCTTCCAGGCTGAGGCCCCTGACGCCGAACTGCTGGAGACGATCCGCAACCGCAGCAACTCCTGCTGGTTTGGGAGGCACCAACACGGCTACCGGGCCCTGGAGCAGGCCATCACCTTCCGCCAGCTCCTGGGCAAGGCCGACCTGCAGGTGCCCAGCTTCGAGGAGGGCCTCCAGCGCTACTGCAACTCCTGGTGGCGCCTCGATCAGGCCTACCGGCGCTGCATCTTCCATGCCCGCACCTACCAGCAGCCAGGCCTGTTCAAGCCGCTGCGGGAGTGGTTGGAAAACCAGTACGTGAATAACGTGCTGCTGCCGCTCACCAATCGCTGGAGCGATCAGGTGAGCCAGCTCAGCGCCTGGAGCTCCAACACCCTGCCGCGGCAGAAGGAGTTCCACATGCGCTATGTGCATGCGCCGCTCAGCTCCCGTGGCCTCAAGCGGTTGTTTGTGGTGATCTCCGATGCCCTGCGCTACGAGGCCGCGCGCGACTTCGCCGATCGCCTCAACAGCCAGGCCGGTAAGGGGTGGAACGCCGAGGTGGAGGCCCTGCTGGGGGTGCTGCCCTCCTACACCCAGCTGGGCATGGCGGCCCTGCTGCCCGGTGCCCAGCTCGGGATCAACCCCGCCGATGGCACCGCCCTCGTGGACGGCCAGAGCGCTACCGGCACCGACAACCGCGACAAGATCCTCAAGGCCTACGCCAACGGCCGCGCCAAGGCGATCCAGGCGGAAGACTTCCTCAACCTGCCCACCACCAAGGAGGGAGCCGAACTGATTAAGGATCACGACCTGATCGTTGTGTATCACAACCGCATTGACCGGATCGGCGACAAGCGCGATAGCGAAGCCGATACCTGCCAGGCGGTGGAGCAGGCCTTTGATGAGCTGGACTCGATCCTGCGCAAGATCACCAGCCTCAAGGGCAGTCAGGCCGTGATCACCGCCGATCACGGCTTCCTGTTCCAGCAGGAGCCGGTGGATGCCAACGATCGCTCGGAATTCCCCAAGGCCAAGGAACTGAGCTTCAAGAACCGCCGGTTCGCGCTTGGCACCGGCATCCAGCCCAGCGCTGGCCAGAAGGTCTTCACCGCCGCCGACCTCGGACTGTCCGGCAAATGGGAGGCTGTCTTTTCCCTGGGGCTGGATCGCTACCCCCGCTCGGGATCGGGTTCGCGTTTCGTGCATGGCGGCACCTCCCTGCAGGAGGTGGTGGTGCCGGTGATCCGGCTCAAGAAGGAGCGCAAGGACGAGAGCCGCCCCGTGGCGGCGGAGCTGCTGCGGGTGCCCGCCAAGATCACCACCAGCCGCTTACCCTTCGGGGTGTTCCAGCTGGAGCCGGTGGAGCCCCGCAAGCGCCTGCCACTCCAGCTGCGCATCACGCTGGTGGCCAAGGCCGATGGGGCCCTCCTCTGCGAACCCCGCACCCTGCTGCTCGATTCTGCCGCCAGCGAAGCCCGCGAACGTGAGCAGCAGGTGATTCTCGACCTCTCCAACGCCGCTGGCGACTACAACAACCAGCCAGTGGAACTGCGCCTGGAGCAGCTGCTGGAGGGTGTCGCCACCCCGGTTCCCTACAAGACTGTGGAGCTCAAGCTGCAGCGGCCCTTCGGCAGCGACTTCGACGACTTCTGATCCCCGCCATGGCCACCAGCGCAACCCCTGCTGCCCACAGCCCCCTGGATCAGAAGATCCTGGAGCACTTCCCAGGCCTGGTGGTGCGCAAGGACCTCACCACCGAGCTCAAACAGAACGCGGTGGTGCCCACCTATGTACTGGAGTACCTGCTCGGCCAGCACTGCGCCACCGACGACCCAACCCTGATCAGCGAAGGGCTGGAATCGGTACGGCGAATCCTCGCCAAGCACTACGTGCACCGCAACCAGGCCGAGCTGGTCAAATCCACGATCAAGGAGCGCGGCATCCACAAGGTGATCGACAAGCTCACCGTGGAGCTCAACGAGAAGGGAGGCTTCTATGAGGTGGAGTTCACCAACCTCGGCCTCAAGAAAGTCCCGATCGATGTGGACTTCGTCAAGCGCTACCCCAAGTTGTTGGTGGGTGGCATCTGGGCGATCACCGATGTGGAGTATGAGCTTCCCACCGACCCCAAGGCCAGCCCTTGGCAGATTTCCAGCGTCAAGCCAATCCAGGTGGCTGGCGTCGACCACGACGAGTTCCTGAAAGCGCGAGCTCAGTTCACCACCGATGAGTGGATGGATGTGCTCATGCAGAGCGTGGGCTTCAACCCCGAGCACTTCAGCCGCCGCGCCAAGCTGCTCACCTTGATCCGGCTGATCCCTTACTGCGAACGCAACTACGACCTGCTGGAGCTGGGTCCGAAGGGGACTGGTAAATCCCACATCTTTGCTGAGTTCTCGCCCCACGGCATGTTGATCTCCGGCTCGGAGGTCACCGCACCGAAGCTGTTCGTGAGTAATGCCAGCGGCAAGATTGGCCTGGTGGGCTACTGGGATTGCATCTGTTTCGACGAGTTCGCCGGCAAGGACAAGAAGGTCGACAAAACGCTGGTCGACATCATGAAGAACTACATGGCCAACCGCACCTTCTCTCGCGGCATCGAGCAGCTCTCAGCCGAGGCCTCGATGGTGTTCATGGGCAACACCCAGAAGTCGGTGGCCTACATGCTCAAGCACTCCCACTTCTACGAGCCACTACCCGACAAATACATCGACTCGGCCTTCCTGGATCGCATCCACGCCTTCAACCCCGGCTGGGAGGTGCAGCCCGTGCGCCACGAGCTGTTCTGCACTGGCTACGGCTTCGTGGTGGACTACATCGCAGAGGTGCTCAAACACCTGCGCACGGAGGACTACACGGGCCTCTACAAGCCCCACTTCGAGATCACCTCGGAGGTCTCCACCCGCGATCAGACGGGCTTTGAGAAGACCTTCTCCGGTCTAATGAAGATCATCCACCCCGATGGTAAGGCCGCTCCTGAGGAGATCGCCGAGCTCTTGGAGTTCGCTATGGAGTGCCGTCGGCGTGTGCGGGAGCAGATCCTGCGCATCGACGACACCTTCAAGGCCAACGACTTCGTGTATCGCCCCTTGGCGGGTGGTCATGCCGTCACGGTGCTGACACCTGAGGAGCGCCAGTACCCACAGTTCGCTGGCATGAGGCCCGCGTCTTCCCATGCCGCCAAAGAGGTCGTGGAGCCACAGCCCAGTAAGACAGGTGTCGTTCAAGCCAGCCCCAACATCGAGATAGAGGCCGCTGTCGTTCCAGCCCACACCGCGCCTCATCTCAAGCCCCTATTGCAGGAGCGGCATGTCGTCCTTCCAGAGAACACCAAGGGCTGGAGCTACCGGCGTCTCTTTGGCGACTACCTGGTTGGCGCGTCTCAGGTCACACTCATGGATCCTTACATCCGAGCCTTTCACCAGATTCGGAACTTGGTAGAGTTCCTTCGCATGGTAAACGAACTCACGCCTGCGGGTGACGAGGTCAACGTGCACCTGATCACAGGCCCAGAGACTGAGAGCAAGGAGAAACTCGAAAAGCAAGTCGAGAACCTCTCGCAGGTTCAGGCCTCATTCGCAGAGACGGCGACACCCTTCAGTTTTGAGCTCTCGACTAGTCCAAACTTCCATGCCCGCAGCATTCGAACCGACACGGGCTGGAAGATCTCTATTGACCGAGGCTTGGATATCTTCCAATGGTTTGAAAGTTCAGCCTTCAATGCGGCGACCAATCTCCAAGAGGCCAGACTGACGAAGGGTTGTGAGATCAGCTTCATACGCAAAGCTGATCCCATTGATTGACGGAGTCCAGGCTCTCAAGGTTGAGGACGCTTCGTAAAGGCAACATGCAACGACCGTGGCAGGGCGCCATCTCATGGCCCTGACGTGGACCCCGGAAACCGGTCCAGGGTGAATGAGAGTCCTCATCCGGCCAGACTGGGCCGGGGACTCGACCATGAAACGCACCAGGCACACAGC
>NZ_NQLA01000063.1 GCF_002252705.1 Vulcanococcus limneticus LL
TCGGTGCAGCCCCTGCCCCACCGGCTTTCTGTGGATCGGCTTCGCGCAGCCCTCCTCATGGTCCGGGGTGGCCTCAAGGGCTGCGCAAGTCAGCCGGTCTGGTGCGTTGGCTGCGCTGCGCTCCGCATCTCGGAGGGGGCTGCCCCTTGACCCCACCCCGGCCTGCTGAGGGGTCTCCGCTACGCCTGCAATGGCTACCGCATCCCGCATCCGCTCCTTCCGGTCCCTCAGCTCCCGCACCCTGGAGCTGCTGTGCGAGGAGGCCTCCGCCCACCGTCCGGCTCCGCTGGGGCGGCTGGAGCGGCTCTGCGCTGATCTCCTGGTCGATCGGCAGCTCCTCAATCCGGCGCTGGTGAGCTCGTTCCCCGAGAGCGAGCTGCCCTTCTGAGGCTCTGGGCCAAGGCCACCAGCTCCGGCTGCGGCCGGGGCTGTTTTTGTGCCTCAGCAGGTGCTGCACACCCGGGAGAGGCCTTGGGATTGACCCGCTCACAGGTCGTCGAGGGGGCGCTGGTTCTGCTTCACCCAGGGAATGAAAGCGTCGCGATCCCACTGACCACTGGCGACCGCAAGGACAGCGGCCTCCGCGGCATCGACTCCGGCCGTGAGCTCCACGCCATTGAGGACGAGGGTGGTCTCCATCGCGGCATTGCCGATGCGCTTGTTCCCGTCCGCGAAGGGATGGTTCTGGATCAAGGAAAACCCCCAGCGCCGCCGCCTTGACGCTCAGTCCTGGGTAGAGATCGGCACCACCGAAGCTCTGATGGGGCTGGGCCAGTGAGGCCTCCAGCAGACCCAGATCCCGCAGGCCGCCCATGCCGCCACTGCGTTGAATCAGCCGACGGTGCAACTCCAGCACCTCAGCCAGATGGAGCCACCGCATCAAGCCAGGCGGCGGTAGAGCTCCTGGTTCTTTTCGAGCACCCGTTGCGCGGCAGCCTCAAAGTCAGCGGATGGCTGCGCCAGCAGATCCCGTACGGCCGCAGCGGCCAACTCCGCCTCGGACACCTGCAGCCGTGTGGCGGCTTCTCGTAGGGCCTCGGCCTGTTGGTCGCTGAGCTCGATGGCGATCGCCATGGATGGGTCCTCCTCCTGCCAAGGATGGCACCGGCCAGGACCGGTGCAGAGCCATCACGGCCTATCCGCGGTGCTCGAACGGGTTCAGCAGCACCACGCCAAACTCCTGGAAATCGCCCACATTGCGGGTCACGACAGTGAGGCTGTGAACCCTGGCGATGGCAGCAATCATCGCGTCCTCATAGAGGGTGTCGGATCGGCGATGCATCAGCTGGGCCCAGCAACGAAAGGCCGCTGCATCCATCGGCAGCAGATTGAAGGTGCCACTCAGCTGATCCAGCCAACGCTCAATCTCTTCGGCCTTGAGAGGATCCTGATCGCGGGTGATTTCAATACCAGCCTGGATCTCGCCGAGGGTCACGCTGGCCAGATAGAGGTCTGCGTCATCGGTGCTCTGTAACCAGGCGAGCACGGCGCCATGGGGGCGCGGCTTGCGCAGCTCCGAAACCACATTGGTGTCGAGCAGGAACGCCATCGGCCTACAGCGCCAGCACGGATCGCCGGCGGGCCTGGCCCCGCGGCGGCACCAAGGCCTCGCTGCGGGCCTCTGCGGCCAGCAGCAGTTCCTTAAGGCTGGGCCGCGCTGCTGCCTGGAGGCGACGCCATTCCCCAATCGGCACGAGCACCGCCGCTTCCGTGCCGCGACGCGACACCACCTGGGGCCCGTCCCGCTGGCAGGCGTCAAGCAGCTCACTGAAGCGCGCCTTGGCGTGCTGCACCGGCCAGACCGACATCACGACCACCCTCTCTGACTAGTCATCTGACCAGGCTAGTGCCCCGGGTTGGAGTCGCCCATGC
Organism: Vulcanococcus limneticus LL; assembly: GCF_002252705.1. GTDB lineage: Bacteria > Cyanobacteriota > Cyanobacteriia > PCC-6307 > Cyanobiaceae > Vulcanococcus > Vulcanococcus limneticus. The sequence continues at coordinate 1,873 of NZ_NQLA01000063.1, forward strand.
CGCTCAGCTCCCTCCGAGCTGGATCGCGCTCTGATGGCCCTTGGGGAGCGCGCGCGGGAATCCTCATGGTCACCCCGCGGGCAAGGGCTGACGCAAGGCGGCGATGCCGCTGCGCGGTCGCCGCCCCTTGCCTGCGCGGGGCACCACGCGGATGTCCCGCGCCCTTCCAGCCATGGCCCCTGCCCAGTCCCGCCCAAAGCCCAGGTCAGCGCAGCGCACCGCTCGGCGCGATGGTCCCTCGCCGGAGGAGGCCCTCGTCGCTGATCTGATCGCCCTGCTCGAGCAGGGCACCACCCCCTGGCGGCGGCCCTGGGATGGCAGCGGCGGCGGTCACCACGTGAATCTGCTCTCGGGCCACCGCTACCGCGGTGCCAATCCGATCCTGCTCACCCTGGGCATGCACCTGCGGGGGGCTGGCCTGCCGTTCTGGTGTGGCTATGCCGAGGCCAAGAGGCTGGGCGTGTTCCCCCGCAAGGGCAGCAAGGCGGTGCGGATCCTGCGGCCCCAGCTGCATCAGCAGGGCTCCACGGAAACCGGGCCAGCGGTCCCTGAAACCGTGCAGCCTGCTGGCGATGGCCCCGGGAGCGTGGCACGCAGCTGGGTCAGCTATCGCCCCGTGCCGGTCTTCAATGTCTGCGATCTCGAGGGCGAGGCGCTGGAGGGCCTGATCGCTTCTCGCCAGGAGGCCGAGGGGGCAGGGCCCCAGGGGGCTGAGGCAAGGCCTGAGCCTGGGCGCATCGCCGCCGCAGAAGCCGCCCTGGGGGCCTGGCCCGTGCCGGTGAGCCACGGCGGCGAGAAGGCCTTCTATCTGCCCGCCCTCGATCGCATCCAGCTCCCCGATCGCGCTGCCTTCTCCGGCGCCGAGAGTTTCTATGCCACCTGGGCCCACGAGGCCGTCCACTCCACCGGCCATGAATCCCGGCTGCAGCGGGATCTGGGCGGGCGGATGGGCTGTCCCCGCTATGCCCGCGAGGAGCTGATCGCCGAGCTCGGCAGCGTGCTGCTGGGCCAGCGCCTCGAGATCGGCTGCGATCTGGCGAATCACGCCGCCTATCTGGAGCACTGGATCGCCCTGCTCAAGGAGGCCCCGCGGGTGCTGTTCCAGGTTCTCAGCGCGGCGCGGCAGGCGGCGGATCTGATCTGTCCCGAGGCGGCAGAGCCCCAAGGGGGCGAGCCGCAGCTGATGGCCGCCGCCGCCTGAGGTTCTCGCCCCTCCGGGGCCGGCCCAGCCGGGCGCCGCAATTCCGGCACTGCCTCCTCTGGCCGCCGCAGGTGCTGATCCAGCGGAAACGCCGGCACGCCGGCACTGCGCATCGCCTTCACGGTGTCCAGCGGCCGCCCCTCGGACGGCAGGATCACCTGGTCCGGAGCGAACCGCTCCACCAGTCGCTGGGTAAAAGCCTCAAGGGCCTCGCTGGTGACGAGGGGGCCGGGTCCTCGTTGCCTGTCATGGGGCCGGTACAGCTGGGCAAACCGGGAGTGGACCGACCCTGGCCATGGCCCGCAGCTGGGTCAGCGGCCGGGATGAACCGATGCGCATCGCCACCAGACCCCCTGGTTTCTTCTGTCATCAGTCTCGCAGACCCCCCGTCTCCATGGGGCTTACTGTGCCTCAAACCCCCTATGCTTGCGGGGTATCACCGTCCGTCAGATGCGCGACGACGAGCTGAGACGCACGCTCTCCGACGCCAGTCCCTGGTGGGCAGCAGCGGCAGCAGGCCGTGATCCCACCGCCTGGCAGGACGCCAATCGAACCCTGCGTGATCGCCGCCAGTTTGATCTGGGCTATCGCAGCGGAATCCTCGACGACATTGCCTCCGGCAGCCCGGATGGATCGCTGGTCATCCTCACGGGCCCAAGGCGTGCCGGCAAAACCGTGGCCCTGCTCGATGCGGCGTTGAGTCTCTGTGGCCGCCGGGACATCGACCCTCGCCAGCTGATCCATGTGCCCTGCGATGGCATGGCGGCACGGGATCTGCGCCGGGTGCTGACCCTGGCGCGCGTGCTCACGCGATCGGTGGACCTGGAGCAGCCGCAGCCCCGGGTCTGGCTGTTTGACGAGGTCTCCGGCATCAGCGGCTGGACCAGTGTCTTCAAGGCCGCCCGCGACAGCACCGCCTTCGGGGACGACACGGTGGTGGCCACCGGTAGCCGCTGGGTCAGCCAGGAGGACATCCAGGCCAATCTGCTGGCGGGTCGATCAGGCAGCAGTGAGCGCCGGCGCCTGCGGCAACTCCTGCCGATGGGCTTCCGCGACTTCCTGGCGGTCACCCGGCCGGAACTGGCCTTGCCGCGCCGTTGCCATCCCGCCCGGCTGATGGATCCCTCGGTCGCGGAGGATTTGCAGGCTCTGGCCTATGGCGTCGACGACTACGACCTGGCCTGGCAGGACTACCTCGGCTGCGGTGGCTTTCCCCGGGCCGTGGCGGAATATCAACGCACAGGTGCCGTGGGACGGCCCTACCAACGCGACCTGCTGGCCTGGCTGCGGGCGGATGTCGATCCCGACGCTCCGTTGGAGTCGGTGCCCCTGTTGCTGGCGACCTTGATGGAGCGGATGACCAGCCCGCTGGATCAGCAGAAGACAGCAGCGGTGGCGGGGTATGGCAGCCGCGAAGCCTTTGGTCTGCGGCTGCAGCGGCTGGTGAATTCCCATGCCCTGCTGCGATGCCGGCACCGGCTCGATGATGGCCGGGCGGTGCCGAGGGCCCAGGCGAAGCTGTATCTCACCGATCCGCTACTGGCCTGGCTGCCCAGTGCCCTGAGCCCCGGTCTGGCCAGGCCCGCGATGCCGAGTCTGAGTGAAATGGCGCTCGCGGTAGCCCTGGCGCGGGCGGTGGATGGACTGGAAGAGGGTCGCTGGGTGGCGGACGACACGATCGGCTACAGCCGTACGACCTCCGGCAATGAGATCGACTTCAGCCCCGTGCGGGTGCCCACCGAGGAGGGATCTGGCCTGACAACCCCGATCGAATCGAAGTGGGTGGATGACGGGTGGCGCCGGGAAGCGCTCGTGCTGGAGGGGCGCTACGGCCGCGGTGTGATGGCCACCAAGTCGATCCTGAACCTGGAGCATCCGAGCTGGGCGATCCCGGCGCCACTGGTGGCCTGTCTGCTGGGGTAGGGCTTCAGCCCTGCCAGGAGCAGTCAGGGGAGTTCCAGCCAGCCCCGCAGGGCCAGATCGAGTTCGATCAACGCCTGGGGTTCCAGCTGACCCACCACCTCCCCCACGGCCTGGATGGACACCGTGAACAGCTTGTCGACCATCAGCTGCGAGGGCTTGCGCAGCCCACTGCGCGGCGAGGGCTGCACGGCGATCCGCACCAGCGGGGCCTGCGTGAGGGTGCTGGTGAGCGGGCAGAGGGTGACGCTGGGATGGGCCTGCAACCAGCGGTCGGCCTGCACCACCACGGCCGGTCGTGGCTTGCCGGAACAGACCCCGGGGCTGGCCACGGTCACCACCGTTCCCCGGCGGAGCGGCGGGATCGTCATGCCGTCCAGACGCTCCAGTTGGGGACCTGCTCACTCCAGTGGGGCTGCTCCAACTGGGCGAGATGCTCCGACTGGCGCCGGGCCTCGTCGCCATCGCCATGGCGCAGCAGGTAGTGATCGATGGCCTCGTGGATGCAGGCACTACGGCTTTTGCCCAGGTGCTGGGCCAGCGCATCGAGCCGCTGTTCCACAGCAGGATCCACCCGCACGCCGATCACCATGACCCCAGCCGTGCAATGTTCTGTTGTACGACCTAGGGCCGTTGTCGACCCCCCCCATGGGGAGAGGAGGTCACCCTGCGGAGGAGGAGCTCGCCTGTGGGTCCCGGGTCCCTGGGGGGCAGGCCCCTGGGGTTTCCCCTGGTGCTTGCAGCACTCCACACCCAGCCGTCAGCCAGCCGCCGCAGAATCGCGACTCTCCACCCAGGGTTCACCGGCCTCAAGGGCCTGGATCGCCGCCGTCAGAGTCCGTGCCAGCACGTTCTGGAGCGCCTGGTTGGAGCTGTTCCCCAGCCTCAGCCAGATCACCTGGAGAGGTGGTCCATCAGCCTGCAGGAGCGTGATGAAGTCCCGATCCTTGGTCATCACCACAGCCTCCGCAGCCCGGGCGGCGCGGAAGATCTCGCGATCATCCGCATCCCTGAGGTCCAGGTCTCTCACGGCACGCACGAGGAGGTCAGGGAACCGCTCCTCCAGCCAGGGGGCCATCAGGGGAGAGAGCTGGGCGTCGAGCCAGAGGATCACACCACGAGAACCGGGTGGTCCACTTCCCGGGCGGCGTAGCTGAGCGCTGCCACGAGATCAGCAGGTTCGAGATCCGGCAGCTCCAGCAGGATCTGTTCGCTGCTTAAGCCAGCGGCATAGAGATCGAGCACATCGCACACACGGATCCGCATGCCCCGAATGCAGGGCTTGCCGCTGCATTGCTCTGGGTTGTGGGTGATGCGCTTGTGGGCCATGGCTCCATGGCTAAGGGGCCGGCTCCAGGCACGAGTACCTGCCACCAGGCGCTCCACTGCATGCGGTTTCGCAGTTCCGCTGGCCTGGAGCAGGACACCATCTGCAGCAGAGACACCCGCGTGCCTCCCGCTCGGCGGACGCTCTATGGGCCTGGTTCCGCTGGAGGCCGTGCCGGGCTGCCTCAGTCTCCGCCGGGGGCAAGGGCTGCGCGAGGCGGCGAAGCCGCTGCGCGGTCGCCGCCCCTTGCCTTCCCGGCGGTCCTGACGGCGTCCCGTCACGGCGCCCCATGGCGTCTGCGCCCATGTCTCCCACGCTCGATCGGCTCACTGCTGAAGATCCCGTCGCCCTGGTCCAGTCGTGCCACAGCGCCCTGCTCTGGATCCTGCGCAGCCACCAGAGCCAGCCGATTCCGCGCTACTGGATCGATCACCCCTACGGGGAGGAGGAGATCACGTTGCTGGAGGAGGAGCTGCTCCCCGCGCTTGAGGCGTTCCTGGCCCGCACCGGTGAGATTGATGCGGGGCTCGAGGCGGCCCATGAGGTCGAGGTGGAGCGGGTCCAGGCGGCGATGGCGGCGGAGGCTCCTGGGATCCCAGCCTGAGGCCGGCGGGGGCCGGTCTGGTCATTCGGCTCAGTTTCCGTCGACGTCGACTGCTGTGGGCTTCCTCTGCGGTTCGGCCAGCAGATCACGGTCAACCTGAGCCATCACCGGCAGAACGATCTGCTGGGCGGCGATCCCTGCATTCATGCCGCCGATCTGGAGGCCTGGAGCGCCCTGCGCAGGGAGTCTGCGCGGGTGCTGTTCCAGGTGCTCAGCGCGGCGCGGCAGGCGGCTCCCCTCGGTCATGGGTGTCGCTCGCGCCAGATGTCCTGCACAAACGGGTCCGTCACCCCGTAGAGGCCGTGGCCGAGGCGCATCAGCACATTGGCTGCCAGCAGGTCGTTCACGACCGGCTGAATCTCCTCAACGCGCACCTCCCGGCCGATCACCTCGCCGTAGGCCGCCGCCGCTTCCGCAGAAAAGATGCCCCGGGCCTGCCCCTCCGCCTGGGCCACCCGATCAAAGATCGCCAGCGCCAGCCCTCCGATCTGCTCCACCTTCTGCAGTTCCAGATCGGCGGCGGAGCCGCGCAGGGTGGCGGCGATCACGGGCATCAGCTGATCCGGTTCCAGGCCAGAGCCGGTGCTGCTACTGGCCTGAAGTTGCCCCAGGGCTCGCAGGAACTCCTCAGGCCGGTGCCCCAGGGTCTGGAAGGCAGACCAGGCCGTCTCCTGTGACGGCAGCTGCCGGACGCCCGTCTCGCGCAGGCGCTGCAACACGTGGCTCACGTAGTCCTGATCCAGCACCGGGTAGGGCAACGACGTGGCCCCGGCAAAGGCCTGGTTGCGCCGTGCCGTGAGTTCACTCACCAGAGCCCGGTGGGAGCCGGTGCCGAGCAGCAGGAAATGGCCAGGCGTGACGGGTCTGGGGTTGATCGCATCCCGGGCGGCCTTGAGGGCCAGCAGCATCTGGTTGCCCTCCTCGGTGGTGATGGCCTGCTGCACCTCATCCACGATCAGCACAACATCGCCCCTGGCCTGATCCACCACCTCCGTGAAGGCCTGCGCCAGGGTGGCGCCGCCGGACTGCCCCAGCTGCTCCAGCTGAAACCCGAAGCGAAAGCCCATCCCGCCAGGATCCAGGCCACGGATCCGGCGCAGCCGCGCCAGCAGAGGGGACGCCGGCGTTGCGAGCTCGTCGAGGGTGCGACGGACCGCCGCCTGCACCAGTTGCGCCGGGCTCACCCTGGTGTCACTCCAGAGGTCGACGTAGATCACCACCGCGCCCTGGGCTTCCAGCTCCGGCACCAGGTCGGTGCGCAGGAAGGTGGTCTTGCCGGTGCGCCGCAGTCCGGAGAGGAACAGGCCGGAGCGCAGCCCCTCATCCAGCACCCCGGGATGGAGGAGCCGGCCGGCCAGCTCGGCGGCCAGGCGAGGGCGGCGGAAGACCTCGGCCAACGTCTAGACAGATTTAGGGTTGCCGACTAATTATAGCCAGCAGATAAAATACGCTAAGCGGTTGGAGTGGGCCACGGGACAGCCACGATGGCGGCAGCCGGCTGTTGGCGAAGTGCTGTCAGGCTGCTGTCAGCTTGATGTCCATGCAGCTGGAGGTCTGGGCCGATGGCCACGCTCACCCTGCACAACGTGCCCGATGACCTGGTGGCACGCCTCAAGGCCCGCGCCAAGCGGCATCGCCGCAGCCTCAACGATGAGGCGATCGTCTGCCTGGAGGCCGGCCTGGGGTGCACCGTCCCCCCTGATGAGGAGAAGCTGGCCAGCATCAGGGCCCTGCGCGAGCGCCTCAGGCCGCACAGCTTTGACCCCGCTGAGATCGACGCGGCCAAGCGTGAGGGTCGGCCCTGATCAGATCAGTACCTGGAGGCTGGGCTGTATCAGGCCAGCTCCCAGGGCTCGAGTGACTGCGTTGCCTGTTCAGGCGCCGCCCGGGCGTTTCTGCAGGAGCAGCTCCACGTGCAGCACGAGATGCTGCACCCGCTGATTGAACGCAGTCCGATCGAGGCCCAGGGGCGTGGGATCGGCGTCATACCGGAACTGCACGGCATAGACGGTCAACACCCCCAGGTCTTGCCAGGCATGGATCTCCGCACCATGGACAGCGAGCAGGCGTAGCAATCGCCTCAGGTCATGCGTGAGGGGTGGCTCATCTTCATGCAGGTGGAGGAGCCAGGCTTTGAGAGCCTTCTCAACGGCCTGTTGGAGCCAGAACCCCCAGGCACCCTCGCGAAACACCAACGGGTTGCTGGATGCAATGGCGGTCTCCAGGTCTGCAGCCGCAATGCGCAGCAGTCCCTCCGCTTCAGAGAGTGCCATCCAACAGCATCCCCTCGCGATAAGCACGTCCGATCACATGGCTGCGCCAGTGGCGCCGGGCCTCGCATTCGCTTTGTGAATAGAGCAGCAGATCCAGAGACACATCAGCCTGCGTCAGCTGCTCCCAGAGGGCGTTGAGAACCTCGAAGCGGTGGTGCCTGGCCAGCCAGTCATCCGGAGCTGTGATCAGCAGATCGATGTCGGAATCGGGGCCGGCCTGACCACGGGCCCTGGAGCCAAACAACCGCACTTCGCTGCCAGGGATCACCTGGTGAATGGCAGCTGCCATCCTGGGCAGACGCTGTTCGACTGAGAGGGCGTTCACGGCTGTCATGGCTCCATTCTGACGGCCTGGTCAGGCCAGCTCCCGGGGCTCCATCACCTCCAGGCTGTCAAACCAGCGCCTCAGGCATGCGCGCAGCGGGCCTGCCTGGGCGATGGCCCAGGCCATGTCCTGGCTGGGTTCGGGGTGGCCCTCGCCGGGATCGCGGTAAGCCAGGGCCGCCTGGGTGAGGGTGTTCAGGGCGTCGCGATCGGGCCGCCAGCCGGGGATCGTCGTGCCCAGCTGCTCGCTCAGCGTCTGCAGATCCCGGCACCTGCGCGACGGGATGCCCTGGGCGATCAGGGCTGCGCGCAGATAGGTCTCCAGGCACTGTTCCAGATGGAACAGGCCGCTCAGATACCCGGGCGGCAGATCGGGCAGGAGCTCGGCCATGCGCCAGTGGCGCTCGGCCCGCTCGAGCCACTCGTCCACCACCGGATTGCGGGCGGGGGTGAGCCGCTTCGTGGGCGGGACGGAGAGCGCCGCACCGTGCAGGAGCCGGCCGTGATCGAGCGCCTCACGCATGAAGGGATCGCCCCAGCGGTAGCGCGGTGCGATCTCCTCCGGCCGCCGCAGGTGCAGATCCAGCGGAAACGTCGGCACGCAGCTGCTGAGCATCGCCTGCACGGTGTCCTGCCGACGCCCCTGGAACGGCAGGATCACCAGGATGTCGGCGTCGGAATCCCAGCGGGCCTCGCCCCGGGCCTGGGAGCCGAACAGGATCACCTGCTCGGGCGCGAACCGCTCCGCCAGTCGCTGGGTGAAGGCCGCAAGGGCTGCGCCGGTGACAAGGGGAGCCGGTCCCGCGTTGCCTGTCATGGGGCTGGTGTCCATCGCCGCCGCGGTGATCTCAGGGGAGCTCCAGCCAGCCCCGCAGGGCCAGATCGAGTTCGATCAGCGCCTGGGGTTCCAGCTGACCCACCACCTCCCCCACGGCCTGGATGGACACCGTGAACAGCTTGTCGACCATCAGCTGCGAGGGCTTGCGCGGCGAGGGCTGCACGGCGATCCGCACCAGCGGGGCCTGCGTGAGGGTGCTGGTGAGCGGGCAGAGGGTGACGCTGGGATGGGCCTGCAACCAGCGGTCGGCCTGCACCACCACGGCCGGTCGTGGCTTGCCGGAACAGACCCCGGGGCTGGCCACGGTCACCACCGTTCCCCGGCGGAGCGGCGGGATCGTCATGCCGTCCAGACGCTCCAGCCGGGGGCCTGCTCACTCCAGTGCGGCTGCTCCAACCGGGCGAGATGCTCCGACTGGCGCCGGGCCTCGTCGCCATCGCCATGGCGTAGCAGGTAGTGATCGATGGCCTCGTGGATGCAGGCACTACGGCTTTTGCCCAGGTGCTGGGCCAGCGCATCGAGCCGCTGTTCCACAGCAGGATCCACCCGCACGCCGATCACCATGACCCCAGCCGTGCAATGTTCTGTTGTACGACCTAGGGCCGTTGTCGAAACCCTGCTGGAGGAGGAGATGCTTCCCGCGGCTCCAACCCGTCCAGTCCAATAAACTGGTTCATGACCTGGTTTGCTGCGGACATGGAGAGTTCCATCGGCGCCTTTGAAGCCAAGGCCCAGCTCTCGCGGCTGCTGCGGGCCGTGGAGCAGGGCGAGCACTTCACCATCACGGTGCGGGGGCGGCCTGTGGCCGACCTGGTGCCCCATCGCGCTGCCTCCAGCCAGGGCGTGGCTGCAGCGGTCGAGGCGCTGCAGGCCTTCCCCCGCATTCGCGGCGTCAGTGATGCCGATGTGGCCAGCTTCGTGGCGGAGGGACGCCGTTGACCCTCGTGATTGATGCCTCCATGGCTCTCGCCTGGGTGTTTGAACGCCAGCTGCCCAGTGACGCAGAGCGAGCCAGCAGGCTCCTGGCCGCCTGTGGCGAACAGGCCTGGTGGGTGCCCGGCCTCTGGCACCTCGAGGTGGCCAACGCCCTGCTGGTGGCGGAACGGCGCGGCGTGATCGCCCCCGATGCCAGTGAGCTGTTCCTGGCCCGGCTCAGCAACCTGCCGATCTACACCGATGGCGACGCCGTGCAGGAGCGCCGACCCAGGGTGATGGCCCTGGGGCGTGCCCATGGCCTCTCCAGCTATGACGCCACCTACCTGGATCTGGCCCACCGGCTTGGCGCCACCCTGGCCAGCTTTGATCGCCGGCTCAACCTGGCTGCCGCTGATCTGGGGGTGTCGATCGCCGACTGACGTACCCACCACCCGGCAAGTCGCGTGGCTGTAGGTCGCCGCCGCTTCCTCAGAGACGATGCCCCCAACCGGCAGCGGGGGTGGACAACACGGCCGGACCCTCGATGCTGAGGGCCGGGACGTCACTGATCGATGCAGCTGCGCAGCACGGCCTTTCCCAGCGGCGGCTGGATCCCCCGCCTCCACACCGGCGAAGGAGAGGACCTGTCCCCGCCTCTGCAGTGGGAGGGTGCACCGGCTGGAACGGCGTCCTTTGCGCTGATCCTCGATGACCCGGACGCCCCGGCAGGGCTGTGGATTCACTGGGTTCTATTTGATCTGCCAGCCACGCTCTCCTCCCTGCCGGTAGGCCTGGAGCGCAGCGCCGAACTGGGCAACGGGGCCCGCCATGGCTGCTGCTGGGGTGTGGATCAGTTCAGCCGGCAGGGCTACTACGGCCCGCAGCCACCCCCGGGACCGGTGCATCACTACCGCTTCCAGCTCAGCGCCCTGGATCGCCGGCTGGATCTACCGGCCGGAGCCAGTGCGGCCGAGGTGCGCCAGGCCATGGACGGCCATGTACTCGGCCAGGCGGAGCTGATCGGCCTCTACCAGCACGGCCGCAGCGCCTGAGGGAGGGAGTTGGCTCCCAGTTGTCGGGAGGCCGTGCCGGGCTGCCTCAGTCTCCGCCGGGGGCAAGGGCTGCGCGAGGCGGCGAAGCCGCTGCGCGGTCGCCGCCCCTTGCCTCCCCGGCGGTCCTGGCGGCGTCCCGTCACGGCGCCCCATGGCGCCTGCGCCCATGTCCCCCACGCTCGATCGGCTCACCCGTGAGGATCCCGTCGCCCTGGTCCAGTCGTGCCACAGCGCCCTGCTCTGGATCCTGCGCAGCCACCAGAGCCAGCCGATCCCCCGCTTCTGGATCGATCACCCTTACGGAGAGGAGGAGATCACCCTGCTGGAGGAGGATCTGCTCCCCGCGCTTGAGGCGTTCCTGGCCCGCACCGGCGAGATCGATGCGGGGATCGAAGCGGCCCATGAGGCGGAGGTGGTGCGCGTGCAGGCGGCGATGGCTGCAGGCGCACTGCTGCCCGCCTGATGGCCCATGCCCCGGGGGGAAGCCCCCCCCTGGGGTTGGCGTTCATCCGGTCTGCGATCCGCTCTCACCTCACCGGCAGTCCGAGCATGTGCCTGGTGCGGGGGCAGCGCTGACCCAGCTGATCCACCAGCGCCGTGGCCTGGGGCAGGCCCGCGGCTTCAAACAGGGTGAGGCTGCTGATCGTCTTGGCGGCATCCAGATCACTGCCCATCAGGGCAGGCAGGCTCTGTCCGGGCCGCTGCAGTTGCTCGACGATCACGCTGATCACGGCCTCCAGTCGCATCCGCAGGACTGGATCAGCCAGGTAGGCCTGGGCCTCAGCCAGGCCTGCGATGCTGTAGCTCCGGGCCATGGCCGACTGCCCCAGGCCCGCCAGCTGGGGCAGCACGAACCAGATCCAGTGGCTGGTCTTGCCGCCGGCGTTGAGCTCGGCCATGGCCCGTTCGCAGGCGCTGGGCTGCCCATGATCCTGAGCGCTGGGGAACCGGTGGAGACCAAATATGCCCAATTAGCTTTACCCCTGCAGCTTGGCCAACATGGTTTCATGTGTTAGTGCTAGCATGGGGCTACCTTGGCTTTTCTGATACATTAACGTCATTGGCAGTGCTTAGAGACTCATGTGTTCACCTTCGGCGGAAAGCCTGTGCGGAAGGGTGGTCAAATGAAGCGCGGAAGCAGCGCCGATGCTGGCGTCCCCTTCAGTGGTGTAATTCCCCCGGCACTCCCACCCCGGCGTAGCTGGGGTGGGCCGCGCACCTCAGGCGATCGGCTCCACAGCTGAC
>NZ_NQLA01000064.1 GCF_002252705.1 Vulcanococcus limneticus LL
GGCCTCGCTGTAACGCCGCATTGCTCTGCTCCATCAAGCCCCCTGGTGGAAAAAGTGGTCGGGATGGAGAGGCGTCAACTTTCCTGGCAGAGGGGGGGTCAGCACCAGGTGGTCGCGGTGCACCACCGCGCCGCCGACGGGCCCGTAGCTCTGGCGCACCTCGGCGCTGCTGCGGCCCATCACCGCCCGCAGCTCTTCACTGCTGAGGGCGCACAGGCCCCGGCCCAGCTCGCGGCCATCGAGGCTGAGCAGCCGCACGGCATCGCGGCGGTTGAAGCTGCCCTCCACCAGGCGCACGCCCACCGCCAGCAGCGAGGCGCCCCGCTCCACCAGGGCCCGCTCGGCGCCGGCATCCAGCCGCAGGCTGCCCTTGGGCAGCAGGGCATGGGCCAGCCAGCCCTTGCGGCCCTCCAGGGGGCTGGGGGAGGGCCGGAACAGCGTGCCCGGGCTCCCGCCCGCCAGCAGCGCCTCCAGCACCGCTGGATCGCGCCCATCGGCCAGGCGCACCTGGATGCCGCTGGCGGTGGCGATGCGGGCCGCCGTCAGCTTGGTGGTCATGCCGCCGGTGCCCCAGCGGCCGCCCCCCTTGGCCACCCCCGCCAGGGCCTCCAGCTCCGCCAGGCTGCCCACCTCGCGGATCGGGCGGGCCTCGGCGTCGCTGCGGGGATCGCCCGAGTAGAGGCTGTCGATGTCGGTGAGCAGCACCAGTTCATCGGCGCCGATCGCCACCGCCACCAGGGCTGAGAGGGTGTCGTTGTCGCCGAAGCGCAGTTCGTCGGTGGCGAGGGTGTCGTTCTCGTTGATCACGGGCGTCACGCCCCAGGCCAGCAGCTGCTGCAGGGTGCGGCAGGCGTTCTGGTAGCGGCGGCGCGAGGCCAGATCGCCGCGGGTGAGCAGCACCTGGGCCACGCAGCGGCCGTGGGCGGCGAAGGCCTGGTCGTAGAGGGCCATCAGCCGCCCCTGGCCCACGGCGGCGGCGGCCTGGAGGGCCTCCAGCTCCGTGGGGCGCTGGCCGTGGCCGAGGGCGTGGCAGCCCAGGCCCACGGCGCCGCTGGTCACCAGCGCCACGGGCTCGCCCCGTTGCCACAGGCCGCTGAGGCTGGCGGCCAGGTCGGCGATCACCGCCTCGGTGCCGCGGCCCCCGCTGCCCCGCAGCAGGCTTGTACCCACCTTGATGACCCTACGCATCGGCATGTGGTTTCGGTTCAGGTCAGGTCGTGGCGCAATCAGTGCAGATCGGCACCGGCGAAGCGGGCCAGGCGCACCTCCAGCCGCTGCCAGCGGTCGTGGGGGCAGGGCTGGCCCTGGGGGTTCACCGGCCTCACCAGCACCGTGTACAGACCCAGGCGGTTGCCCCCCAGCACATCGGTGAACACCCGATCGCCCACGATCGCCACCTGGTCCGGCGGGATGGCCAGTTCGGCCATCACCCGGCGCAGGGCGCCGCGGCGGGGCTTGGCGGCGCTGGTGGTGTAGTCCACCCCCAGCTGGCGGGCCACGGAGCCGATGCGCTGGCGCGAGGGGTTGTTGCTGAACAGATGCAGTCGCAGCTGCTCGGCCTGGGCCCGCTGCAGCCAGTCCTCAACGGCGGCCGGAAGCTGGTTGCCACGCCGGGGCAACAGGGTGCGATCCACATCCAGCACCAGGGCGCGGATGCCCCGTTCCAGGAAGTGCTGCAGCGGCAGTTCGGCCACGGTGGCCTCGGGCTGCCAGTCGGGCTGGAGCAGCCGCTGCAGCTGGCTGGGGAAGGGGCGCGCGTCGCTCAAGGGATCGGGGTTGGCTGGGTGTCCGCTCTGTCGTGGATTCAGTCGCTTGGTCAGCAGCCTGGCCAGACCTTTGCCTGTCCAGGCTGTTGCCGGCCCAGGGGCCGGCTCAGTCCTCCGCCTGCTCGCGGTCATCGAGTTCGGCCTCGATGCGGGGCTGGATCCGCTCGAACTCCTCGCCCTCCACCAGCACCCCCTCGCTGCCCTCGAGGCGGGCCACCACGAAGAAGGGATCGAGGGGGATGTAGAGGCCGTATTCCTGGCCCTCGGCCCGGAACTGGATCAGCATCTCGTAGAGGTCGCTGTCGTCGTCGTCCTCATCGCCCTCGAGGTCCTCCGGGTCCACCTCGTCGGGGTCGGGCTCCTCCAGTTCGCCGCTCACCGTGAGGGTCACGGCGGAGCGCACCAGGGTCAGGTCGTGCTCCTGGAGCACCACATCGGCCACCGAGAGGATCGATTCGGCCCCGGCCAGTTCCTCGATCACCTCGTCCTCCTCGTCGTCGTCCGCGGCGATCCGCACCAGGCACACCGGGGTGTCCACCGGCGTGAGCAGGGCGTAGTCGTGGCCGTCGAGGGGGATCAACTGCTCGAGGAAGCAGAGCAGTTGACGGCCCTGGCCGTCGCGCACGAGCACCGTGGGCACATCGCCGGAGCCGGAGGTGGAGGGGCCGTCGGAGCTCATGGGGGAGAGGCAGATGCCCTCAGGATGCCTGGGCGTCGGACCCGGGGCCAAGCTCCGGTGGCCGAGTGCCCACCGGATCGGCCGGGTTGGGTGCACTGGCCAGGGCCTGGGGCTCGGGCCCTTCGGCCAGCCACTGCTCCAGCAGCAGGGCGGCGGCGGCACTGTCGAGGGCGCCGCTGCGGTCGCCGTGGAGGCCGTGGCGTTCGCCGGCGGCCCAGCTGCTGGCGTGCTCGTTCACGAAGGCCAGCGGCAGGCCTACCTGGCGGGCCAGGCGCTCGCCGTAGCGGCGGCAGTGCTCGGCCTGCTCCGTGGGCTGCTGGGCCGCATCCAGGGGCAGCCCCACCACCAGCGCCTCCACCCGGCGCCGCTGGATCAGGGGCTCGAGCAGGGCCAGATCGGCGGGGAAGCGGCCCCGGCGCAATGCCGCCAGCGGCGTCACGGTGAGCCCGAGGGGATCGCAGCCCGCCAGGCCGATGCGGCGGCGGCCCACATCCAGGGCCAGCACCGAACGGGGCCGGGGGCGGTGGGGGGCCACGGGGTCAGCGCCCCAGCGGCGTGGGCAGGGGCCGCTGGCGGGGCTGGAGCTGGCCGAGCACCGCATCGAGGCGGCGGACCACCGCCGCGCTGGGCTGGGGCGAATGGCGCCGCCAGACGCTGCGGGCCATCACCACCTCCTCGCCCTCGGGGGCCATACCCAGGCTCTGCAGCCAGCGGCTGCGCTCGCTGTCGCCCATGTCGCTGCGAACGATCAGCTGGTCGCAGCCGGCGGCGCTGCGCTCCAGCAGCAATTGCAGTGGGGCCCCCAGCAGGTGCTGCCAGCCCGGGTGCAGGGTGAGTTCCAGCTCCGGCAGGCCCCGGCTGCCTGGTCTCAGTCGCCGGGCGCCTGCCACGGCCGTCTGGCGGGAGGCATCCACCAGCATCAGGCTGGGGCCCTGGCTCTGGTCGAGCAGATCCTCGACGCGGCGATCCAGCAGCTGGCGCAGCTGGGCCGGCAGGGCCGCCTGCTCCAGGTGCCACATCAGGCCGGCCGTGCGGCGGGTGAGGGGCTGCAGTTGCAGGTCCGCGGGCAGGGTTTGCGGCAGACCCCCTGGCTGGTCGCCGGCGTGGCTGCCGCTGGGCTGGGGCTGCCAGCGCCAGAGGGTCTCGTGCCGCAGGGGCTGGAAGCCCTGTTGGCGCAGCAGGGCAAGTCGGGCGTCGTCGCAGCTGGAGCTGGTGGCGATCCAGCTGGCGGCGTTGCGGCTGCGCTGGATCGCCTCGCGCACCAGGGCCGATTCCAGGGCCATGCGTCCCGTTTCAGGGGCGGCCAGCACGGCTTCACTGCTGCGCAGGTGCAGCAGCTGCCAGCAGCTGCCGCTGCGGTTGAGCCGCTCACTCACGATCAGCCCCAGGGGGCGCTGCGGGTCGCGGTAGGCGAGCAGCACATCCGGCGCCAGGGCACGGCGCGCCACCAGGCTGCGCAGCAGTCGCTCGGGGCCCTGCAGCAGCAGGGCGAGCTGCAACAGCGGCTGCAGATCGAGGAAGGAGGGGTCCTGCAGGAGGGGCAGGTGCCAGCCCTGCAGGGGCTCGATCCGCAGCGGCGGCAGGGGGCCCACGGAGGGGTCTCCGGCCGCGCCACTGGTGGGGCTGGCCGATGGCTGGCTGCTGCTCGGGACCGCTCGGGTGGTCGACACGCTTGCGCTCGGCAGGGTTACGGCCCCGCTCGACAGGCCTCATCCCCATCGTATGGGGCCGGGCCGGCTATGGGCGCACCAGCACCAGCGGCGTGCGCTCGTTGGCGTTGCCGGCGGGGTTGGGCCTGAGGGCCCGCTGCAGCAGCTCCTCGTCAGTGCCGGGGCTGGCGGCCAGCACCTTGACCCGGCCCAGGTCGTTCACATCCACCACGGCCACGGCGACCCCCAGGTCGGCGGCGAGCTGGGCGCAGATGGCGGCGGGTCGCTCGGGGCCGAGCACGATCGTCTGGTCGTAGGGGGGGGTGGTGCCGGTGATGTCGTCGATCAGACGGGCCTGATCCCCCGCCAGCCGATAGAACCAGCCCTTCAGCCCCACCAGCTTGAGGCCCGTGCCCACCAGCCAGGCCACCAGCACCCGGGCCGGCCCCACCACATCGATCAGGCTCTGCAGGCCGCAGGCCGAGGCCAGCGAGCTGGTGGGGTGGAACACCCGGCAGAGCAGCCGCGCCAGGGCCGAGGGCTGCACCGTTTCCGGGTGGTGGTAGCGGCCCTGGATCACCGCCAGGGGCGTCTCGCCGATGGTGAGGATGTCGCCGGGCTGCAGCACCGCGCCGGCGTAGTGGCGCAGCACCTCGGCTGGATCGTCGAGCACACCGAGCAGGTGGGTGCGGATCGGCAGCACCTGGCAGTGATCGCCCGCGCGCCACTGGGCGTTGGCGGGGGTCGCAGCTGCAGGACGGCGCAGGGGCACCAGCACCGCGTCGCGGCGCTGCAGCCGCCCGAATGGCCCGTAGTTCACCCAGAGGATCTCCACCCAGAGGGTGTCGAGCAGGGCCTTGAGGTCCACTCCGGCTGGGGCTGTGATCTTCAGGCGCAGCTTCGCCTCGGTGCTCTTGCGCCCCTTGACGATGTAGGCGAACCAATAGCCATCGGCCCGTGCCTGCTCATCCGGGTGATTGGGGATGATCTCGCTGCTGATCCGCACGGCCTTGAGGTCACCGCGGCCCAGCAGGGTGGGTTTCACGCTGATTTCCGGCACGAACACCTCCATGCGGGGATGGGGGTTGTGGATGGTGAGCGTGCCCTTCACCAGCACGCCGTCGTCCTGGCGCAGTACCTTCCAGGCCGAGGAGCGCAGCTCCAGCGGCGAGGCGGGCCGCAGCCGATGGCGCAGTTCGAGCCAGAGCAGGCTCAGGCCGAACAGCAGCAGCGCGATCAGCAGAACGGAAAACAGCGGGGCCACGCTGGAGCTTCAGGGACCGCCGGAGCGTAGGCCGCGCCGCCGGCTGCGGGACCGATTGCGGCGGTTGGTGGCGGGGTCGTTGCCGGCTGGATCCAGCGCCGTACGGTGCGAACTACGCCGCCGGAGCGGGCCCCATGCGCAAGACCTACGTTCTCGATACGAACGTCCTCCTGCACGATCCCCAGGCCCTCACGCGCTTCCAGGACAACGCGATCGTGATCCCGATCGAGGTGGTGGAGGAGATCGATCGCTTCAAGCGCGATCCGGCCGAGAAGGGTCGCAACGCCCGGCAGGTGTCGCGGCTGCTGGACGCCCTGCGCGAGAAGGGCAACCTGGCCGACGGCGTGCCGATCGATGCGGGCAGCGGCGGCACCCTGCAGGTGGTGTTCTGCCGCCGCGAGACCCTCGATCAGCTGCCCCCCGAACTCAAGGGCGGCAACGGCGACAACAACATCCTTGCGGTGGCGCTGGAGCAGCTGCGCCAGGGGGTGATCGGCGGCGACAAGCAGCCGGTGGTGCTGGTCACCAAGGACACGAACCTGCGCATCAAGGCCGATGCCGTGGGCCTGACGGCCCAGGACTACACCACCGACAAGGTGACGATCGCCGACCTCTACCCCGGGGTGTGCGATCTGCCCGTGAGCGCCCAGCAGATGGAGGCGATCAAGGGTGACGGCGGGCTGCCGCTCGCTGAGATCCAGGCGGCGCTGGAGGCCACGGGCCTGTCCCTGCAGGCCAACGAGGGCGTGACCCTGGTGGATGAGCTGCAGCCGGGCCACACCCTGCTGGCCCGCTACGACGCCAAGCGCGGCTCCCTGTTCCCGCTGCAGCGCGTTCAGCGGGCGCGGCTGGGGAGGATCAGCGCCCGCAACCGCGAGCAGACCTTCGCCCTGGATCTGCTGCTCGATCCCGCGATCCAGCTGCTCACGCTGGTGGGCAAGGCCGGCACCGGCAAGACCCTGCTGGCCCTGGCGGCTGGCCTGCACCAGGTGGCCGATGAGCACCTCTACGACCGACTGCTGGTGACCCGGCCGGTGATCTCCCTTGGAAAGGAGATCGGCTTTCTGCCCGGCACCCTGGAGGAAAAGATGGGCCCCTGGATGCAGCCCATCGTCGACAACCTCGACTTCCTGCTGGGCCGCAGTTCGGAGGAGGAGGGGCGCGGATCGGGCCGCAGCGCTAGCGGCAGCGCCGGCCGGCCGGCCGGCCACCGCCAGCCCCGCAGCAACTGGACGGACCTCAAGGGCATGGGCCTGCTGGAAGTGGAGGCGATCAGCTATATCCGCGGCCGCTCAATCCCGCGCCAGTACATGGTGGTGGATGAGGCCCAGAACCTCACCCCCCACGAGGTGAAGACGATCGTGACGCGGGTGGGTGAGGGCACCAAGATCGTGCTCACCGGGGATCCCTACCAGATCGACAACCCCTACGTGGACGCCGAGAGCAATGGCCTCACCTGGTTGGTGGAGCGCTTCAAGGGCCAGAGCCTCGCCGGCCATGTGACCCTGGTGCGCGGCGAGCGCTCCGAACTGGCGGAGCTGGCGGCGAACCTGCTGTGAGCGCTGCGGCCGACGTGCTGCCGGGGCGCATCCGGGTGCTGGTGGTCGGGGCGGGACCCACCGGCCTCACGACCGCGCTGGAGCTGGTGCGGCGCGGGGTTGAGGTGCTGCTGGTGGATCGCCGGGCCCAGCCACTGCCCTGGGATCGGGCCACGGTGATCCATAGCCGCACCCTGGAGATCTTCGACGCGCTGGGACTCGTGGAGGAGTTTTTGCAGCGGGGCCATCGCATGGATGGTGTGAATATCTTTGCCTACGGCCAGCGCTGCGTGACCCTGCGCTTCGATTCGATCGACAGCCGCTATCCCTTCGATCTCAATCTATCCGAGCACATCACCGAGCAGATCCTCGCCCGACGATTGCTCGACTGCGGGGGTGCGGTGCATCGCGGCTGGACCCTGACCGCCCTCAGCGGCCCTGGTTCAGACGGCACGGAGCCGGACTTCGGTGGACCGCTCACGGCCCGGCTGGAGGCCAGTGATGGCCGCGTGCACAGCCTGGAGGCCGACTGGGTGGTGGGCTGTGATGGGTTGCGCAGCAGCGTGCGCGATCTGATCGGCATGGCGGTGGAGGGCCATGCCTACGACACGCTCTGGGGCGTGGTGGACGGCCGTCTGGAGCATTGGCCCCACGATCCCCGCTTCGGGGCGGTGCAGATCGAGCCGCCGTCGCTCAATCCACTGCCGCTCGGCCCCGATCGCTGGCGGGTGTACTTCCGCGCGGATGCCGAGCTCGAGGGCCAGCCTGCGGCGCTGCTGCCCCGGATCGCCGCCGCCCTGACCGCGCTGGCTCCGGGGGCGGCCCTGGTGGACCACGACGAGCCGATGCTGTTCCGCACCTACCGGCAGGTCAGCTGCAGCTTCCGCCGCGGCCGGGTGCTGCTGGCGGGGGATGCGGCCCATGCCTGCAGCCCGATCGAGGGGCACGGCATGAATGCCGGCATCCAGGACGCCTTCAACCTGGCCTGGAAGCTGGCCTTGGTGCTCGATGGGGCTGCGGATGAGGACCTGATCCACACCTACGAGCCGGAACGCCGGCCGGTGGTGGAGGCCTTCGGCGCCTCCGGGGATGCCGCCGAACAGCTGCGGGCGGTGCCGGATCAGCGCCCGGCTGTGGAGCGCGTCAAGCGCCTGCTGATGGCCGGCATGGTCTCGCCCCAGGATCGCTACCAGGCGGCACTGGCCGAATCGGAGCTCGATTTCCGCTACGGCCCGAGCCCCATCGTGCGCTCCCATTGGCAGGGCTCCAGTGGCGCTGGCACCGGCGGCGATCGCTCCGGTGGCGAGTCACAGCCCAGCTGGCTTGGCCCCCACCCCGGGGATCGCCTGCCGGATGCCGGGCCCCTGCAGGGGCAGCCGGGGGTGAGCCGCCTCTACGACCTGTTGCGGCAGCCGGATTTCGTGCTGCTCTGGTTGGCCACGGACGCCACCCGGGTGGAGCTGGCACCGGAGTGGCTGGCGGCCCTGGAGAGCCTGGCCAGGGTGTGGTTCATCAGCACCGCAGGCTGGGAGCCGCTGCCGTCTCGGCGCTGGTTGCTCGATGCCGAGGGGCTGGTGCACGCGCGCCTCGGCGTGGTCGATCCCACCCTGCTGGTGGTCCGGCCGGACAGCCGCGTGGGCTTCCGCTGCCAGGCCCCCGACCCACTCCTGGCCCTTGACTATTTCAGGGGCTGGCGCCACCTGCCCCTTGCGCCTACGGTCGCCTGACTTCGGCGGCTCCGTGCATGCAGGTCCCTTTACTGCTGCTGGAGCTGGGCGGTCACAGCGTGGAGGTGGCCCACACCCTGATCGAGGTGGGGCGCTTCGCCCTGATCGTGCTCGCGGCCCGCGCCCTGGCCGAGCTGATGGTGCGGCTGCAGCTGCCCACGATCCTGGGTGAGCTGGTGGCGGGGGTGCTGATCGGCCTCTCGGGCCTGCACCTGATCCTGCCGCCGGAACTCGGGGCCCAGCTCAATGGAGCCCTGGTGGGGGCCGTGGCGGGGCTGTCCCATCTGGCGCCGGATCAGGTGAGCGCGATCTACAACGACACCTTCCCGAACCTGCAATCGGCCTCGCGCATCGGCCTCTACGCCCTGTTGTTTCTCACGGGCCTGGAATGTGAGCTGGATGGGCTGATCGCCGTGGCGGCCCAGGCCATCGGCGTGGCGCTCACCGGGGTGCTGCTGCCCCTGGCCCTGGGCACCGCCGGGCTGCATCTGCTGTTCCACATGCCGCTGCTGCCGGCCCTGTTCGCCGGTGCCGCCATGACCGCCACCAGCATCGGCATCACCGCCAGCGTGTTCGGAGAGCTCGGGGTGCTCAAGCGCCGCGAGGGCCAGATCGTGATCGGTGCCGCCGTGCTCGATGACATCCTCGGCATCGTGATCCTGGCGGTGGTCGTGTCCCTGGCTGGCGGGGGGAGCATCAGTGCCGCACCGATCCTCAAGTTGCTGGCGGCCGCCGCCGTGTTCGTGGCCGTGTCGCTGCTGCTGAGCCGGCAGGCGGCACCGCTGTTCGATGGGCTGCTCGATCGGCTGAAGGCCCCGGGAGAGGCGGTGGCGGTGGCCTTCCTGGTGCTGTGCCTCGGCTGTTTCGCCGCCCAGGCCATCGGCCTGGAGGCGGCCCTGGGGGCCTTTGCCGCCGGACTGGTGCTGAGCAACTCGCGCCATGCCCATGCCATCGAGGTGGCGATCCAGCCGTTGGTGGCCCTGTTCGCCACCGTGTTCTTCGTGCTCATCGGCACCACCATGGATCTGGCGGTGCTCAACCCGCTGGAGCCGGCCAACCGCGAGGGCCTGGTGGTGGCGGCGTTCCTGCTGGTGATCGCCGTTCTCACCAAGCTGGCGGCCGGCTTCAGCTACCGCTCTGCCGAGCCCACCAACCGCTGGCTGGTGGGGCTCGGGATGATGCCGCGGGGGGAGGTGGGCCTGATCTTCCTGGGCCTCGGCAGTCAGGCCGGCCTGCTCAACCCGGCGCTTGAGGCGGCGATCCTGATCATGGTGATCGGCACCACTTTCCTGGCGCCGGTGCTGCTGCGGCTGGTGCTGCGTCCAGCTCAGCCGGCTGCCACCGGCTGACAGCGGCCATCCATCATCACCTCCCCTGGCTGGCCTCCCTTGGTGAGGGCCTGCTCGTGGAAGGTGAGGCGATGGCGGTCGATCGTGGTGCGGTGCTCCACGTCGTGACGACGGTCGATATGGACCACCATCGGGGCGGCCACGGAAGGGATGCCCAGCTCCCGTTCTTCCCGGCTGCCCATCCCCAGCCCCGCCTCATCGCTGTCGCTGTCGCTGAGGTGGAAGCTGTTGGACTCCTTCTCCAGAAAGGTGATCTGATCGCGGGACGTCTCAACAGGCAGGGTCTGCCCATCGGCGAAGCGAACCCGATCCTCGCCTCGGCCCACGGTGACCCGGAAATTGATCAGCCCCTTGGGATCGTCCCGATGGCGACAGATCAGCGACTGGGGCCCCACCGGATCCCAGCTCCTCACGGCCAGCACCACCAGGGCGACGCCAGCGGTGATCAGCAGCAGGCCGGGCTTGCTGATCGTGAACTGCCGCAGATCCGGGATGGCCATGCTGATCCTGCGGTCCCTTGCCCATGCTGCTTCGGTCAGCCGACGCCTGGCAACCCCCGCTGCGCGACCAGTCAGGCGCCGCTGCTGCCCAGCTCCGGGGGTGGCGTCGCTGGATGCGAGGCGGCGCCGACAGCCCTGATCGAAGTGCTGTCTGGTCGGAGCAGTTCCGCCGCTGGATCGCTTCCGACTGGTGTCCAGGCCTCTTGAACAGGCAGCCCGACAGGGAGGCATGCCACTGACCCCTCGGCTTCTGGCCTGGCTCTAGGGCTGGGAGGCAGATCCAGATAGTCGATCAGGGATCTATGGCAGAGGCACATGGTCCTGATACTGACCACGAATGGCCTGAAACTGATCGGAGAGGGTGAGGAAAGCGTTCACCACCTCAGGATCAAAGTGACTGCCGCTCTCTTCGACAATGAGGGCGCTCGATTCATCATGGGAGAAAGCGCGTTTGTAGACCCGCTCACTGATCAGGGCGTCATAGACATCTGCCAGTGCCATGAGGCGTGCTGCCAACGGGATCGCTTCGCCACTCAGGCCCTGTGGATAGCCACTTCCGTCCCACTTCTCATGGTGGCTGTAGGCAATCTGCTTGGCTGTGAGCAGAAATGAACTTGGAGAATTCAGGGCTTCCTCAGCCTGTTCAATCGTGATCTTACCTAGGGTGGTGTGGGTTTTCATGATGTCAAACTCCTCGGCAGTGAGGCCGGCTGGCTTCAAGAGGATGGAGTCTGGTATGCCTACCTTGCCAATATCATGCAGTGGCGCAGACTTGTAGAGGATCTCAATCTGCTCGTCCGAGAGTTTGGCGGCATGGGCTGGGCTTGATTGGAGATACTTGGCCAGTGCGCGTACATATTGCTGGGTTCGTTTGATGTGGGCGCCCGTTTCGTTGTCCCTGGTTTCTGCCAGTGAGGCCATGGCCAGGATGGTGGTGTCCTGAACCGCCTCCACCTCAGCAGTCCTCCTGATCACCTCAGAGGTGAGATAGGTATTGTTGTCCTTGAGGACATCCCTAGCACGCTTCAGTTCAACGTGGGTGGCAACCCGAGCGCGGAGGATGGAGGGAGAGATCGGCTTGGTGATGTAATCAACGCAGCCACACGAAAACCCCCTCTCCTCGTCATGTATCTCGGTGCGGGAGGTGAGAAAGATGATTGGTATATCTTGAAGTTCTGGGTCTTCTTTCAGGATGCGGCAGACCTCGTACCCATCTGTCCCTTCCATGATGATGTCCAGAAGAATCAGGTCTGGAAGGGGTTGCTGTCTGATGCTGCGCAGTGCCGCGCTACCGCTTGTCGCCATGCGAATATGATAATTCTCTTTCAGCAGGCTGTTGATCTGCTGCAGGCTTTCACGGGCATCGTCAACGGCAATGACCAGTGGCTTGGTGGAAGGGCTTTGGCTCATGCCTGGTGGGTTTCGGGATCAGGATTCGTTCTGTAGCCTCTGAGTGAGTTTCCTCTCAGAAGGGATTCGGTGCCGCATCTCTGTTGCTGATCGCTGTTGCTGATCGATCGTCTCGTCCTGCGCTTCTCTTTTTCTTGCCAGTGGTGGATGCATCTGGAGACAACCATTGTCGATCTCCGGGGGAAAGTCGTATGGTGCTGGGGAAGACAGGAGCAGCAGTGCGTTATACATCACATTTCATGCTAACCATCCTGGAGGGCGTCTAAGAGGCCTGCGGTTCGCCCACCGCTGCACGTGATACAAAACCTCATGCTCCAGGAGCAGGCTTGCGGCAGATCTGCTCTTCAATGCCCACTCGCTGCCCACTCGCTGCCCAAAGTGGCCAGCGTTGGGTTCAGAGGGGGCCTCCCAAGGCGGTTTGCAGGGTGGAGAGGGCCGCTTCGAATTCCAGATCCTCGAGCTGTCTATGGAGTTGGGCATACACCTGATCTCCCAGAATCCGTTGCAACAGGGTCTGCTCCCGCGCTGCAAGCTCAATGGCCTCGCCGTCACCGCAGTCGATCAGGCTGGCCAGGGTGTTGAGCAGTTCCCTGTGGGTGTCGGCCAGGCCCTGGTCTGGAGCGGCCTCTGCAGGGCCGGCTTGATCTGTCTCAGTGCTGCTTGCCAGCACTGTCTGGCCGAGTGCTGCATCGAGCAGTTGCACCGTGGAGGTCAGAGACTGGTTGAATGTCTGCTGAGCTGTTTCTGCAGGGGCTCCCTCCCGCAGAGCCTGCTCCAGTGCATCGGCGCTCCTGTGCAGCGCCATGGCACCAAGATTGCCTGCCACCCCTTTGATCGTATGCACCAGGCGCTCCGCTGTGGTGTGATCTCCGCTCCCGAGGGCCTGTTCCAGTTGCTCTACGGCAGTTCTCTGGGTGTTGGCGAAACTGTTCAACAGCTTCAGGTAGAGCGCTTCGTCCCCAGCTGTCCGCCGCAGTGCCCCGGCCACATCCAAGCCGGCTTCGCGGAGTGCTTCCAGAGGCTTGGCCCCCGGGTTCACGGCTGAGGGGGGATCCAGGCTGGGTCTTGGTGGTGAGGTTGATGGTGATGGAGCGTTGCTCTCTGGCTTGTAGGCCGTCAAGGCCTGATAGAGCCGATCGGGGTCGATCGGTTTGGTCAGGTGATCCTGCATGCCGGCGGCCAGGCAGCGATCCCGTTCCTCGGCAAAGGCATGGGCTGTCATCGCCAGAATCGGAAGGGCGTGCCAGCGGCTTTCCGAGCGGATTCTGCGGGTGGCTTCCCATCCATCCATCACCGGCATGGCCAGATCCATCAGCACCACATGGAAGGGGGATGGTGTCCGTGCCAGTTCTTCCAGGGCCTCCAGTCCATTCTGAGCGACAACAACCTGGCCACCTACGGCACGGAGCAGTTCTACTGCGATCAGCTGATTTGACGTGACCCCCTTTGTCGGTCCAGTCCTTATGAGAGTGGGTGGATGTGGTCATGCTGCAACTCCCTGTTGAGCTGCCTCCAGGGGCGTACGCCC
>NZ_NQLA01000009.1 GCF_002252705.1 Vulcanococcus limneticus LL
TTCTTTTTGCCTTGTTTGCCTTCTGGCTGCAGATCCTGAGCAGCCAGCTTGTAGCTCTGAGGTGCAACAAGCTGCCATCAAGCGTTGAGACAGCTGCGGCTTGATAATCACTCAGCAAGGCACCTGACTGCCAGAATCTGTATTGGCGGCAGCGGCTCCGACTTTCTCAGGAGGCCCTACTGATGTACTGCAGGCTCCGGTAATTGGCTCCAGATGTGATCCCACGGGATAAGGTTACCCCATGGTGAATATGGAGTGCAACGTCTGGTAT
The DNA here is from genome assembly GCF_002252705.1 of Vulcanococcus limneticus LL. GTDB lineage: Bacteria > Cyanobacteriota > Cyanobacteriia > PCC-6307 > Cyanobiaceae > Vulcanococcus > Vulcanococcus limneticus. The sequence goes on from NZ_NQLA01000009.1 coordinate 272, forward strand.
TCGTTGCAGATTCATCAGGCCCTGAGGCCCCCCCCCTCTAGCTGCTCAACCGCGGTACTGGAGACAGACTGGAGATTGCTTGCTAACGATGCCTACTGGTGCCTTGTGCCCTAATGAGAAGACCGAATAAGCAGTCGCCCTTGTTGGGAAGTCGGATGAATCTGCTCAGCTTTGCCCCGCCGCCCGCTGCCGGAGGGCCTCCCACAGACCCGCGTAGTTGAGCAGGATGTCCTTCAGACCGGACTGCACGGCGGGCTGGTTGAGGGCCTGGGTGCTCATGGTCGTGTGGGCATCAAGGGCGTTGATGATGGCGTTGGTCAGTTCGCTCTGCAGGTCGGGCGAGTTACTGAACTGCTCCTTGGAGTTGCTGGCGGCCTGTTGCTGCAGCAGTTCCGATTCCAGCAGCTTGCCCTTGAGCACGTTGTTGACGTACACCAGCTTGTCGGAGTCGCTCAGCTCGCCCTCGAACAGGTCATTGACCCTGGCGATGATCTCTTCCAGCAGGGCTTTCTGCTTCTCCTGCACCTGGCCGGTGCCGGCTTCTGTAAGGGGCTGGAGCTTGGGGGCCTCGCCTTCACCGAGGGGCAGGTGACGCTTGCCCAGGTTCTTGAGGGTGTGGTGGGTGAGCACCACCTTGGAGAGATCGACGCTGTCGCGCTCGCGGCCGAACTCCAGCAACGGCAGCAGGCGCTTGTAGAAGATCGAGCGCTTCTCCACGGCCGTGCTGCCGTAGTCGAAGATCTGCGAGAGGAAGGTGTAGAGCCGCAGGAAGGCCCCCATGTCGGCCTTGAACAGGGTCAGGGCGTTCAGCGCGTCCTCGGCCTCCTTGGTGGCGGCGGTATCCCCCAGCTCCCGGGCCACGGCGAGGGCGTTCTGGGCCGCCTTGTACTTCTTGAGCAGCCGATCGGCCACGGGTTCGAGGGCCCTGGCCAGCTCGCTCTGCTTGCCGTTGGGGTCCAGCTCCACCTTCACCACCCGCTCCACTTCGAAGTCGTCGTAGTGGCCGGCCGCATCGAGCTTGGCCCGCAGGTCGAACACCAGATTGGGATCGGTGGTGCCTGCCAGTTCGGCGGTCTCGTAGAAGGTCTGGAAGGCCTCCAGGATCTCGCTGGGGTCATTGACGAAATCCACCACGTAGGTCTCGTCCTTGCCCGGGTGGCAGCGGTTCAGGCGTGAGAGGGTCTGCACGGCCTGGATGCCGGCCAGGCGCCGATCCACGTACATGCCGCAGAGCAGCGGCTGGTCAAAGCCGGTCTGGAACTTGTTGGCCACCAGCAGGATCTGGTACTCCTCCGTCGCGAAGGCCTCGCGGATGTCCCGGCCCTTGAGACCCGGGTTGAGGGCGGCGCTGGTCTCGCTGAAGTCATCGGGGCCGCTCTCCCTGTCGGTGACGGAACCGGAGAAGGCCACCAGGGTGCCGATCGGGTAGCCCTTCTCCTTGATGTAGCGCTCGATCGCCAGCTGCCAGCGCACCGCCTCCAGCCGGCTGGCCACCACCACCATCGCCTTGGCCCTGCCCTCCAGCAGGGGGGCGATGAACTCCAGGAAGTGCTCAACGACGATCTGCACTTTCTGGGCGATGTTGTAGGGGTGCAGCCGCACCCAGCCCATGATCCCCTTGAGTGCAGCGCTCTTCTCCACCTGGGCGTTGTCGTAGCTGGCGCCGTTGTGGGCTAGGCGGAAGGCCAGCTTGTAGCTGGTGTAGTTGCGCAGCACATCGAGGATGAAGCCCTCCTCGATCGCCTGGCGCATCGAATAGACGTGGAAGGGCTCAGGCCGGTTGGTGTCGCTGGCGGGTTCAGCAGGGTTGGGGCGCCTGCCGAAGAGCTCCAGGGTCTTGGCCTTGGGGGTGGCGGTGAAGGCCACGAAGGTGATGCCGCTGTCCCTGGCGCGGGCGGCCATCTGGGCAGCCAGCACGTCGTCCATGCTCACCTCGCCGCCATCATTCAGCTCCGCCAGCTCCTCGGCGCTGAGCACGGCTTTGAGCTTGGCGGCGGCCTCTCCGCTCTGGGAGCTGTGGGCCTCATCGGCGATCACCGCAAAGCGCTTGCCCTCGGTGGCGGCCAGCTTGCGCACCTCCTCCAGGGCATAGGGGAAGGTCTGGATCGTGCAGACCACGATCTTCTTGTCGCCCGAGAGGGCGGCAGCGAGCTTGCTGCTCTTGCTGCCATCGGCATTGGTGATGCTGGCCACCACGCCGGTGGTGCGCTGGAAGTCAAAGAGCGCCTCCTGCAGCTGGGTGTCGATCACGTTGCGGTCGGACACCACCAGCACCGTGTCGAACACCTTGCGGTGCTCAGCGTCGTGCAGCTCAGCCAGGAAGTGGGCACTCCAGGCGATCGACTTGGTCTTGCCGGAGCCGGCGGAGTGCTGCACCAGGTATTTGCCGCCCACCCCCTCCGTCAGCACCGCGGCCTGGAGCTGACGGGTGACAGCGAGCTGGTGGTAGCGGGGGAAGACCAGCTCCTTGATCTGCTTCTTGCTGTCACGGCTGGCCACCAGGTAGCGGCCGAGGATCTCCAGCCAGCTGTGGCGGTCCCACACCTCCTCCCAGAGGTAGCCGGTGCGGTAGCCGCGCGTGGGATCGAGTGGATTTCCGGCGCCGCCCTCATCCCCCCGGTTGAAGGGCAGGAAGGTGGTGGCGGGGCCGAGCAGCTTGGTGGTCATGCGCACCTCGCGGGTGCTCACGGCGAAATGCACCAGGGCACCGCTGGGGAAGGCAAGCAGCGGTTCGGGGTTCTGACCCTTGGGCTTGGGGTGCCGATCGAAGCGGTACTGATCCACCGCGTCGTCGATCGACTGGGTGAAGTCGGTCTTGAGTTCAGCGGTGGCGACGGGCAGGCCGTTGAGCAACAGCACCAGATCGATGCTGTTCTCGTTGTGGAGTGAGTAGCGGAGCTGCCGCACCACCCGCAGGCGGTTGGCGTCGTAGCGGGCCAGGATCTCGGGATTGAGGGCCAGGGCCGGCTTGAACTGCGCCAGCTGCAGGGGCTTCCTGAGACCCAACAGCTCGATGCCGTTGCGGAGGACGTCGAGCGTGCCGCGCTGATCCAGCTGGGCCCGCAGGCGGTTCAGCAGGGTGTCTGTGGCGCTGGCGCCGTGGTTCTTCTGCAGCAGCTCCCAGGCCTCGGGCTGACTCTCCTGCACCCAGGCCAGGAGATCAGCGGGAAAGAGGGCACGGGCACGGTCGTAGGCCCGGTTGTCGTCCTCGGCATAGAGCCAGCCATGGGCGCCGAGGCGTTGGGCGATCTCGACCTCGAAGTTGATCTCGTGGTGGAGGCTCATAGCCAGTTCTCCTGCAGCAGACCCTCAACCCGCTCGAACTCCCGCAGGTTGTTGCTCACCAGGGTGAGGCCCTCGCTGCGGGCATGGGCCGCGATGTGCAGGTCATTGACGCCGATCGGTGTGCCCTTGCGTTCCAGGGCACTGCGGATCTGGCCGTAGTGCTGTGCCGCCTTGGGGCCATAGGCCAGTACCTCCAGCCGGGAGCAGAAGTTTTCCACCACCCCCAGGGAACGGGCGGGATCGGAGCTCTTCTCGGCCCCGTGCAGCAGCTCCGCCAGCGTGATCGCCGAGATGGCAAGGTGGCCGGCGTGACGGTTGAAGATGGGCAGCAGCGACCCCGGCCGCTGCCTGATCACGTAGATGCAGATGTTGGTATCGAGCAGGTACCGGAGCATCGCTGGGCTCAGAGCGCCTCCCGTTCGTCCTGGTGCTGGGAGGCCCGCTCCGCCAGGAAATCGTCTGGAACGGTGGGGCCGCCCAGGAAGAAGCTGTCCCAGCTGGAGCCCAGGGGGGCAATGATCCGCTCCTGACCGCAGGCACGCACCTCCACCTCCTTGACCGACTCGGGCAGGCGCAGGTCAGCCGGGATGCGCACGGCCTGGCTGCGATTGCTGAGAAACAGCTTGGTCACCGCCACCATGACACCCTCTGTATATCCACCAAGGCTATCCCAGGCGTGAGGGTTGTGCAGGGTGCGGAGGCGTCTCGGTCTCCTGGGCGAAGCGGGTGGCTGCCTCGGCGATGCGGATGCCTCTGGGGTTGCCCGGCTGGCAGAACGATTCGTGTTGTCATAAGGGTGGAGCTCATGCGACAGCGGCCTCGGGGACCAGGCCACGGACGTCGATCTGGCCGGTGACGGCAGCGGAGATCAGGGCGGAGCGTCGCTCCAGCAGAAGACGGATTGAATCATTTGCCTCATCTGTGAGTTTGCCGTATCTGTTGTCTGCTTCAAACAGAGTTTGTGTGATGGCTTTCTGTTCATCCAAGGGAGGGAGGCAGATTTCGTTTTCTAGAATCTTCTGAGGGGATGTATGTCTTACCTTTTGGCCTGTTGCCTTGATTCCTACGCTTGCCTTGAGAATTGGTGAATTCATTAGCCAATATAGGAAGCTTGTGTCAAGCAACTCTTCTCTTAATCGGGTGACCAATCCAAGGCGCTGATTGTGTAGATAAGCCTCTCCTGGGGGCACGAATAGCGTTGTCCCGACAAGGCCCGGAGCCTGCTCAGTCATGACGATGAGCATTTGCCCCTCTTTAAGAATGAACTCCCCAGGCACGTCGTTCCCGGCATAGTACTTCTCGGGGTCTTTCCTTCTAAAGCCGCCTAGTTCATTGAAATTTCCGGGTGTCATTAGCACGTATTCTCCGACATCAGAGAAGTGGCTGCCATCAAAGGCGTAGCCGTGCTTTAGTGCGAACAGGTTTTTCAAGCGATGGTTTTCCCAGTGCTCCGGCACCTCCCCCAGCCACTCCACGCCTGAGTCCTTCATTGGCGCGTCAGGGTTCAGCCCCTTGGTGACGGCCTGGGAGATCACGGCCTGACGCTTCTCCTGGAGCAGCTCGATCAGTCGCTGTTGCTCGGCGATCAGGGCGTCGATCTTGGCGGTTTCGTCGTCTAGGAATGATGCTATGGAGGCTTGTTCGGAGTGGGGAATCAGAGGCAAATCAACTTGAGTAAAGTTTGAGAATCTAAGGGCCTGTCCATCTCGAACAAGGTTGGAGGTTGATTGAAGAGCCTGTATGTAGCGATCGCTCTTAAATAGCCAGCGAAAGAAGCCTGGGTGGATATCCTTGATTGGCGAGAGCATCACGTAGGCAGAGCTGATAGAACCGCGATAAAGAGAGTATTCGATTCCACCTTGAAAGCTTCTCATGCTAATGATGAAGTCGCCAGGCTCGACATGTTTCAGAATGTCTGCCCCTTTAATGACTTCTACAACTCGACGTCCTTCCGATTCGACAAAGTCTATTTGCTTGACTATCCCAAGCTTTTGGGAGGCTGTGAGTTGCTCGTCATCCTCATGCGCTCGCTGGTTTCTAAGTGCAAATCTTCTCCTGCTCTGGCCGACGCTCCAATGCTCCGGCACCTCCCCCAGCCACTCCACGCCGCTGTCCTTGTAGGCCGGGTAACGGGGAAAGCTCACGCCGTCAGCCCCCCGATCATCTCCAGGATCCGATCCGTGACTTGCTTGAGCTCGGCGTCGATGACCTCCAGAGGCCGGGGTGGGGTGAACACGTAGAAGTGGCGGTTGAAGGGAATCTCGTAGCCGACCTTGGTCTTGTCATGGTCAATCCAGGCGTCAGGCACGTGGGGCAGCACCTCCCGCTCGAAGTAGGTCTGAACGTCCTCCGAGAGGGGCACGTTCTCTGTATCCCGCAGGCTGCTGTCGGGTTGGGGTTTGCCCTTTGCCTTGCCGCGCTGCCCCAGCACCACGTTGCCCGCCTCGTCCCGTAGGGGACGCTCCACCGTGATCGTGCGGTAGCCGAAGGCCTCGTTGGCAAAGATCTTGCTGATCGGCTTGCCGTCCTTCTCGGCTGGCTCGAAGCGCCCAAACAGCTGGGTGATCTCCTCGATGTGCTCAGCGCTGAGCTCCTTGCGCTTGCTGCCCAGGCTCTTGCGCATCTTCTGCCAAAAGCCACTGGCGTCAATCAGCTGCACCTTGCCCTTGCGGGCCTGGGGTTTGCGGTTGCTCAGGATCCAGACATACGTGCTGATCCCTGTGTTGTAGAACATGTCCGTAGGCAGAGCCACGATCGCCTCCAGCAGGTCGTTCTCCAGCACATAGCGGCGGATCTCGCTTTCGCCAGATCCTGCGCCACCGGTGAACAGCGGTGAGCCGTTGAGCACGATGCCGATGCGGCTGCCCCCATCGACGGCCGGGCGCATCTTCGAGAGCAGGTGCAGCAGGAACAGCAGAGAGCCATCACTCACCCTGGGCAGGCCAGGCCCGAAGCGTCCCTCGTAGCCCATCAGCTGGGCTTCCTTGCGGATGTCCTTCTCGATCTTCTTCCAGTCCACACCAAAGGGAGGATTGGAGAGCATGTAGTCGAACTGCAGCTCCTGCAGGCCGTCGTCGTTGAGCGTGTTCCCGAAGATGATGTTGCGGATGTCCTGGCCCTTGATCAGCATGTCGGCCTTGCAGATCGCGTAGGACTCCGCGTTCAGTTCCTGGCCATACATCACCAGCCGGGCCTGGGGGTTGTGCTCCGCCACATACTCGTCGCTAACGCTCAGCATCCCACCGGTTCCCACGGCCGGGTCGTAGAGGGTGCGCACCACGCCGGGCTTGCTGAGGGCGTCGTCGTCTTCGATGAACAGCAGGTTCACCATCAGCCGGATCACCTCCCGCGGTGTGAAGTGCTCCCCGGCCGTCTCGTTGGATTCCTCCGCGAACCGGCGGATCAGCTCCTCGAACACCGTGCCCATCTGGGCGTTGCTCACCACCTCCGGGTGCAGGTCGATCCCCGCGAAGCGTTCCGTGACCAGGTACAGCAGGCCCGCCTTGGCGAGCTTGTCGATCTGGGTGTGGAATTCAAAGCTCTCGAAGATGTCCCGCACGGCTGGGGAGAAGGCCTGCAGGTAGGCCCGCAGGTTCTCGCCGATGTGGTCCTGATCACCCATCAGCCGCTTCATGTCGAGCGGTGAGGTGTTGTAGAAGAGCAGGCCGGCCTTCTTGAGCAGGAAGGGCTCGGGGTTCAGACCGGCGGCCTCACGCAGCTCCTTCTCGGCCAGCACCTCGGCCTTGGTGGCCTCCAGCACGCAGTCCAGGCGCCGCAGCACCGTGAACGGGAGGATCACCTTACCGAAGTCGCTGCGCTTGTAGTCCCCCCGCAGCAGGTCGGCCACCGACCAGATGAAGGAGGAGAGGTTCTGCTCGCTCGCCAAAGGCTCGGGCTGGGGCAACTGGGGCCAGTCTGCCTGTGGGGCCCTGGTTCTGCGGGGTCTTGCAACTCCTCCTGGGAGTGGGTTTTCAACTGGGCCCTTGGCATTGGCCAGGTTCTATGTCCAGGCCTGTTCCGCTGTACCCCAGCCGTGTGCCTCCAGCTACTCCTGCTGAGTCCTAGATAAAGGCGCGCGCAGGATTCCTCAGCGTGCGCGGCCGGGTAAGGGCTGCGCAAGCCGACCCACCACAGGCATTGGGACGCCAGGGGCACTGGGTTCACCGAGCGCTTTGGCCGGCCCTTGCCCTGGCCGCGCTGGCGCTGTCGGTCCTGCGCTGCTGCCCCCATGGCTGCTGTCTCTTCGCCCACGACCCGCCGGGGTGCCACCACCCGCAAGCGGGCTGGTGCTGCCCACACCCGCAAGAGCACTGGTCCCAGCCCGGAAGACAAGCTCGTCGCGGCGCTGGTCTGCCTGCTCGAACAGGGCACCACCCCTTGGCGGCGGCCCTGGGACAGCACGGGTGGAGGCCACCACGTCAACCTGCTTTCAGGCCACCGCTACCGGGGGGCGAACCCGATCCTGCTCACCCTGGGGATGCACCTTCGGGGCTCTGCCTTGCCCTACTGTTGTGGGTATGCAGGAATAAAGGCCGCTGGGCTCACGTTAGGGTTTGCCGTATCAATAAGGATTATGGCAATGCTAGCCCTGGAGATGCCAGTTCCTAGTCGTTAACTAGAAGCTGTTCTTTCCTGGCTTAAATGCCATGCAATGGCATGTACAGCAGGAGCTCTACTAGCGGATTCGCTCTAATAAGGCTTTCTCTGTTGAGGGGCCCTCTAGGCCGTCAGCCAGCATGACAAGTGCACTGAGCTCAAGCTCTAACTCAGCCGGGCTCCAAGTGGATTCCCCGCAGATGACCCCTTTTAGTCTGGAAATCCGGTGGTCGTCACCCGCGGGGTAGTGCTCCCGGATGGTCCGGCGGAGGTCGTCGATCAGGTCGATCTCTTTGCGAGCGCAAAGGCGGCGAATGAGACGCCCGAAGTTACGGGAGAGCTTCTCAGCCTGTTCTTCTGAGAAGTGGTGGGCAGTAAGGTCAAAATCGAGGGGCATCCGGGTTCCGAGGAAGACTTCGACCCACCACCCGACACTGGGTGGTTCGCCTTCTTCGAGGACTGGGGTGGCGTTGGCGTAGTGGTTGGAGCTGGTTGTGTTGGGGATGAGAGTCCCCTCTGTCTGGTAGCGCCAGACGAAATAATTGAGGCGCTCGATGCCCAGAAAGATGCGCGGTCCTGGGCTGAAGAGCTTGCGTTGGCGCAGTCCACTGATCTGGCTGCTGTGGAACCAGGACGCTCCGTCTAGGGAGGAGCGGACCAAGCTTGTCATCACTGGGTGGGACCAGTTGTTGCCGTCCATCCAGGCGGTGAAGAGCTTCTGGAAGACCCGGGTGCCTTTCTCGAACTGCTCCTGGTACTGGTTGGAGGGATCCATGTCCAATTCAGATGCTGTCACGTTGCTCACGAGCGGCGCAGTCCAAAGGAGCGGATCTCACTGAGCTTAATCCGGCACCGGTCAGGCTGCAACCGGAACCAGTCAGACCTTTCTTTTGCACCGAACTGGATGCGGGAGCGCTTACCCTCAAGCGGTCGACCGCCTGGGGTGCCGCTTCCTGCTCGTCGAAGGAGCGGCTTCCTGGGGGTCGGAGCCACGGCCCAAACTGCGATTTCCTTCAGATGTCAGACCAGCACAAGCCTGAGTTCACCCCCGAGGGGACTCCGCCCTCGGGGGGCAAGCAGCTGCCGCCTCCCGGCACTCCACTGGACTGGGTGCGGGCCGGGGTGTTCCCGGAGGACTGGACGCTGATTCCGGTCGCGGGGAAGTCCACCTACATCAAGGAATGGGGTGACCACAAGCGGCGCCGGATCGACTCGGAGGGCCTCTACTTCGAGGACAGCCGGTACAACGGCTTCGGGGTCGTGACCGGGGAGCTCTCGGGGGGACTGATCGCCCTGGACATCGATGGGCCTGACGCCGATCGGCGGTATCGGGCCGAGGCCGGTGAGGGCTATGAGGCCTACGGCGAGGAGCAGACCATGAGCTGGACCTCCGGGAAGCCCGGGCGCCGGCAGCTGCTCTACCGGGTGCCGGAGCACATGGTGCCGCTGATGGCCGACATCAACACCGTGATCCTGCGGGAGGACGGGGAGTGGGCCCTGGGCCAGGGGGACACCAACCGGACCAAGAAGGAGCAGGCGGGCGAGGAGTACGAGGAGCTGGTGCTGCGGTTCAACCGGTGCCAGTCGGTGCTGCCGCAGAGCATCCACCCGGACACCGGCAAGCGGTATCGGTTCCTCAACTACAACGGCGGCCAGCCGGCCGAGGCGCCGGAGTGGGTGCTCGAGGTGATCAGGCCCCACCTCAAGGCGAAAGCCTGGCTGTCCGAGGAGGAGATGGGGCAGCTGGAGGCGGAGGCGGGCAAGACCCTGCTGCCGAGCCGGCAGATCCGGGGCTGGTTCTTCTCCGAGGAGGTGCAGAGCAAGCTGCTGCCGCGGCTCGATGAGTTGGTCTTCAAGCACCCCACCTTCGACCAGTACGGGTGGGACATCAGGCCTGGCAAGAGCCCGCAGATGATGAGTGGCTGCCCCTGGCACGGGGGCAAGTCGGGCACCAGCTTCCAGTATTCGGAGCTCTCGGGGTGCTGGGACTGCAAGGCCTGCGGGGTCGGTGGCGATGTCTTGGACTTCGTCCACAAGATCAAGACCGGGGACAAGTTCGCAGGGAAGCCCAAGGGGCCGGCTCTGGAGAACTACGTCGCGGAGATCGCCAAGGAGCTGGGGTATCGGTATCCCGATGACGCCCAGGCGGTGGTGCGGACTGAGGTGACGGCGAGGCCGAGGCTGCTGATGACTTCGGAGGGCTTCCTCAAGACGCTAAGCAAGATCATCAAGGAGCACCCCAACCCGGCTCACGCCAAAGACTTGATGGCGGATCTCGCCATGAGGACTGGGCGGCGGATGTCGGCGATTGACTGCATCAGGGCGGAGCAGGAGTACAGCGCCTATGTGCTGTCTCAGAAGACGAATGCGAAGCCCTGGTGGGAGATTGCGAAGATGACCTTCACGATTCCCAACCTCATGATGCGGCCGGCCCAGATCATCCTGCATGCGGCCCCGGGGAAGGGGAAGACCTCTGCTGCCATGGGGTTTGCACGGATGGTGGGGCGCGGGGAACCCATGACGATCCGGGGCATTCAGGTGCCGATCCAGGCCGGGAAGGTGCTGTGGATCCAGAACGACCAGAACCCAGCGAAGCTCGTCAGGGACTGCGAGGACAACGGGATCGATCCTGAGAAGGACTCCGAGTGGTTCATTGTGAAGCGGGGCTTCCAGATGAACTACGTCGCGGACCTGACGAAGTGGATCAATGAGGTCAAGCCGGCCCTGGTGGTGATCGACTCGATCGGCTCCTGTTCTACAGACATGCAGGAGCAGGAGAAGGACAAGGCGTTCGCGAGCCCTCTGTACTACTACAGCCGGATGAATGGGGAGAATCCCGACCTCGGGGGGTTCAATCCCTGCACCATCATGTGGATCCACCATGACAACGCGCAGGGGGAGGTGCGGGGCACCCGCTACCTGACCGCCGCGGTGGACGAGCAGTGGCACCTGAGGGACCTGACGGAGGCCGAGAAGGAGAAGGTGCGGGCCAAGGGGAAGGTGGCCAGCAACTGCCGCTTCATCCAGGTCAAGAAGAGCCGGATGGGCCGGGAGGGCGACCTGCTGATGGTGGAGCGGGACGTGAACGGCACCTACAGCGTCTGGGACCACACGCCGACCGAGAGGCGCACCGATGAGGGGCAAGGGGACCCTGAGCCGATGACCATGGCCCTCAGGATCGTCAGGGACCGTGCTCGGGGGGAAGGGGCCCCGGAGGAGCGCCGGATGACCGCGCCGGAGGTCTGGGAGCAGCTGGTGGAGGAGAGGGCCGGCCTGGGGCTGGAGTCGCCTTCCAAGAAGAGCGTCCGCCGGTGGCTCGATCGCTGGGTGGAGGACGGGGTTCTCGTCCTCGGGGGGATTGTGATGGTTGGGAAGGCCCGGACCAGGACCTACACCACACCTTCCACCCCCCCTCGCGTGGGGTGGTCGTTGGAGTGTCCCTTGTCCCTCGTTGCCCCAGACCCCAGTGATAGTCAGGAATTAACGAGGGACACGACCACGGACAACGAGGGACATGTCCTCGTTCCGAGGAGCCCCCAACGAGGGACATGTCCCCCGAGGGCGCTGACGATGTCCCTCGTAAAAATCCAGTCGTGGACAGCGATCTGACCCTACGAGGGACAAGGGACACCAATTCAGATGCAATGATCTGTCCCTCGCAAGCCGAGGAGGCCGAGTCTCAGGCTGAGCCGCTAGGTGCCCCACCCAGCGAGGCAACGCAGGCTCCCCCCGAGGACGACTTCAGCGAGCTGCTGCGGCACCGGCCGGAGTGGGACAGCCTCGACTCGGCCTTCGGGTGACCCTTTCCGAAACAGGTTGTAGAGTTCACCGGATCGGGGCCTGCAGTGCGGGCTCCTCTCTTTTTCTTCATTCACTCAACGCGATGCCATTTCTTACCGAAGCTCCCCCGGTGCGGAGCATGAGCAACACCCAGGCGGAGGCCACCGCCGAGGAGGCCCTCCGGGTGGTGGGCCGGATCCTCGAGGCGGAGGGCATGCCCCCACTCACCGCGGAGCAACACGGCTACGCCGTCCATGTGGTGGCCACGGCCCTGGCCCCCGAGGACGGCACGGCGCTAGTGCTGGAGGGGCCGGCGGGCACGGGGAAGACGACCGCAACCGGCTCAGTTGCTCCTGCGCCTTGACGACGTGCTATCCCACCTATTCAGGAACTGGTTGACTGCTTTCGTGCGGTGAAATCGGTAGCGAGGCCTGCGGGCGGTGCCAATGTTGCGGACGGCGTCGCCCCCAGGGATGCCCTTTGACATCTGGTACACAAGGGCTTTGGTGTCGGCGAGGCCCACCAGCCTGCAGAACTCCTTGGAGTCCACCCAGTCGCTCTCAGGAGAGGAGCTCTCCAGGAGTCGATCGAGCTTGCGCTCCAGTGTCTCGAGCCTGATGAGGACCTCGTCCATTTCGGTCTAGATGGGCCTGAATGAACCTCAGCATAACCGGAAAAGGTCAGAGCCGGAAGTTGCTCCGGAGTGCTGTCAGCTTCTCCGCCTGCAGCCAGCGGCGGTAGGTCCGTGTGTGGATCTCCAGGCTGTGCCCCATGAGTTGGCAGCCAATGTCTGCGGGGATGCCCTTGGTGATCAGGCGGATGGCGTAGGCGTGGCGGAGGGTGTAGAGGCCCCAGGGCAGGGGGCCCCGATCGTGGAGGTAGTCGTTGGCCACCTTGGCGATGGTGTCTTTGCCCTGGGGTGGTCGGGGCAGTCCCCCGAGCTCGAAGCGCTCAACCCACCGCTGGGGCACCGGCCACGCGATGCGGTTGCCGGTTTTGGTGTCGTCGGAGATAACGCAGTTGCCCTCGGGGTCGATCTCAGCCTCGACGGCCTCGTGCGGGCGTAGCCCGTAGGTGGCACACATGCCGTAGAGCCAGCGCCAGTGGGGCAGCTTGATCAGGCGGTAGAGGCGCTCGATCTCTTTGTCGGTGGGGATGTCCCGGGGCGTGAGGCTGGCTGAGGTGTAGCCGCGGCCTGCGGCCTGGACGTTCTCGGGGGGAATGCCGGTGGCCCGGCAGACCTGGGCCAGGATGTTGGCCGTATCGCGGCGGCCGGCGGTGCCTTCCCGGAGTGAGCGGACGATCCGTAGGGCCACCGCCTCAGTCATGGGCCCGCTGGGGGGCAGCTTGTTGAGGGCTGGGCGCCACTTCTTGTCCCAGGAGGTCTCGGTCTTGAAGCGCTGCTCGTAGAGGCGGCGGCCTGCTTCGCGGAAGGCGTCGACCGAGAGGGTGTCCCCGACCTCGGGGGCGTCCCAGTGACTCCAGGAGAAGGTGCCGGTGCGTAGCTGGTGGCCGAGCTCGATGGCCTGCCGCTCGGCGTCGGGGAGGGAGGCGTAGCTCGCAGGCAGCCCCATGGTGATGCGTTGGCGGCGCTGGATGCTTGGGTCGTCGCGGTCCACCAGGGTGGCCCGAAGCACCAGGGAGGCCTTGCGCTGTTCGATGGAGCAGCGGTGGCCGCCGGCCTTGAGCCGGGCGTTCAGCTCCCCGAGGGCGGCGTCGAGGGACACGGGGTGGACCGGATGGTGGACCGATTCTGGCGTTTAGGTGGGCCTAGGCAGGCCTAAACGGATAGGAACAAAAAAGCCGCCTCTTGGGGAGAGGCGGCTCTGTGACTGGGATCTACCGATCTGATTAAATCGGAGCGACAGGATTTGAACCTGCGACCCCCACTACCCCAAAGTGGTGCGCTACCAAGCTGCGCTACGCCCCGGCGAGAAAGAAGTTATCACAGCGGCTTTCGGCCACTGGCCTGGATTCGGCGCAGCAGCCGGGCGGTGAGTTGGTCCCGATCCAGGCGCCCGTAGCCGCGCAGCTGCCACTGGCCCGCCAGCTGGCGCAGCTCCGCCAGGGTCATGGAGGCCAGGCGCAGTTCCGGCACCCGTCGCCAGGCCCCAGAGGCCACCGGCAGCTCACTGCCGACGCGCCCTTCGCGCAGGCCTGCCAGGGCCCCGCCGGCCATCCATTCCGGTACCAGAACGAACAGCACGGCCAGCAGGCCATAGAGCTCCACCAGGCCCCGCGGCAGGGGATGGAGCCGTCGGGGCTCCGCCAGCGCCTCGGGGGGCTGCGCCGCTGGGTTCGGCGTCTCGGTGCTCGGCAGCGTGCTGTTTGGCAACTCAGCGCTTGGCAACTCAGGGCGATCCACGGCAGCAGTCAGGGGACCCGGCGGAGCAGCCCGCACGGTCGGCATTGTCTCCCAGATCCGCCCCGCCCCCGGTTCGTGCCGGCCTCAGATCAGTCCCCGCTGGGCCGCGGGCGGCTGTTGACGCCACAGCAGGGGCGTCTCCTGGGCGGGCTGCAGCCGCACGAACCAGAACACCAGGGCAAACACCAGCCCCAGGGTCGCCACCAGGCCCAGGATCACGGTGCGGTCGGGAAGGGGAGTCATGGCAAGGGCTTCGGGGCAGGGCGGGCACCCCAGGGGTGCCGTGCTGGGGCGGGAGCGCAGCGGTCCGGGCCTGGCCTCAGACCTGCTCGGTGCGCAGGCACTGGATGCGCTTGGGCAGCCGCTCCACGGTGAGCTCGTCGCCCTGCAGGATCAGGCGCAGGTCGTCGCCGCGGTAGCGCAGGCCAGGCTCATCGGAGGGCTCCCGGAACAGGGTGGTGCGAAAGCCGCCGCTGATCAGCGAGGCCTGGGCGTCGTTGCGCTCCACCACCACCGCCCCCTGGCCGCCGCAGAGGAAACGCTCCTTGATGGCGTAGTCCTCCCACCAGGGGGAGCTCATCGCCCGGGCCGCGGGTGCCAGGGCCAGATGCAAGCTGGCCCCAGCGGTGGTGAGTGCGGCGGCCAGGGCGGCGCTGAGCCGGAGCGCACGGGCCACCAGGTCCGCACCGCGCCCCAGGCTGGTGAGGCCTCGATCGCTCATGGCTGGATCGGAGCGAGCTGGATCGGTGTGTTGTCGCCGCGCAGCACGCAGTGAGAGATCGACCAGTCGTACTGATTCCACACCTGGGCGGGCAGTTTGAAGGCGGCGCCGGCGAAGCCATCCAGCCGCAGGCCACTGGGTTGGGCCGAGCAGTAGGGCCGGCTGCCGGGGCGGGCCAGGTACTGCTGGTGATGGGCCTCGGCGAAGAAGAAGGGCTTGCCGCTGGCGATTTCGGTGGTGATGCGTCCGTGGCCGGCGGCATCCAGCAGCTGCTGGTACCGCTCGCGGCTGGCCTCGGCGAGGGCCAGCTGCCCCGGGCTGTCCACGTAGATGGCCGAGCGGTACTGGGTGCCCGTGTCGTTGCCCTGGGCCATGCCGGCGGTGGGGTCGTGGCACTCCCAGAACAGCTTGAGCAGGTCGCTGAAGTCGATGGCGTTCACGTCCCACACCACGCGCACCACCTCGGTGTGGCCGGTGCGGCCCGAGCACACCTCCTCGTAGCTGGGATTGGGGGTGAAGCCGCCGGCGTAGCCCACGGCGGTGCTCACCACCCCGGGCAGCCGCCAGAAGCCCTTCTCGGCGCCCCAGAAGCAGCCACAGCCGAACAGGGCTTCGGCCTGGCTGGTGCTGAGGGGCGCCTTGAGGGCCGTGCCCAGCACCACGTGGCGATCAGAGGTGGGGATGGGATCGGGACGGCCCTTCAGGGCGGCTTCGGGGGCCACCAGAGAAGTCTTGCTGCCGCCCATGCTGCTGAAGAGTCCGAACACCGTTGCCGCTGGCTTTCGGGGCCCCGCCGCTGGGCCGGGTCCGCTGGGACCGCGAGCTTAGGCAGTCCGGCCGCCGTCGGCGGGCTCCAGGGCGATGTGGTTCAGCAGGGTGGTGGTGAAGGAGAACAGCAGGAAGGGCAGCGACAGCACCAGGATCAGGCCCACACCCACCAGGGCGAAGATCGGCTTGCTGGCCCCCATCAGCGCCAGGCCGGCGGCCAGGCTCACGAAGATCACCAGCATCCAGATCAGGATCTGCCCGTAGATATCCCCGAAGGTGAGGGTGCAGCGGAGGTTGTAAGGCTGCCCGGCAGGATTCCCGTTGGCCATGGCGGCGTCGCGTGCGATGGGCTCAGCTAAGCCGCGCCGCCGCCGCTTGTCTGCCGGCCTCAACAAGAGTTAGGGGATGGCCTCGAGCTGTTCGGCCGCCTGCTCCCGCTCCCACAGGCGCCGGTAGGTGCCGGTCTGGCGCACCAGCAGCTCGTGGGGGCCCTGCTGCACGAGACGGCCGTCGTCGAGCACCAGCACCCGGTCGCAGGCGGCGGCGGCCGAGAGCTGGTGGCTGATCATCAGGATCGTGCGGTTGCGCTGGTCGCGCACCGAGCGCAGGATCGCCGCCGCCGTGTTGTTGTCCACGCTGGCCAGGGCGTCGTCGAGCACTAGCAGCGGCGCCTGCACCAGCAGGGCCCGGCCCAGGGCGGTGCGCTGGCGCTGGCCGCCGCTGAGGGTGATGCCGCGCTCCCCCACCAGGGTGCGGTAGCCGTCGGGAAAGCCCTTGATGTCGGCCTCGAGCCGCGCCTGGATCGCCGCCAGTTCCACCCGCTGCTGATCGGCCTCGGGTTCGCCGTAGCGCAGGTTGTCGGCCAGGCTGGCGGTGAACAGGTAGCCCTCCTGGGGCACGAGCGCCACCTGGCGGCGCAGGTCGTCGAGGTCCAGCGCGGTGATGTCGACCCCGTCGAGGAACAGCTCGCCGTTGGGCACCTCCACCATGCGACCGATGGCGCGGGCCAGGGTGGTCTTGCCGCAGCCCACCGGCCCCACCACGGCCACCAGTTCGCCCGGCTCCAGCCGGAAGCTCACGTCGCTGAGGGCCTCGCGGTCGGCGCCGTCGTAGCGGACGCTCAGGTTCCGGGCCTCCAGGGACGCTGCGCCGGGACGGCCGGGGGCGCGGGCCGGGGCCACAGGCACCGCGGGGGAGGTGATGCGTGGCCTGCGGCCCAGCAGTTCCTCTACCCGCTCCAGGCTCACCTGGCCCGTCTGGAAGGTGTTGAGCGTGAAGCCGAGCAGGGCGGTGGGGAACACCAGCCGCTCCACGAACAGGATCAGGGCCACCAGATCGCCGATCGAGAGGCGACCGCTCTCCAGCTGGCCGCTGCCGAGGGCCAGCAGCAGCAGCAGGCTGATCGAGGCGATGCCCTCCAGCATCGGGAAGAGCGTGCTGCGGGTGCGGGCCAGCTCCAGGGCCTCGTCGCGGTAGCGGCGGTTGCGCTCGGCGAAGGCCTGGCGCTCGGTGGCCTCCTGGCCGTAGATCTTGATGGCGCTGATGCCGGAGAGGTCCTCCTGGATCAGGTCGCTCAGCTCGGCCAGCGACTCCTGCTGCCGCCGCTGCTGCCGCATCATGCGGCCGCCGAACAGGCGCACCGTCACCAGCATCAGCGGGTAGAGCCCCACCGCCGCAAGGCTGAGCAGCGGGTCGATCGCCAGCATCGCCGGCAGGGTGAGGGCGTAGGCCAGGATCGTGTTGGTGAGGCTGAGCACGGCGAAGCCCAGCAGCCGCCGCACGTTCTCCACGTCGCTGGTGGCACGGCTGATCACCTCGCCGCTGCCGGTGGTCTGCACCCAGCCGGGCTCCTGGCGCAGCATGTGATCAAAGATCTGCTGCTTGAGCGAGGCCTCCACCTGGCGTCCCACGCCGAACACCAGCATCCGCGACCACAGCCGCATGCCACCCATCGCCGTGGCCAGAACCACGATCAGGGCGGCCTGGCGCAGCACCAGGCCCAGCTCGAAGCCCGGCTTGAGCTCATCCACCACGCCGCGCACCAGCAGCGGGATCGAGACGCTCAGCAGGTTCACCGCCACCAGCGCGACGACACCCAGCAGCACCGTGCGTCGATAGGGCCGCAGATAGCGCCGGATCAGGCCGAGGCGCAGGGTCGCCATCAGGGCGCCATTCCAGTCAAGGTGCCGCCAACCTAGACAGCGCCTGGGCCGGGCCGGACCCGTCGCCCATCGCCCCGCTCTCCCCACACCGCAGCCTTCGCGAAGCCCCCATGTCCGAGTCGCTCCAGGCCCATCCGCTCTATGCCACTGACCGGGAGCTGGTGGACCAGCTGCTGGCCGTGGAACAGCCCGGCGACGGCCACCTGGTGGATCTGGCCCGCCTGCTGCAGCGCTACGACGGCTTCCCCGGCGCCCAGGATCTGCAGGATGACCTGGCCAAGACCCTGCGGTTCTGGGGCCTGGACCTCGAGGCCCTGCACCGGCGTACCCGGGCGATCTGGGCGGCCGGGTTCCGGCCTGGCCAGCAGGCCGCCGCCCAGGCCGTGGGCTCCGGCTTCGACACCGCCGACCAGGACAGCCCCTGAACGCTTGGGGTTTGCGGGGCGTTGTCTGTTTAATGGCGGCCTGATCTCCGGCCCCCGCGGCCCGTCGTTTCCATGGCCGCTGCCACCGCCTGGCCGTCCCTGCTGGAGCAGCTGCTGAACGGCGCTTCCCTCAGCGCTGAGCAGGCCACGGCCCTGATGGAGGGCTGGCTGGCCGAGACGATCGAGCCGGTGCTCACCGGCGCGCTGCTGGCGGCCCTGCGGGCCAAGGGACCGACCGGTGAGGAGCTCGCCGCCATGGCCGCCGTGCTGCGCCAGGCCTGTCCGCTGCCGGGCGAGCGGCCGGCCCTGGCCCTGGTGGACACCTGCGGCACCGGTGGCGATGGCGCCGACACTTTCAACATCTCCACCGCCGTGGCCTTCACCGCCGCCGCCTGCGGCGTGGCGGTGGCCAAGCACGGCAACCGCAGCGCCAGTGGGCGGGTGGGCTCCGCCGACGTGCTGGAGGCCCTGGGGTTGAACCTCAAGGCCGACCCGGCCCGGGTGGTGGCGGCACTGCCCAGCAGCGGCGTGACCTTCCTGTTTGCCCCCGGCTGGCATCCGGCCCTGGTGGGTCTGGCGCCGCTGCGGCGCGCCCTGGGGGTGCGCACGGTGTTCAACCTGCTGGGCCCCCTGGTCAATCCGCTGCGGCCCGAGTCCCAGGTGCTCGGCGTCGGTCGGGCCCACCTGCTCGAGCCGATGGCGGAGGCCCTGGCGCGGCTTGGGCTGGAGCGGGCGGTGGTGGTCCACGGCGATGGCGGCCTCGATGAGGCCGCGCTCTCGGGGCCCAGCGAGCTGCGGTTGGTGGAGCGGGGCACGGTGCGCGCTGACCGACTCGATCCCGCCGCCCTGGGGCTGGAGGCCGCCCCTCTCGCCGCCCTGGCCGGCGGCGCCGATGTGGCGGCCAATGCCGCCATCCTCGAGGCGGTGCTGCAGGGTCGGGGCACGGCGGCCCAGCGGGATGTGGTGGCCCTCAACACGGCACTGGTGCTCTGGGCAGCCGGCCACACCGACCAGGTGGCCGAGGGGCTGGAGCCCGCCAGGGAGGCCCTGGCCAGCGGCACGGCCTGGCGGCGCCTGGAGGCCCTGCGGCAGGCCCTGATCTGAGCGCGGGCCCAATGTGGGCCGTCAGATTCAACCGCCCCGATCGGGCCGCGCCGGGTGCTGCTGGATGATGGGCCCATGACGACTGCACCATCCCCGGCGACGGCCCCCGCCAGTGCCGCCCCGTCCCAGGCCCCGCGCCGACCCGCCCTGCTGGTGCTGGCCGATGGCCTGGTGCTGCGCGGCGAGGCCTTCGGGGCCAGCGGCACCGCCATCGGAGAGGTGGTGTTCAACACCGGCATGACCGGCTACCAGGAGGTGATGACCGACCCGAGCTACTCGGGCCAGCTGGTCACCTTCACCTACCCCGAACTGGGCAACACCGGCGTCAACGGCGCCGACCAGGAGGCCGACGCCCCCCACGTGCGCGGGGTGATCGCCCGCCAGCTGGCCCCGGTGGCCAGCAACTGGCGCAGCGAGCAGAGCCTGGAGGCCTGGCTGGTCCGGCACGGCGTGGTGGGCATCAGCGGTGTCGACACCCGCGCCCTGGTGCGCCACCTGCGAGAGGGCGGCGCCATCAACGGCGCCATCAGCACCGATGGCAGTGCCCCCGAGCAGTTGCTGGAGCAGGTGCGCTCGGCCCCCTCGATGGCGGGCCTGAACCTGGCCGAGCGGGTCACGACCCGCGAGCCCTACGACTGGTCGGCCCTCTGCCCGGCGGCGTTCGACCAGCGCCGCCAGCCCAGCCCGGCCACCCCCTACCGGGTGGTGGCGATCGACTTCGGCATCAAGCGCGCCATCCTCGAGCGCCTGGCGGCCCACGGCTGCGCCGTGACCGTGCTGCCGGCCAGCGCCACGCTGGAGCAGGTGCTGGCGCTGCGGCCCGAGGGCGTGTTCCTCTCCAACGGCCCCGGCGACCCGGCCGCCGTGACCAGCGGCATCGCCCTGGCGAAGGGGCTGGTCGAACAGCACGATCTGCCCGTGTTCGGCATCTGCCTCGGCCACCAGATCCTGGGCCTGGCCCTGGGCGGCAGCACCTACAAGCTCGGCTACGGCCACCGGGGCCTCAACCATCCCTGCGGCAGCACCGGCCTGGTGGAGATCACCAGCCAGAACCACGGCTTTGCCCTCGATGCCGACTCGCTGCCTGCCGACCAGGTGGAGGTGACCCACTTCAACCTCAACGACCGCACCGTGGCCGCCCTGGCCCATCGCAGCCAACCCCTGTTCGGGGTCCAGTACCACCCGGAGGCCAGCCCCGGTCCCCACGACGCCGACCACCACTTCGCCCGCTTCGTGGCCCTGATGCACAGCCGCCGCGGCTGAGCGGGCCGCTTCTGCATCACGCTCGCGCATCACTTTTGTTGCGGAGCTGCCTGCGGCGACGACGCTCCCTACACTTCGTGCGCTTGACATTCGAGGAGCGGACCAATCACTGATCTGCAGCGTTTGACGGTGTCGCTTCGCGGCGGCTATCAGCAGCAGGGCAACTGCCTGCTGTTCAGCTTCACCGGTCAGCTGGATGCCTACTCGGAGAAGCAGTTCCTCAGCTTCATCACCGACCACCGCACCAGCACGCCGCAGCCGCTGGTGATTGATCTGAGCCGGATCGACTTCATCGACTCCTCGGGCCTCGGCGCCCTGGTGCAGCTCGCCAAGCAGTGCAACGAGCAGGGGGTGCAGTTCTTGGTGGTGGGCAATGCCCGCGTGGTCCAGACCGTGAAGCTGGTGCGCCTGGAGCAGTTCCTGCACCTCCAGCCCGACCTTGACACCGCCCTTGGCTCCCTCGCCGCCTGAGCCGGCGGCGGCCTCCTGGCTGGCGGGCCTGATCCCGCCCCCGCTCGGTCCGGAGCTGGGGCCGCTGCAGCTGGCCTGGCTGGGCGATGCGGTGTGGGAACTGCACCAACGCTTGCGCCGTTGTCGCCAGCCCGGCCGCAGCGCTGACCTGCACCGGGCCGTGGTGGCCGAGGTGCGCGCCGATGCCCAGGCCGCCGCCCTGGAGCGTCTGGAGCCGCTGCTCAGCGCTACCGAACTGGAGTGGGTGCGGCGCGGGCGCAACCGGGCCGGCCGCGGTCCACGCCGGGGCGAGGCCGGTGTGTACGGCAGGGCCACGGGATTTGAGACAATGATTGGCTGGCTCTTTCTGCAGGATCCGAATCGGCTCGCGCAGCTGCTGGATCAACTTGAGGAGACGGACCCATAAACCCATTGACTGACAGAGATATGAGCCCTCGATTTGATCGCCGCGACCAGGGACAGGGATCGGGGGCCGGTGGCGATGCCCGCGGCGGCTACGGGGCTGGCGGTGGTTACGGCGCTGGTGGCGGGCGCGGCGGCAAGGGGGGACGACCCGGCCGTCCCGCCTTCGGTGGCGGCGGTGCGGGCAGTCGTGCAGGCGGCGGTGGCGCCCGCTTCGGCGGCGCTGGCCGCAGTGGTGGCTCCAGGCCCTTCGCACCCCGCGGTGAGTGGCGGCCCGAGGGCGGTGAGCGTCCTTCCCGCCCCGAGGGTGATCGGCCCTCCCGCGGCCCCCGTCCCGAGGGCTCCCGCCCCGCGGGTCGCCGCTTCGACGCTCCTGCCGGTGGCTACGGCGCCGAGGGCCGCCCGGGCGCCGGCCGCAAGCCCTTCGGCCGCCGTCCTGATGATCGCCGCCCCGGGGCTGATCGCCCCAGCGGCGGCCGCTTCGAGGGCGCCCGCTACGACGCGAATCGCTTCGAGGGCAGGCGCGGTGACGGCGATCGCTTCGAGGGCAAGCGTCCCGACGGCCCGCGCTTCGGCGCCGGGCGACCTGATGGCAAGCGTTTCGAGGCTGGGGCTGGCCGCTTTGAGCGCGGTGGCCGGCCGGCGGGTGGCCGCTTCGGTGCTGGCCGCCCGGAGGGCGGTTCCTTCCAGCGCAGTTCCTTTAAACCCGCCCGCCCGCCCGGTCGCCCCGCGTTCGGCGGTCGACCCGACCGCGCCCAGCCCGATGCCGTCGTGGCCGTGCCGGTGGGTGAATCCGAGCGCTTCAACGCCGGTCCCGCCGATGACCTGATCTGGGGGCGCCACTCCGCCCAGGCGGCCCTGGAGAGTGATCGGCCCATCCACCGCATCTGGTGCACCGCCGAGATGCGCTTCCAGCCCCGTTTCATGCAGCTGCTGCGCGAGGCCAAGGCCAGCGGCGTGCTGGTCGAGGAGGTGACCTGGGCCCGCCTGGGCCAGCTCACCGATGGCGCCGTTCACCAGGGGATCGTGCTGCAGGCCGCTGCCGCCGACACCCTCGATCTGGGCACCCTGATTGATGGCTGCAAGGGCCTGGGGGAGCCGCCCCTGCTGATGGCCCTCGACGGCATCACCGATCCCCACAACCTGGGGGCGATCGTGCGCAGCGCCGAGGCCCTCGGCGCCCACGGCCTGGTGCTGCCCCAGCGCCGCAGCGCCGGCCTCACCGGCTCGGTGGCCAAGGTGGCCGCCGGAGCCCTGGAGCACCTGCCCGTGGCCCGGGTGGTGAACCTCAACCGCTCCCTGGAGACCCTCAAGCAGGAGGGCTACCGCGTGATCGGTCTGGCCGGCGAGGGCGCCATTGCCCTCAGTGAGGCCGATCTGGACGGTCCGTTGGTGATTGTGACCGGATCGGAAGGGGATGGCCTGTCGATGCTGACCCGCAAGCATTGCGACCAGCTGGTGCGGATCCCGCTGCGGGGCGCCACCCCCAGCCTCAACGCCTCGGTGGCCACGGCGATGGTGCTCTACGAGGTGGCCCGCCGCGGCTGGATGAAGAACATCACCGGCTCCTCTCCGGCGCCGCGCATCGTGCGCCCCCAGCTGCCCACCACGGCCCCGGCTGCCCCTGCCGCTGCCCCTGAGCTGGAGCTGGAGGCTGAGCTTGAGACCGACGCCCTGGCAGTTGAAGATGTCGGACTGGAGGAGGAGCGGCCGGAACCCCAGGCCGCAGCGGAAGACGATGGGCCCACCCCGTCGCAGGCGGAGCCGACGCCCCTGGCCGTGGCAACCGCTGCAGTCGAAGCAGCCGATGCAGTCGAAGCAGCCGCCGCAGCCGGAGACGCCGCTCCCGCCGCTGAGTCCGCCCCCAGCGCCGACTCTGCTCCCTCTGAGGACTCGTCTGCTCCTGTTCCCCAGGCCGCCGCGGACCTCAGCCTGGGCTTGACCCCGGCGCTGGCCTCGGGCTTCTCGACAGACATCCAACTCTGACGAGCGCAGCCCAACCACCCCTGCCCTGGGCACAATGGGTCCATCTCCACCAGCCCTGATGACTTCGCTGCTCTGGCCCCTCCGGAGTCTTGCCAACGGCCTGGGGCTGGCCTGGTGGGCCCGGATCGAGACCCGCGACCCCGATGTGACCTACTGGTTCGGCCCCTACGTGCGCCGCGACCAGCTCGAGCAGGCCCTGCCGGCCTTCCTCGCCGACCTGCGCAGCGAGGCCCCGGGCTCGCTGCAGCACACGGTGCTTCGCACCCGCCGCGGCGAACCCCTCACGATCCCCACCCAGCCCTGACCCAGGGCCAGCCAGGGCTGACTGATAGCGTCGGGCCCAGCACGAGCGAAGGTTGATGGGGATCGCCGAATGGCGCGGGCAGCTCCAGCGCGGTGAGGTGTCGGCCCGGGAGCTCACAGACCAGCTTCTGAGCCGCATCGAGGCCGTGGAGCCCACGGTCCACGCCTATCTGGAGGTCACCGCCGAGCGGGCCCGCGCCGATGCCGACCGCATCGACGCCGCCCGTGTCGCCGGTGAGGAGTTGCCGCCCCTGGCCGGGGTGCCCCTGGCGATCAAGGACAACCTCTGCACCGCCGGCATCCGTACCACCTGCTCCAGCCGCATGCTGGAGCACTTCGTGCCCCCCTACGAGTCCACGGTCACCGAGCGCCTCTGGGGCGCCGGCGCCGTGCTGCTCGGCAAGACCAACCTCGACGAGTTCGCCATGGGCAGCTCGACCGAGACCTCCTACTTCGGCCCCAGCCGCAACCCCTGGAACCCCGAGCGCGTGCCGGGCGGCAGCTCCGGTGGCAGCTCCGCCGCCGTGGCCGCCGGCGAGTGCCTCGCCGCGCTTGGCTCGGATACGGGCGGCTCGATCCGCCAGCCCGCCTCCTTCTGCGGCGTGGTGGGACTCAAGCCCACCTACGGCCGCGTCAGCCGCTACGGCCTCGTGGCCTTCGCCAGCTCCCTCGACCAGGTAGGGCCCTTCACCACCAGCGTGGCTGATGCCGCTGAGCTGCTGCAGGTGATCGCCGGGGCCGACCCCCGCGATGCCACCTGCCTCAAGGCGCCGGTGCCCGACTACCGCGCCGCCCTGAGCCAGCCGGTGAAGGGTCTGCGGGTGGGCCTGGTGCGCGAGTGCTTCGAGGCCGAGGGCCTGGCTCCGGAGGTGAAGGCCTCGGTGCTGGCCGCCGCCGCCCAGCTGGAGGCCCTCGGCTGCGAGCTGGTGGAGGTGAGCTGTCCCCGTTTCAACGACGGCATCGCCACCTACTACGTGATCGCCCCGTCGGAGGCAAGCGCCAACCTGGCCCGCTACGACGGGGTCAAGTACGGCCACCGGGCCGAGGGTGCCGGCAGCCTGGCGGAGATGACGGCCCGCAGCCGCGCTGAGGGTTTCGGCGACGAGGTGCAGCGTCGCATCCTGATCGGGACCTACGCCCTCTCGGCCGGCTACGTGGACGCCTACTACAAGAAGGCCCAGCAGGTGCGAACCCTGATCCGGCGCGACTTCGATCGTGCCTTCGAGGGTGTGGATGTGCTGCTCACTCCCACCTCCCCCACCACCGCCTTCCGCTTCGGTGCCCACGCCGAGGATCCCCTGGCCATGTACCTGGCCGACCTGCTGACGATCCCCGCCAACATGGCGGGCCTGCCGGCCATCAGCCTGCCCTGTGGCTTTGACGGCGAAGGGCTGCCGATCGGCCTGCAGCTGATCACCGGCGTGCTGCAGGAGGAGCGCCTGCTGCAGGTGGCCCACCACTACGAGCAGGCCGCCAAGGTGCTCGCCAGCCGACCGGCAGCTGCCCTGGTGCCCTGAGGGGCGGACGCCAGATCTGGTGTGCCGGCCGCTGCTGGCGGCCGCTGAGGCCCTGAATCTTGTGGCCGCCCCTTAGCCTGGAGCCAAGGGCAGCAGCCCGTCGCGTCGCCCGTCCGCCCGCCCGCCCGCCCGCCCCTCAACCTTGGCCTTCGTCCCCCTCCACAACCACAGCGACTACAGCCTCCTGGATGGGGCCAGCCAGCTGCCGGCGATGGTGAAGCGGGCCGAGGAGCTGGGCTTTCCGGCCCTGGCACTCACCGACCACGGCGTGATGTACGGCGCCATCGAACTGCTGAAGCTCTGCAAGGGCACATCCGTGAAGCCGATCATCGGCAACGAGATGTATGTGATCAACGGCTCGCTCGATGATCCCAACCCCCCCAAGAAAGAGCGCCGCTACCACCTGGTGGTGCTGGCGAAGAACGCGGTGGGCTATCGCAATCTGGTGAAGCTCACCAGCATCAGCCATCTGCGCGGCATGCGCGGCCGGGGCATCTTCTCGCGGGCCTGCATCGACAAGCCCACCCTGGAACGCCACAGCGAGGGGTTGATCGTGGCCACCGCCTGCCTCGGCGGCGAGATCCCCCAGGCGATCCTCAAGGACCGCCCCGATGTGGCCCGGGATGTGGCCCGCTGGTACCAGGGCGTCTTCGGCGACGACTTCTACCTGGAGATCCAGGACCACGGCTCCCCGGAGGACCGGATCGTGAACGTGGAGATGGCGCGCATCTCGAAGGAGCTGGGCATCCCGCTGATCGCCACCAACGACGCCCACTACCTCACCCGCAACGACGTGGAGGCCCATGACGCCCTCCTCTGCGTGCTCACCGGCAAACTGGTGACCGACGAGAAGCGGCTGCGCTACACGGGCACCGAATACATCAAGAGCGAGGCGCAGATGCTGCGCCTCTTCGCCGATCATCTCGAGCCTGAAGTCGTGGCCGACGCCGTGGCCAACACCGCCAAGGTGGCCGAGAAGGTGGAGGACTACGACATCCTCGGCCGCTACCAGATGCCCCGCTTCCCGATCCCCGAGGGCCATACCCCTGTGAGCTACCTTCGGGAGGTGAGCGAGCAGGGGCTGCGGGTCCGGTTGGAGCTGCCGGAGGGTGCCCCCTTCGATTCCACCTATGGCGACCGGCTGGCCTTCGAGCTGCAGGTGATGGAGCAGATGGGCTTCCCCACCTACTTCCTGGTGGTATGGGACTACATCCGCTTCGCCCGCGAGAGTGGGATTCCGGTGGGCCCAGGGCGCGGCTCGGCGGCGGGTTCGCTGGTGGCCTATGCCCTGGGGATCACCAACATCGATCCCGTCACGAATGGTCTGCTGTTTGAGCGTTTTCTGAATCCGGAGCGCAAGTCGATGCCGGACATCGACACCGACTTCTGCATTGAGCGCCGCGGCGAGGTGATCGACTACGTGACCCGCCGCTACGGCGAGGACAAGGTGGCCCAGATCATCACCTTCAACCGCATGACCTCCAAGGCGGTGCTGAAGGACGTGGCCCGCGTGCTCGACATCCCCTATGGCGATGCCGATCGGCTGGCCAAGTTGATTCCGGTGGTGCGAGGTAAGCCCGCCAAGCTCAAGGAGATGATCGGTCCGGAGTCGCCGGCGCCGGAATTCCGCGAAAAATATGAGAACGACCCCCAGGTGAAGCGCTGGGTGGAGATGGCGATGCGCATCGAGGGCACCAACAAGACCTTCGGCGTGCATGCCGCCGGGGTGGTGATCGCCGCCGATCCCCTCGATGAGGTGGTGCCGCTCCAGCGCAACAACGATGGACAGGTGATCACCCAGTACTTCATGGAAGACGTGGAATCCATGGGGCTGCTGAAGATGGATTTCCTGGGCCTCAAGAACCTCACCATGATCGACAAGACCCTCGATCTGGTGGAGCAGAGCAGCGGCGTGCGGGTCGATCCCGACAAGCTGCCCCTGGACGATCCGGGCACCTTCGGGTTGCTGGCCCGGGGCGATCTGGAAGGCATCTTCCAGCTGGAATCCTCCGGCATGCGCCAGATCGTGCGCGACCTGAAGCCCTCCTCACTGGAAGACATCTCCTCGATCCTGGCCCTCTACCGCCCGGGGCCCCTCGATGCCGGCCTGATTCCCAAATTTATCAATCGCAAGCACGGCCGCGAGGCGATTGATTTCGTGGACGCCAAGCTCGAGCCGATCCTCACCGAGACCTACGGGATCATGGTGTATCAGGAGCAGATCATGCGCATCGCCCAGGATCTGGCTGGCTATTCCCTGGGCGAAGCCGATCTGCTGCGGCGGGCCATGGGCAAGAAGAAGAAGAGTGAGATGGAGAAGCACCAGGGCCTGTTCGTGAAGGGCGCCACCGAACGCGGTGTGGATCCGAAGGTGGCGGAGGGGCTGTTCGAGCAGATGGTGCTGTTCGCCGAATACTGCTTCAACAAGAGCCATTCCACCGCCTATGGCGCGGTGACCTACCAGACGGCCTACCTCAAGGCCCACTACCCGGTGGCCTACATGGCCGCCCTGCTCACGGTGAATGCCGGCGCCACCGACAAGGTGCAGCGCTACATCGCCAACGCCAATGCCATGGGCATCGAGGTGATGCCGCCGGATGTGAATGCCTCCGGCACCGATTTCACCCCCGTGGGGGAACGCATCCTGTTTGGCCTCTCCGCCGTGCGCAACCTCGGTGATGGCGCGATCCGGGCCCTGCTTGAGAACCGCCAGGCCGATGGCCCCTTCCGCTCCCTGGCCGATCTCTGTGATCGCCTCCCCGGCCCCACCCTCAACCGCCGCGCCCTGGAGTCGCTGATCCACTGCGGCGCCATGGATGGCCTGGAGCCCAACGCCAACCGGGCCCAGCTGATGGCTGACCTGGACCTGATCCTCGACTGGGCCAGCTCCCGGGCCAGGGACCGGGCCAGCGGCCAGGGCAACCTGTTTGACCTGCTAGGCGGCGGTGCTTCGGGCAGCACAGCCGAGGCCGGCCCGGCCGCTCCGGGCGGGGCCGATCCGCTCAGCACCGCCCCCAAGGCGGCCCCGGTGTC
The DNA here is from genome assembly GCF_002252705.1 of Vulcanococcus limneticus LL. Classification (GTDB taxonomy): domain Bacteria; phylum Cyanobacteriota; class Cyanobacteriia; order PCC-6307; family Cyanobiaceae; genus Vulcanococcus; species Vulcanococcus limneticus. The sequence goes on from NZ_NQLA01000009.1 coordinate 28,453, forward strand.
CGACTATCCCCCCACCGAGAAGCTGCGTCTGGAGAAGGAACTCGTGGGCTTCTACCTCTCCGACCACCCGCTCAAGCAGCTCACCCGCCCGATTCGCCTGCTCTCCGCCGTTGGTCTGGGCAGCCTGGAGGAGCAGGCCGACAAGGCCCGCGTCAGCGTGGTGGGGATGGTCAGCGGGCTTCGGCCCGTCGTTACCCGCAAGGGCGATCGGATGGCGGTGCTGCAGCTGGAGGATCTCACCGGCAGCTGCGAGGCGGTGGTCTTTCCCAAGACCTATGCCCGCCTGGCCGACCACCTGATGGTGGATGCGCGCCTCTTGATCTGGGCCTCGGTGGACCGCCGCGACGAGCAGGTGCAGCTGATCGTGGACGACTGCCGCGTGGTGGATGAGCTCAAGTTTCTGCTGGTGGAGCTGGCGCCGGAAGAGGCCAGCGACATCGCCGTGCAGCACAAACTGCGCGAGTGCCTCAACCAGCACCGCACCGAGCGCGATGAGGCCGGCGTGCGGGTGCCCGTCGTGGCGCTCGTGCGCCACCAGAACGAGACCCGCTACGTGCGGCTCGGCCACCAGTTCTGCGTGAACGACAGCCAGGCGGCCCTGAGCACGCTCACGGCCCAGGCCTTCCGGGCCCGGCTCAGCGCCCCCCTGGTGGCCGCCTGACCCCTGGCTCAGCTAGAGGCTGGCGGCCGCTTGAAGGAGCTGCGCAGCCGTCCCACGTTCAGCCCGATCTGCTCAAGGCCCAGCAGGCTGCCGGGCGCGTCTTCCCAGCTGGAGGAGAGCACGCCGTAGCTCAGGCCCAGTAGCCCCAGCAGAAAACAGCCCCCGGACGCCACCAGGGTGATGCCGGGGGGGATGTCCAGGATGGAGCGGCTCACCAGCAGGTAGCTGGCGATGAACACGCCCATCCCCAGAACGCTGGGGATGCCGGTGGCGATGGTGATGCGGCGAGCCATGCGGTTGCTGACGGCCGTCGGAATTCCCTGGGAGACGCCGCGACCAGGGGATCCTGCCGAGGGCATGCGGCCAGTTGATGGCTTGCTGCCGCCCGCCCCTTGATTGCCGGCCGCCTGAGCACCAGAGGATCGGCCGGCAGCCGGCGATCCTCCCGCCTTAGAGGGGCGGATGCCGGAGCCGGCTTTGCCCTTGCCCTTGCCGGCCATGCCCGTCCTCAGCCGCGGATGCCGAGCTTGGCGATCAGGGTGGTGTAGCGCTCCTCACTGTTGCTGCGCAGGTAGCTGAGCAGGCGCTTGCGGCGCCCGATCATCTTCAGCAGCCCCTGGCGGGAGGAGAAGTCGTGGATGTTCTTCTGCAGGTGACCACTGAGCTGGCTGATGCGCTCGCTCAGCATCGCCACCTGCACCTCAACGGAACCGGTGTCGGTGCCGTGGGTCTGGTGGGTGTTGATCAGTTCCTGCTTTTGGATGGTGTCGAGCGACATGCGCGGCGTCTGGCCCTGACGGTGCAAACAACTAACTTACCGCCCCGTGGTCAGGCCCCCGCTGACGCCGGCCTCAGGCCGCCGTGCTCGACAGCCAGCGCAGCGATTCCCGCAGCCAGGCCTCGCCGTCCTCTGCGCCGGCCAGCCCCTGGCCGCCCACGGCCCGCAGGGCCCGGTTGATCTCCAGGGGCTCGTAGCCGAGGGCCGCCAGGGTGAGTTGCAGCTCCTCGCGGGTGGCCGCCGCCGGCAGGGCCTCGCCGTCGCCGCTGGCCTCCAGATCGGCCAGGGGATCCACCAGCTCCAGGCTGGCGCCGAAGCGCTCCTGCAGGCGGCTGCGCAGCTCCACCGACAGGCGCTCGGCGGTGCGCTTGCCCACCCCCGGCGCCCGGGCCAGCAGCCGCAGGTCCGCCTGCACGATCGCCCGCACCAGCTCCTCGGTGGTCAGGGTGGCCAGCAGTCCCAGGGCCATCTGGGGCCCCACGCCGCTCACAGCGACCAGCTCGCGGAACAGGTCGCGCTCGTGGCGCTCGCCGAAGCCATACAGGGTCCAGCCGTCCTCCCGGATCGCCTGATGCACGAACAGACTGAGTTCCGCCTCCCGATCCGGCAGCCGCTCCCACTGGCGGCGGCTCACCTGCACCTCGTAGCCCACCCCGTGGCACACCAGCAGCAGGCCGCAGCGGTTGGCCTGCTGCCAGTGCTCGGCCAGTCGCCCTTGCAGCCAGCCGATCATGGAGGTCTGCCCACCCGTTGTCTGCGCCCCATGCTGCCCGGTCCGCCCCGTCCCCGGCCTGCCCCACCCCAGTTCCGCGGTCGTCCGCTGGCGGGGCTGCTGGCCCTGCTCCTGGCGGCCGTGCTGGGCCTGGGACTCGGCGGCTGCAACGCCATCGGCCAGCCGCCCCATGGGGTGCTGCTCTCGGCCTTGGCGCTGCAGATCGAGCTCACCCAGCGGGATATCGCCTCGGCCCTCAGCCTGGAGGCGGGCGGCGGCCCCAGCGTCAGCCGGGTGCGGGTAGAGGCCCAGGAGCCGGTGACCATCGGCGCCGCGCCGGGTCTACACCTGAGCGGCCGCTTCGACTGGCGCCTGCCGGGCGATCCGATCCGGGTCGACAGCCCGTTCGAGCTCTACCTGCAGCGGGGTGAACGGGGCCAGAGCTGGCGCCTGGCCCGCCCGACCGGCAGCGGCGATGGCAGCCGCCAGGACTGGATCACCGACCCGTTGCCGCTGCGGGGCGAGGCCGCAGGCTGAGCAGGGTGGCGGCCAGCACCAGGGCTGCCCCGGCCACCGTCCAGCCGTCGAGGCCCTCGCCGAAGATCAGCCAGCCCCACAGTCCGGCGAAGGCCACCTGCACATAGCTGATGGCGGTGGCCTGGGCCGCCGGCAGGGCCGTGAGTCCGCGGGTGAGGGTCACCTGGCCCAGCTGGGTGAACAGGCCCACACCCACCAGCCACAGCAGCTCCAGGGGGGTGGGCAGCACCGGATCGAGGGCCACCAGCGGCAGGCTCATCGGCAGGGCCACCAGCGGGAAATAGAACACGATCACCAGCGGATGCTCGCTGCTGCCGAGGGAGCGCACGCTCACGTAGGCCAGGGCGGTGAACAGCGCCCCGCCGATGGCGATCAGCACCGCCACCGGCGGCAGGGCCGTGGCCCCCTGCAGCAGGCCCGCCGGCTGGGCCACCAGCAGCACGCCGCTCCAGCCCAGCAGCATCGCCAGCAGCACCCGCCGCCCGATCCGTTCGCCCAGCATCAGCCAGGCCAGCAGGGCCGTGATCGTGGGGTAGAGGTATTGCAGCACCGTGGCGGAGGCCAGCGGCAGCAGGGCCAGCGCGGCGTAGACGCAGAGCAGGGCCACGGTGCCGATGGCGCCCCGCAGGATCAGCAGCCCGCGGCGCTGCCCCCAGGGATCCACGCCGGCCCGCTGCAGCAGCCACCAGCTCAGGGCCACGCTCACGATCGCCCGGGCCAGCACCACCTCGGCGGCGGGGATGCGCCCCCCCACCTGCTTGACGCACACCCCCATCAGGCTGAACGCCAGGGCGCTGGCCAGCATGGCGAGCACTGGCCGGCCCGGGGGGATCGCAGGCGCGGCGGTGGGGGCGGGGTCCGTCACCGGTGGCGCTGGATCTCGATGGCGGTGGTGAAGGGGATCTCGATCCCCTCGCTGCCCAGGCTGGCCACCAGGTCGCGGTTGAGCCGGTCGATGCCGTCCTTGAACAGGGCCAGGGAGCCGTGGCTGGAGTGGAGGCGGACCACCACGTCGTAGCTGAACTCCGAGATCGCCATCAGTCGGCAGCACTGCAGGGCGAAGTGCGGATCCCGGTGCACCACGCCGCTGATCAGTACGGGGAGCTGACGCAACTGCTCGACCGTCGTGTCGTGGCTGACGCCGATCCTCAGCGTGGAGTGGCGCACCTGATCCACCAGCTGCTGCAGCCTGAGCAGCAGCGCCTCCCGCACCGCCAGATAGGCAGGCCAGTCGTTCAGGGTCACGTGGGCCACGCCGATCAGCGTGAGCTGGTCGGACTGGATCTGCTCAATGCTCACCAGGGGCTCGATCAGCTCGGACACCGACTGCACGTGTTCGCGCACCAGTTGCAGCAGGTCGACCACCTGCTCTGGGGAGAGCTGGTTATCGATCGTGAGGCGCACCTCCAGCGTCTGCACCGGTAGGTCGCCGCCATCGGCGCTGCGGCGCGAATAGTTCACGATCGTCTCCTCATCGGCGATCGCGTTGGGGATCGTGATGCGGCTCTCCAGGGTCTGCAGCTCCAGCGAGCGCAGGCCGATCTTGGTCACGAAGCCCAGGTTGCTGCCGATGCGGCAGAACTCCCCCACCCGGAGGGGCCGGTCGGTCTGGATCGAGAGGCCGGCAAACAGGTTGCCCAGCAGCTTGGAGGCCCCCAGACCGATGGCCAGGCCAGGCACCGCCGAGAAGGCCAGCACGGTGGTGGTGGGCAGCCCCAGCACGATCAGCAGCCGGTAGATCAGCACCACGGCCACGAATCCGCCCAGCACCCGACACACCGGCATCACCAGATTGCTCACCCGCCGCAGCTGCAGCTCCGAGCCGCCGCCCCGCAGCCGCACCAGCCACTGGGAAGCCGAGCGGCCCAGGGCCTCAAACAGGAAGAATAAGAAGCAACTGGCCGCTATGAAATAACAGATGTAAAAGAAGAACGTCACAATCACCAGCGGCACGCCGGTGATATTCACCAGGCGGTCGATGAACACATCCGCCAGCCGGGTGATCGGCATCACCGGCAGGGTGAGCAGCACCCGATACCAGGCCAGGTTGTCCTGGTGCCAGGAGCGGCGCTCCTGCTCTTCGTGGCTCTGCCAGTAGCGGTAGGTGTGTAGCAAGCACCGGAAGATCGCTAGCAGCAGCCAGCCGTAGAGCGCCAGGGTGAGCGTGGTGATGGCGATCTGGAACAGCGTCTGCCCGTAGAGGGAGAGTTCCAGGCCCCGCCGCACGCCAGGCGGCAGCCGCAGATACCACTTGGGCGGCACCAGGTCCCCCGGGGTAGTGCTGTAGATCCGATAGAAATCCGGGCTGGCGAAGGGTTGATCCAGCACCGGGTCCTGGCTGATCTCCGCATACATCCGGCCGATCTGGCCCACCGTATGCCGCGAGAACCGGAACCCTGCCGCGCCGTGATCGGCGCCTGGCTCGCTGCTGAGCGTGATGGCCGTCTCCGGCAGGGTCCAGCTCTCGCTGGCCTTGCTGCGCTGGCTGTTGAGGACCTTGAACTCGGCGAGATCGGGGATTTGCAGCGGGGTGGTGCTGCGGGTGAACACGTAATCCAGAACCTGCTTGAGCTGGATCGCGGCCTCCTTGGCCATGTCGTCGCGCACGCTCTCGGGGAACGCACTCCCATCCAGCGCCCGCACCGCCAGCGCGAACAGTTTCTGGGTTTCCGCGATCTGCCGCTGCGCCGCGGGGCCCCAGAACCAGCCCGGATCCCCCTGCGGCTGGCGGGTGGCGCTGCCCAGCTCCCGGTCCACCCGCGCCATCACCGCATAGAAATTGAGCAGCGTCTCCCGCGGGCTCTCCCCCACCACCTGGCCCAGGGGTGCATCGCTCCAGCGGGCGGCGGCCTGGAGCAGCTCGGGATAGAAGGGCTGCGCGCTGATCGGGATGGTGCGCTCGCCACCGACGACCAGGGCCGGCGTCCGCGCCACCGCCAGGGCGCCCTGCCAGGGCCCCAGCACGGCGAGCAGCACCCCGAACAGGCTCCCCAGCAGGACATGCCGCCAGCGCCGGCCGCCCCGCCCCCCGCTTCTGTTCTTCACCCGCTCGCCCCGGCTGCCTGCGCGCATGCTGACAGTGATGCCGCAGCCCCTGGCCCAGCGCCTGCGGGTCCCACCGCAGCGCGTGCCCGTCAGAATCAGGGCGGCTCCCGCCGCTGCCTCCCCCTTGAGCCTGCCCCGCCTCCACCCCCGCACGATCGAGGCCGTCAAGGAGCGGGCCGACATCGTCGACGTGGTGGGTGAGCACGTGGTGCTCAAGAAAAAGGGGCGCGAGTTCGTGGGGATCTGCCCCTTCCACGACGACAAATCCCCGTCGATGACGGTGTCGCCGGCCAAGCAGTTCTATTACTGCTTCTCCTGCGGAGCCGGTGGCAACGCCATCAAGTTTCTGATGGAGCTGCAGCGCAACAGCTTCAGCGATGTGGTGCTGGAGCTGGCGCGCAAATACCAGCTGCCGATCGAGACCCTTGAAGGTCCCCAGCAGGAGCGGCTGCGCCAGCAGCTCTCGCGGCGCGAGCAGCTGATGAAGGCCCTGGCCCTGGCGGCCGGCTGGTTCCGCGCCCAGCTGCGCAGCCCCGAGGGGGCCGCCGCCCTGGCCTACCTCAAGCAGAAGCGCGGCCTGAGCGAGGCCACGCTCGAGGGCTTCGGCCTGGGCTATGCCCCCGAGCGCTGGGATGGCCTGCTCAGCCATCTGCAGCAGGTGGAGGGCCTGGCGCCGGAGCTGCTGGAGGCCGCCGGCCTGGTGGTGCCCCGCAAGGGCGGCAGTTCCCAGGACAGCCGTGGCTTCTACGACCGCTTCCGCCACCGGGTGATGGTGCCGATCGCCGATCGCCAGGGGCGGATCATCGGCTTCGGCGGCCGCAGCCTCGATGGCGGTGAGCCCAAGTATCTGAACTCTCCGGAAACGGAGGTGTTCGAGAAGGGCAAGCACCTGTTCGGCCTCGACAAGGCCGTGAATGCCATCCGCAAGGACGACCGGGCCGTGGTGGTGGAGGGCTACTTCGATGTGATTGCCCTGCACGCCGCCGGCATCACCAACGCGGTGGCAGCCCTGGGCACGGCCCTCAGCAGCCAGCAGATCACCCAGCTGTGCCGTTGCTGCGACAGCAAGCGCCTGATCCTCAACTTCGACACCGACGGTGCCGGCGTGCGCGCCGCCCAGCGCGCCATCGGCGAGGTGGAGCAGCTGGCGCTGCAGGGCCAGCTGGAGCTGCGGGTGCTGCACCTGCCTGCCGGCAAGGATCCGGATGAGTTCCTCCAGGACCACGGCGCCGGCGATTACCGCTCGCTGCTGGATCAGGCACCGCTCTGGCTCGACTGGCAGATCGAGCAGGTGCTCGAGGGCCGCGACCTGGCCCGCTCCGACGACTTCCAGCAGGCCGTCAGCGCCCTGGTGGCGCTGCTGGGCAAGCTGCCCCAGAGCGCCGTGCGCTCCCGCTACCTGCAGCAGGTGGCCGAGCGCCTGTCCGGTGGCCAGGCCCGGCTGGCGATCCAGCTGGAGGACGACCTGCGCCAGCAGGTAAAGGGTCAGCGCTGGCATGGCCGTTCCCAGAAGTGGGAGCAGCCCGGCGAGGCGGGGCTCAGGGAGCGGGCCGAGGCGGAACTGCTGCGGCTCTACCTGCACTGCCCCGGCCACCGCGGCGCCATCCGCGCCGAGCTGCGCCGCCGCGAGCTCGACGACTTCGCCCTCTCCCACCATCGGCGCCTGTGGGCCGCCATCGGCACCCTGGAGGAGGGCAACCTGGGGGTGGGCCGGCTGGAGGCGGTGAACCGGGGCCTGGATCCGGGCCACGAGCTGGCGGATCTGGATCTGCCCCGGCTGTTGGGCGAGCAGCTGGTGGTGGAGCAGAGCGAGCTGCTCAACCGGCTGACGCCGCTGCTGGAGCCCAATGAGGTGCAGCGCCTGGCCCTGGCCCAGCCCCTGCTGCAGCTGCGCGGCGCCACGGCCTGCCTGGAGCGCCAGCGCAGCCTGAAGCGCTGCCGCCACCTGTTGGATGCCTGGCGGGCCCAGAACCTGGAGACGCTGGAGCGCTGCATCGCCCGGCTGCTACGGGAGCCTGCCGTCGCCGATGGGGCCGAGGCGGGTGCCGGCGGGCCCAGTGGCGGGCTGGTGCATGCCGGCCTCGACATGGAGACGCGCATCGAGGCGATGTTCATTGAACTCAATGGCGATGCCCTCAAGTTCCAGGAGCTCTATTACAACGAGCGCAAGCACATCACCCATCTCGATGCGCAGCGGCGCACCAGCTACGAGGAGGTGAGCCGTCCTGCTGCCGCTGGGGTTGCCGCTCCGGCAGACGGGCTGGAATCTCTTACGGCCTGACGACTTTGAACTCTCCCGCGGCAATCCCTCAGGGCACCTGCGGCTGGGGACAACGGCTGACATCGGCGTGCGAGTCCCTAGGGTTGGGCGGGCCAACGGTGTGAGGCATTCCATGACGCAGGGACTGGCTGCCGGCAATCGCCCCACGGTTCTCGCGGTTGACGACACCCCGGAAAACCTCGACCTGATGTCTGGGCTGCTACAGGATCGCTACCGGGTCAAGGTGGCGATCAGTGGCGAGAAGGCCCTGCAGATTGCCCGCTCCGACGATCCCCCCGATCTGATCCTGCTCGACATCATGATGCCGGGTCTCTCCGGCTACGAGGTGTGTGCACAGCTCAAGCAGGACCCCGCTACTCGCGCAATTCCGATCATTTTCCTCACGGCCATGACGGCCACTGAAGATGAGACCAAGGGTCTGGAAATGGGGGCTGTGGATTTCATCACCAAGCCCGTTAATCCACCGATCGTGCTGGCCCGGGTGGCCACCCATCTGCAGCTCAAGGCCGCCACCGATTTCCTTCGCGATCAAAATAGCTATCTTGAAGCGGAGGTGAAGCGCCGCGGCCAGGAACTCGCCGCCATCCAGGACGTGACGATCCAGGCGATGGCCGGCCTGGCCGAAACCCGTGACGCTGACACCGGCAACCACATCCGCCGCACCCAGCACTACGTGAAGGCGCTGGCGCAGCAGCTGCGGGACCACCCCCGCTTTCGCGAGGCCCTCAATGACCACGCCATTGATCTGCTGTTCCGATCTGCACCCCTGCATGACATCGGCAAGGTGGGCATCCCCGACCGCATCCTGCTCAAGCCAGGCCGCCTGACCCCGGAGGAATTCGAGATCATGAAGACCCACACCACCCTGGGGCGTGATGCGATCGCCACGGCTGAGCGCCAGCTCGGTCTGGAGGTTGGATTCCTGAAATCTGCCAAGGAGATCGCCTACAGCCACCAGGAGAAGTGGGACGGCAGCGGCTACCCCGAGGGCCTGGCCGGTGATGCCATTCCCCTCTCCGCCAGGCTGATGGCCCTGGCCGATGTCTACGACGCCCTGATCAGCCGGAGGGTCTACAAGGAGCCGATGGGCCACGAGCAGGCGCTGGACATCATTCGCCAGGGCAGTGGCAGCCACTTCGACCCCGACATCGTGGAGGCGTTTCTGGCCATCCACGAGCAGCTGCACGCCATCGCCGTCCGCTTTTCCGACAGCGACGCCGATCTGCGGCACAAAGCTGAGCAGATCACCATGATGACGGGAGCCCCCCAGCCCTAGGAGCGAGCTCCGCCATGCGGATCAGGGCCGCCAACGCGCTGATCACGGCCTTCTACCTGACGCTTGCGGTGGCCAGTGGCATGGCCTTGCGGCGCTTCGATCAGGAACGCCTTGAGGAGACGGTGGCCTACAGCAGCCGGATCCGGGCCACTGACCAGGTGGCGCGCTTCCTGGCGGGATCCAAGCAGCTCACCAGCAGCGTGCAGAGTTATGCCGCCACGGGCGATCCCGCCTTCGCCCAGGCCTACTGGCGTGAGGTGGAGGTGACCCGCAGCCGGGATCGGGCCGCCGAGGACCTGGCGGCTCTGGGGCTCACCCCGGCCGAAGAGGCGCTGATCAGGCAGGCCAAGGCCAACTCCGATGCCCTGATCGCCGTGGAGTCCAGGGCGATCGATGCGGCGCGTGGCGGCGATCAGCCCCGCGCCCTGGGGCTGGTGTTCGGCCCCGCCTACCAGAGGGCCCTGCGGGGCATCTACGGCCCAAGCCACCAGCTGCAGCAGCAGCTGCAACGCCGTCTCCAGGCCGTTCTCGAGCAGAACCGCCGCAGCGCTGCCCGCTGGTGGCGCCTCTGTCTCGCCCTGGCCCTGCTCAACCTGCTGCTGGTGGTGGTGGTGCTGGTGGCGGTGTATCCACACTTCCTGGGCCGCCCGCTGCTGCGGCTCAACCAGCGGGTCCTGGCTCTTTTGGCAGGGGGCCAGCCCGCTCCCCTGGACCTCGGCCATGCCGCCACGGAAGTCCGCGAGCTGGCCGCCTCGCTGGAGGCCTATCAGGCCATGGCCGACCAGATGGGCCGCGACCAGTGGGCCAAGGCCCAGCAGGTGCGGATCACCGCGGCCCTGCAGCGGCTGCACGATCCGGCCGCCCTGGCCCGCTGCTTCCTGGGGGAGCTGGCGCCTCTGCTGGACCTGGCCTCGGCCACCTTCTATCTGCGGGATCCCGGTGCCGAGCACCTGCATCTGGTGGGCTCCTATGCCCTGGCCGACCCGGCGACGGTGCCGCAACGGATCCAGTTCGGCGAGGGGCTGGTGGGGGAGGTGGCGCGCCAGGGCCAACCCATCCAGCTGGAGAATCCACCGTCCCGCTACCTGGCGATCGTCAGCGGCACCGGTGCCGCGCCGGCCGCCCTGGTGCTGGTGCTTCCCGTGGGTAGCTCGGAGCAGCTGCTGGCGGTGATCGAGCTGGCGGTCCTGCATCCGCTGGCCCCCCACCAACACCACCTGCTCACGGATCTGCTGCCCCTGCTGGCCCTGGCCCTGGAAGCCCTGCCGCCGGCGACGCTGCATCCGCCCCAGCCCCAGATGGCTACCACCACGACCTCCACGGCCGCGTCGTCATGAGCTCCGATCCCGCCCTGTTCCTCGCCCTGGAGCGCCGCACGCTCAAGGCCAAGCTCCTGCTGGGCTTCGGGCTGGTGCTCACCCTGCCGCTGGCCCTGGGGCTGGTGAGCCTGCGCAGCATCGATCTGCTCAACCGCGACAGCCAGCGCATCTACCGGGAATATGTGACAGGTCTGGGCCACATCGGGGAGGCGAACCAGCTGCGGGCCTCCGTGGGCCGAGAACTTCGTCAGATCGTGCTCGATCCGCGGCCCGAGCTGCGCCGCCAGCGGCTGCTGATCCTCCAGCAGGAGCAGCGCCAGCTGGCCGACCAGCTGCAGGCGGCCCTGATCCACACCAGCCGGCCGCAGCAGCTTGCTGCCCTGCGGGATGCCGAGCGTCTCGTCAGCCGCTATCTGCAGCTTGTGCGCCAGACCATGGCGCTGGTGGAGCGCCAGCCCGCCGCCCGCAGCCCGGAGGCCGTGGACTTTCTGGCCAGTGATGCCTTCGACACGACGGTCGACGAGCTGGATGCGACGTTTCGGCGCATCCTCCAGATCAACCAGCAAGGTGCCCAGCAGGCCTCGGCCAACTCCACCCAGCTGCAGGCCAGCTCCTACCGGCTGATCCTGGCTCTGGTGGCTGCCGGCCTCGGCCTCGGAGCCCTGGCCACCCTGGTGATTGCCCGCTCGATCAGCCGTCCTCAGGGGCGCCTGCAGGTGGCCGTGGAGCGGCTGGCCGCCGGCGAGCTGGATCTCGATCTGCCCAGCCGCGACGACCCCAACGAGATCGGCGCCCTCAGCCGCTCGATCGACGTGCTGCGCCGCGCGGCGCTGCAGGTGGAGGGCCAGCGCTGGCTCAAGACCCAGCAGGCCAGCATCGCCGCCCAGCTGCAGGGGTCCACCAGCTTCGTGGAGCTGGCCCAGGCGTTCTTCACCGCCGTGGCCCCCCTGCTCGGCGTGGGCCACGGCGCCTTCTACGTCTACGAGGAGGAGCAGCAGCGGCTGCGCCTGCTGCACGGCTACGCCCTGCGCGAGCGCAAGCAGCTGCAGCAGCGCCTGCAGCTGGGCCAGGGCCTGGTGGGCCAGTGCGCCCTGGAGCGCCAGCCGATCCTGCTCAGCGATCCCCCCGCCGACTACGTGCGCATCGGCTCCAGCCTTGGGGAGGCGGTGCCCAGGGTGCTGGCGGTGTACCCGCTGCTGCGCAAGGAGCGCCTGCTGGCGGTGGTGGAGCTGGCCGGCTTCCGGCCACTCAGCGAGCAGGAGCAGGCCCTGCTCGCTGAGGTTCTGCCCATCTTGGCCATGAACCTGGAGATCATCGAGCGCAGCTCCCGCACGGCCCGCCTGCTGGAGCGCTCCCAGAAACAGGCCGAGGCGATGCAGCGCCAGGCCACCACCCTCCAGCAGCAGGCCGAGGCGCTGGAGCAGCAGCAGCGGGCCCTGCGGGCCACCGAGGCCTGGTACCGCAGCATCATCGAGTCGGCCCCCGACGGCATGCTCGTACTCGACGGCCAGGCGCGGGTGACCCTGGCCAACCCCCAGGCCGAGGCGATGTTCGGCGCCAAGGCCGGTGCCCTGCAGGAGCAGTCGCTGCTGGAGCTGGTGGCCGACCGCCAGCGGCCCGAGCTGCAGGCCCTGCTGGCTCAGGCCGGGCTGCGCGCCCGGGCCGACGTCCTGCCGCCGTCGCTGGAGCCGGTGCTGACCAGTGAACTGATCGGGGTGCGGCCCGATTGCACCCGCTTCCCATTCGAGATCGGGCTCTCCCTGCTGCCGGATCTGGGCCAGCGGGGCGGCAACCTCTGCGCCGCCCTGCGCGACATCAGCCAGCGCCGCGCCCAGGAGCAGGCGATCCAGGAGCTGGTGAGCCAGCAGGAGGCGATCTTCCAGAGCGCCCCCAACGGCATCCTCCACTCCGACCGCGGTGTGCTCATTCGCGCCAACCAGCGCATCGCCGAGTATCTGGGCTACGAGCCCCAGGAGTTGATCGGTCAGCCGACATCGATTCTGTTTCGCGATGCCGACGACTTTGCTGCCTTCCGGTCCGTGATGACCCCTCCCTTGAAGCGCGGCGAGATCGCCACCACCGAGTGGCTGGTTCGCCGCCAGGACGGCTCCCTGTTCCAGGCGTCAGTGTCAGCCCGGGCCCTGAAGATCGAAGGCGATCAGGTGACGGCGGTGTGGATCTTCGAGGACATCGCCGAGCGCAAGGCCGCCGAGGAGAAGGTGAACGCCTACTTCAACAGCTCCAACGACGGCCTGCTGGTGCTTGATCCCGAGCGCGGCTGGGTGCACGCCAACGGGCGAGCGGTGGAACTGTTCGGCTTCGCCTCGATGGAGGAGCTTCTCAAGACCGGCCCCGCCGAGCTCTCACCGGAGGTTCAGGAGAACGGCCGGCTCACCAGCGAACTGGCGCCGGAGATCATCGCCGCCACCCTGGAGGGCCAGGTGACCAATCGCTTCGAATGGACCCACCGCCGCTGCGACGGCACCACCTTCCCCTGCGAGATCACCCTGGTGCCGATCACCCTGGCCGGCAAGCCGGTGCTGATGACGACGATCCGCGACATCACGGAGCGCAAGCAGGCGGAGCGGGAGCTGCGCCAGGCGATGGCACTGGCGGAGGAGGCCACCAAGGCCAAGGGCGATTTCCTGGCCAACATGAGCCACGAAATCCGCACGCCGATGAACGCGATCATCGGCATGACTCACCTGGCTCTGCAGACCGAGCTCAGCGGCAAGCAGCGCAACTACGTGGTGAAGGTGCAGCGGGCGGCCGAGAGTCTGCTCGGGATCATCAACGACATCCTCGACTTCTCCAAGATCGAGGCCGGCAAGCTGGCGATGGAGGTGATCGACTTCCGCCTCGAAGACGTGCTCGACCACCTGGCCAGCCTGGTGGGCATGAAGGCCGCCGACAAGGGCATCGAGCTGCTGTTCGATGAGGCGGCGGATGTGCCCAGTGCCCTGCGCGGTGATCCGCTGCGGCTCGGCCAGGTGTTGATCAACCTCGGCAACAACGCCGTGAAGTTCACGGACCGCGGCGAGATCATCGTGGGCGTGGAGCTGGTGCGCCAGGCAGCCGAGGCTGGGGTGCCGGTGGCCGTTGGGCCGGCTGCGGACGGGCAGGATCCTGATGGGCAGGCCTCGACTGACCAGGCCCTGGGCGAGGTGGAGCTTCACTTCTGGGTGAAGGATTCCGGCATCGGCATGACCGAGGAGCAGTGCTCGCGGCTGTTCCAGTCGTTCAGCCAGGCCGATTCCTCCACCACGCGCAGGTACGGCGGCACGGGCCTGGGCCTGGCGATCTCCAAGAATCTGGTGCAGCAGATGGGCGGGCGCATCTGGGTGGAGAGCGCGGCGGGCCAGGGCACCACCTTCCACTTCCACGCCCGCTTCGCCCTGCAGCCCAATCCCCTGCCCCGGCGCACGTTCAGCGCCCAGGAACTGGTGGGCCTGCGGGTGCTGGTGGCGGACGACAACGCCGCCGCCCGCGAGATCCTCTCGGCGATGTGCAGTGGCTTCGGGCTCACCGTGGAGTTGGCCATCGATGGGGAACAGGCCGTCAAGCGGGTGGTGGAGGCCGATGGGCGCGGCGAGTCCTTTGATCTGGTGCTGATCGACTGGAAGATGCCCGTGCTCGATGGCATCGACGCTGCCTTCGCGATCGAGCAGGCCAGCCTCAGCCGCGTCCCCAAGATCATCCTGATCACCGCTTTCGGCCGCGATGACGCCATCGAGCTGGCCAGCCAGCGCGGTGCGGTGTTCAGCTCCGTGCTGACCAAGCCCACCACCCCCTCCTCGCTGCTGGAGGCGATCGGTGAGGCCCTCGATCGCGGCACCCTGCTGGAACGCCGAGTCACGCCGCGCGTGGATCCGATCGTCGAACTCACGGAACAGCTGCGCGGCGCCCGCCTGCTGCTGGTGGAGGACAACGAGATGAACCAGGAGCTGGCCCTCGAGCTGCTGCGCACGGCGGGCCTCGAGGTGGTGCTGGCCCAACACGGCCAGGAGGCCCTCGACATCCTGGGCCGCGATGCCCGCTTCGATGCGGTGCTGATGGACTGCCAGATGCCGGTGATGGATGGCTACACCGCCACCCGCGTCCTCCGCGCCAATCCCGCCCTGGCGGATCTGCCGGTGATCGCCATGACGGCCAATGCCATGGCCGGCGACCGGGAGAAGGTGCTGGAGGCCGGCATGGTCGACCACATCGCCAAGCCCCTCGACGTGGCGGCGATGTTCGCCACCATCGCCCGCTGGGTGCGGCCCCAGCGGGCGGCGGCAGCCCCTCTGGAGGTGCCGATGCTGCCACAGGCCGCACCCCGGCCGGCAGCCGCCGGTGGCCTGCCCGAGCTGCCCGGTATCGACACCCGCATCGGCCTGGCTGGCACCAACCACAACCTGGACCTATACCGCAAATTGCTGCTGAAGTTCCGCACTGGGGCGGCCCACTTCGCCGCCGACTTCACGGCGGCGCTCCAGCAGGCCCGCCACGGCGAGGACCCCGAGAGCCCGATGCGCCTGGCCCACACCCTCAAGGGCACCGCTGGCACGATCGGGGCCGCCGCCGTTCAGCGGGCCGCTACCCAGCTGGAGCTCGCCTGCCGTTCGGCCGGCCCCGAGCCCCATGGCGACGGCCAGCTCGACGCCGAGCTCAACGCCGTGGTGGCCGCCTTGGTGCCCGTGCTCGATGGCCTCGATCGCCTGCTGCCCGAGGGGACTGATGCCGTCGCCGCGGAGGATGCGGCTGGGACGGCGGCCGCTGGGTCGGGGGCGGAGAGCCTGCCCGTCGATCTGGAGGCCCGGCTTGAGGCGATTCGCGCCCTGCTGCGCGACAGCGACGGCAGCGCCAACGACGCCCTGGTCGAGCTGGCTGCCCAGCTGGCCGGTACGGCCTGGTCCCCCCCGCTGCAGCGGGCGCTCCGTGCCGCCGCCGGCTACGACTACGACGCCGCCCTGGCGGCCCTCGACCCCGGCGCGGCCGTGTCCGCTAGCTCCTCGGCCTAGCGCGCCCAGACCGTGGGGATGTCGCTGAGGCGGGTGGTGGCCGCTCGCGATAGCCGTTCGCGGCGCATGGCCCAGGCCGGCCGCATGCCGCAGGCGGCCCAGCCCACGGTGCCGCTGCCGTAGCGGCGGTTGAGGCCATCGACCGTGGCCATCAGCGCCTCGCGGCGCCGCTGCTGCTCCGGCGGCAGCGGCGCCAGCAGGTGGTGCTGCAGCTGGTCGTCGGGTTGGAGATCCTGCAGCAGCACGCCCGCCTTCTGGAAGCGGCGGTGGGGGCGGAAGATCCGCTCCACCAGTGGCAGGGCCGCCGCCAGCAGCACGGCGGTGTCGTTGCTGGCCAGCGGCAGGTTGAGGCTGGCGGCCTTGGTGTAGAAGTCGCCGGCGAAGGGGCTGGTGCGGGCGAACACCGTCAGATGGCCGGCCCGCTGGCGCTGGCGGCGCAGCTTTTCGGCGGCACGCACCACGTAGCTGGCCACGGCCTGGCGCAGGGGCTCCAGCTCGGTGATCGCACTGCCGAAGCTGCGGCTCACGCAGGTCTCGCGCTTGGGGCTCGGGGCCGCCGCGAGCGGCAGGCAGGCCTGACCACGCAGCTCCTGCTGCAGCCGCAGGCCCACCACCCCCGCCTTCGCCTTCAGTTCGCCACTGGCCATGTCGCGCAGGGCCCGGGCATCGGCCACGCCGCGCAGGCGGCACCAGCGGGCCAGCTGGCGGCCGATGCCCCACACCTCCTCGATCGGCACGGCCTCCAGCCAGGGGTCGACGGCCGCCACGGCCCCCAGATCGAATACGCCGGCGTGGGTGGGATCGCCTTTGGCGAGGCGATTGGCGAGCTTGGCGAGCACCTTGGTGGGGGCGATGCCGATGGCCACCGGCAGCCCCAGCTCCTGCAGGATGCGGGCCCGCAGCGCCCGGGCCCAGGGCCCCAGGTCGCCGCCTGTGGGGCGGGGCAGCTGCCCGAAGGCCTCATCGATCGAGTAGATCTCCAGCCCGGCCAGCCAGGGCTCGATGCTGGCCATCAGCCGCGCGCTCATGTCGCCGTAGAGGGCGTAGTTGGAGCTGCGCACCACCACGCCGTGGCGCTCGATCAGCGCCCGCACCTGGAAGTAGGGCTTGCCCATGGGCAGGCCCAGGGCGCGGGCCTCGGCGCTGCGGGCCACGACGCAGCCGTCGTTGTTGGAGAGCACCACCAGGGGGCGGCCCATCAGGGCCGGATCGAGGGCCTGCTCGCAGGAGGCGTAGAAGTTGTTGGCGTCGATCAGCACGGTGGCCTGGGGAGCCCGGCCTGGGCCGCCGCCATCGGCCCGATCGCTTCCAGGGGGGTCTGCCAAGGCTCGGACGCGCCGCCACCGGAATCCCTGGATAGTAGGTCCGTACTGGCTATTCTGTCTCGGGCTGGCTGCCGCTGTCCGGTGCTGTCTGCTGCTGGCTGGCTGCCGCTGCCGGCGGCCTGTGTGGCTCGTGCTGCGTCGCCCGCCGCTCAGCCCGCCATCACCCGATTGCGCCCGGCCTGCTTGGCGCGGTAGAGCTCCCCATCCACCCGCCGGAACAAGGATTCCGCCGACTCCAGGGGCCGCCGCTGCGCCACCCCGAAGCTGGCCGTCACCGTGCCCACGCCCTCGATGGGGGTCTCGGCCACCAGCCGCCGCAGCTTCTCCGCCAGCTGGTGCGCCTCCTCGTCAGTGCTGTGGGGCATCAGCACCAGGAACTCCTCGCCGCCCCAGCGGCCCAGGCCATCGCTCTCGCGCAGCTTGGCCCGCACCCGCCCGGCCAGCTCCACCAGCACCCGATCCCCCGCCGCATGGCCGAAGCGGTCGTTGATCGCCTTGAAGTGGTCGATGTCGAACAGCACCAGGGACAGCTCGTCGCCGTAGCGGTCGGCGCGATCGAGCTCGCTGCGCACCCGCTCATCCAGCTGGCGCCGGTTCCAGAGGCCGGTGAGGGGATCGGTGTGGGCCAGCCGGGCGAGCTTGTGGTGATGGTGGCCTGTGAGCCGGAACACCAGCAGCAGCGCCAGGATCAGGGTGAGCAGCGCCGTCAGGCTGATCTGGAACAGCGACGACCACAGCGGACCGGAGGGCACGCGCAGGGGCTGGCTCACCACCAGGGTCCAGTTCAGTTCGGGAATGCGCTTGGTGCGCACATAGATCAGCTCCCCGCCCTGCCGGAACTGGAAGGCGCCCCTGGGTTGCTCGCGGAGGCTGTCCCGCAGGCGCTGCTGGGCGATGGCCCGCTGCAGCTGCGGCGGGGCCTGCCCGCGTCGGGGGCTGAACAGGATGCGGCCCCGCCCGTCCAGGAACATCACCTGAATGCCGTTGGTCCGCTCGGCCTGCTGGATCCGCCTGGTCAGCTGGCTGGTGGAGCGTCCGAGGCCCACGGCCCCCAGGAAACGGCCGCCATCACCCAGCAGCTTGTAATTCACGAACACCGTGGTGCGGCTCGGATCGGCGGTGTCGCGATCGAGATTCACCTCGTAGGAGGAGGCGCTGGCGCGCAGCCGGAAAAACCAGGCGTCCTGGGCGCTGCCCGGTGACACCGTCTTGAGGATGCCGGTGGGGTGGTAGTAGCGCCGCGAGGCCTCGGACACGAAGAAGACCGTGGTGGCACCGTGCTGGGCCTGCACCCGGCTCAGGTAGCGCTGCACGGCGGCCTCGGGCTGCTCGCCCTGTTCCACCCAGTCGATCAGCAGGGTGTTGGCTGCCATCGCGGAGGCGAACAGGATCGGCTGCACGAAGTCCTGCTGGAGATCGGCCGAGAGGGCGTCCAGGGTGAGTGGCAGCGTGGATTCCACCACCTGGCGACGGGCTGCCGCGAGGGCGTTGGCATAGGTGAACAGGGCCACCGCACCGAAGCCCACGGTGAGAGTCACGCTCAGCTGCACCGAGAGCCACCAGCGGTCCCGGGCGAGGCTGTCCTGCGGCTGCAGGCGGCGCCAGCGTGCCCGCAGCCGCGGCCCGATCGATCCGAGGGTCACGCTCAAATCCGGTGCCCCTCCGGGATCGGCGGCACCAGCTCCCGTTGCCCCTGGGGCCCGGAGCGCTTGTCGTCGGGTGTGGCCTCGAAGATCTGTCGGAACTGCTCACTCACCTTGAGGAATCCCTCCACCAGGGAGGGATCGCCTGTCGTGCCCGCCAGGGTCACGACGGTGTCGACCACCTGGGCGTGCGGCAGCGCTTCCTGGTGGCAGCGTCTGGAGGCCAGGCCGTCGTAGACGTCGAGGATGGCCATGATCCGGGCCACCAGGGGAATGGACTCGCCGCTCAGGCCCTGGGTATAGCCGCTGCCATCCCGGTTTTCGTAGTGGGAGAGGGCCAGATCCTTGGCCATCCCGAACACTAACGTGTCGTGAATGTCGATGTCCTGTCTTAGGCGCTCGAGGATATTAAACCCGATCTGGGGATACAGCTGCATCGTGGCCTGCTCCTTGGCCGACAGCCTGTCGGGTTTCTTGAGGATCGCGTCCTTGATGCCCACCTTGCCGATGTCGAGCAGGGGAACGCCCCCTGGTGGGACACGCTGGTGCGGCGCTGCAGGGCCAGCTGGCTCGTCTGGCGATCAGTCGGCCAGGGCATCCTGGTGCCGGGCTCCGATGGCGGCCACCTCATCGGCATGGCGCTCGATCGCGGCCACGCACGCGCCGTCGAGCTTGCCGGCGGCCACCAGCCTGTTGAGTTCGGCGCAGGCCTCCGCCACCGACCAGGCCGGCTTGTAGGGCCTCCGGCTGGTGAGGGCATCGAACACATCGGCCACGGCCACGATGCGCGCCTCCAGGGGGATCTGCTCGCCCCGCAGGCCCCGGGGGTAGCCGGAGCCGTCGAGCTGTTCGTGGTGGCCACCCACGATGGCCCGCAGCACGTCGGAATCGGGCAGGTCCTGCAGGGCGAACTCCCCCAGGATCTTGTCGATGATCTCCAGGCCCAGGGTCACGTGGGTTTCCATGAGCTGGCGCTCCTCGGGATCCAGCCGGCCCGGCTTGAGCAGGATCCGATCGGGAATGCCGATCTTGCCGATGTCGTGCAGCGGCGCGAACAGGAACACGTGCTCGATGAACTCGTCGCTGAGGCCGTGGGAGGGCGCCAGGTCGCGGGCGATCAGGCGCGAGGTGTGGGCCATCCGGTCGAGGTGGCCGCCGGTCTCGAAGTCGCGCAGGTGGGCGAAGTCGCGGGCCACCTGGGCTGAGGCCATGATCGAGCGAACGGCGCTGAGCTCGTTCGAGATCGTCATGTTGATCAGCCGGGTGAACAGCCCCAGGTTGCGCTGCACGATCGGCGTGAAGGCCGCCAGCTGGCAGGAGTCGTAGAACACGAAGCCGATGAACTGCCCCTGGTCGGTGAGCGGCACCGTGAGCGAGGAGCGGTAGCCCTGCTCCAGCAGCCAGCTGGAGTGCGGGCTGTTGGGTTTCACCACGGCCTGGATGTCGTCGATCACCCGCGGCCGGCCGCTGCTGGCGATGGCGCTGAGGGAGGCGCTCTCCTTCAGGGGGAATTCGTAGCCCTGGATCGCCTCGCCGCTGCGGGTGCTGTTCACGAAGGTCTTGAGCCGATCGCTGTCGTCGTCGTAGAGCACGCAGGCGATGCGATCGATGCAGGGCACCAGCTCCAGCAGCTGGTCGTGCAGCTGGGAGAGCCGATCGTTCAGCAGGCGGCTCAGCTCCTCCTCGCCGGTGTGCACCACCTGGGAGCTCGAGCCCGGGATCACGTTGAGGGTCAGGGCGATCGGATTGGTCATGCTGGCGTTCCACCCGTGGCGGCCCTACCCCTCTAAGGTAGGGAGGTGCTCCGATTGGTGCAGCCGCCGGCGCTGGCGGGCCCGGGGCTCAGAGGGCGTGGATCACATGCACGGCCACGCCCCAGATCAGCACCTCGCCGCACTGCTCCAGCTCCAGGGGCGGATAGGCGGGATGGGCCGACTCCAGCCGCAGCCGCCCGCGGCAGCGGGCCAGGCGCTTGAGGGTGAAGGCCCCATCCAGCACGGCCACCACGACCCGGCCGGGGCGGGGATCCAGGCTGCGGTCCACCACCAGCAGGTCGCCGTGGTGGATGCCGGCGCCGGTCATCGAGTCGCCGCTCACCCGCAGGAAGAAGGTGCTGCTGGGGTGACGGATCAGCTGCTCGTTGAGGTCGATGCCGACCTCGATGTAGTCGTCGGCGGGGCTGGGAAAGCCGGCGGCCACGCTCTCGCCGGCCAGCGGCAGCCGCTGCAGCCGCAGCGGCTGCCGCAGCGAACCGAGCCACTCCAACGAACCGAGCCACTCCAACGAACCGAGCCCCTCCAGCGGGACGAGGCCGCCCATTGACCCTCCGGCAACACGCACCCGCCAGGGTAGTGCATTTGTACTGCTGGAGTGATGGTGGCGTGGCCTCGGGCTTGGCGTGGCGTGGGCTGTGGCGTGGGGCGCTGCGGCTCAGCGCAGGCCCGCCAGTTCGCCGCGGCCGTGGCGCTCGGCCAGGGCGTCGTAGCCGCCGATGAAGATGCCATCGATGAACACCTGGGGCACCGATCCCTCGGCCCGGGGCTCCACCAGTGTGTAGGGGATGCCGAGGGTGCGCAGCATGCGCAGGGCCCGCGCCGAATAGGGGCAGCCCGGCCGCACGGCGATCGCCACCCGCGGTTGGCCTGTGGCCGGGGAGGGTTGGTCCGCCGGAGCTGGCTCCGCCAGCACTCCCACCAGCAGGTCCGCGCCCTTGAGCACCAGGGTGCCGGGCTCCAGGTGGCCGCCCCACACCTGGCAGTCGCCATCGGAGAAGCTCAGGTGCAGGTGCACTCCCTCGGGCCCCACGGTGCCCTGCAGGCTGATGATCTCGAAGTCGCCCTGCAGCACGGTGGGGCCGCCGGGCCCCGGGCACTGGAACACCACCTGCGACAGGTTGCCCACCACCCCGAGCACGAAGCCCGGCGCGTTCTGTGCGCGGCCAAGCTGCACCAGGCTGCGGTGCAGGTCGCTGCCGGGGCCGAGCTTCAGCGGCACGGGACGCATGGAGGGGTTGGGCAATCGGAGTGGGCCAGCCTAAGCAGCGCCAGACTCGCAGCCCCGCTGTCGCCAGCTCCCGCGAGCCCACCCATGACCCAGCTGCAGCTCAGTACCCTCGCCGGCTGCGGCCTGGCCATCGGCGCCTATCCCCGCTTTCGCTACGACGCCCGCGGTGGGGGCGGCCTGGGCCAGCTGGCGGCGGCAACTGACCGGGACGATGGCGGCCGGGACGATGGCGGTGGTTCCGGTGGGGGCCCAGGCCCCCTGGCCCTGCGCTTTGATCCGGCGGGTCTGCGGATCCCCGACCTCGATCGCCGCACCACCCGCTGGCTGGGCCTGCCGCTGCCGCCGGGTCTGGCGATCGCGATCGCGCCGGAGCAGCTGGAGGGCCAGCTCGATCCCGCCACTGGCCAGCTGGAGCTGCGCTTCCAGGCCCGCTTCCGCTTCCGGATCGGTTCGCTGGTCCAGGCCCCCGACCTGCTGATCGATGCCCAACTCAGCACGGGCAGTGTGGCTGGCCGGCGCCACCGGGCCGAGGGCCAGCCCCTCGATGGGCAGGGTCAGGCGCTGCTGGTGGGGGTGGCCACGGTGCAGCCGAGCGGCGCGGCCTGGCTGGATCGCTTCCTCGGCCTGCCCGATGAGGCCCTGGCGATCCTGCGCTGCCAGCTCGGGCCCTGGGCCGGCTGAGCTCACGCCTCAGGCCTTGTGATACGGGCCGCCCTGCTGGATCGTCTGGGCGCGGTAGAGCTGCTCCACCAGCAGCAGCCGCGCCAGCTCGTGGGGGAAGGTCATCGGCGAGAGACTCAGCAGCCAGCGGGCCCGGGCCTTGAGGGCCGGATCCAGGCCGTCGGCGCCGCCGATCACAAAGGCCAGCCGCTCCGAGCCCAGCCCCTCCAGCCGCTGTGCCAGCTGCACCGAGCCGAGCTGATCGCCCTCCTCGCTCAGGCCGATCAGCTGCTCGTCGGGCCGCAGGGCCAGCAGCACCGCCTCCGCCTCCCGGGCCGGCGTGGAGTCTTTGAGTTCCACGATCTGCAGCCCCGGCAGGCGCTTGAGGTACAGGGCCAGGCCGTCGCTCACCCAGCGCTTGCGCAGCTTGCCCACGGCGAGCAGGCGAATCCGGGCGGGGTTCAGCACCGCCTCAGCCGTCCTGGGGGCCCAGCCGAGCGATCGGCTGGGCCCCCAGCTGTTGAAGCAAGGTCTGGCCGGCGCTGGGGCGGCGCCCCTCCAGCTGGGCCTCGCGGATCAACACCGGGCAGCCACCCGTGGCCACCACCAGCCCGGTGCCCTCCGCCAGCGCCAGCACGGTGCCCGGCTCTGGGGCCGTGGGCGTGGCGGCTGTGGAGGCCGCTGGCGTCCCCGCCGGCAGGCCCCAGCGCTCCGCCAGGGCGGCGGCCTCCGGGCTGAGCTGGTCCGCCAGGCGCCGCACCAGAGGCTCGGTGGCCAGCAGCTTGAGGCGCTGGCCGTGCCAGCTGGTGTGGGCGCCAGGGTAGAGCCCCATCACCCGGCGGTGCACTGCCAGGCCGGAGGCGCTCCAGTCGATCTGGAAATCCGGCTTGCCCAGCAGGCGGGCATAGGTCAGGCCCTGCTCCGGCTGGGGTCGCACCCCCAGCCGGGCCAGCCGTTCGGCCTCCGGCCCCGGCCCGGCCGCTGCGATCAGGGGCAGCGCCTCCACCAGCAGCTCGCCGGTGAGTTGGGCCAGTCGTGCGCCCAGCTGCTGGGCGTTCTCCAGCAGGCCGATCGGGATCGCCCGCTCCAGCAGCACCGGTCCGGTGTCCAGGCCCTCCTCCATCGCCATGATGCCCACGCCCGTCTCGGCGTCGCCCTCGATCAGGCTCCACTGGATCGGGCCGGCGCCGCGCCAGCGGGGCAGCAGCGAGCCATGGCCGTTCCAGCAGCCCAGGGGCGGCTGCGCCAGCACCTCGGGCGGCAGGATCTGGCCGAAGGCCACCACCACGGAGATGTCGGCGCCCAGGGCCGCCAGCTGGGCCTGGAGCTCCGGCTCGCGGCGGATCCGCTGCGGTGTGATCACCGGCAGCCCAAGCTCCAGGGCCCGCGCCTTGACCGGCGAGGGCAGCAGCTCCTTGCCGCGGCCCCGGCGCCGGTCGGGTTGGCTCACCACGCCCACCAGGTCATGGCCGGCGGCCGCCAGGGCCTCCAGGCTGG
Source organism: Vulcanococcus limneticus LL (assembly GCF_002252705.1). Classification (GTDB taxonomy): domain Bacteria; phylum Cyanobacteriota; class Cyanobacteriia; order PCC-6307; family Cyanobiaceae; genus Vulcanococcus; species Vulcanococcus limneticus. The sequence goes on from NZ_NQLA01000009.1 coordinate 52,193, forward strand.
GCACGGCGTAGGCCGGCGTGCCCCAGAACAGCACCCTCATCCTCAGGCGTCGCCCGTGATCGACAGCCCCTCCACCCACACATGGGGGCAGAGGCCGTCGGGGGTGACCTTGGCTTCCCCCTCGAAGCCGACGATGGCGTTGAGCAGGGTGCGGATGTCACCGGCCACGGTGGCCGCCTCGATCGAGCGCGCTTCGCCGCCCTGGACCAGCCAGCCGTCGAAGGGCAGGGAGAAGGAGCCCTGGCTGGCCTTCACGCCGGCATGCAGCGCCGAGAGGGAGTCGATCCACACGATCGGTTCACTGGCCTTGAAGCGATCGAGGCCCGGCTGGCCGCCACCACTGCCGGGGGTGGGGCCGATCTCGAACCAGTCGGGACCCACCGACACCTTGGCCCCCAGGCCTGCGTGGCCGGTGGGGGTGACCCCAAAGGCCCGGGCCGTGGCCTCCGAGTGCAGGAAGTTCTGCAGCACGCCGCCCTCCACCAGGACCAGGCGGCGGGTGGGGGTGCCCTCGCCATCGAAGGCGGAGGCGCCGATGTTGCCCGGGTGCAGGCCGTTGTCGTGGATCGAGAGGAAGGGCACAGCCAGCGGCTGACCGATCGACGCACGGCTGCTCAGGCTCACCCCATCCAGCACCGAGCGGGCATTGAACAGGCTGCTGAAGGCACCGATCAGATCGAGGAAGGCCTCGGGGCTGAACACGCAGGTGTAGCGACCCGTGGCGATCGGGGCGTAGTCGAGGTGGCTGATGGTGCGGCCTGCGGCCTCGTCGATGCAGCCGGCGATGTCGAGGTCCGCGGCGCCGTAGGCCAGGCGTACGGCGCCGGCGCTGCGGGGTTTGCGGCCCGCTTCCTCGGCCCGGGCGTAGAGGTAGACGCTGGCGGTGCTGAGCCGCTGCTGCCGGCTGGCGCCGGCGCTGTTGAGGTAGAGCCGCTCGCTGCTGCGCTCCGCCAGGCCGTTGTAGGGCACCGTGCCGATGGCGCTGTGGCGACCCAGCAGGTCGGCCTCGGCGGTCTTGAGGGTGTCCAGCAGCCGCAGGATGCCCTGGGGTTCCCGCAGGGGCTGGTGCAGCTCCTGCAGAGGCGCCGTTGCCAGTGGCGAGAACTGCGGCGTGTCGTCGGCGTTGCCGAAGGCGCTGGCATCGCGGGCACCGGCCAGGGCCTTCTCCAGGCCGGCGTCCGAGAGGTCCGAGGTGCTGGTGATGCCCACCAGGCCGTCGTCGTTCCAGACGCGGATGGTGATGGAGCTTCGCTGGGCCCCCTTCATCTGCTTGGCCTCGCCCCGGTCCACCTGCACCGAGATATCGGTGCTGCAGGCGGCCCCCAGGTCCCACTGGCGGATACCGGTGCTGGCGGCCAGGCGCTCCAGGCTGGCGCGCAGGGCCTGGGCATCGAGGCCCTGGCCTGGGGTTGCGGTCACGGTCGACGTCATGCTCAGCGGCCTCCCACGGTGATCGAATCGACCTTGATGTGGGGCTGGCCCACGGTCACGAAGACGCTGCCGCTCACCGAGCCGCAGAAGCCCGCGGCGAGCTCGAGGTCGTTGGCGCACATCGAGATGCGCGGCATCACCTCCTTGGCCTCGCCGATCAGGGTGGCCCCCTTCACGGGCTTGGTGAGCTGGCCGTTCTCGATCAGGTAGCCCTCCTCCACAGCGAAGTTGAACTGGCCGGTGGGGCCGACGCTGCCGCCGCCCATGGCCTTGCAGTAGAGGCCCCTGTCCACCGAGGCGATCAGCTCCTCGGGCGTGTGGGGGCCGGCGGCGATGTAGGTGTTGCGCATGCGGCTGGCGGCCGCGAAGGTGTGGCCCTGGCGGCGGCCGCTGCCGGTGCGGCCATGGCCGGTGCGGCGCTCGCCGGCCCGGTCGGAGAGGAAGCGCTGCAGCACGCCGTTCTCGATCAGCACGGTGCGCTGGGGCTCCATGCCCTCGTCGTCCATGGAGAGGGAGCCGAAGGCGCCGTCACTGAGTCCCTCGTCGATCGCGGTGACGGCCGCGTGGGCGATCGGCTCGCCCACCTTGTCGGCAAACGGGGTGGTGCCCCGCTCCACCTGGGTGGTTTCCAGCAGGTGGCCGCAGGCCTCGTGGAAGATCACGCCGCCGAAGCGATTGGCCAGCACCACCGGCAGCTGGCCAGCTTCCACGTAGTCGGCGTAGAGCATCGTGCCGGCGCTCTCGCACACCTCCTGGGCGGAGCCGTCGGCGTTCCACTCGCGCAGGTCATCGGGGCGGCCGGAGGTGCCGTAGCGGCGCCCCACGCTGGAGCGATGCTCACCGTCGGCCGCCAGCACGTTCAATCCCACCGACTGGTGCAGGCGGATGTCGCGGCCGAAGGTGCCGTCGCTGGCGGCCACGAGCACCTCCTGCCAGTCACGGGCGTAGCTGCCGCGGCGGACCTGCAGGTGGGAGCCGTGGCGCTCCAGCAGGCCGGTGCCCTCCAGCAGCTTGCCGGTGGCCTCCCGCAGCTCCGGGCAGCGGCGCAGCCAGTCCTCCTTGGCGGCGGCAAAGTCCCGCAGGTCGGCCAGTCCGCCGAAGCCGCCAGCCAGGCCGCCGCCAGCCAGGCTGGGCAGCTGCAGTCCGAGCATGCCCAGGGCCTGCTCCAGGGCCCGCCGCAGGCCAGCGTCACTGAGGTCGTTGGTGCTCACGAACCCGTCGCGCTCGCCACGGAAGACGCGGATGCCGGCTCCCTTGCCGAAGGCGGGACTGACGCTGGTGATCGCGTCCTGCTCGGCCAGCACGCCCAGGTGGTCGGTGCGCTCCAGAAACACCTCCACCAGGTCGGCGCCGGCGGCGCTGCCGCTGCCCAGCAGGGCCTCCAGCCGCGGTCGCCAGGTGGCATCGAAGCGGGCGGCCGTGAAGCGGGTGGCATCGCCGGGATCGGGGCTGGTGGTGCCGGGTCCGGCGCTGGTGGCTGAGGCGACCAAGGGGCTGACGGGCAGTGGGGTTGGAGGTGGAGCTTGAGGCGCGCAGCCCGGGGCTGGACCCAGGGGGCTCCGTTCTTGGGCACGGTCCTAGCAAGAAGGCCCCGGCCGCAGGGACCAGGGCCTTCGGTTGCGGCCGTTGGGTTGGCACGCCCCGAGTCCCCAAGGGGTTGGGGAAGCTCCCCGGGAAGGGGGCGGGGCGTGGGCGGCCTCAGCGCACGGCGGGCTGGAACTGCTCGCTGCGGATCGGGGCCGTGAGGAACAGCTTGGCCATCACCAGGCCGTTGGCGGCCCAGTAGGGGAGCTTGCGCAGCAGCTTGAGGGGGGCGGGTGCCGCGCTCTGATCGGCCTCGGCCAGGGCCTGGTTGTTGGTCACCAGGCGCTCCAGGCGCTCGTAGAACTTGGGGTGCTCCACATTGAGCACCACCGGGAACACGCGGGCCGAGGTCTCGTTGGTCTTGGCGATCACGTACTTGTCGTAGTCGCGGGCATCGAGGCCGAGGGCTTCGTAGAACTCCTTGCGGGCCACATCGCGCACGTACATCGTGGCGAACACGGCCAGCAGGAAGAAGCGGCACCACAGGCGGGCCTGCAGACCGGTGACGGTCTTGGGCTGGGCCTTCATCAGGGCATCAAAGAAGTCGCCGTGGCGGTTCTCGTCCTGGCACCAGTTCTCGAAGAAGTTGAAGATCGGGAAGATCTTGCTGTCGGGGTTCTTCTCGAGGTGACGGAAGATGGCGATGTAGCGCCAGTAGCCGATCTTCTCGCTCAGGTAAGTGGCGTAGAAGATGTAGGCCGGCTTGAAGTAGGTGTAAGCCTTGCTGGCGGTGAGGAAGCCCAGGTCGAGCTGCAGGCCGAAATCACCCATGGCCTTGTTGAGAAAGCCGGCATGGCGGGCCTCATCCCGGGCCATGTGGGCGAAGCACTCGGCCAACAGAGGGTTCTTCTCCTTGATGCGGCGGCTCAGCTCCTTGTAGAGCAGGAAGCCGGAGAATTCGGAGGTGCAGCTCTGCTCCAGAAACTCAACGAAGACCTTGCGGGTCTCGGGATCGAGCTTGTCGGCGGCGCCGTCGAACTCGTCGTTGCGAATGAAGTGGTGGCGGTTGTAGTCCTTGCGGAATTCCTCGCAGATGGCCTCCAGCTCCGCCTCGTTGGGGCGGAGATCCATCGCCGCCATGGCGTCGAAGTCCGTGGTGTAGAAGCGCGGTGTCAGGATTGTGTCCTTGACCGGTTCCTTGACGGCCGGCGCCTCAGGCGTGCCGAGGGCGGGTGGGGCAACGGCGGTGGGGGGCACCATCGGGATGCGCAGCTACGGGCGTGGCAGCCATCGTAGGTGGGACGGGGGCTGACACGCCGGACTGTGAAGCAAGCCCGGGAAGCAAGCCCGGCAGGCTGGTCGCCGCCCCGGCGCCCGGGGATGGGCGACGGGCGTTGGGGCTCAGTTGGCGCCCAGCCACTTCTGGCCGTTGAGCCGCTGCACCAGGCGCGAGACCAGCAGGGCCAGGGTGGTCTTCTTCTCGTCGATCAGGAACGACTCCAGCAGGCTTGGCTCCGCCCCCGCCTCGGCCACGGCGATGGTCTTGGCGGAGCTGATGGCGTCGCTGGTGAAGCAGAGCCAGAAGCGGCGGGCGCCTGGCAGGCTGCCGATCACCATCCAGCAGGTCACGCCCACCACGGGCATGGGGCCCTGCTCGAACCGCAGTTCCACGGCTGGCCCGCCATAGGCCTGGATCTCCTTGGCCAGGGCCGGAATCAACAGCTGGGGCACGAACTCGGCGAAGGGCCGATCCTCCGGCGCGGGCGGCTTCTCCTTCACCGGCGGCTTGGCGGCGGCGGCCTGGGATTCGGGGACCGCCGGGGTGTCGGGGGCGGGGCTGGCGGAATCGGTCACCGGCGTGGGCCTCGGGCTGAACGCTGCAGCGGACTCTAAGGACCCCGGCCCCGGCTTCTGGTCGGGCCCCTACCAGTCGTCGCTGCTGGGTTCATCCCAGCCATCGCCGGTAGCCGTCACGCTCGCGGCCGCCTGGGCAGCGGAGCCGCGGCCGGTCGGAGCGCCAGCGGATGCCGGGGCGCTCCTGGCCGGCCCGTCGGGCCGCGCCGAGCCCGCGGAGCCCCGGCGCAGGATCCGAAAGGGCACCGAGACCGTGGGAGGGGGATCGGTGGGGGCCCGGCTCGGCCCGAACCAGCTCTCAGCGGCCGGGTTGGTGCCGCCCCAGGTGTTGCGGCCCGCCTGGCTGGGAGCGGCATCCTCTGGCCAGGGTTCCGCCTCCCGCCTGCGGCCGATCACCTCGGCCACCGAGCGGCGAGGGCCGGGACCGGGCGGGCCGCCGCCAGTGCGCAGGGCGAGGGCGGTGGCTCCGGCGCTGAGGGCACCACCCCCAGCCGCCGCCAGGCCGATCCAGGCCCCCAGGGGCCAGGCAGGGGTGCGCCACACCAGCAGCTGCAGCGCCACCCAGGGCCGGGGGTTGAGGGCCCCTACCAGCAGCACCGCCAGCAGGGGCGCGAGCAGGGGCAGCAGCAGCAGGCGTTGCAGCACGGGAGGGATTCAGGGGTGGGGACGGGCCAAGGGAACGGGACCCTGCCAGCGCTGCAGAGCGCCGAGCTCGAAACCGAGGCAATCGAACACCCGGATCACCAGAAAATCCACCATCTCCTCGATCGTGGTGGGCCGGTGGTACCAGGCCGGCACCGGCGGGGCGATGCGGGCGCCCGCCTCCGCCAGAGCCGTGAGATTGCGCAGGTGGATCAGGTTCCAGGGGGTCTCGCGCGGGCAGATCACGAGGGGGCGACCCTCCTTGAGGTGCACGTCCGCCGCCCGCTCCAGCAGGTCGGTGGCGACGCCGGTGGCGATGCGGCCCACGCTGCCCATCGAGGCCGGCAGGATCACCATCCCCCTGGTGCGGAAGCTGCCGCTCGCGATGCCAGCGGCCTGGTCGTTCCAGCGGTGGCAGCGCAGGCTGCCGCCACTGCTGCCGGTGCGCTCGCGCCAGAAGGCCTCCTGGGCCTCCGGCTCGCTCGGGACCCGCAGCCCCAGCTCCGCCTGCCACACGCCGATGGCGCCGCGGCTGGTGACCATCTCCACCCGCTCACCCGCCTCCAGCAGCAGCTGCAGGGCCCGCTGGGCAAGGGGCTGGGCCGAGGCGCCGGACACCGCCAGCACAACCGGATCGCCTGCCCCTGCGGGGGCTGGGCTGGCCGGGGCTGCGTTGGCCGGGGTGCCGGCGGTGTCCTCCATGGGCTCAGGCCTCGTCGGAGCCGGTGAACCCTTGCTGCTCGTCCGCGTCCTCCAGCTCGCCCTCTGGCAGCACCACCTCCAGGTCGATCTGGTGACGCAGCACGTCCACCTTGCGGATCACCACCTCCACGCTGTCGCCCAGCATGTAGGTGCGGCGGTTCTTGCGGCCCACCAGGCGGTTCTGGCGTGAGCGGTACTCGTACCAGTCGTCCTTGAGGGAGCTCACGTGCACCAGGCCCTCCACCTCGGTGGGGGGCACCTCCACAAAGAAGCCGTAGCTCTGCACGCCGCTGATCACCCCGGTGAGGGTCTGGCCCACCTGGGGTTCGGCCTGGCGTGCCTGGGCCATGGCCACGGCGTCGTTGCGCAACTCGGAGGCGAAGCGGGAGCGGGCGTTGAGGCGGTGCAGCAGGGCGGCGTTGCGGCCCTCCTGTAGCGGCGTGATCTGGCTTGGGGCCAGCAGCGGCCAGTCGATGGCGCCGTGGCTGGTGTCGCCGGCGATGTCAACCCGGGTCTTGTGGCGCACGGAGGGACGGTCCTTGCCCTCGGCCAGCAGCAGCACCAGCAGGTGCTGGTTCCACAGGTCGGCGTAGTGCAGGCCCGGGCAGCTCCAGGGGGCGAAGGCCACCGGTTCACCGGCCAGCATGTTGGGGCCCGGCGCATCGGCCAGCAGCACCGGTTGCAGGGGCTCCCGCAGCTGCTGCTGCAGCACCCGGCGGCGGTCGGTGGCAGCGAAGGCCACGGCCAGCTCCTGGGCCGTGGCGTTGCCGTCGGCGGAGAGTTCCAGGGGGATCTCCAGGGCCAGGGCGGCCTTGGCCACCTCGTTGACGGCCTCGGCATCGGGGGCGGCGTTGGTGGCGAACAGGCCCGGCAGCTCCAGGGCGGCGACGTGGCGGCCCAGGGCCCGGTGGGCCGGCAGCACCAGCTCCCGCAGCAGCCCCATCGGCGAGCTGGCATCCAGGCTCACCAGCCAGCCCTCGCGGCTCTCATCCGGCTCGGGGATGGCCAGGTCGCCCAGGCCGGCGATGGCGGGCAGGGGCAGGTCCAGCTCGATCGAGCCGGCCGCCAGCCGCTGCTGGTGCAGCAGGCCGGCCAGGGCGATCACCTGCTCCAGCAGGGGCAGCTGGTCCTTGAGGGCCTTGAGGGCGGCCGGGGTGGTGCGGGCCTTGGGCTTGCGCTCGGCCAGGGCCTGCAGCGCCTTGTCATCCACCAGGGCGTCGGGGCGGATCGTGCTGCGGCTGAAGCGGTAGTGCTCCAGGGCGCCGTCCTGGCCGATCTCCAGTGCCACAGACAGGGCCGCCTGGGCCTCGCCGGCCTTGAAGGCGGCCGCCTTGGTGAGGGCGGGGGTGAGCAGGGGCAGCCAGCGCTCGCCCACGCAGAGGGCCTCGCCCTGGTCACGCAGGTAGAGGTCGAGGGCGCCGCCGAAGCCCACCCGTTCGGCGATGGCGGGGGCGTGCAGCCAGAGGCGATGGCCGCTCTCCGTCTGCTCCAGGGACACGGCCGGCAGGATCGGGGCCTCGGCGCCGCTCCAGCCCTGCAGCAGCAGGGTGGGCAGGGCGGTGAGGTCGTCGCGCTCCTTCTCGGCCGGGGCCTTGAGGGTGGCACGGGGGGCGGGGGGACGGTCCCGCAGGCCATGCTTTGTGAGCAGCAGGTCCAGATCCGCTTCGGGTCCGGCGTTGATGGACAGGCTGCGGGCCACGTGGCCCTGGGGCGGCAGCTGGCCCACCGGGTAGCGGTCCACCTTCACCTCCACCACCGCCTCACCCTCGGGCTTGAGGTGTTCGGCGTCCGCGGCGGGCAGCTCCACCGCCGTCAGCAGGCGGTCGTCGAGCGGAACCGCCACCAGCCGCTCGTTCTGCTGCTCCACCTGGGCCAGCAGGCTGCTGGTCTGGCGTTCGAGGATGCACTGCACTCCCCCCTCGGGGGAACGGCGCCGGCCGCCCTCGCGGGTGACGCGCACCAGCACCCGATCGCCGTTCCAGGCGTGGTTGAGCTGGTGGTCTCGGATGTAGATGTCCTCACCGCCGTCGTCGCGCAGGGCGAAGCAGAAGCCCTTGCTGCTGCAGCGCAGCCGTGCCTCGATCAGGCCCTCGTCCCGCACGCGGGCGACGCCGGCATCGCTCTGACTCAGCACACCCACCTTGGCCAGGGCGGCCAGGGCGATCACCAGGTGCTCCTTCTCGCCCTTGGTGGAGAGGCCGAGGGCCTTCTCGAGCTTGGCGACGGGCAGCTGCTCCTGGTCGGGCAGCTGGTCGAGCAGGTCGGCGACCGTGAACTTCATGGGGCGCGAAGGGAAGGCGAAGGGAAAGGCGGCGCCACGCCACGGCGTGGATCGCTGGGCTGCGGGGTGCAGGGGAGCGGGTGCAACCCAGCGGCTGCAGCGGAGCTGCGACGACGGTTGCGGCAGAGCTGGCATGGCCGTTGACAGCAGAGCTGCGTTGGCCGCTGGCAGCAGGAGCCCCCGCGATCACCCGGGCGGAGAGGGAAATCCCCGGGCGCGGTAGTGGGTCCTGGTGGTGACTTTAGGCAGTGGGCGGTTCGCTGTCTGCGGCTTCCGCCTGGCCCGCCTTGATCACCAGCCGGATGCCGATCACCAGGAACCCCAGCGAGGCCGCCAGCTGCAGGGCATTGGTGGGGATCACTGCGGAGAGGGAACCGCCGGCCCCCGCCCCCAGCAGGCTGGCCAGGACCAGGGCGCAGGAGCTGCCGGCGAACACGGCGCCACTGCGGCTGGAGGTGCCGCTGATGGTCACGATCGCCAGCTGGGTCTTGTCGCCCAGTTCGGCGAGGAACACGGTGGCGAAGGTGGAGGCCAGAAGGGGCAGCTGCACGGGGCCGGAGCGGAGGACAGGCGGGTAGGTGGAGTTGAAGGGGGGGGGGCGGATGGAGGGCGCGTGCGGGCAGCGCCGGTGGCCTCAGCCCACCGGCAGCTCGCCGGGCAGCCCGGCCGGCAGCAGCGTCAGCACTGCCTGGCGGCCCAGCCAGAGGCCTAGGGCGATCATCAGGATGCCGGCGCCGCGCTCCAGCTGGTGGGGCGGCACCACCCGCGCCAGCCAGCGCCCCAGCACCACCCCCACCAGGCTGGAGCTGATCAGGGCCAGGGAGGCGCCGAAGAACACGAGCACCGGCCGGCCCGACTCCGCCGAGAGCAGCAGGGCCGCCAGCTGGGTCTTGTCGCCCAGCTCAGCCAGGAACACCGTCGTGAAGGTGGTCAGGAACACGGCGCCGAAGCTGCCGGCCTTGGCGTCGTCGCCGGCGGTCTCGGAGGCGGCCTGCAGCTCCGGCGGATCGTCGGCGTGGGTCATGGCTGGGGCTGGCGGATGGCCTGCTCGAAGCGTCGCATCACCATGCCACGGCCGCCGTGTTCGCAGCGGATCTGCTGGCGGCAGCAGGCGATGGCGAAGGCGTTGCGCTCCGGTTCCGGTACGTTGAACAGCACCCCCAGGTTCTCCACCCGGCAGAACTCAGGGCGCTCGTCATAGATGCGGCACTGGCTTGAGCCGGTGTCGAAGTGGACGCACCAGCCATCGGCGCCCACCATCGCCAGGTACTGCTCCTGCTGCTCGGGTGAGAGGGCCGCAAGCGCCTCGTTGCGCTCGCCGGGATCGAGCCGGCAGCAGGAGCCGCAGCCGCTGATGCAGCGCCAGGTGAGGGTCTCACTCATCGCCGCCCCTCCCCCCAGCCCTGCGCCTGTGACAAGCCGTCACAGAGCCGCCGCGGCTGCCTGGGAGTGGGGGCCGGCAGCCCGTAATCTTGTTGCCAACCTGTGCAGCCGCTGCGCCGCTTCTCCATGGGAATCGACTTCCATCTGATCGCCAACTTCGCTGCCCTGTTTTTGATCACCATTGCAGGCCCTGCGGTGATCTTCATCCTCTTCTACCGCCGCGGCGCCCTCTGAAGCTCCCCAGCTTTCGCCGCCTCAAGACCCTGGTCTGGGCAAGCTTGCGGCGTTTGAGCCCGTTCCCCCTGGGGAGCGGGCTTTCCTGTGCTTGGAGCTTGGGCTCGGGCTTTGCGCCGGCGCACTGAAGGCACCGCTCAGGCGGCGAGGCCCAGGGCCAGGGCCGCCTCCTGCAGCAACGACTGGAGGTAGGGATGATCACCCCGGGGGTGGTCGGCCTGCAGGCTGCCGCCCACGCCATCGGGGCGGCCCCGCAGTTCCTCCCCGGCCGCGTTGCGGATCACCAGCCCCTCCCCCTGACGGCTGCACCAGTAGGTGCGATCGCGGCGCTGCAGCCGCACCGTGTCGCCGCCGCTGGGGCGGAGCCCCACCAGCTCCAGCTGCAGGCGCTCCTCCCCCTGCCAGCGGTTCAGCCGCAGCCGGTAGGCCACATCCACCTGGGGCGGCAGGCGATCGCCACCCTTCCAGCGCCAGGCGATCGCCCGCACCCGGGTCTCCCCCTGGCCCAGGCTGAGCTGCAGGTGGCCGCCCCGCAGCTCCTTCTGCTGCACGACCCTGCAGTCCGCGCTCCAGAACACCGGCGCCGGGTGCCCGCTGCCGAAGGGCTCCAGCCGCTGCAGCTGCTGCCACAGGGCCCGATCGATCCGCTCCAGCGGCAGCAGCGCCTCCGGCTCCACCAGCACCGCGGCGCCCCGCTGCTCCAGCCACTGGCTGGCCAGCCCATTGAGGGCCTCGTGCAGCTCCGCCACCCGCTCCGCCCGCACCGTGAAGCCGCCGGCGGCCGGATGCCCCCCGAAGCGCTCCAGCAGGGCCCCGCACTGGGTGAGGGCCTGGTCCACCGCGAAGCCGCGGGGGGCCCGCACCGAGGCCCGCAGCCTGCCGTTGCCCTCGCTGGCCAGCAGGGCCACCGGCAGGCCGAAGCACTCCACCAGGCGGGCGGCCACAATGCCGATCACCCCGTGGTGCCAGTGGTTCTGGGCCAGCAGCAGAAACGGGCTGCGCTGCTCGCCATCGGCCAGCACCAGGGCCACCGCCTCCGCTTCGATCGCCTCGCACAGCTCCCGGCGCTTGCGGTTGAGGGCCTCGCACTCCCGGGCGAGATCCAGGGCCCGCTCCCGGTCGTCGGTGGTGAGCAGCTCCACCACCAAGGCAGGATCCCCGAGGCGGCCCACGGCATTGATGCGCGGGGCCAACTGGAAGCCCACCGCCCCCGCATCCAGGTCGCCCTTCTCGATGCCGGCCAGTTGCTGCAGGGCCTGCAGCCCGGGCAGGGGGCTGGCCTTGAGCCGGGGCAGCCCGTCGATCAGCCAGCGCCTGTTGACCCCCTCCAGGGGGGCCATGTCGGCGATGGTGCCGATGCAGAACAGATCCAGGGCCATGGCCAGGTCCTGGTCGGAGCCCTGGGCCTCCGCCAGGGCCCGCGCCAGCACGTAGGCCAGGCCCACCCCCGCCAGGCCCCGGTAGGGCGACCCCTCAGGTGTGCAGGCCGGATGCAGCAGGGCCAGATAGGGAGGGCGCTGCTCTGGAATCGTGTGGTGGTCGGTCACGACCACGGCCAGATCGAGCTCCTGGGCACGCTCCAGGGCCTCGCGGGCGGCGATGCCGTTGTCCACCGTCACCAGCAGGCTGATCCCCTCGCCCGCCAGCCGCTCCACCATGGCGGCGTTGAGGCCGTAGCCGTCGTCCTGCCGGCTGGGAATGGCCGCCAAGGGCCTGGCGCCGAGGCGCTGCAGCAGGCCCACCAGCAGGGCCGTACTGGTCATGCCGTCGGCGTCATAGTCGCCGCAGATGGCCACGGCCTCGGCGTTTTGGCAGGCCCGCTGCAGACGTTCCACGGCTGCTGCCAGGTCGGGGAAGTGGTCGGCTGGAGCGGGGGCTGGGGGGGGATCCAGCAGGACGGCGATCGCCTCGGGGCTGGTGAAGCCACGGCGGATCAGCAGCGCCAGCAGCGGATCGCAGAGGCCAAAGGCCCGCAGCGGCTCCGCGATCGCCACCGGGGGGGGCAGCTGCCAGTGCTGCTCGCTGGCCTCGGGACTGACGGCGGGGTTCGGCACGGGATCCATTGTGCGCGGCCGGGCGGGTGGCGGCGAGGCGTCGCTGGGCCAGGCCGGTAGCTGGGGCCTGGAGGCTGGCCTTGCCTGGTCAGGGTTCCCACCACGCTTTGGCTTGAACTCCAGCACCCGGCTCGGCCCCACCAGGCCTCTGCCTACCCTCACGTCCTGCGACCACGCCCCGGATCCTGCGCCGCCATGTCCCTCACCCTGGCCCCTCCAGCGCTGGCGGCCCTGCTCTGGGACGTGGACGGCACCCTGGCCGAGACCGAACTCGACGGCCACCGGCCGGCCTTCAACCGGGCCTTTGCGGAGCTGGGCCTGCCCTGGCACTGGGATGAGCCCACCTATCTGGAGCTGCTTGCCATCAGCGGCGGCCGGGAACGCCTGCGTCGGTTTCTTGCCGAGGTGGAGGGCTCCCCACCGGCTCCCGCTCTGGTGGAGGCCTTGCAGGCCGCCAAGCAGCGCCATTACACGGCCCTGGTGGCGGCTGGGACGCTGACGCTGCGGCCGGGGGTGCGGCGCCTGCTGGCCGAGGCTGCGACGGCGGGCCTGCACCAGGTGATCGTGACCACCAGCGGCCGGGCGGCGGTGACGGCCCTGCTGCAGCGCCTGCTGCCTGAGCTGGCCGGTCGCGTTGCCTTTCTGGTCTGCGGCGAGGATGTGGCCCGCAAGAAGCCCGACCCGGAGGCCTATCGGCTGGCCCTGGAGCGGCTGGGGCTGCCCCCCGGCGCGGCCCTGGCCATCGAGGACTCCGGCAACGGTCTGGCGGCCGCCAGGGCCGCTGGCCTAGCCACCCTGGTGACCCGCAGCCGCTCCAGCGCGGCCGAACCGAGTCGGGCCTTCGCGGGCGCCAGCGCCGTGGTGGACCAGCTGGGTGCGCCAGACAGCCGCCTGCGGGTGCTGCACGGTCCCGCTTGCCCCCAGGGCTGGGTCACGCTCTCCTACCTGCAGCAGCTGCTGGGGCGGCCATGACCCGATTACCCGTGCGGGCCACGCGCTTCGAGCGCCTGCAGCGGCAGCTCGCCGGTGGCCTGTTCGGCGCGTTGCGCGGCCCCTGGCGGCGCCGCAGCCTGGGACTGCTGGCCCTGCTGTTGGGGTTGTATGCCGGCAACAACGTCACGGTCTACTGGCTGGCGAGGCTGGGCGCCCGCCCGCCCGTGGTGCTCTCCCTGGTGGTGGTGCTGGAGCTGGTGGTGCGGCTGCGCACGCGGGTGGTGAAGGGCGAGCCGGGTCTGGGCTGGTTGATGGCCGACAACCTGCGCATCGGGCTGGTCTATGCCGTGGTGCTGGAGGCCTTCAAGCTGGGCTCGTGAGCAGGGTCGGCATGGCGAGGACGGTCACCGGCGATTCCGGCCAGCCAGGACAGGAGCTGGATCCGTTACTCCAGCAGCAGTCGGAGCGGCGGCGGGAGCGGTTCATCGGGGCCCTGCTCGATCACTGCGCTGCCCTGGTGGCGGCGGGCCAGCGGCCGGTGCTCGGGCTCAACGGCCCGGTGGGGGCCGGCAAGAGCACCCTCAGCCGCCTGCTGCAACAGCGGGCCCAGGCTCGCGGCCTGGCACTGGCGATTGCCTCGATCGACGACGCCTACCTGCCCTGGCAGCAGCGCCAGGAGGCCATGGCCGGCAACCCCTTCGGCGTCAACCGGGTGCCGCCCGGCAGCCACGACCCGGGGCTGCTGGCCGCGGCGATCGCCGCCTGGCGGGCCCAGCCCGCCGGCCCGGCTCCCCTGGAGCTGCCCCGCTTTGACAAGACCCTGCGCCGGGGCCAGGGCGATCGCTGCGATCCCTGGCGTGGCCGGGCTGACGCCCTGCTGCTCGAGGGCTGGCTGGTGGGCTATCGGCCCCAGGGTCCTGGCCTGGCCGGCGTTCTGGCCAGGGCACAGGTCTTGCAGGGCCTCTCCGCGGAGGAGCGCTGTTCGTTACCCCGCTGGGACCAGGCGCTGCAGGCCTACCAACCCCTCTGGGACGCGCTCAACGGCCTGGGCCTTCTCTGGCCGTGCCGCTGGGAGCTGCCGCGGCGCTGGCGCTTCCAGGCCGAGGCGCGGCAGCGGCGGGGGGGCGGTGGCTGGATGGAGCCAGGGGCACTGGATGCCCTGATACGGGCCAGCCTGGCCTCGCTGCCCCCGCTCCTCTACGGACGGGCGCTGCTGGACCAGGCTGATCGGGTGATGCTTCTGGATGGACGGCGCCGCTGCCGCTGGGAGGGCAGTGGCGCCGACGCCGTGCGTCAGGCTTGGGCAGAGATCTGAGCCGGGCTCAGGCCTCGTCGCCGTCCTCTTCCGCCACGGGATAGACGAAGCCCTGGGCGCGGCCGCTCAGCACGGCCTTGCCGATCGAGAGGGCCTTCTGGGCCGCGATGGCAGCCTTGCCTTTCCAGGTGGCGTGGCGCTGGTTGCGCTTGCCCTTGGAGGTTTTCTTCTTGGGAACAGCCATCCCGCTCGTGATCAGCCAAACAAGGATCTTCCGTTGCCGCCCTCCCTTTCGTCAAATCGCTAAGCTCTACCGAGAAGCAGAGCCCAGTGAGCACCGGCGTTTCCCCGTCTTCCCAGGGCTGGGCCATCGCCCAGGCCGTGCCTGCCCCCGGCTCCAAGGCCCCTGCTGCAGCCCCTCCCGCCGCCGCAGCCCCTGATGCCGCTGCGGTGGCGCCCCCCGTCCGGCCCGCCACCGAGCCGGCAGCCCAGCCACCAGCCCAGACCCAGACCCCTGCCAAGCCCAAGCCGGTGGAGGCCCAACAGGCTGGGCGGGGCCTGCTCCAGGGCCTGGTCCAGCAGGCGCCTGTCCCGAGCTACAGCCAGCTGCTCGAGCAGCTGCGCAACGGCAGCGTGCGGGATCTGGAACTCTCCACCCGCCGCCGTGAGGTGCGGGTCACCTACACCGATGGCCGCACGGTCACCGTGCCGGTGTTCAGCAACGACCAGGTGTTGTTGCGCAGTGCCCAGGAGGCCCGCGTGCCCCTCACCGTGCGCGATGACCGCCGCGACGAGGCCACCGCCGGGCTGGTGTCCAACATCTTGCTGCTGGTGCTGCTGTTCGGCGGCCTGGCGCTGCTGATCCGCCGCTCCTCCCAGGTGGCCAACCGGGCCATGGGCTTCGGCCGCAGCCAGGCCCGCGTCCAGCCCGAGGGGAGCGTCACGGTGCGCTTTGAGGACGTGGCTGGCATCAACGAGGCCAAGGAGGAGCTCCAGGAGGTGGTGACCTTCCTCAAGGAGCCCGAACGCTTCACCGCCGTGGGCGCCAAGATCCCCAAGGGGGTGCTGCTGGTGGGCCCGCCGGGCACCGGCAAGACGCTGCTGGCCAAGGCCATCGCCGGTGAGGCCGGAGTGCCCTTTTTCTCGATGGCGGCCTCCGAGTTTGTCGAGCTGTTCGTGGGCGTGGGCGCCTCGCGGGTGCGGGATCTGTTCCGCAAGGCCAAGGAGAAGGCGCCGTGCATCATCTTCATTGACGAGATCGACGCTGTGGGCCGTCAGCGCGGCGCCGGCATCGGCGGCGGCAACGACGAGCGCGAGCAGACCCTCAACCAGCTGCTCACCGAGATGGACGGCTTCGCCGAGAACTCCGGCGTGATTCTGCTGGCGGCCACCAACCGCCCCGATGTGCTCGATGCGGCCCTGACCCGGCCCGGCCGCTTCGATCGCCAGATCCATGTGGACCTGCCGGACCGCAAGGGCCGCGAGGCGATCCTGGCGGTGCACGCCCGCAGCCGGCCGCTGGATCCCGAGGTGTCGTTGGGCGACTGGGCCAGCCGTACCCCCGGCTTCTCCGGCGCCGACCTCTCCAACCTGCTGAACGAGGCGGCGATCCTCACCGCCCGTCGCGGACAGCCCACCCTCGACGACCAGGTGCTTAACGACGCCCTGGAACGGATCACCATGGGCCTGACCGTGGCGCCCCTCCAGGACAGCGCCAAGAAGCGCTTGATTGCTTACCACGAGGTGGGCCATGCCCTGCTCACCACCCTGCTGCCCGCCGCCGACAGGCTCGACAAGGTGACCCTGCTGCCCCGTTCCGGCGGGGTGGGGGGCTTTGCCCGCACCATGCCCGATGAGGACGTGCTGGATTCGGGCCTGATCAGCAAGGCCTACCTGCGGGCCCGGATGGTGGTGGCCATGGGTGGTCGCGCGGCCGAACTGGTGGTGTTCGGCCCCAGCGAGGTGACCCAGGGCGCATCCGGCGACCTGGAGCTGGTGAGCCGCATCGGCCGCGAGATGGTGACCCGCTATGGCTTTTCCAGCCTCGGGCCGGTGGCCCTGGAGGGCGATGCCCATGAGGTGTTCCTCGGCCGCGACTGGCTGCGCTCCGAACCCCACTACTCCCGCGAGACCGGCAACCGCATCGACGCCCAGGTGCGGGGCCTGGCGGTGGAGGCCCTCAGTCAGGCCGTGGCGCTGCTCACGCCGCGCCGCGCCCTGATGGATGCGCTGGTGGAGCAGCTGATCGAGCAGGAAACGATCGACGGCGACCAGTTCCGCGCCATCGTCGAGCGCCATGAGGTGGCTCCTGCCGAGGCGGTCGCTGGCCTCGTGCAACTGCCCTGCTGACCCTGGTCCTCCAGGTCAGCTCAGCCCGCGAAGCGGATGTCCAGGCTGCGCAGGTAGGTGTGCAGGCCCGCGTCCTGGATCGGCAGCAGCAGGGCCTTGCGGCCGCTGGCGTTGACGTGGGCGTGCCAGTGGCCCGGTGGAGTCACGAAGGCGCCGCCGGCCTGCCAGTCGATGCGGGTGGGGTTGCGGATCGCGCCATCGGCATCCAGCTCGGTGCCCACCAGGGTGTGGCAGCCGGGATCGCAGTCCACGATCAGATCGAGGGCCACGGACTGGTGGCGGTGGGGGGCCTGGACGGCGCCAGCGGGCACCATGCCGAACATGGCCCAGAGGGTGTGGGTCACGGTGCGGCTGGCGGGTAGGTCGCGGTTGGCCAGCAGCAGGCTCAGACGGTTGCTGTTGGCACTGCTGGGGTCGGCGGCCAGCGCCTCGAGCTCCTGCCGCAGCCAGGTGCCGGCGTAGTGGGTGGCCTGGAAGCGCGGTTCGCTGGCGGTCGCGCCCAGGTGGTGCAGCAGCGGGCCGTCATGGACCCAGTAGAGAACGCTGCTGGTTTCGGCCTCGAGCAGGGCAGCCCCACCGGCCGGCAACACGAACAGATCACCCGCCTGCCAGCTGAGGCTGACGGCTGGCGATGGCCCCTCGGCCCGGCGACGGCACAGGCCTCGCCCCTCCAGCACGAAGAAGAGGGAGCTGGTGGCGTTGGCGCTGGCCGGCAGGCCCTCGCCCGCTTCGATGCGCAGGAAGTGGGCGGCCAGGGCCGGGCTGGTGCTGGGGCCAGCGGTGCCAAGTTCCCGGCTCAGGTCCAGCGGGATCACCCGGCTGGGACCGCTGCTGTGCAGGTCGGGCCCCCACTGGTGGTAGGGAATGGGTTCGGTGAGTCCATGGCGCACCGGATTGGCGGCCTGGCGATAGTCGAAAAGTTGGGCCTTGGTGGCTGGATCGGCAGCGGCGGATCCAGCCGATGCGCCGGGTTCGAAAGAGCTGGAGGAGCGGATCTCAGGGGCCTGGGTCATGGCGTCTCTCCGGCTACGTCATTCGATGGGATGGAGCCTATTGAGCCGCCACTGCCGCTGGGGGGCGGCAGCCATGGCTACCAGTGCTGGAATCTGGGGCTGCTCAGCCGCCGGCCACGGCAGGCACGATGCTGACTTCGTCGCCATCCTGGAGGGGCGTTGCCTGGTTCTGCAGGAAGCGAATGTCCTCGGAATTCACGTACACATTGAGGAAGCGGCGCAGCTTGCCGCCCTCGTCACAGAGCCGGCCCTTGATGCCGGGATAGCGTTCCTCCAGGGAGTCGAGCAGTCCGTCGACGCTGGTGGCCGTGACCTCGACGCTGGCCTCGTCGTTGGTGAACTTCTGCAGGGGGGTGGGGATCAGAACCTGTACGGCCATGGAAGAGGTCGGAAGGGGAGAGAGAAGAAGAATGGGTTGGGAAATTGGGGGCTCAGGCCACCGGCTCCCAGCTGGCCCGATGCAGGGACTGGGCCCGCTCCCAGGCGGCGTTAAAGCTGTCGAGCTGGGCCTCGATCAGGAACGGCTCGCCGATGGCGGAGCTCACGGCCTCGGTGGTCTTCAGTCCGTTGCCGGTGATGTAGGCCACGGTGGTCTCGTCGGGGTCGATCTTGCCCTGTTCCACCAGCTTCTTGAGCACCGCGATCGTGGTGCCGCCGGCGGTTTCAGTGAACACGCCCTCGGTTTCGGCCAGCAGCTTGATGCCCTCCACGATCTCGGTGTCGTTCACCGCCGCGATCGTGCCGCCGGTCCTGTTGGCGATGTCGATGGCGTAGGGGCCGTCGGCCGGGTTGCCGATGGCGATCGACTTGGCGATGGTGTTGGGCTTCACCGGTGTGATGAAGTCGCGGCCTTCGGCGAAGGCCTGGGCGATCGGGCTGCAGCCTTCGGCCTGGGCGCCGCTGAAGCGCACGGGCTTCTCATCCACGAGGCCCACCTTGATGAACTCATCAAAACCCTTGCGGATCTTGGTGAACAGGGAGCCGGAGGCCAGGGGCGCCACGATGTGGTCGGGCAGTTGCCAGCCCAGCTGCTCGATCACCTCGTAGCCGAGGGTTTTCGAACCCTCGGAGTAGTAGGGGCGCAGGTTGATGTTCACAAAGCCCCAGCCGTAGGTGTTGGCCACCTCCGAACACAGGCGATTCACCTGGTCGTAGTTGCCCTTCACCGCCATCAGGGTGGGGTTGTAGATCAAAGTGCCGAGCACTTTGCCCAGCTCCAGGTCGCTGGGGATGAACACGCAGCACTCCAGGCCGGCGTGGGCGGCGATGGCGGCGGTGGAGTTGGCCAGGTTGCCGGTGGAGGCACAGCTCACCGTGGTGAAGCCCAGCTCGCGGGCGCGGGTGAGGGCCACGCTCACCACCCGGTCCTTGAACGAGAGCGTCGGCATGTTGACGCCGTCGTTCTTGATGTAGAGGTTCTTGAGGCCGAGGCGGCGGGCCAGACGGTGGGCCTTGAGCAGGGGCGTGAAACCGGTGCCTACATCGATGGGATCGCCCTCGATCGGCAGGAAGTCGCGGTAGCGCCAGATCGAGGTGGGGCCGGCCTCAATCGAGGCGCGGCTGACGCGGTTCCTGATCGCGTCGTAGTCGTAGACCACCTCCAGGGGGCCGAAACAGACGTCTTCGCAGACGTGTCGGGCGCTCGCTTCATAGGCATGGCCGCATTCCTTGCAGCGCAGGCCGGTGAAGGTGGAGCGGGAGAGGGTCGCGGTCACGGGCACGCCCAGCAGATTCAAGGACGCTAACAGCGTGGCTCAGCCGCTGCTGGATAATCCGACCCCTGGACTCGGGTATAGGGGCGTTGATGGGCCGGCCTTGTCGCCAGCTGGGATCTGCCTACGCTCATGGCGTGAGCTCACTCCCCTTCCCGGCCCGGCGCCGCTGGTTCTTCGCCCTCCGTGCCGCGGCCGTGGCAGGCGCCGCCCTGGCGGTGATCCTGCTGCTGGGCCGCATGGCGGTGGAGTGGCACTGGTTCGGGCAGTTCGAGCTCCAGAGCGTTCTGCTGCGTCGCTGGGGGCTGCAGCTGGTCGCCTTCGTCCTGGTGTTCGGCGGCGGCTCCCTTCTGCAGCTCAAGCAAGTCCAGCGCTGCTGGCGACTGCGGCAGGAGGCGACCACCAAGCCGCTGGGCTCCGAACCGCTGTTGCGGCTTGGGGGATCCCGACTGCTGCTGGCCCTGGTGGCCCTGCTGCTGCTGCTGGCAACCGGCCTGGCCTATCTCGTGCTGCAGGCCCGCGACCTGATCGGGGCCCCGTTCAGCGGCCAGGTGATCACGGGCTTCACGGTGCTGCTCGATCTGCCGCCGCTGCTGCCCCTGGGGCTGGCGGCCGGGCTGTTGATCCCCCTGCTCATCCGACCCCTCGCCACCCTGCGCATCACCCTGGCGGCGGCTCTCGCCGCCTCCGCCACGGCGCTGGCCCGCGGCTGGAGCCTGTGGCTGCCGGCCCTGCTGGCGGCGCCCTTCGGCGAGCGGGATCCGTTGGTGGGGCTGGATCTGTCCTTCACGGTGCTGCGGCTGCCCGCCCTCAAGCTGCTGCTGAGCGTGCTTCTGGCCCAGGGGGTGGTCGGCCTGGCTGCCTGCCTGCTGCTCTGTCTCAGTGAGGGCACCAGCCTCTCCGATGGCGCCTTCCCAGGCCTCAGCCGGGCCCAGCAGCGGGTTCTCCAGCCCCAGCTGGCTTTCCTCGCGGTGGTCGCGGCGCTGATCAGCGGTCTGGCCCCCTTCGATCTGATGGTGGAGGGCAGCGGGATCGCCTCCGGGGCCGGGTATGTGGATCTCCACGTGCGCCTGCCGCTACGGCTGTTGCTGGCCCTGCTCCTGTTGCTGACGGCCCTGGGCCTGCTGGTTCCACTGCCGAAGGGATGGCTGCGGCGCGGGGCCCTTCTCCCCCTGACGTTCACCGCCCTCCTGGTGCCGATCAGCGAGTGGCTGCTGGCCCCGCTGGTGCAGCGGCTCTGGGTCCAGCCGCGGGAGCTCGCCATGGAGACCCCCTATCTTCGGCGCAGCATCCAGGGCACCCGTCGGGCCTTTGGCCTGGAGCGGGTGCGCAGCATCACCCTGGAGCCCCGTCAGAAGATCACCGCCGCGGACCTGGCGGCCGCTCCCGGCACCCTGGCCAACGTGCGTCTCTGGGACAGCCAGCCCCTGCTCGCCGCCAACCGCCAGCTGCAGCAGCTCCGGCTTTACTACCGCTTCTCCTCGGCGGCCGTCGACCGCTACCCCCTGCGGGACAAGACCGGCCGGCAGGGCAGCCGTCAGGTGCTGATCTCCGCCCGCGAGCTCGACAGCGGCGCCCTGCCCCGGGGATCGCGCACCTGGCTCAACCGCCACCTGGTGTTCACCAACGGCCACGGCTTCACGGTGTCGCCGGTCAATGCCGCTGGACCCGACGGCCTGCCTCTGTTCTTCGTGAAGGATCTGGGGCGCAGCGGCCGCGTCCAGGGAATCCCCCAGCTGGGGGTGAGCGATGCCCAGGCGCAGGCCGCTCTGCCGGTGGGCCGGCCCAGTCTCTATTTCGCGTCGGCGCCGGCTCCCTACGCCATCGCCCCCACGAAGGTGCAGGAGTTTGCCTACCCGGACGGCGAGCTGAATGTCTACACCCACTACGACGGCACCCGGGGAGTGCCCCTGGCCACGGCCTGGCAGCGGCTGTGCGCGGCCCTGTATCTGCGAGAACCGCGGGTGCTGTTCACCGGTTCGTTCACTCCCCGCTCGCTCCTCCTGCTCCGCCGCCAGGTGAACCAGCGGCTGGAGGCTCTGGCCCCCTTCCTGCACTTCGAGAGCGAGCCCTACCTGGTCACGGCCCGTGTGGGCCGCCACGAGGGTTACCGGCAGGATCAGCACCAGTACTGGTTGCTGGACGGCTTCACCAACAGCCGCTCCTACCCCTACAGCGATCCCAATCCCCAGGGCCTCCGCTACTTCCGGAACCCGGTCAAGGCGGTGGTCGATGCCCACGACGGCCGCCTGTGGCTCTATGTGAGCGACCCTTCCGATCCCGTACTGCGCACCTGGCGTCGGGCGTTCCCTGAGCTGTTCCGTCCCCTGTCGGAGATGCCCGAGGCGCTGCTGCGCCACATCCGGGTGCCGCAGAGCCAGTTCACGATCCAGTCGGAGCGGCTGCTGCGCTACCACGTCACCGATGTGCGCACCTTCTACAACGGCGACGATGTGTGGTCGGTGCCCTACGAGATCTACGGCAACAGCAATGTCCAGGTCCGCCCGTATCACCTCACCCTGCAGCTGCCGGGCCAGACCAGCACCGAATTCGTCTTGCTGCTCCCCTTCGCTCCGCTGAAGCGCACCAACCTGGTGGGCTGGCTGGCTGCCCGCAACGATCCTCCCCACTACGGCGAACTGCTGTTGGTGCGCTTCCCCCAGCAGCGCCTGCTGCTGGGTCCCCAGCAGGTTTCCGCCCTCATTGACCAGGATCCCACCATCAGTTTTCAGTTCGGCCTCTGGAATCGCCTGGGCTCGAGGCTGTTCCGGGGCAACATGCTCGTGTTGCCCGTGGGCTCGGGTCTGCTCTACGTGGAGCCGGTGTACCTGCAGTCGAAGGCCAACGATCTGCCCACCCTGGTGCGGGTGGTGGTGACCGACGGCACCACCTTCGTGATGGAGCGCAACCTCAGCGATGCTCTGAAGCGGCTGGCCAGTGGGGGCCAGTGGGCCGCCGCTGCCGCTGCCGCCTCCGCTGCGGGACCGCCTCCCGCCGCCACTGCCGTTCAGCCCTGATCAGCCCAGGGGCGCGCCATCGCACGGGGAAGCAGGGCCCCGGCTTCGGCCCCATGGCATGAAAAAAGGGGCCCTGATGGGCCCCTGGCGTCTGCGGTGAGCAGACGGTTTGGATCAGGCCGCCACGGCGGTCTTGGGGTCGAGTTCGCCCTTGGCATACAGAGCGGCGTAGTAGTTGATGTCGCGCTGCTTGATCTTGCTGGCGTTGCCAGCGGCCCAGAACTGCTGGTAGCGGTCCAGGCACACCTGCTTCATGTAGGCCCGGGCGGGCTTGTTGAAGTGGCGGGGATCGAAGTTGGTGGGATCCTTGGCGGCGGCTTCCCGCACGGCGGCGGTGAAGGCCAGGCGGTTGTCGGTGTCGATGTTCACCTTGCGCACGCCGTTGCGGATGCCTTCCTGGATTTCCTCCACGGGCACGCCGTAGGTCTCGGGGATGGCACCGCCGTACTGGTTGATGATGTCCAGCCACTCCTGGGGCACGGAGGAGGAGCCGTGCATCACCAGGTGGGTGTTGGGGATGGCCTTGTGGATCTCGGCGATGCGGCTGATGGCCAGCACTTCACCGGTGGGCTTGCGGGTGAACTTGTAGGCGCCGTGGCTGGTGCCGATGGCGATCGCCAGGGCATCCACCTTGGTCTTGGCCACGAAGTCGGCGGCCTCGGCGGGGTCGGTCAGCAGCTGGCTGTGGTCGAGGGTGCCCTCGAAGCCGTGGCCGTCCTCGGCCTCACCCTTGCCGGTTTCCAGGGAGCCCAGGCAGCCCAGCTCGCCTTCCACGCTCACGCCCACGGCGTGGGCCACGTCCACCACTTCCTTGGTGACGGCCACGTTGTAGTCGTAGCTGGCGGGGGTCTTGGCGTCAGCCTCCAGGGAGCCATCCATCATCACGGAGGTGAAGCCGTTGGTGATGGCGCCGAAGCAGGTGGCGGGGCTGTTGCCGTGGTCCTGGTGCATCACCACCGGGATGTCGGGATAGGTCTCGACGGCGGCGATGATCAGGTGGCGCAGAAAGTTCTCGCCGGCGTACTGGCGGGCGCCGCGGGAGGCCTGCAGGATCACCGGGCTGTCGGTCTCCTGGGCCGCCTCCATGATCGACTGCACCTGCTCCAGGTTGTTCACGTTGAAGGCAGGGATGCCGTAGCCGTTTTCAGCGGCGTGATCGAGCAGCAGCCGAAGCGGAACGAGCGCCATGGGGAAACCTCGAGGAGGGGTAGAGGGTGAAGTCAGGGTGGTGCCGAAGGAATCACCTCGGCCAGCCGGGCCCAGGGCTGCCCCTCGCGGAGGAGAGCGTCTGCCCTGGCTTTTGACTGGGGGCGACTCTAGCGGGCCGTCAAGGGTGCTTCTGGCCTGGCCGGATCGGACGATCGTGCTGCCCGTGTGCCCAGCAAAAAGCCCCACCGCGGGCGGGGCATCCGCCGTGCTGGGGGCTCGCATGTGGGCTTCGCTGCGGCCCGGGGATGGCCAGCGCAGCCGGCCATCCCCTCACGGGTGATTCAGTCGATCAGCTGCTGGCGCCGGAGGGCGTGCACGGCATAGGCGTGCTCGCGGGCGTTGCGCCGGGCCTGTTCGGCCTGGCGGGCCAGCAGTTTGGCGGTGGTGATGGACATGGGGCGAGCCTCCGGGGAATGCCGCCGGCCAGGGTCGGTCGCGGTCAACGTTCTTGAACGGTAGCCGTTGTTACGGAGCAAAGAAGTCGATGGTGATACCAAATCGTCGATTTCGTCCGGCGGTGGGGCAGGCCCATCCCGCAGCCGCTCTGGCTCCCGGCTTGCCAGGCCGATGTCGGTACCGTTCGGAGCCGGGCCTCAGAGGGCTCGGCGCAGGCCCGTGGCGGCGGAGTCCAGGGCCAGGTCGGCGATGGTCTGGCTGTGCACCGCCTCCGCCAGCCCTGGCACCATCGGCTGGCCTGTGCGCGCCGCCTCCGCCCACCAGCCCAGGATTCGCTGCACCGGCGCTACCCGCCCATCCACCCAGGTGCGCGCAAAGGCCAGGCCGGCATCGGCCTCCACGGGTTGCAGTGGTTCCCCGGGCCGCGCCTGCCAGAGCTGGAAGCCGTGCACGTAGTCGGCCTGGTTGGAGGAGCCCAGCACCAGGGTGCCCTCGCTGCCGTACACCTCGATCCAGTAGCCCCGGCCGGCCCGGGTCACCGCCGCCAGGCTCACCTGGGCCGGCACGCGGGCGCCGCTGGCACTCTCCAGCTCCAGCTGCAGCAGGGCGATGTCCTCGGAGTCCACCGTCGCCAGGCGGCCGCTGCCATCGGCCAGGGGCCGTTGGCCGATGGCCGTGCTGCCGCTGGCGCTGACGCTGCGGGCCGGACCCACCAGCCAGTGCAGGGTGTCGAAGGCATGGGTGCCGAGGGAACCCAGCACGCCGCCCCCCTCACTGCGCTGGGAATACCAGTTCCAGGGCCGCTGGGCGTCGGCGCGGCTGCCCATCAGCCAGTCGAGCTTCACCAGCCAGGGGGTGCCGATGGCGCCCGCCGCCAGCAGGGCAGCCAGCTGCTGGAACAGGGGTACGGCCCGGTATTCAAAGTCCACCGCCACGGTCACACCGGCCTGAAGCGCCAGCCGCTGCAGCTCCTGCACCTGGCTGGCCGCCAGGGCCACGGGCTTCTCCAGCAGCAGGTGCTTGCCGGCGGCAATGGCGGCGCGGGCCAGCTCAAAGCGTGGACCTGGGGGCGTGGCGATCACCAGCGCCTCGATGCCGGGTTCGGCCAGCAGGGCGTCAAAGTCGCTGAAGCCGCTCAGGCCCGAGCTGGCGCAGGCCTGCTCCAGGCGTTCCGTGCGGGGATGCCAGAGGGCCACGGGCTCGGTGCCGGGGCAGTCCGCCAGGGCCGGCAGGTGCACCGCCGCGCCAAATCCCAGCCCCGCCACCGCCACCCGCAGGGGTGCCGGCTCACCCCCCCGCATTCCGGAGGATGGGGAGAAGGGAGAGGCGTTGGGGGCGGTCGGGCTCACCGGGAGGCCAGCAGGGGCCTCCCAGCCTCACAGACGGCAGCCACCGTCTCCTCGATCAGGCCATCGCCGCCCACCGGTTGCCACTGGGAGCCCCACTGGGGCAGGCCGTTGATGGAGGTGTCGCGGAACAGCAGCTGGTCACAGTCGATCTCCATCACATAGAGATCGCTGGGCTTGGGGCGTTTGAAGCCTGCGGCAGGCTCGTCCGCCCCAGGCTCGGCGCCGGCTGTGGCCGTGGTGCTGGCCCCTGGCCGGGTGGCGGGTTCGGAACTGCCGGGCTCAGGGGCGGGCTGGAAGCGGCTCAGCACCGAGAGGTTCCCAGACTTCGTGAGCCGCAGGCTGCCGGCATCCCACCACTGGCGACCGTCGGCGGTGGCGGGCAGCTCTTGCCAGTCGACCGGGCCGGCCCAGCCGATCGCTGGAGCCGCCAGCCCGATGGCCAGACTCAGCAGCAGCGCCAGGCCGAAGCGGATCACGCCGCCACCGCTCACGCCGCCACCGCCTGGCCGCAGCCGTGCAGGCGCAGCAGCGTGGCGAGGGTGGTGCGCAGACGTGGTCGGGGCACGATGGTGTCCACGAAGCCGTGGTCCTGCAGGTATTCGGCGGTCTGGAAGTCGTCGGGGAGCTTCTCGCGCAGGGTCTGCTCGATCACGCGCCGGCCGGCGAAGCCGATCAGGGCCTTCGGTTCCGCCAGGATCAGATCGCCCAGCATCGCGAAGCTGGCGGTGACGCCTCCGGTGGTGGGGTGGGTCAGCAGGGGCAGGTAGAGCAGTTCGGCCTCGCGGTGGCGCTCCAGGGCGCCGGAGATCTTGGCCATCTGCATCAGGCTGAGCATCCCCTCCTGCATCCGCGCACCGCCGGAGGCACACACGATCAGCACCGGGTAGCGGCGGGCGGTGGCCTCCTCGATCAGGCGGGTGAGCTTCTCGCCCACCACCGAGCCCATCGAGCCGCCCATGAAGCGGAAATCCATCACCCCAAGGGCCAGGGGCATCCCCTCGAGTCGGCACAGGCCGGTGATCACCCCATCCTTGAGGCCGGTGCTGCGTTGGCTGTCCCGGATGCGATCGGCGTAGCTGCGGCGGTCCTTGAAGGCCAGCGGATCCGTGGGGGCCAGATCCGAATCGAGGGGCTCGAAGCTGCCCTCGTCGGCGATCAGGCGGATGCGCTCCTCACTGAAGATGCGGTGGTGGTGGCCGCAGCCGGTGCAGACGCTGGCGTTGGCCACCAGGTCTTTGCGGTACATCACCAGCCCGCACTCAGGGCATTTGCTCCAGAGGCCGTCGTCCTCGCTCACCTCCTGGGCGTTGCGCACCGCTGGAGCGGTCTTGCGGCGGTCGGCGAACCAGTCGAACAGCGACATCGAGGCGGCGGCTCAGAAACGGGCCACGGGCGGGGGGCCCGGTGTCCGAGGGGTTGGCTCTATTTAAGGGTTCAGAGGGGGCCCCAACCGAACAGCAGGCCCAGCTGCCGCAGCCACCAGCCGTTGCCCCCCACCCATACCGCCACCCCACCGGCGGCCAGGAAGGGACCGAAGGGGAAGGGCTGGCCGCGCTGCAGCCTGCCGCTGGCCAGGCCCACCACACCGAACAGGGCGCCCGCGGCGATCGCCAGTACCACCGCCAGGCCCACCCCCGCCAGGCCTAGCCAGGCCCCCAGCAGGGCGGTGAGCTTGGCGTCCCCCAGGCCCAGGGCGGGCTTGCCCATGACCCGCTGGGCCAGGGCGCTCAGCCCCTCCAGGGCCAGCAACCCCGCCACTGCCGCCAGGAGGTGGTCGAGCAGCAGGGCCCTGCCGCTGGCCTCCCCCTGGCTGAAGCCTGCGATGGCCGTCACCAGCAGGCCCAGCAGCAGGCCCCAGCGGCACAGGGATTCGGGCAGCCAGAGGTGGTCCAGGTCGATCAGGGTGAGGGGCACCAGCCAGCTCACCAGCAGCCAGCCGGCAGCGAGCAGCAGCCAGGCCGGCACGGCTGCCCCCAGGGCGGTGCCGCCGCCGGCCTGGACCGCCAGCAGCACCGCCACCCACAGGCCGGCACTGAGCAACTCCACAGCCGGGTAGCGCAGGGCGATCGGGCCCTGGCAGTGGCGGCAGCGGCCCCGCTGCAGCAGCCAGCTCAGCACCGGCAGATTTTCAAACCAGCGCAGGGGCGTGCCGCAGTGGGGGCAGTGGCTGCCGGGGGTCACCACCGACTCCTCGCGGGGCAGGCGCCAGGCCACCACGTTGAGGAAGCTGCCCACGCAGGCGCCCAACACGGCGATGAGCAGGGGATCGGGGCCGGCCATGGCGGGACTGAGCGGGTCGAGGGGGAGCATCGGCGGGGGCCGGGGCGGGAGATCAGCCGCGCCAGCCGGGTCGGGAGCCTCGCACCCGCTGACCCCGCCCGCGCACCACCTCCAGGGGCACGTACTGCTCGTCGGGCAGCAGCACCGGCAGATCGAACACAACACGGCCGCCGGAGCGGCCCGTGAGCACCACACCGATCGGTTCGAGGCCGCTGGGACCCTGCTCGATGTAGAGGAAGTAAACGCGGCGGGCCCGAGCGATCACCTCTCCGCTGTTGATGCGATCCCAGCGCACATCCAGGTTGCGCGGCACCGGGTTGCGTTGATCGGAAGTGCGGGGCTCGGTGCGGCGCGAGTCGGACCGCAGGTCCGGGCGCAGCGGCTGACCGGAAGGTCCGGCTGCTCCCCTGATCTCAAAGGAGAGGGAACCGCCGGACGCAGGGGCGTCGGATTTTGGAGTCACCGGGTCCGCCTGACCGCCCCAGACTAGGGTCTGGGGCTGGCAAGGAACCGATCCGGGACATGGATCAGGCGAACGCCTTCTTCTCCTGGATCAGGCGATGGATGATCGGGGTGAGGATCAGCTCCATCGCGAAGCCCATCTTGCCGCCATCCACCACGATCGAGGTGGGGCTGGACATGAACGAATCGTGGATCATCGCCAGCAGGTGCTGGAAATCGATGCCCCACTTCTCACGGGCACCCTTGCGGAAGTGGATGATCACGAAGGATTCATCCGGGGTGGGGATGTTCCGGATCGTGAACGGGTTGGAGGTGTCCACGGTGGGGATCCGCTGGAAGTTGATGTCCGTGCGGCTGAACTGCGGGCAGATGTGGTTGATGTAGTCCGGCATCCGGCGCAGGATCGTGTCCACGGTGGCCTCGGCGGAGTAACCGCGCTCGGCGTTGTCGCGGGCGATCTTCTGGATCCACTCCAGGTTCACGATCGGCACCACGCCCACCAGCAGATCGGCCAGCGAGGCCACGTCGTAGCCCTCGCCCACCACGCCGCCGTGCAGACCTTCATAGAAGAGCAGGTCAGTGCCGGATGGGATGGCCTCCCAAGGGGTGAACTGGCCGGGTTCCAGGCTGGTGCCGAGCCGGCCATTGTGGTCGGCCGCCTCCTCCACGGAGTGCAGGTAGTAGCGCTTCTGGCCGGAGCCAGTCTCGCCGTAGCTGCGGAACAGCTCCTCCAGCTTGTCGAACAGGTTGGCCTCGGGGCCGAAGTGGGAGAAGTTCTCTCCCTTGGCCAGGGCCGTGGCCATGGCCTCCTTCATCGGGCCGCGCTCGTAGCGGTGATAGCTGTCGCCCTCCACCACCGCAGGGGTGATGCCTTCGCGCTTGAAGATGTGTTCAAACGCGCGCTTGACGGTGCTGGTCCCTGCGCCGGAGGAACCGGTAACAGCCACAACCGGGTGACGCTTCGACATCGGCGCAGGGAGCGAGAAAAACGGAGATGAGTTTGGCAGGTCGCCGGTCAGGGCCGGCAGGGCGCCTTAGGCCCCTGCCGGGGTTGCTCAGGCCTCCAGGGCCGCCAGCAGCTGCTCGCCCATGGCGCGGCAGCCCAGCTGGGTGCAGCCCTCGGCCATCAGGTCGCCGGTGCGGAAGCCCGCCGCCAGGGTGCGTTCCACCGCCAGTTCCAGGTCGGCGGCGGCCGCCTCCTGCTTCAGGCCGATCCGGAGCAGCATCGCGGCGCTGAGCACCATGGCCATCGGGTTGGCCCTGTCCTGGCCGGCAATGTCCGGGGCGGAGCCGTGGATCGGCTCGAACAGGCCGGGGCCACTCTCACCCAGGGAAGCGGAGGGGAGCATGCCGATCGAGCCGCTGAGCATGGCGGCCTCGTCGCTGAGGATGTCGCCGAACAGGTTGCTGGTCAGCAGCACGTCGAACTGGCGGGGGGCCCGCACCAGCTGCATGGCGGCGTTGTCCACGTACATGTGGCTCAGCTCCACCGCCGGGAACTCGGCGTGGATCGCCTCGACCCGGTCGCGCCAGAGCTGGCTCACATCCAGCACGTTGGCCTTGTCGACGCTGCAGAGTCGGCCGCTGCGCTCGCCGGCCAGCTGGAAGCCCACCCTGGCGATCCGGTCGATCTCGAAGTCGGAGTAGGCCATGGTGTTGAAGGCCCGCACGTGGCCATCGGCCTCCACGCGGCCCTTGGGGGTGCCGAAGTAGACGCCGCCGGTGAGCTCCCGCACCACCAGCAGGTCCACCCCCTCGATCACCTCGCGCTTGAGGCTGGAGGCCTCCACCAGGGCGGGGATGATCTTCACCGGCCTCAGGTTGGCGAACAGGCCCAGGCCGGCCCGCAGGCCCAGCAGGCCGCTCTCGGGGCGCTGCTGGCGGGGCAGGCTGTCGTACTGGGGCGAGCCGATGGCGGCCAGCAGCACCGCGTCGGCGGCCCTGCAGGCCTCCAGGGTGCTGGCGGGCAGGGGCTCACCGGTGGCGTCGATGGCGGCGCCGCCCATGGGCTGCTCGTCGTAGACCAGCGAGAAGCCGTGGCGGCGGCTCACGGCATCCAGCAGCTGGCGGGCCACCGCGGTGATCTCCGGGCCGATGCCGTCGCCGGGGAGCAGGGTGATCCGGTAGCTGGACGTCATAGGTCTGGAGGGGGCTGGACCGCCGGGCGCGGGGTTCGGGGCAGGGCGCGAGGCTACGGCCCGGCCGGCCGAGGCTCCGGATGGCGGGCTGCGTCAGTCCTCGCTGCGCGCCTCGGCCGCCTTTTCCAGCCTCCGCAGCCCCTTGGCCAGGTCCGGCAGCTTGTTGAAGGCGGCGGAACAGCGCAGCCAGAGCCGGTTGGGAATCGCCGGGTAGCCGCTCACCACCTCGCCGGCCGCCACCTCGCCGTGGATTCCGGATTTGGACGAGGCGATGGCCCGATCGCCGATGGTGGCCCGGTTGGCGACCCCCACCTGGCCCGCCAGGATCACGCCGTTGCCCAGGCGTGCGCCGCCGGCGATGCCCACCTGGGCCGCCAGGGCGCAGCCGCGGCCGGTGCTGACGCCGTGGCCCACGTGCACCAGGTTGTCGATCTTGGTGCCGGCGCCGATGCGGGTCTCGCCCACCGAGGGGCGATCGATGGTGCTGCCGCAGCCCACCTCCACGCCGTCTTCAAGCACCACCAGACCGGTCTGGGGCATCTTGCGCCAGCCGCTGGCGGTGGGCACGAAGCCGAAGCCCTCACTGCCGATCACGGCGTTGGAGTGCACCACGCAGCCGCGGCCGAGGCGGCTGCCGGGGTGGAGCACGGCGCCGGCGTGAAGCTCACAGCCCTCGCCCAGTTCCACGTCGTCGTAGATCACCACGCCGGGGTGGATCGTGCTGCCGTCGCCGATCCGCACCTGGCCACCGATCACCGTCTGGGCGCCCACGTGCACCCCCACTCCGAGCTGGGCGCCGGGATCGACCACGGCGCTGGGGTGGATGCCGGCGGGCTTGGGCTGGCGCGGATGGAGGGCCTCAAGGGCCTCAGCGAAGCCCAGGCGCGGATCGGCCAGGGCGATCCAGGCCAGGCCCCGCTGCGTGGCCTGCTGTTGCAGCTCGGCCGCCCCATCGCCCCGGGCCGGGATCAGCACGGCACTGGCGCCCGTGGCGGCGAGGGCCGCCGCCAGGGCGTGGCCGGCCTCCAGGAAGCTCAGCTGGCCGGGCCCGGCCTGGTCGAGGGCGGCGGCGCCGCCCAGCTCGGGATCCTGGGCCAGGTGGCGGGCCGGCCCGGCGCCATCGCCACTGGCCCTGACTTCACCCAGGTGGCTGAGCAGCTCGCTGAAGCGCATTCCCGGATCGCCTAATCGGCCGGATCGTAGGCGCGCCGGTCGGGCTGGCGGCCACTGGAGTGGTGCGAGCGTCAGCCGGCGCTGGGGGCCTGAGCCGCGCTGGCCAGGGTCGGTGACTGCCAGGAAAGATGACGCCCCTGCCGCCGATCAGGCTGCCATCACCAACGTACTCGCAGTGACGGCGCTTTCCGGTGGTGGCGGATTGAT
>NZ_NQLA01000065.1 GCF_002252705.1 Vulcanococcus limneticus LL
CACGTCGGTACATGTGGAAAACTTTGGTCGGCAATTTGGCCGTAACAGGCCGATTTGCGCACATTTTACCGGCAGAAGCTGCTCAGATCCATTGCGGTGCAGGAGATCTGGCGTTTCTCAGGAGGCCCAACCTAGCCAATGTCTCCGGTAGTGCACGACTGCTGGAGAGTGACGAGGGGTCGACTCGCGGCCTGGCGCCTCCTAGGCTTGCAAAGCTTCCATCCAGTGGAGGGTTCTTGCCATGGCCCGCCAGGGATCGCTGTCAACGAAACCCTCTCCCGGCCTGCGCATTGGCGAGGTGGCCAGGCGCACCGGCCTGCCGGTGAAGACGATCCGCTTCTACTGCGATGCGGGATTGCTCCAGCCCAAGGAGCGCTCCGCAGCTGGCTACAGATTGTTTGATGAGGAGAATCTCGCTGAACTGACGATCATTCGCGCCCTGCGGTCGATGGATGTGTCGATTCCGGAGTTGGTGAGGATCCTGGAGGTGCGGCGCGCTGGTGTCTGCAACTGCTCTGTTCTGAAAGACAGCATTGCGGCCAAGATGAAGTCGATCAACCTGCGGATCTCTGAGCTCGCCTCCATGAAGGACGAGCTGTCCCGCCTGTTGGACAGCTGGCAGGATTGCGGTGGCCTGAAGGCTGATCGCTGATAGCCATGGGCTTCCGCTTCCGCCGCTCCGCCCGCCTAGGGCCACTGCGCTTCAACTTCGCCAAGGGCGGGTTGAGCTCGATCTCCGTCGGCGGACGTGGCGCCTCGTTCAACATCCCTGTCAGCCGCAGCGGCGGACCGCGCACCACCGTGGGGCTGCCGGGCACCGGTCTGAGCTGGAGCGGGGAGCACGCCCCCGATCGCACCGCCGCACTCCCTGCTGGCCCTGCGGCGGGCCTACCCAACAGCCGGCGGCTGCGGCCCGGTCAGCTCGATGCCCTCAAGCAGTCGCTGCTGGCCATGCTGCGCCAGGAGCTGTTCGCTCCCGGTTCCACGGGGGAGCAACTGTGGGACCACGGCCTGGTGAGCCGCCTACTCGCCGATGGCTCCTTACCTGCACGAACCTCTGGCCTGCTTGCTCTGATCGAGACCCCGGAGGCCATGGAGGCCTATGTGCTGCGGGCCCAGGGACAGGACGATGCCAAACGCCGCGCCCAGCGCTGCATCACGGCCGTGCAGGAGGCGGCACGCCTGGCCAACGGCTGGGGCTGATTGCGCAGACATGGGCTTCCCCGTGAAACGTGCGCTGCGCTTCATTGCAAGGGGCCGCCTGACTGGCCCACGCATTCCTAGCCAGAGGGTACATGACCGAAAATGCTGCCTGCCTGGCACAAGCCTGGCTTTTTTCAACGGGCCCTGATCAGGTGCTGAGATACGGGCACGACTTTGCTTCTGCACCAGCAATGACGTTGTGCTGAACCTTGCGCTCTCAGCAGGCTTCGCAGTAGTGGCCTTCCTCTACGCAGTGGTGGGGCATGCCGGAGCATCGGGCTATATCGCTCTGATGACATTATGCGGTCTACTTCCGGAGACGATTAAGCCTGTCGCCCTGATCCTGAATATAGTGGTGGCAAGCATTGGCTGCTGGTATTTTCTGAGGGCAGGCCATTTGCCCTGGCGAATTATCTGGCCAGTCTATCTATTGGCAATTCCGGCATCATTCCTTGGCGGCTGGCTCAACCTGCCCGGGATATGGTTTCAGCGCTTGATTGGAATCGTGCTGGTTTTCACGGCTTGGCGGTTGGGTGCTGTGAGCAAGGACCCGGCAAGCCTGCGTCAACCCAGACGTTCAGTTCTTGCGATCAGCGGGGGCATCCTCGGTCTATTGGCCGGTCTTACCGGCACAGGTGGAGGTGTTTTCCTTACGCCGCTTCTCCTGCTGGCCAAGTGGTGCGATACCCGCCAGGCTGCAGCAACTTCGATACTGTTTATCTTGATTAACTCCTTGTCTGGCCTGGCAGGCCTTGGCTGGAATCACCCAACTGCTCTCACAGCAGTTCTGAACACCTCGCTGTTCGGATGGATCGCGGCGGTGATGATTGGCGGCAGCTTGGGCTCAAGGCTGGGTAGTCGTCATTGGCCCGTGGCATGGATCCGTCGAATACTCGCCTTCGTGTTAGTGCTGGCTGCACTGAAACTGCTTGGTTTGCATGGTTGAATGTCGGCTGATTCAAGCCGTAAAAGGGAAGTCATTCAATCAACCGACCGTACAGCTGCGCCCGATCCCCTTGGAGCGGCACTACGGCTGAGCAGGCCAATGCCCGGGGCCAGCGCTCCGGTCCTTGTTGTAGTTCGCCGCGCTCAGGCCAGGCCACCCAGCCGGACCAGGCGCTCCCACCCAACCGATCGCTGTCAGCCTGGCCTTGGCAAGGTGAGGCGCCGGCGGCGACCTCGAAGTGCCAGCGTGAGCGAACCGCAGCCTTGAACCCCTTGGAACCCGATGGCCATGACCAGTGAACCCACCCGCTTCACCGATGGGGCCGGCTACGACCGCTTCATGGGGGTCTGGAGTCGCCTCGCCGGCAAGGAATTTCTCGACTGGATCGCCCCGAACGAGGGCCAGCGCTGGCTGGATGTGGGCTGTGGCAATGGTGCCTTCACGCAACTGATCGCCGAGCAGAACAAACCGCTCGCGCTCGTTGGCATCGACCCGTCGGAGGCGCAACTCGCCTATGCCCGGCAGCATCCACTGCTGCAGAGCGTGGACTTTGTGAACGCCGACGCCATGGCCCTGCCGTTCCCAGACGAGGCATTCGATCTTGCGGTCATGCCGTTGGTGATCTTCTTCGTACCGGAACCGGTACAGGGTGTCGCTGAAATGGCACGGGTCGTGGCCCCCGGTGGAACCGTGGCCGCCTATGCCTGGGACATGGAGGGTGGGGGCTTCCCGTATCAGAGCGTGAATGAAACCCTGGGCGCTGTCGGCAAGGCCATTCCCCTGCCGCCCAGTGTCAGCTCCTCCCGCCTTGAAGCGCTGAGCGATCTCTGGGTCACCGCCGGCCTTGGCGACATCTACACCAGAGTGATCACGGTAGAACGCACTTACACCGACTTCGACGACCTCTGGAACACCGTCCTCGGGGGGCCGAGCGCCGGTCAGGCCCTCGCGGCTATGGGCGAGGAGGAACGCACCCGCTTCCGTGAGCTGCTGCAAGCCCGCCTCCAGCCATCCGGCAGCGGCTCGATCAGCCTGACAGGGCGGGCCCATGCCATCCGGGGCACAGTGCCAAGCCTTTGATACGTCTACTGAATCGCTCGTTATGACCGCTTCCGACACTGGAAAGGC
The DNA here is from genome assembly GCF_002252705.1 of Vulcanococcus limneticus LL. GTDB lineage: Bacteria > Cyanobacteriota > Cyanobacteriia > PCC-6307 > Cyanobiaceae > Vulcanococcus > Vulcanococcus limneticus. The sequence continues at coordinate 3,278 of NZ_NQLA01000065.1, forward strand.
CTTGCTTTCCCTGGAAACGAGCCCAGAAGAATCAGCCTTCCTGGAGACTCTGGATTCCCTCTTCTGAGCCATCGGGCCCCAGCGTTGCCGGCAAGTGGCCGGTCTTGACCCAGATGGTGCAGCCCGCCTCACTCCAGGGCCGGTGCACGCTGCCGGGCGGACTGCGCAGCCAGCTGCCGGCCGGATAGCTGCCCTGGTCGTCCTGGAACACGCCAGCAAGCACCAGGATCTCCTCGCCACCTGGATGGCCATGGGGCTGAAACACCGTGCCAGGAGCCCAGCGCACCAGGGCTACGTGCTCCGAGCCCCAGGCATGCAGCGGCAGCACCTGCAGTCCTGGCACCAGGCCCGGCACCCAGGCGGCGTTGGTGGTGTCGACCACCAGCCGCTGCTGATCGGCCGGGTGCATCTGCTGCAGCTTCACCAGGATCGTGCAGCCTTCCTCGCTGAACGGGGTATGGCTGGAGCCCACGGGATTGCGCAGGTAGGTGCCGGCGCTGTAATCGCCGTGCTCATCGGAAAAGGTGCCCTCCAGCACCAGGACTTCCTCGCCGCCGCCATGGACGTGGCGCTCAAAGCGACTCCCCGGGGCATAGCGCACGATCGAGGTGGCTCGTGCCACCTCGCCGCCGCGGCGATCCAGCATCCGCCGCTCCACCCCCGCCATCGGGGACGCACTCCAGGTCAGGCCGTTGGTGTCGAGCAGCGCCCGCTGGGTTAGGTCGGCATGCAGGTCCATGCCCCCGATTGTGCTCAACCGCTTTGCCCAGCCATGGTACGGCAATGCCTCCATGCGGCTCAACACATGTCGCGATGGAACAGGGCAAGCTGGAGACATGAGCCCCTCCAGACAGGCCCCCAGCGCCGATGCGAGCCACTGGGACCAGCGCTACCAGGAAGGCGCTGACGGCTGGGAGCTGGGTCAGCCCGCCCCACCGCTGGCCCAGTTCCTGCGCTGCCACCCGCTGGCGCCCCAGGCACCATGCAGGGTGTTGGTGCCTGGCTGCGGACGCGGCCATGAGGTCGCCCTGCTGGAAGACCTCGGCTTCTTGGCCATCGGCCTGGAATTCAGTGGCCAGGCTTTGTACGAGGCCCGCAAGCTCCATGGCGAGGACCGGGAGACACTGCAGTGGCTGCAGGCCGACCTGTTCGACCGGCAGGCCCTGGAGGCGGCGGGCCTGACTCCCGGCAGCCTCAGCGGGATCGTGGAGCACACCTGCTTCTGCGCAATCGATCCCGACCTGCGGGAGGACTACATCGCCACCGCCTGCCGACTGCTCACGCCGGGCGGCTGGCTGCTGGGGCTGTTCTGGTGCCACCGCCAGCCAGGCGGCCCGCCCTGGGGCAGTGATCCGGAGCTGGTGGAAGCCCAGCTGCGCCAGGCCGGCCTGGTGCCGGAGATCTGGGAGCCGGGCACCGGTTCGGTGGACAAGCGCAACGACGAGTGGCTCGGCCTGTGGCGCCAGCCAGGCCCACCCCATTCACCTAACGAGATCGAATCATGCTGAGCCAACTGAGCGAACGTCTGCAGAAGTGGGGCTTCTCCTGGGAGGGGCTGAGGGACAACCGCCACGGCGAGTGGTGGGTGCTGGCGCAGATGATCCTGATCGCCGCCCACTGGCTGCCGCCAACGCCTCCGCCCTCGGATCTGGGGATTCACTGGCCCCTGGCGCTGCGCCTGATCGGCGGGCTCACTGTCCTGATCGGGCTGGTCCTCGGCGCCCAGGGGGCCTTGAACCTCGGGGACAGTCTCAGTCCACTGCCGGAACCGATGCCCGGAGCGCCGCTGGTCACCGTGGGGGCCTACGGCCGGTGCCGCCATCCCCTCTACCAGTCGCTGCTGCTCTGCTCTCTGGGGGTGACGCTGGCCCTCGGCAGCCTGCTGCACCTGGGACTACTGCTGGCGCTGGCGACCGTGCTCAGCCTCAAGGCACGACGCGAGGAGCAGCGCCTGTGTTCCATGCACAGCGACTATGCCCACTACATGACCTCCACCCCAGCGATCGTTCCCTTTCTGCCAGGCCTCGACTGGCGGTAGCCCTGGCTCTCCTTGTTGAGCGTTGCGCAGGCAATCTCCCCATCGTGCGGCCATCATTCAGTTGGATCGGGCTGTCTCTTTTCCATTTGGGTAGACTCCGCAGTAACTACATTGCCGTTGCCTGACATCGTCACGCACAGATCAATCGTTCCGATTCGTAGTCTCGCGAGGAAGAGCCTTGCCTGCTGACATGACAATAATTTGCGCGCTAGACTCACGGTTGTCTTCTGTGACTAGGGTATAGACGAGGCGTTCTCGTAAAGGCTAATGAATTATGCTGTGGACGCAAATTCCATCGCCAAATCGCTCGCGGCACGGCTAGCCATGGCCGGCGTGGCGACTCTTGTCAGCGCAGGAACCTTCTCTGCTGCTCTGGCCGCGCCTGCCATTCCAAGCATGATCGGCACATGGACAGTTGAAGGGAAGGGGGCCGTACTCTGCAAAGTCGAAGCATCGAGATGTAAGACTCACCATCATGGTGATTTCAGTGATCTCGATGCCGTCGCTCAAATCACCAAGCAACAGGGCCGGGTTTTCCACGGAGTCTTCAAATCCAAGTACGCAACTGAAAAGTTTGTCGGCACGCTCGGGCATGACAATGCCAGCGTGTCCATGGTTGATGAAGACGGGTTTACGGATGGCAAGATCATCAACCCCAACCTGATTCAGGTTGTTTATCGTCACACCTCTGATCTCGATTCCGTCGTCGACATTGGGACCTGGACGCGCCGTTGAGTGAGCCTGCTCAGAACAGCCAGCCGGGCCGCAGCAGCAACAGCAGGGCCAGGGCCACCATCACCACTCCACTGATCAGCTTCAGCCACCGGCCCGTGCCCTCGGTGAGTTTGTTGCTGCTCAGCGCCAGCACGGCGATCCCCACCATCAGGGCGTCGTCGGCGATGTAGCCCACGATGTAGAGCCCCAGGTAGCCGTAATGGGCGGCCAGACCAAGGTTCTGTTGACTGAGCACGGCTGTGTAGACCGCCGGCAGCCCCGCGGTGCAGAGCAGTTCCACCGCGTTCACCACCACCGCCAGACCTGCCACCGCGACCAGCGCCGCCGGCAGGGACCGGCTCTGCATGACCCCGCGCATACGCGCATAGAGACCCGGCTTGGCACTGGCGGGGATCGAAAGGGTGAAGTCCGGACCCTTGCGCCAGAACTCACTCAGATTCACTACCCCCAGCACCAGGGCCAGGGATCCAAGCAGGAGCCGCAGCCAGGCGGTGAAGCCCAGCAGCAGGAAGACGTTCAGCCAGGCCGCCATGAAGGCGTAGTAGACGGCCCCGCTGACGAGCACAAAGGTGCCGGCCACCAGGGCCATGCGCCGCCGGTCCCTCCAGTGCACCAGCAGCGAGAGCAGAAACAGCAGCACCCACATCGCGCAGGGGTTGAAGCCATCCAGCAGCCCCATGGCCAGGGTGAAGATCGGCAGGCCGAGCGCCGTGGCGCTGATGCTGCCGAAGCGGCCAAGGTTCACGTTGCCGGAGGCACGCTCCCGTCGATCGATCAGGGCGAGCAGTTCCTTGCCTCGGCCATCGGCGCCATCGAAACCCACAAGCACCTGGCCTTCCAGGACGAACGTGGGTACCCCCGGGGCACCGATACCGGCCTGTCGGGAGTAGCGGAGCAGGTCGTCGATCGCGGCGGGATCGGATTCGAGCGGCCGCAGACGCACCTGAATCTCCGGGCGTCGCTTCTGCAGCTCGGGGAGGAAGGCCTTGGCGGCGGCGCAATGGGGGCAGCCCTCGCGCACGAACACCTGAAGTTCCGCTCCCCCCACGCCGGGCTGGGCAGGGGCCAGCGAAGGGGTGAGCGCCAGCAGCAGGCCGAGCACCATTCCAAGCATCGGCGGCAGCAGCCAGCCTTTCCGAGGACTGCGCATCGTTTCCTCGTCAAGCTGATGGAGTTCTCATGGGGTCTGCCGCCACCAGCGCCAGGCCTCCACGTTGATCAGAAGCCCGAAGACCGTGAGGGCCACCATCAGCACGATCTGATCGAGGCGGGCATCGGGCACCAGGATGTCGGCGATGAGATGGGGGACGTTGGTGATCGAATAGACGACGCTGAACCAGAAGTGGATTCGCCGCCAGGGCCGCCAGCGCGTGGCCGGACCGACCGTGGTGGCGGCGTAGGCGATCAGCACAATCGCAATCAGCGGCAGCAGAAAGTAGCCGAGCATCGCCCCGAACAGCAGGGGTAGGGCCCCCTCCTGCACATGGCTGTGGATCTCCGGCGACTGGCCGTGGAACAGGGGCATCAGGCCCAGGTCCACGTGGAAGAGCATCGCCAGCAGCCAGGCGATCCAGAGCGTGATCAGCCGCAGGGCCTGGTTGATCGACGGGTTCATCGGCCTGGAGGCTTGTTCCTTCAGTGTGGGAAGCAAGGAAGCAAGGGCCTTGCGATCTTGGTGGTTCTTTGCGGATGGATCGATGCGTTGCAGCCAGGCCGGCGCGGCGTGAGTGCCGCCGAAGTCGCCGGCCACCATCAGCACCCCGCCAGCAACCCCGAGGCCTACGCGCCTTCTGTGGCCACCACGGGCTCACCAGCCGCCTTCCAGCCTTCGATGCTGGGTGCAAAGCCCTTCACCTGGTGGCGGTCCTCCAGCTGCAGCGCCATCACTCCCATGGCAGAGCGAAAGCCACTGGAGCAATAGAGCACCACCTCTCGCTCTGGGGAAATCTCAGCCACGTGGTGGCTGAGATCATTCAACGGTCTGTTGATGGCTCCGGCAATGTGTCCCGCCCGGTACTCAGCAGGGGTCCTCACGTCAATCAGCGACACGTTGCCGCTGGCGAGCAGGCGCTTCAGCGCAGGTACCGATCGAATCGCGTGAAAATCACCCGGCAGGTTGGAGAGGTACTGCTCCACTGCGGCGTCAATGGCAGCTTCTTCGCCTGCAGCAACCGTGGCGTCCGGAGGGGCGATCGCGGTGGCCGCGGCGGCTCCCTGAGGCGCTGAGATCAGCAGGCAGAGGGCAAGGGCGACCCCCAGCAGGAGCGAGTGAAGGCGAGGCATATGGGGTTTCGATATACCCTAGGGGGATTGATCGTGCTGGCGGTCAGCGGTTTTCCCTATTCGGCACTCACCTTGCCTCGGAAGGCGATGTAGTTGTAGATGTTGTAGAAAAGCATGATAGGAATCAGCACACCGATGAACGTCAGCATGAACACCATCGAACTCACCGATGACGACGCCTGAAAGATCGTGACCGACGGCGGAATCACCGCCGGAAACACCATCAACCCCAGGCCAGCAAAGCTGAGGATGAACAGCAGTACGGTGTAAACGAAGGGCCAAACCTCCTGCTGCATCGCCAGGCTGCGGAACAGCTGAACGATCAGGGCGACACCCAGCAGCGGCAGCACAACAAAGAAGGGCAGGAAGGCGGGATCAAACAGGCGCTGCCGCAGCGTTTCCGACGCGAACGGTGCCGTGAAGGTGATCAGCAGGGCCCCTCCCAGGGTGGTGGCAGCCGCCAGGCGAGCGGTGCGCACGTGCAAGCGCTGTAGCTCACCACTGGTTTTGAGAATCAAGTAGGTGGAGCCGATCAACACGTAGCCCTGGATGAGCGTGAGAGCCACCACCAGGCTGCTGGGGTTCACCCAGATCCAGACGGAGCCTGTGAAGTGTCCTGCGGCATCGGTGGGGATGCCCGAGAGCACCGTGCCCAGACAGATGCCCTGGGAACCAGCGGCCAGCACGCTGCCAATACCGAACATCAGGTTCCAGGGCCGCTTGTTGGTGGCGTTCTCGCGAAACTCGAAGGCCACCGCCCGCAGGATCAGCCCCAGGATCATCAGGTAGATGGGGCCGTAGAGGGCCTTGAGGATGGTGCCGTAGGCCAGCGGGAAGGCGCCGAACAGGGCACCGCCCATCAGAACCAGCCAGGTTTCGTTGGCATCCCACACATTGCCGAGGCTCGTCATCAGGATCGTGCGCTGGGATTCGCTGGAGGAGGTGAGCGAGAGGATGCCCACCCCCAGATCAAAACCATCGAGGATCACATAGAGCAGCAGGAACAGGGCCAGGATCACAAACCAGACCGTGGGCATGAACCATTCGAGGAACTCCATGATCAAGCACTCGCCGATGGGTCGGAAAGAATCACGGGGGCGGCAAGGCCAGGGGGCGGCTCAAGGGTGAGATTCGGCCCCTTGGCGATGATCCGGGAGCCGAAATACAGCGCGAAAACCAGCAACACCGTGTAAAGCACAGCGAACACACTCAAGCTGGTGAGAACCTCGCCCACCGGCAGCACCGAAGCGGCATCGGCGGTCCGCAGCTGGCCGTAGACCGTCCAGGGCTGGCGGCCCACGCAACGCACTACCCAGCCGGATTCAATCGCCAGGTAGCCGGCCGGGGCTGAAAGGATCCAGGCCCAGCTGAACCAGGGCCACTGGGCGAAGCTGGCGGCGCTGAGGCCCCCTCGCCACCAGAGCAGCAGGCTGAGGGCCATCAGGGCCGCAGCAGCCAGACCGATCGCCACCATCACCCGGAAGGCATAGAAGAGCAGACCCACCATGTGGGGCCGCTGGTCGGCGGGCCAGCTGTTGAGCCCACGCAGCGGTTGGCTGAGCTGCGGCCGCGTCTCCAGGATCCAGCTGAAGGCGCCAGGCACCGACAGGCTCCAGCGGTTGCTGCCGCTGGCCTCATCGGGGGAAGCGAGCACGGTCCAGGCCGGGGAGCTGCCGGCGGACTGGTCGTCCCAGAGGGCCTCGATCGCGGCCAGCTTGGTGGGCTGATGCTCGGCCACCTGCACGGCGCTTTCGTGGCCGGCCAGGATCTGCAGCGGCGCCACCGCCAGCAGGATCACCAGCGCCAGCTTGAAGGAGAACAGGAAGAACTCCGGTGCCTTCTGGCGCATCAACGACCAGGCACTGATCGCGGCCACCACCAGCATGGAGGTTTCCACCGTGGCCAGGGCCATGTGAATCACGCTCCTCACCATGAAGGGGTTGTTGATGGCGGCGAAGTAGTTCTGCACGTGGAAATGGCCCTCGGAAAAAGTGCCGCCCGACGGAGTCTGCAGCCAGGAGTTGGCGCTGAGGATCCAGAACACCGAGAGGTTGGCGCCGAAGGCCACCATCACGGTGGAGAGGAAGTGGATCACCGGCGGCACTTTCTGCCAGCCGAACAACATGATCCCGAGGAAGCCGGCCTCGAGCATGAAGGCCATCGCCCCCTCGAAGCCCAGCACCGACCCGAAAAAATCGCCGGCGAACTCGGACAGTGGCGCCCAGTTGGTGCCGAACTGGAACTCCATCGGCAGACCTGAGGCCACACCGATGCCGAAATTGAGCACGTAGAGCTTCGCCCAGAAGCGGGCCTGCCGGTAGTACAGGGGGTTGCGTGTGCGCAGCCAGATGGCTTCCAGCACCACGAGATAGATCGCCAGGCCGGTGGAGAGCACGGGCCAGAGCATGTGAAAGATCGCCGTCAGAGCGAACTGCAGCCGTGACAGGGTCACGACATCGAACGTGGCAAGCATCAGCAGGCAGCGTGTGAGGGAGAGCCGAGACCTGACCGGGCAGGGCAATGGACGACGGCCATGGGCGGAGTGGACAGGGGGAAGGAATCCGAATCTTGTTATGATTTTATCGGCATAAAAGCTAAGACAACATGACTATGACGATCTGTCTCGAGTTGTTGGGACGTCGCTGGCGCCAGGGGCTGGCTGGCCTTCTGGCTGTGCTGCTGGCCTCCCTGGTGCTGGTCGCCCCGGCAGCGGCAGTCGAGAGCTGGCCGCTGAGCGATGAGGCCGGCCACCGCTTCCAGGCTTCGGTTTTCGAGCAACCCTTTCCCGAGTACCCCTCCGGCTGGCGGCTGCGCCTCAATGCCCTCGAGGCCGACCTCGTCCTCGACCACACCGACGCTCTGCAGGTCAGCGACGCTATGGGTCAGCGCTGGACCCTGGGTAACAGGAGCGAGGAAATCGTGCCTCCCGATGGCACGCCCATACCCGCGGGTTCCGCCCAGTTCGACCTTGACGCCCTCACCCCACGGCCCAGCGACGCCCTTCCCTTACAGCTCACGCTGACCAGCAGCGCAGGAGCGCTGCGCATCGATCTCAACCCCGAGCAGACCCTGACCCTGCACGATCTGGCCTGACCAGGTCTCTCCACCGGGCTTGCGGAGCACACATCGGAAGGGCCAACCCCCTGGACCTGGTGTTACAACCGGCTCAGTTCCCTGCGACTTCCCTAAAGCGCCGAAACCTCGTCGTGGCGCCTGGCTCCTGATCCGGTTAGGAAGCTGCCGTCGAATGGTGGCACCGTGGCGTAGGCCTACGTGACGCCGTGGGCAGCGCATAGAACACGGTCAGCCGTGCGTCCAGCCTCTTGGCTAGAGCGATGGCGGCCTGCAGCGCGCCTTCCGACAACTCACTGCCATCGACCGGAATCAGGACGTGGTTGTACATGGCAGTCGGCTTTGGTGAATGGAATATCGGCTTTGGTGGGGCTAATGCCGCTGGAGCCGGCACCGAGAACGATCAGATCGAAGGATTCGCTCATGACTCAGCCCAGGGAGGTGAGGTCGATGCGCTTGCGCACCCCATCGGGCAGGTTGCGGGAGATGGGGCAGAGTTTCATCCTCTCCTGCATGTAGGCGATGGCGTCGTCATCGGCAAGGCCCCGTTCCTGCTCGGAGGCGGCGGCATCCAGGCGGATGCGGAAGTCACCCTCCACGCCGGCCACGATCCAGTCGCTGCTGGTGGTGACGAGGAAGTCGGCCTCCACCTGCTGCAGCGGGATGGCCTTCTCCCTGGCATTGGCCACCAGATAGAAGTGTTGGCAGAGCAGCAGTGAGATCAGATAGATGCGGAAGCCCGGCATGGTGAGGCTGAGCTGCTGGGTTTCCCACTCGCCGGAGTCGCCCAGGAACTCCACCACAAGATCCTGAGTGGCCCGATCTGGAGCGGCGTGGCTGCTGCGCAACCGGAATTGGAAAGTGCGTTCATTCATGGCGCGACGGAAGTTGCGAAGAGGGAGAGACGGGTCGTGAAGACCAGGATGTGGAGGGCACGACCTGGCGGCTGGCGGCAGCCCTGGAAACGGCGGGCGGGTGGTCGTGGCGTCTCCAGGCCTCGAATCCGGTGAGCAGCGCTGAGCCGATCAACAGGGCCGAGAAACCCTGGCGAAGCCGCACCTCCGGCAGGTGAGGCGCAAGACGCTGGCCGACCACCGCCCCCAGGAAGCCACCACCCACCAGAGGAAGCAGGAGCGGCAGGTGGGCCGTGGGCCAGTGGCCCAGAGCGGCAAGGGCCACCAGGGAATTGGTGGCGATCAGCAGCAGGCTCGTGCCGCTGGCGAGCTGCATCGGCAGGCCCGCCAGAAGAACGAGGGCCGGCACGATCGCAAAACCGCCTCCCACCCCGGCGATGCCGGTGAGCAGGCCGACCAGCACGCCCTGGCTGGCCAGCGCCACGGGTAAGCCGGCTGGGCGTCCGTCCTTCGGGGGATGCTTCAAAGCACTCCGGCGATTGAGCAGCCAGGAGGCCAGCAAAGCCGCTGCCGTGAAGAGTCCCAGCTGCATCGCCTCCGGGATCAGACCGGCCTTCACCAGCGAGCCGCCGATCCAGCTGCCGGCGAGTGCGGGCAACCCCAGCACCAGGGCGGGTCGGAGCGCGACCTGCCGGCGGCGGATGTAGGGACCGACATTGCCGAGGGCCAGCAGGGTGACGACCAGCAGCGAGAGCGGAACTGCGGCCTTGGTGGGCAAGGCCGCACCGCTCACCAGCAGGGGCAACAACAGGATCGAGCCGCCGGCCCCGAGCACGGCGAGCAGAAAGCCGATCAAGGCGCCGCCCGCCACGAGCAGCGCCATGGTCGCCGTGATCATTTCCGCTGGGATCCCATCGCCACCTGGTTCCAGGGCATGGCTGCCAGCAGGCGGGCCATGCCGCAGAAGCCGCTGACGCCCGCGAAGGTGAGGCCGGCTCCCACGAAGCCACTCAGCCAGATCCAGCCCGGGGCCACCGTCTGGCTCA
>NZ_NQLA01000066.1 GCF_002252705.1 Vulcanococcus limneticus LL
GCCCTGCAGCGGCCCCGGCGCCGCGGGCCAGCCCAGGCTGCCGGCCACCTCGCCCGCCAGCAGGGCCTGCAGGGCCCGGCGCAGCGGCGGCCGCAGCGGGGCTGGCCAGTCGTCCAGCAGCATCGCCAGCGTCGCGTCCGCGATGCGCTGGTTGCTCGCCGCATAGCGGAAGATCTCCCGCTCCACCCGCCCATTCAGCGCCAGCAGCTCCGCCAGGCTGGCCGGGATCGCCCCAATCCCCATCCGCTCCCCCACCGCCCGCCAGAAGCGATAGAGGTGCTCCCGCTCCTCCGCCGTCAGCGGCCGCCAGCCGTAGCGCTCCAGCCAGCGGATCGGCTCGGCCACGAAGCTGGAGAGCACGTAGAGGAAGTCGTCGTTGCTGATGGCGTAGTGGCCGTGGATGCGGTTCATCCGCTCGATCACCGCCGCGCCCGCCGCGCTGTCGATCCCGTGGCGCAGCAGCTCGGCCACCATCAGGCCGGTGTCGTCGTAGCGCTTGCGGGGCCGCTGCTCGAACTCCCCCGTGCGCGCCAGCAGGCCCGAGATCGAGGGCACGCAGAAGGTCTTCAGCAGGGCCAGCTCCAGGGCACGGGTCACGTCCCAGGGGAAGAGCACACCGGCCAGGCGGTGGCAGCAGGCCTCGGATGCCGCCAGGGTCATGGGGGTGGGGGAGTCGGGCTGCCGCGGCCCAAACCCCCGCGAACTGCCGTCAGAGTGAGGATCCTCGCAGGCCCGCGCCCATGCGCGACGATGCCCCCGCCGCCCAGGGCCCAACCCCCGCCCCGGAAGACGCCACGGGTGGCGGCGGCTGGCCCCTGATCGACGGCTGGGCCCGCGCCAGCCTCTCCCCCAGCGGCCCCAGGCTCTGGCAGACGCTCAACCACAAAAGCGCCTGCCTCTCCTGCGCCTGGGGCACCGGCGGCCAGAACGGCGGCTTCCGCGATGAGCTGGGCGAACCGCTGCAGCGCTGCCTCAAGAGCGTGGAGGCGATCACGGCCGAGCTGCAGCCGGCGGTGCCGGAGGCCCTGTTCTCCGGCCGCAGCCTGGCCCAGCTGCAGGCCCTCAGCTCCCGCGAGGCCGACCGGCTCGGCCGGCTGGCCCGGCCCCTGATCCTGCGCGAGGGCCGCAGCCACTACGAGCCCCTGAGCTGGGACCACGTCCACGAGCTGGTGGAAGCCGCCTTCCGCCGGCCCCCCGAGCGGGTGGCCTCCTACAGCTCCGGCCGCTCCTCCAACGAGGCCGCCTACCTGCTGCAGCTGCTGCTGCGGGCCCTCGGCTCCAACAACCTGGCCGACTGCTCCGACCTCTGCCACGCCCCCTCCACCATCGGCCTCACCCGCGCGTTCGGCAGCGGCACCTCGATGGTGAACCTGGAGGGCCTCCAGCACGCCGATGGCGTGGTGCTGGTGGGCTCCAACGCGCCGGCCAACCACCCGCGCCTGATGAACGAGCTGATCCGCCTGCGCGAGCGCGGCGGCACGGTGATCGTGATCAACCCGGTGCTGGAGGCCGGGCTGCTGAAGTTCGGCTCGCCCGCCTTCCCGATCCGCTCGATGCTCGGCGGCGGCAGCGCCATCGCCTCGCTGTTCCTGCAGCCGATTCCCGGCTCCGATGCGGCGGTGTTCCTGGGCCTGCAGAAGGCCCTGCAGGAGCGGGGCGCCATCGACTGGGCCTTCGTGAAGGCCCACAGCGACGGCTGGCAGGCCCTGATCGCCCAGATCGAAACCACCCCCTGGGAGGCGATCACCGCCTGCTGCGGCCTCAGCCGCGAGGAGCTGGAGCACACCGCCGCCCGCCTCGCCGCCTGCCGTGCCGTGGTCTTCGCCTGGGCGATGGGGATCACCCACCACGCCAACGGCACCTCCAACGTGCAGGCGATCGCCAACACCGCCGTGCTCAGCGGCAACGTCGGCCGGCCCGGGGCCGGCACGATGCCGATCCGCGGCCACTCCAACGTGCAGGGCTTCGGCTCGATGGGGGTCACCGTGAACCTGCAGGAGCCGATGCGGCGGGCCCTCGAGCAGCTGCTCGGACGGCCCCTGAGCCCTGTGCCCGGCTACGACACCCGTGCCCTGATCGAGGCGGCCGATGACGGCCGGGTCGACGCGCTGCTCTGCCTGGGCGGCAACCTCTACGGCGCCAATCCCGACAGCCGCCAGGCCCGCCGCGCCCTCGGCCGGATCGACACCATCGCCTACCTGGCCACCAAGCCCAACACCGGCCACTTCCACGGCCTCGCCGCCCGCCAGACCCTGCTGCTGCCGGTGTTCAACCGCTTCGAGACGCCGCACCGCACCACGGTGGAATCGGGCAACAACTGGGTGCGCCTCAACGAGCCCGGCAGCACCCACCTGGCCGGCGGCCAGCTGGTGAGCGAGGTGGCCTTCCTGGCCGAGCTGGCCCACCGGCTGCACGGCAGCGATCCGATCGACTGGCGGCGGCTGCAGGATCCGGCCTACGTGCGCGAGCTGATCGCCCGCACCGTGCCCGGCTACGCCCCCCTGGCGGAGATCGATGCCAGCCGGCGGGAGTTCGAGGTGGCGGGGCGGGTGTTCCACGAGCCCCGCTTCCCCACCGCCAGCGGCCGCGCCCAGCTCGCCGTCACCCCCCTGCCGGATCTCACCCTGCCCGCCGCCGATCACTTCGGCGGCCTGGCCGCCGGCGAGCGGGGCCTGGTGCTCAGCCTGATCACCGCCCGCAGCTACGGCCAGCACAACACCGTCGTCTACAAGAACGGCGATCCATACCGCGGCATGCCCCACCGCGACACGATCCTGCTCAACCCGGAGGATCTGGTGGCCAGCGGCCTGCGGGCCCACGAGCGCATCACGGTGCAGGGGGAGGCCGGTACCCTGACGGGGATCGAGGTGGTCCCCGGCTCGATCCGCCGCGGGGCGGCGCTGATGTTCTACCCCGAGGCCAACGTGCTGATGCGGGCGCGCAAGGATCCCGAAAGCGGCACGCCGGCCTTCAAGCGGGTGCCGGTGCTGCTGCGGGCGGGCTGACGCCATGGCCACCCTGCTCACCCGCCGGCTCAGCGTGTCCACCGGCGGGCCGTTCCGCTGCCACGACCTCACCGCCGACCTGCAGGCGCTGGTGAGCGAGAGCGGCCTGGGCGACGGGTTGCTGGTGGCCGCCGGCCAGCACACCACCACGGCCCTTGTGGTGAACGAGAACGAGTCGCGGCTGCTGGCCGACATCGAGCGCTTCTTCCTCGAGCTGGTGCCGCCCGATCGCCCCTGGCTCCACAACGACCTGCACCTGCGGCCCGAGGTGCCGCCGGATGAACCGCGCAATGCCCACAGCCACCTGATCGCCCTGAAGCTGGGCAATCACCTCTGCCTGCCCGTCGTGGCGGGACGGCTGGGGCTGGGGCGCTACCAGGCGGTGCTGCTGGTGGAGCTCGATGGCCCGCGCGAGCGCCAGGTGCTGGTGCAGCTGCGCGACTAGGGGCCCGGCTCCAGCAGGCCGAACTCGGCCAGGGCCCGCGGCAGGTTGCGGTGCTCATGGCCGGGATGGCTCAGCTTCACCAGGGCGAAGCGCTGCAGCTCATCCAGCCCGGCCCAGCCCGCGCCGCCCACGGCCAGCCCCAGCTGCCGGCACGAGGCGGCCACCAGCTCAGGCAGCCGCTCGCCCTGCTGCCAGGGCTCGTCCAGCGGCCGCGGCAGCTCCTTCGCCCGGCCCGGCCCCAGTGCCGCGCTGCGCGCCAGCAGGTGCTCCCGCAGGGCCTCGATGGCCCCGGGATCGTCGGGCCAGGCCAGCAGCTCGGCCCGTTCCTCTGCGCCGAGCTCACTCCAGTGCTGCAGCTTGAGCTTCACGCCCGCCAGGTCCAGCTTGCGCCGCACCGCCATCGGGATGCAGCGCAGATCGGCCGTGAAATCGGCCTCGAAGGCGAAACAGCTGCTGGCGTGGGAGGAGCCCAGGGGAGGGATGGCGGGGTGCTGCCGCCCAGTCTGAAGGGAGCGCACCGCGATCTCGGGCGCGGGATCAGTCGCCGTTGCCACCGTCCAGGGCCGGGGCCCTTGGTCGAATGCTCACCTTGGCCGCAAGCAGCGCCCCGTGACGGCAGCAGAGTCCCCGACCAGCGCGCCGGCGCCCGCGGCCGCTGCGCCTGCCACCCGGCTGGTGGTGCTGCAGCACCTCGAGCCGGAGGGTCCGGGCCTGTTCGCCCAGGAGGCCGCGGTGCGGGGCTGGCCCGTGCAGGTGGTGCGGCTGGACCGGGGCGAGGCCCTGCCCAGGCTCGAGGCTGCCGATCTGCTGCTGGTGCTCGGGGGCCCGATGGGGGTGGGCGACCTGCGCGATCCCGCCTACCCCTGGCTGGAGGGGGAGGTGGACCTGCTGCGCCAGGCCCTGGCCGCGGGCCAGCCGCTGATCGGCGTGTGCCTCGGGGCCCAGCTGCTGGCCCTGGCGGCCGGCGGCACGGCCGTGCCGCTGCAGGTGGGTGAGCCGGCGCGACCGCTGCGGGAGGTGGGCTACGGCGCGATCACGTGGCATGGCGACCCCGCCACCGATCCCTGGCTGCGGGGGCTGCAGGCCAGCGAGCTGGTGCTGCACTGGCACGGCGACCGCTGCGTGCTGCCGGCCGACGCGGAGCTGCTGGCCAGCAGCCTCCACTGCCGCGAGCAGGCCTTCCGGATCGGCCGGCGGGCGGTGGGGCTGCAGTTCCACGTGGAGCTGGAGCCCCGGCAGCTGGAGCGGTGGCTGGAGCACGACCGCGCCTACGTGGTGGAGGCCCTGGGGGCCGATGGGGTGGATCGCATCCGCGCCGATGCGGCTCGCTGGGGCGAGCGCGTGGCCCGGCAGGGCCGGCGCCTCGTGGGCAACCTCTTCGATCAGCTCACCGCTGAGCCCGGCCCCAACGGGGTTCCTCAGTCGAGGCGCCGGTAGCCGAACCAGTCGGGCACCAGGGGCTGGCTCAGCCCCTCGGGATGGGGCTCCAGCTGCACCCACCAGCGCCCGCCCTCCAGCAGCTCCAGCTGCTCGAGCGCCAGGCAGTCATCCACGGCGCAGAGGTCGTCCTTGTGCTGCAGCAGCCCGTCACGCAGCCAGCGCCGCCGGGCCTCCGCGCTCGCCGCCGCCGCCGTGGGCGCCACCACCAGGCCGAAGTGGTGCAGCTCGGCGAGGCAGTCGGGCCGGTAGGCGCCCAGGTTCACGAACCACAGCCGCTCGGCCCGGGGCGCACCGGGCTCGCGCCCGAGGCGCACCGTGTGGCCATCGATCGCCCGCACCGCCATGAAGGCATCCAGGTGCAGGCCCTGTCGCCGTCCGAACCACTGCCGCCGCAGCTCCGAGAAGGTCGCCTCGATGCTGGGGCCGGCCACAAAGCGCACATCGTGGAGCTCGATGTTGCTGCGGTCAGTGCGCCCGCCCAGCACCGCGAGGAACAGGCAGGGCGCCTGCACCCCTCAGCTGTGCTCCCGCAGGAAGCCGATCGTGCCCTGCAGCTCCTCGGCGAAGTGGTCGATCTCGTCGAAGCTGGTGGTGAAGCTGAGGCTGGCGCGGGCCGTGCCGCTCAGGCCGTAGTGGCGGTGCAGGGGCTGGGTGCAATGGTGGCCGCTGCGGATGCAGATGCCCGCCGCATCCAGCAGCTCGGCCATGTCGTTAGCGTGCAGGCCCTCCACCGTGAACGCCGCCAGGGCGCCGCGGTCGGGCTGCTGCTCCGGCGTGGGCCCCAGGATGCGCAGGCCATCGATCGCCTGCAGCCGCGCGAACAGGTGGCGCGTGAGCCGCTGCTCCCAGGCATGGATCCGCTCCAGGCCGATGGCGTTGAGGTAGTCGAGCGCCGCGCCCATGCCGATCGCCTCGCCGATGGCCGGCGTGCCCGCCTCGAACTTGTGGGGCAGCCCCGCCCAGCTGCTGTGGTCCAGATACACGTCCTGGATCATCTCGCCGCCCCCCAGGAACGGCGGCATCGCCTCCAGCAGCGCCTCGCGGCCCCAGAGGAAGCCCATGCCGGTGGGGCCGCAGAGCTTGTGGGAGCTGCCCACCAGGAAGTCGGCCCCCAGCTGGGCCACGTTCACCGGCAGGTGGGGCAGGCTCTGGCAGGCATCCACCAGCAGCAGGGCGCCGGCGGCGTGGGCCAGGGCCGCCACCTCGGCGATCGGATTGAGGCAGCCCAGGGTGTTGCTCACCTGCACCAGGCTCACCAGCCGGGTGCGCTCCGTGATCTTGCTGCTCAGGTCCTCCAGGTCCAGCTCGCCGGATTCGGTGAGGCCCGCGTGGCGCAGCACGCAGCCGGTGCGGGCCGCCAGCAGCTGCCAGGGCACCAGGTTGCTGTGGTGCTCCATCACCGTGAGCAGCACCTCATCGCCGGGCAGCAGGTTGGCCTCGCCCCAGGTGCGGGCCACCAGGTTGATCGCCTCGCTCGCGTTGCGGGTGAACACGATCTCGTTCGGCGACGCCGCCCCCACGAAGGCCGCCGTCTTGGCCCGGGCCCCCTCAAAGCCCTCCGTGGCCCGGGCGCTCAGCTGGTGGGCGCCGCGGTGCACGTTGGCGTTGTCGTGGTCGTAGTAGTGCTGCAGGGCCGCCAGCACCTGGCGCGGCTTCTGGCTGGTGGCCGCGTGGTCGAGATAGATCAGCCGCTGGCCCAGGCAGGCGGTCTGGGCCAGCAGGGGGAAGTCGGGCCGGGTCAGGGCGGCCAGATCCTCGGCGGGGTCAACGGCGGCGGCCGGGGTGACCGCGGGGGCGACGGCCGCCAGGTCCACCTCTGGCGAGGCCAGGCGCACGGCCGTGGACGACTCGAATCCGGTGGCGGGCACGGTGCTGGTCATGGCCTGTCCTCCCCGCTGCCGGCAGCGCTCAGCATGGCCTGGAAGGAGCCCCAGCTGCGGGCAGCGGCGGGTAACTCACGCAACACCTCCTCGCAGAAGGCCCGCTGCAGCAGATCGGAGGCCTGGCTCGCCGCCAGACCCCGGCTCTGCAGATAGAACAGCTCGTCGGTCTGCAGGCAGCTCACGGTGGCGCCGTGGGCGCACTTCACGTCGTCGGCCACGATCTCCAGCTCGGGTTTGGTGTCGATCCGGGCCCGGTCGGAGAGCAGCAGGCTGCGGCTGAGCTGGGCGGCGTTGGTGCGTTGCGCCGCCCGCGGCACCCGCACGGCGCCGTTGAACACGCTGCGGCCCGCCCCATCGGCCACCGCCTTGTGCAGCTGGTCCAGCTCGCCCTCGGGGCCGGAGAACAGCACATGGCTATGGGTATCGGCGATCTGACGGCCATCCACCAGCTGCAGGCCCCGCAGCGTGGTGTTGGCGCCGCCATCCACCTGGCGCACGCGCGGCTCCAGCCGCGCCAGGCCCCAGCCGGCCGTGGCCGACACGAGGGTCACGGCGCTCTCGGGCTCCTGCTCCAGGGCCAGGTGCGCCAGCAGGGCCGCCTGCGGCAGGCCCAGGGCCACCAGGCCGTGGTGCAGCCTGGCGCTGCGGGCCAGGTGCGCCTCGAGCACGAGCGAGGTGAGGCCAGCCCCACGGGCCTGCACCAGCTGGGAGAGGTCCAGCTCGGCCTTCTCCTCCAGGATCAGCAGCAGCCGTAGGGGCAGCAGCCCAGCGGCGGCGGTGCTCACCAGCTCCAGCGTCACGCTGTGGCGACTGGCGACCCGCAGGGCCAGCACCTGCTCGCTGGCGGCATGGTTCAGCTCCACCGGCCAGTGCTGTTCGCAGCCGGTGGCGGCCAGGGTGTGGCCCAGGGCCTGGACCAGCTCCGCCGGATTCAGGGCCGAGAGGCCCGGGGGCAGCGTCACGCCGGCCAGGGGGTCGCTGCGGCCATCGAGCAGCAGGCGCACCACGCCGGGAGCGGATGGGGGCAGATCGCCCGCCGTTGCGGCCACCGCGCCGGCAGGAGCCGGCTCCAGATCGGTCAGCAGCGAAAGATCGGTGAAGCGCCAGTCCTCCTGGCGCGAGGAGGGCACCGGCAGCGCCGCCAGGGCCGCCCGGCCCCGCTCCTGCACCGCCGCCAGGGCGCCGGCCGGCGCCGGCAGCCGCTCCAGCAGCTGCCGGGTCCAGCCCTCCAGCCCGCCACCTCCGACGGAAACGCGCACTGTGGGACTGGCCACCATCAGGCCACCTCCGCCGGCTGGCGATCGGCGTCGGCGCCCTCCAGGGCCGCCAGTTCCGCGTCCACCCAGTCGTAGCCGCGCTGCTCCAGCTCCAGCGCCAGCTCCTTGCCGCCGGTGCGCAGGATCCGGCCCGCCGCCATCACATGCACGTAATCCGGCGTGATCGCATCCAGCAGGCGCTGGTAGTGGGTGATCAGCAGGGTGGCGGTGTCGGGGGTGGCCAGGTGGTTCACGCCGCCGGCCACGATGCGCAGGGCGTCGATATCCAGGCCCGAATCGGTCTCGTCGAGGATCGCCACCAGCGGCTCCAGCAGCGCCATCTGCAGGATCTCGTTGCGCTTCTTCTCCCCGCCGCTGAAGCCCTCGTTCACCGAGCGCTCCAGGAAGGCGGGATCCATCTGCACCACCTGCAGGCGCTCGCGCACGAGATCCTCAAATTCGAATGTGTCGAGCTCGGCCTCACCGCGGTGCACACGGCGGGCGTTGGTCGACACCCGCAGGAACTCCAGATTGCTCACCCCCGGGATCTCCACCGGGTACTGGAAGCCGAGGAACACGCCGGCGCGGGCGCGGATCTCAGGGTCCAGCTCCAGCAGGTTCTCGCCTCGGTAGGTCACGCTGCCGCCCGTCACAGTGTAAGAGGGGTGGCCGGCCAGCACCTTGGAGAGGGTGCTCTTGCCGCTGCCGTTGCGGCCCATCACCGCGTGGATCTCTCCGGCGCGGATCGTGAGATTCACGCCCTTGAGGATCGCCTTGGCCTCAACCCGGGCGTGCAGATCCCGGATCTCAAGCAACACGGGGGCATCGGGACGAATCACGGGCAGATCGGGGAAGGAGAGGAAAGAACAGAACGGGAACGGTTGGCACGGGCCGGCGCGGTGGCGACCTGGAGGCGTCGGACCGGGGGCGGTATCAGCCCACCGATCCCTCCAGCTTCAGGGCCAACAGCTTGTCGGCCTCGGCCGCGAATTCCATCGGCAGCTGGTTGAACACATCGCGGCAGAAACCGCTCACCATCATCGACACCGCCTCCTCGAAGCCGATGCCGCGGCTCTGCAGGTAGAAGAGCTGATCCTCCGAGATGCGGCAGGTGCTGGCCTCATGCTCCACCGCCGCCTGGGGCTGCTGGGAGCGGATGTAGGGGTAGGTGTTGGCGGCCGCCTGGTCGCCGATCAGCATCGAATCGCACTGGCTGTAGTTCTTGGCCCCCTCAGCCTTGGGGCCGATCTGCACCAGGCCCCGGTAGCTGTTGGCGGAATGGCCGGCGCTGATGCCCTTGCTCACGATCGTGGAGCGGGTGCGGGGCCCCACGTGGATCATCTTGGTGCCGGTGTCGGCCTGCTGGCGGTTGTTGGTGAGGGCCACGGAGTAGAACTCACCCACCGAATCGGCGCCCTGCAGCACGCAGCTGGGGTACTTCCAGGTGATGGCAGACCCGGTTTCCACCTGGGTCCAGCTGATCTTGCTGCGCGCCCCGCGGCACTGGCCGCGCTTGGTCACGAAGTTGTAGATGCCGCCCACGCCGTTCTCATCACCGGCATACCAGTTCTGCACGGTGGAATACTTGATCGAGGCGTCATCGAGCACCACCAGCTCCACCACGGCCGCATGCAGCTGGTTGGTGTCGAACATCGGCGCGGTGCAGCCCTCCAGATAGCTCACCGACGCGCCCTCCTCGGCCACGATCAGGGTGCGCTCGAACTGGCCCGTATCGCCGGAGTTGATGCGGAAGTAAGTAGAGAGCTCCATCGGGCACTCCACGCCCTTGGGAATGAACACGAAGGAGCCGTCGCTGAACACGGCGGAGTTGAGGGCAGCGAAGTAGTTGTCATTGCTGGGCACCACCGTGCCGAGATAGGCCTCGATCAGCTCCGGATGCTCCTTCACCGCCTCGCTGATCGAGCAGAAGATCACGCCGTGCTCCGCCAGCTTCTCCTTGTAGGTCGTGGCGATCGACACGCTGTCGAACACGGCATCCACGGCCACGTTGGAGAGGCGCTTCTGCTCGCTCAGCGGGATGCCGAGCTTGTCGAAGGTCTCCAGCAGCTTGGGATCCACCTCATCGAGGCTGGCCTTCTTGGCCTGCTGCTTGGGCGCCGCGTAATAGATGATCTCCTGGTAATCGATTGACGGATAGCCCAGGGCTGCCCAGTCGGGCTCGACCATGGTCAGCCAGTGGCGGTAGGCCCGCAGCCGGAAATCGAGCAGGAAAGCCGGCTCCTCCTTCTTGCTGGAGATCAGCCGCACCACATCCTCGCTGAGGCCCTTGGCGATCTTCTCGGTTTCGATGTCGGTGACAAAGCCATATTTGTATGGCTGGCTCACCAGATCACCAACGGCCTGCGGGCTGCTCATGGGAGGTATGGGGTAGGGCCGGGGTCAGCCGGCGGTGAGGGCTTTGATCTCGTCGAGGCCGATGGTCTGCTGCTCGCCCCGGAAGGGGTTGTCCTCCGTGAGGAACAGCATGCAGTGGCACTCCTTACGCTCGCGCATCGGCACGCAGGGGCAGTTCCAGAACGCCTGGGCCACCTCGGCCTGCTTGTCCTCGTAGTGGCGACAGGGGCAGAGCGCGCCGCCCAGCTCGTCCTTGTGGCGGGCCAGGCCCTCCAGCACCACCGCGGTCACGCCGGGATCACTGCAGAAATAGGTACCGGTGCGCTGGGCGTAGGTCTCGGCGAACTTGCGGATCACCTCAAGGCTGTCGGAAGCCTGCGCTTTCGCCGGGGCCGCCGGAGTGCTGGGAGCGTCGGACATGGGGTCGGGAGAACGGAGCGAACCGGGTGCGGCCAGGCCCAGGCCATCACGGGAATTACGAAACTACGGGGTTTCGCAACTGGGAGCCTAGGGCAGGCGGGCCGGCGACTGGGTGGGGACCCGCCATTGTGGCGCCTGCCGGTCCCACAACTGCCGTTCGGGCGTGGCAGGGTGTAGCGGATCGGTTGCCGCCATGAGCGCCTCCACCCAGGCCCCAACCCGCGAAGCTGCCCTCACCCTGTTGCTCCGGCAGGGCGAACTCACGGCGGGCCAACTGGCGGACCAGCTCAGCGTGTCGGTGCAGGTGATGCGCCGCCACCTGCGCGGCCTAGAGGAGGAGGGCCTGGTGGAGGCCAGCCCGGCGCCGGAGGGCCCCGGCCGGCCCAGCAACCGCTGGCACCTCACCTCCGCCGGGCGCGGCCACTTCCCCGACGGCAGCGAACACTTCGCCCTGGGCCTGCTCAGCTCCATGGCCGCCAGCATGCCGCCGGATCAGGTCCGTGGGCTGCTGCGCCAGCAGGCCGCCGACAAGGCCACCGACTACCGCCAGCAGATCGGCAGCGGCCCTTTGCCCAAGCGGATTGAACGCCTGGTGGATCTGCGCCGGCGCGAGGGCTATGTGGCCGAATTCCGCCGCGAGGGCGATGGGCCGGCCTGGCTGATGAGCGAATTCCACTGCTCGGTGATGCGCATCGCCGAACAGTTCCCTTGCGTCTGCGACCAGGAACTGCAGCTGATCCGCCACACCTTCCCCGACTGCCAGGTGGACCGCATCCACTGGCTGCTCGAGGGCAGCCACGCCTGCGGCTTCCGCCTGCTGCCCCTCAGCCCCGAGCCGTGCTGAGTCCAGAGGATCTCCAGGAGCTGGAGGCCAGCCTGCTGCCGGCCCTGGAGCGCCAC
Organism: Vulcanococcus limneticus LL; assembly: GCF_002252705.1. Classification (GTDB taxonomy): domain Bacteria; phylum Cyanobacteriota; class Cyanobacteriia; order PCC-6307; family Cyanobiaceae; genus Vulcanococcus; species Vulcanococcus limneticus. The sequence continues at coordinate 11,705 of NZ_NQLA01000066.1, forward strand.
CACCTGCGCCTGCTGGCCCACAGCCTGCGCAGCCTGCAACAGGCCGCCGACCACTCCGATGGCGGCGCGGCCAGCCCCGATGCGGCGGATGGGCTCCCCGATGCCGCCGCCCTGGCCCGCTGGGCCAGCGGCCAGCCGGGCCTCCAGGCCGACCCCGGCTTCATTCCGGTGCTGCTGGAGCAGCTGGACAAGGCCGCCGTCCAGCTCAAGGTGATCGCCCGGGAGCAGCAGCGCCGCCCGCTGCAGCTCTCGATCGCCGACCTGGTGACCTGGGGCCGCCGCCAGGCCGATGCCCGCCTCGCCGCCGGCCCGGGCGTCAACCCGAGCCCAGCCCCACCACACAGCTGACGCCCGCCAGGGCCAGCAGGGCGGCGGCCACCCCGGTCCAGCCCGGCCGGTCCCCCTCCAGGCCCGCCAGCGGCAGGGCCATCACCGGGGCCGTGGCCATCAGCGCCACCGCCAATCCGCCCGGGAGTCGCTGCAGGGCGGTCTGCTGCAGGGCGATGCCCAGGCTGGTGCCCAGCAGCGTGGCCACCAGCGCCAGGGGCCAGCGGCGCCCCGGGGGCCGGGGCCCCTGGCCCAGGGGCGGCAGCGTGCGCAGCAGGGGCAGCAGCACCA
>NZ_NQLA01000067.1 GCF_002252705.1 Vulcanococcus limneticus LL
GGGTAGCCCCCTGCGAAAATAGCTCGATGCCAGGTAAAAACTTGTTCCAGCCAAAGCCTGACTCCTCCCTTGCAGCGGAGAGTTCAGGTTTCATCAGTCAGTCCTGGCAGCAGCTTCTGACAAGACATCTCTCGTGAGAGCTGTCATGTGAGTGTTGCACTGATGACAGGACTGAGGCTAAGACTGATGACGAGAGAGCCACCCTACGGGGTGGCTTTTTTGTTGGGCTGATCCTGTGTTGGGCTGATGGTTGCTTGGCCTGAGCCGAGGGATGGCTACGGCGGGTTGGATGGGAAATTAGGCTAGGTCGATGCGGTGGCTACCGCTCGACATCCGTGATTTTGGTCTAAGCGACACTTGCTGGTCTTGATCTCCAGCAAGTGTCGCCTAAGTCCCCGACCCATTCAGCCTCAGGAGCGGTGTACGTGCACCTGCTTCCAGCGGCCTTCTTGTCGCTGCCAGATTCGGGTTTCCGTGCAGCTGGCGGTGACGGGTACTCCGTTATTCAGTTTCTGAGTCAGACGTGTGTAGCTGAGCACCACGGCGTTTTCAGCTAGCCAGCGCAGGTGGGGACGGGCCATGCTGACGTTGATCGGGGCTGGGGCGCCCTGCCCATCCCCCGGCAACTCGAAATAGTAGCGATGGAAGGGCAAGCCTTCCGCCAGGACTCCGTTGGTCTCCGCTTCGAAGCAGCTCAGGTCTTCGGCGCAGAAGCCGGCGTAGGTGTCCCAGTCGCCGCGCACCACGCTCTCAAGCATGGCCTGGTTTTCCGCCAGGATGTCGCGATCACGTGCCGAGAATTCCATTGTCCAGGCTCAGGTGGCTGTAGTTGGTGATTCTCTCAAATCGCCCTGGATCGTGTGCTGGATTGCCGTCGCGATCGCTGAACAGCACGGCCATCCCAGCGGTGTCGGCCGCCTCGAGTTCGGCCAGGGAGTCGCTCACAAACAGCACATGCTGCGGGCTGGCCCCCATGGATTCGGCGATGCGGTGATAACTCTGCGCTTGCTGCTTCAAGCCGCTGCGGGTGTCAAACCAATGCTGGAAGAGCGCGCGCAGGTCTCCGGCCTGGCTGTGGCCGTAGAGCAGCTGTTGGGCTGGCACGGATCCAGAGGAGTACACCGCCAGCACCAGCCCTTGGCTGTGCCAGCGGTTGAGGGCGTCTGGCACGTCGGCGTAGAGGGGCGCGATCAGGTCCCCGCTCGCGTAGCCGGCCTGCCAGATCCTTCCCTGCAGGTCCTTGAGCGCCGTCAGCTTGATGTCATGGTCGATCAGCCATTCCAGGTAGGGCACGACGGCATTGGCATCGAGACGCGCCTCGTCGGCCTGCAGCTGACGGCGTAGATCCACGGCTTCGCGCGTGTCATCTGCGGCCCAGGCCTGATCCACGGCTTGGATCAAGCCCTGGATGGCTGGATCGTCCCCGTGCTCCTGCAGATAGCTGCCCAGCCGTTGCCGTGCGTAGGGAAACAGCACTTCAGCCACGAAGCTCACCGGGCAGGTGGTGCCCTCGATGTCCAGCAACAGGTGGGTGATCACAGCAGCCATGGTGAGGCGTGGGAATGGGTGGGGAGCGGCGTGCCCCGCGGGGCAGGCTGCGGGTGTATTGGGCTGACGGGTCTTCTGGGACTCAGGCCCGAGGGGCCCGGCAGGCTCCCGAGGGTGCTGTCGGCCTTGCCCGACCCTCGCTGCTGAAGCCGGGCTCACCCATCAACCCCCAGCCGGTAGGGCGGAGCCTGCGGCCGCCGCCAGGCATTCCAACAGCAGCAGGCGCCAGCGCTGCTCCAGCAGGAATTCCAGGATCTCCAAATGGCGCAGCGCCTCCGGCAGATCCACCCCCCAGGCGTAGAGGCCGTGGCCGCCAATCAGCAGCCCGTAGGGGGCCGCCGGCAGCAGGGGCCGTGCCGCGGCAGAGAGGCGCTGCAGGTCCTGGTCGTTGGGCAGCACCGGGATCGCCAGCTCCGTGGCGTGGGTGTGGATGCCGCGCAGTCCCTTCAGCATCTCCAGATCGCGCAGGCGCAGCTCGGCTGCGCTGCTATGGCCGCCTCGGGACGTGTGATCGCAGACCCAGCCGGAGAGCAGGGTGCCGGCCTGGGAGTGGGTGTGCAGCACCGCGCCCGCTCCGCATTGCTTCACGATCTCCAGGTGCAGGGCCGTCTCGGCGCTGGCCTTGCCTCGCCCCTCGATCACCTGACCTTCCCCGTTCACCAGAATCAGCTCCTCCGGCTGGACCCGGCCCTTGTCGACTCCGCTGGGGGCCATCAGCAGCTGCAGGGGATCACGCTGGACCACGCAGCTGAAGTTGCCGCCGGTGCCGTCGCACCAGCCGCGGCGATGGATGTCGGCCATGGCCTGGGTGAGGGCCGGAGCCAGGGCCTGGATCACGGCGGGAAGCGCTGCTGAGACCATCGAATCACGCCACGGCCTCAAGACCTCAGCTCTGGCAGCTGGGACACCAATGGCTGCTGCGGCCGCCCAGCTTGTCGCGGCGGATCAGGGTGCCGCAGCTGCGGCAGGGTTCGCCGCCGCGGCGGTAGACCCAGGCGGCGTTGCCGTAGTTGCCGTTGGTGCCAGTGAGGTCGCGGAAGTCGCTGAAGGTGGTGCCCCCAGCGCCGATGCTGGTGGTGAGCACGTCCACCAGCGCCCGGTGCAGCCGCTCCAGTCGCCCCACGTCCAGACGGCCACTGGGGGTCTGGGGCGCGATGCCGCTGAGGAACAGCGACTCATCGGCGTAGATGTTGCCGACCCCTGCCACCAGTGCCTGATCCAGCAGAGCGTTTTTGATTGGCCGGCTGGAGCCCGCCAGCTTCGCCTGGAGGTAGGCCGGGCTGAACATGGTTGTAAAGGGCTCTGGGCCCAGGCGCTTCAGGCCTGTGATCACGCTGTCCAGCGGCTGGCCCGGCGGCACCCACCACATCTCGCCGAAGCTGCGGGTGTCCACGAAGCGCAGTTCCTGGCCAGCCGAATTCCAGAAGCGCACCCGCGTGTGCCGGCAGGGCTCCATCGCTTCGCCCAGCCAGAGGAACTGGCCGGTCATGCGCAGGTGCACGCCCCAGTGGCCGGCGTCCTCGCCGCCGCGGCTCAGCGGAGCCATCAGATACTTGCCGCGGCGCTGCCAGGCCTCCACGGTGCAGCCCTCCAGGGCAGCGCGGAAGCCGGCGGGATCGGGCGGGGCGGCAATGGCCCGGGCCCTAAGCACCTCCACTCGCTCGATGCTGAACCCCGTGACCTGGCGCTCGAGGCCGCGGCGCACGGTCTCGACTTCGGGCAGTTCGGGCACGGGGGCGAGGCCACTGGCCGGCTCAGACTGCCATGGCCGCAGGCGGTTCCCTGGGCGAGTGGTGGAGGTGGGCCGGTGGACGCGGTTGGTCGTTGAATGCAAGGGATGGCGGTGTGTGCTCGGTTGCCGAGCTCCCATGCAAGCGGCAGGCCATACCCCTGCCGAAACCACGAAAAAACCCGGCCTGATGACAGGCCGGGTCTGGAGGGATTGGGCCGCTCTCCGTGGGTGCGGCAAGCCCGGGCAATCAGAACACCCGGGATGGCTGAACAAGGATGGGGCCTGGATTGTTATCAGCCAGTCGAAGGGGGAGCCTGGCGTCAAGGCGTTGTTGCCCCAGTCGACCCCGTTGCAGATTCAGGCTTTGTCGAGCTCGGCTTCGGCGAAGTTGTTGGTGTTGATGCCGCCTTCGGAACCGCTGTAGCCGTTGTAGTTCACCTTCTCGAAGCGCACCACCACGGGGTAGCGGATACCGGAGGTGTCGACCGATGCGACGGTGCCGACTTCGTTGAACCAGTACGACTCGGGACGCTTGATGCGCACCTTGTCGCCGCGGGAGATGGCCATCGCTGCGCTGAAGAGGTGTGGCTGTCAGAGGCAATTTACTGGCTTGCGCAAGGGCTGCAGGCGGGCCGTCACGAAACGTCGTTGCCGGGGCAGGGGGCCGGCCCAGGGGCCCCTGCGTGGCACGATCGAGCTCCCCGCCGCCAGCCCATGGTCGAGGCCCCGACCTTCAGCCTTGAGCTGCCTGATCCGGAGAGCGACACCATCAGCTCGATGGAGTTCCTGGCCCGGATCGAGGAGGCCTGGGCCGTTTGTGACCGCTTCGATCTGCAGACCGAGATCTGGCGGGGCCGCATCCTCATGGCGGTGCGCGATCGGGAGCGGCGCGGCGGCGAGGGCCGCGGCACGGGCTTTCTGCAGTGGCTCAGGGAGCAGGAGATCAGCAAGACCCGCGCCTACGCACTGATCCAGCTCGCCGAGGCCGCAGACCAGTTGGTGGGGGAGGGCCCGCTGGAGCAGACCAGCGTCAACAACTTCTCCAAGCGGGCCTTCATGGAGACAGCCCAGGCCGAACCCGAGGTGCAGCTGATGATCAGCGAGGCCGCCAACGACGGCGTGCAGATCACCCGCAAGCAGGTGCGCCAGCTCAGCGACGAGTACATGGCCGCCACCAGCCCCCTGCTGCCGGAGGAGATCCGCCAGCGCACTGCCGAGAACCTGCTCCCCCCCCGGGCCGTGGCGCCCCTGGTGAAGGAGCTGGCCAAGCTGCCGGAGGAGCAGCAGGAGGACCTGCGAAAGGTGCTGCGCGACGAGCCCGAGCTGGAGCGGGTCAAGGATGTGACCAGTACCGCCCGCTGGCTGAGCAAGGCCGCTGAGGCGGGCCTGGCGGTGCGTGCCTTCCAGCAGGGCAACCTGGACCTGGAGAAGGCGATGCAGGAGGCCCTGCGCCTCGATGCTCTTGGCCTGCTGGCCGATGCGGTGGGCCAGGCCCAGATCCTGGAGAGCGCGGTGCTGCGGCTGCACACCAGTTGGCGGCGGCTCAACGGCCTGCAGGAGCGCCTCTGGGTCGAGAGCGGCAGCAGCACGCCCCACCTGCGGGAGCTGCTCACCCTGTTGCAGACCCTCAGTGGCAACACGATGCGGGTGTCCCTGGGAGAGCTCGCCGGGGGCAAGCGGGTGCGGCTGCAGATCGTGGAGGAGGCACCCGACCAGCTGGAAGCCCCGCCGATTCCCGTCACGGCCCACGCCGGTTAAGGTCGCCCCGACGACCGTCGGCTGATGGGTGGCGCGCGCAGCGAAGAAGCCAGCCGGGCCCCGGGTTCCCCACGCAGCCCCAGCGGGCCGCGACGAGCCGCCTACGGCTGAGGCCGCGCTCGTTGGGGCCGCTCCTGCTCCAGACCCGTTGGAGCAGGCCCTGCAGGCCCACTTCGGCTGGCCCAGCTTCCGGCCTGGCCAGCGGCCGGTGGTGGAGGCCATGTTGCAGGGCCGGGACTGTCTGGCGGTGTTGCCCACCGGCGCTGGCAAGTCGCTCTGTTACCAGCTGCCGGCCCTGGTGCGCCAGGGGCTGGTGCTGGTGATCTCGCCCCTGGTGGCCCTGATGCAGGACCAGGTGCTGCACCTGCAGCGCCGCGGCATCCCGGCCGCCTGCTTGCACCGGGGACTGGATCCGTCCAGCCGCCGCCAGCTGCTGGAGCGGGTGCGGCAGAACCGGCTGCGGCTGCTCTACCTGGCGCCGGAGCGCCTGCAGGTGGAGGCCACCCGCCGCCTGCTGGAGGAGATCCAGGACCAGGGCCAGCTCGTGGCCGTGGCAGTGGATGAGGCCCACTGCATCAGCGCCTGGGGCCACGACTTCCGCCCCGACTACCGGCGCCTGGGTGAGCTGAGGCGCCTCTGTCCGGGCGTGCCGCTGGTGGCCCTCAGCGCCACGGCGGCGCCGCGGGTGCGGGCCGATCTGATCCGGTTGCTGGAGCTGCGCCGGCCCCTGATCCAGGTGCGCTCCGCCCGTCGCGACAACCTCGCCTACGTCATGCGCCGGCGGCCCCAGGATCCCCTGCCGGAGGTGATGGCCGCCCTGGAGCGGGCCCGCGGCGCCGTGCTGATCTACGCCCGCACCCGCCGCTCGGTGGAGGCCTGGGCCAGGCGGCTGTCCGAGGCCGGCATCGCTGCGATCGCTTATCACGCCGGTATGGATCCGGAGAGCCGCTCCCTGGCCCTGGCCCATTTCCAGGAGCATCCCGCCCCGGTGCTGGTAGCCACCGTCGCCTTCGGTATGGGGGTGGACCGGCCGGATGTGGGCCTGGTGCTGCACCTCGACCTGCCCGCCAGCGCCGAGGGCTACCTGCAGGAGTCGGGCCGGGCCGGGCGTGATGGGCTGCCGGCCGACTGCCTGGTGCTGTTCGACCCGGAGGACCGCACCAGCCTGGGCTGGGCCATCCGTCTCGGCGGGCAGCAGGCCGGTGAGGCTTCGGCCCCAGATCCGCTGCGGCTGGAGCTGGCCCAGCAGCAGCTGCGCCGCATGGAGGCCGTGGCGGAGGGGCTGGCCTGCCGCGAGCAGGCCCTGTTGCTGGCGGTGGGGGAGCTGGTGCCCCCCTGCGGCCGCTGTGATCGCTGCACCAGCCGGCCGGCCCTGCAGGACTGGTCGGAGCAGGCGGCCCAAGTGCTGGCTCTCTTGGAGATGCGCAGCGGCGTGGACCTGCGCAGCCTGGCCGAGGAGCTGGCGGCGGCCCGCTCGGAGCTGGGGGCCGACGGGGAGAGCTGGCGCTGGCTGACCCGGCGGATGGTGCAGGAGGAGCTGCTGAGTGAGAGCGACGACGGCAGCCAGAGGCTCTGGCTCAGACCCGCCGGCCGACGCTTCCTGAGCCAGCCCTGGCCGCTGCGGCTGGCGGCCTGAGGCTGCCCAACCGATCAGCTGCCTCGGCTGCGGCAGAGGTCGTTGAGCAGCTGGGTCTCGAACTCGCTCTGGGGCGCATCCCAGCTGCGCCAGGCGCCGGACTGGCCGGTGGCATTGATCCGGCGGGCGGTGCAGTTCACGGCCAGGTAGAGGGGCTGCCCCTCGCTGTTGAGGCTCGGCGTCACGAAGCTGCCGCCCATCGACTGCCAGTTGGCCCAGTCCACCTGAAGGGGGCCGTAGGTGCGCCAGTCCGGTTTGGCGGGCGCTGCGCCGGAGTTGGGCTTGGCGCCGCCGGTCGGCGGGGTTTTGGTGGCCAACACGGCTGGCTGACTAACCGGCTGGCTGATGGCCGGCTTGGCGCTGGCGGTCGCGACGGTTGGCTTGGGGGCTGCTGGCTTGGCGGCCGGAGCCGCAGTCACGGCGGCTGCCGGTGCGGCGGCAGGCCTCAGAGCCGTGCTGCTCGGCTTGGCCGCGGGCTTGGCGACGGGCTTGGCGGGGGCCGCCGCGGTGCTGGTGGTGCCCCGCAGCTTCAGGGTGGTGCCCGATACCAGCTGATCCGGCTTGCTCAGGCCATTGAGGGCCACCAGCCGCTCCTGGGGAATGCCGTAGAGGTCGGCGATGCCGGAGAGGGTCTCGCCGGGCTGCACCTTGTGCACCTTGGCGGAGCGGTTGACGGTTGGCTTGGCGCTGGTGGCCGCCGCTGCACGCGCCCCGGCGCCCGGCACGGTGATGCGGCTACCCGCCCAGAGGTCCTTGCCGTCCTTGAGGCCATTGAGCTGGAGCAGGCGCTCCACCGGGACGTTGTAGCGCTCTGCGATTTCGGAGAGGGTCTCGCCGGGTTTCACGGTGTAGTTGCCAGCTCCCCGGCCGCCGCTGGCCGCGCTGCGGCTGCTGCCGGGGCTGCCGCCCGGGGCGCCGGGCACCTGGATGCGGCTGCCGGCCCAGAGGTCCTTCGGGTCCTTGAGCCCATTGAGCTGCAGCAGGCGCTGCACCGAGACGCCGTAACGGTCGGCGATCTCAGAGAGGGTTTCGCCCGGCTTGACCACCACTTCGCCCGCCAGGGACGGCAGGGGAAGCAGAAGGGCCAGGGCCAGGGCGGTGCCACGCGGGCGGAGGGTGAACCCCATGGGGCGGACGATCGGCTGGGCGAACCTTACGGAGATCCCAGGCCGGCGCCAGTGCCGATAAGGCACGGAAATGGTCTTGACCTCCGTGGGATGGCCGCCGGACCCTGGCTGGAGGGCTCAGCCCAGCAGGCGGCGGAGCAGCGGCAGGCGATCGGCGTAGGGGGCGTAGCGCAGGGGCAGATCCAGCCAGAACGGTCGCCGCAGCACGCTGCGCTGGTGGGAGAAGGTGTCGAAGCCGGCCTTGCCGTGGTAGGCGCCGATGCCGCTGGCACCCACGCCGCCGAAGGGCAGCTCGGGCACGCCCGCCTGCATCACCACGTCGTTGACGCAGACCCCCCCGGAGCTGGTGCTGGCCAGCACCAGCTCCACCGCCGTCTGGCTGCGGCTGAACAGGTAGAGGGCCAGGGGCTTGGGGCGGCCCTGGATCGAACGGATCGCAGCCTCGAGATTGGGCACCGTGAGGATCGGCAGCAGGGGCCCGAATACCTCCTCTGCCATCAGTGGATCCGCCGGATCCTCCACGGCGAGCAAGGTGGGGGCGATGCGCCGGCGGGCGGGGTCGACCTGGCCGCCCCAGAGGATCTGCCCCCGCTGCCGGGCCCCCTCCAGCAGGGCCGCCAGGCGGTCGAACTGGGCCTGGTTCACGATCGAACCGAGGTCGGGGGAGGTCAGGGGATCGGGGCCGTAGCTGCGCTCCAGCTCCTGGCCAAGCTGGTCCACCAGCGCCTCCCGAACCCCGGCCTCCACCAGCAGGTGGTCCGGGGCGATGCAGGTCTGCCCGGCATTGAGGCCCTTGCCCCAGGCGAGACGCCGGGCGGTCACGGCCAGATCCGCATCGGCCAGCACCACCGCCGGACTCTTGCCGCCCAGCTCCAGGGTGACGGGGGTGAGATGGCGGGCGGCGGCGGCCATCACCAGCCGTCCGACCCGCTCGCCGCCGGTGAAGAAGATGTGATCGAAGCGCTGCTCCAGCAGCTCGGCGGCCACCTGGCCATCGCCCTGGAATACCTGCACCGTCTCCGGCCCCAGGTAGCGCTCCACCAGCTGGGCGATCAGTGCCGAGGTGGCCGGGGCGTGCTCCGAGGGCTTGAGCACCGCCGTGTTGCCCGCCGCCAGGGCGCTCACCAGTGGCTTGAGGCAGAGGTGGAAGGGATAGTTCCAGGGGCCGATGATCAGCACGCAGCCCAGGGGTTCGGGCTGCACCCAGGCCCGGCCGGGCTTGAACTGCAGCGGCACCGCCACCGGCCGGGCAGCCATCCACTGGCGCAGCCGGCGCCGGACCAGCCGGATCTCCTGGCGCACCGCCACCAGCTCGAAGAAGGCCTCCACAGGCGGTTTGCCCAGGTCCTGGGCCAGGGCCGCGAGGATGGCCTGCTCGTTTTCACTGCAGAGGCGATTGAGGGCCTCCAGGCGTGCCAGCCGCCAGGCGCGGCTCCGGGTGTCGGAGCGGCCCACCGGGGCTCGCAGCTGCTCGATCAACCGGGGCAGTGGGGCAGGGGGCTCCGGCATGGGCTGGGCAGCGGGCGCTCCATGCTGGCCGTCCGCGCCCCCCGGACGCGGAGCGGAACGGGGTGGAGGAACCGTCCGGCCATGGCCTGCAGGGCCCCAACCCTGGAGAGGAATCCCCGCTGGGGCCCCTCCGCCGAGCCTCTTCACGGGAAGCTCAGTCGCGGAGAACCGCGCCATACGCAAGAGAACAGATCGCACAAAGCGATGTGATCGGGAGCGATGGAAGTGAAGCCCTTGACGAGACTTGAACTCGTGACCTCTCCCTTACCAAGGGAGTGCTCTACCGCTGAGCTACAAGGGCATGTGGAAGGTGGGCCGGGCTGGATTTGAACCAGCGTAGGCAGAGCCAGCGGATTTACAGTCCGCCCCCATTAACCACTCGGGCACCGACCCGAACCACACCCCAAGAACTTACCAGCCGGCGGTGCCGCCCTCCCCCGGGTCGTCAGTGATGGGGCTGCTGGGTGCCCTGCCTACGATGGAATCAGTGGTGCCCGGCTGGCCGGAGTTTCCCCGTGCGCGTGCTGCTGCTCAACGGCCCCAACCTCAACCTGCTGGGCAGCCGCGAGCCCGGGCTTTACGGCGCCAGCACCCTCGCCGACATCGAAGCGGCCCTGCAGCGCCAGGCCGCGGACCTGGGGGTGGAGCTCAGCTGTTTCCAGAGCAACCACGAGGGGGCCCTGGTGGATCGCATCCACGCCGCCCGCGGCCTGGCCGACGGGATCCTGATCAACGCCGGCGCCTACACCCACACGTCGATCGCCCTGCGGGATGCCCTCCTGGGGGTGGCGATTCCCTTCGTGGAGCTGCACCTGAGCAATACCCACGCCCGCGAGCCCTTCCGCCACCACTCCTACCTGGCCGACAAGGCCATCGGGGTGATCTGCGGCTTCGGGCCCGGCAGCTATGGCCTGGCCCTGCAGGGGCTCGTGCAGCACCTGAGCCAGGGGGCCACGGCGTGACGGCCCTGCTGACGAGCCCCACGGCCCGGGTGAAGTGGCTGGCGGCCCCGAGCAGCGCCGCCTGGCTGGAGCAGGCCCTCGCCCACCCGGAGCTGGTGCTGATCGACCACGCCCACTGCGAGCGCAAGGCCGCCGGCGTGGCCCTGCAGCTGATGTTCCGCTACCCCTCCGATGCGGAGCTTGGGGCGCTGCTCAGCCCGCTGGCGCGGGAGGAACTGGAGCACTTCGAGCAGGTGCTCCAGCTCCTCCAGGGCCGCGGCACCCCCCTGCGGCCGTTGCCGGCCCCGGCCTACGGCGCCACGCTCACGGCGGCGGTGCGCCGCGGCGAGCCCCAGCGGATGCTGGATTCGTTTCTGGTGGCAGGGCTGATCGAGGCTCGCAGCCACGAGCGCATGGCCCTGCTGGCGGCCCATAGCCCTGACGCTGCGCTCCGGGATCTCTATGGCACGCTGCTGGCCAGCGAGGCGCGCCACTTCGGTCTCTATTGGCTGCTCGCCGAAGGCCGCTACGGCCGCGAGGTCACCGTGGCGCGGCTGGAGGAACTGGCGGCGGTGGAAGTTCAGGCCTTGAGTGGGGAGCTGGCGAGCGTTGAGGCGGTGCGCATGCACTCGGTGGGAGTGGAACGGGCTGGATCTGGCACTCCATAGCGTGGCTACAGGGGTGGCCACGCCAGCGGCATTGACCACGAGGCTCCCCGAGGCGATGCCGTAGAGCCCCCCATTGGCCCCGCCGATCTGTTCGATCGGTGAGACGTTGATCGTTGAAGGCCAAAGCCCAACTCCGAGGCTGCCCGCAATCGTGCCTGCTGTGGCGTCAATGGTGGTGCTGCGGGCGCGCCATGGCGCCCTGGGCCATCCGCTTCGACGCAGGCCAGGTGTGATTGGGCCAGGGGCCTGAATCGGGACGGCCCCGGCCCCCAGGCAGGAGGGCGCCGCTCGGCCAGTGGCCGTTCGTTAAGGTCGCCGGGTTTGTTTCGATTCACGAAGTGACCATCCCCATGCGGCGGCTGCATTGATCCGGCCTGTCTCCCTGCCTTCCCGGTCGCTGCTTCAAGACTCTGGCCCTGCCCTCCTCGGCCTGCCGCAGAACCCTTCCCCTCAGCCAACGGCCTATCCCAGCAAGGCAGAGCTGCTGGCCTGCCTGCCTCCCGAGTTGCTCACGATCAACCCAGTCAAGGCCTGGGGCAGCCTGGCGATGTCGCTGGGCCTGTCGCTGCTGGCCTTTGGACTGGGAACCCAGATCCCCCTGCAGCTCAGCGCCGCCCCCCTCTGGCTGCTCTACGCCGTGGTCACGGGCACCGTGGCAGGCGGCTGTTGGGTCATTGCCCATGAATGTGGCCACCACGCCTTCCATCCGAACCGCCGCGTGGAGGCGGTGGTGGGATTCGTGCTGCACAGCCTGCTGCTGGTGCCCTACTACACCTGGCAGCGCAGCCACGCGGTGCATCACGCCAATTGCAACCATCTGGAAGGGGGCGAGACCCATGTGCCACCCCGTTCCGATGCCCCCATGGGGCGGATCGTGGCGGGCGTGAGCCGGCTGCTGGGGCCTGAGCTGTTCGGAACCCTGTCACTGATCACCCATCTGCTGATGGGATGGCCGCTGTACCTGCTGTTCGGGGTCGCCGGCGGCGAAGACTATGGAGCACCCACCTCCCATTTTTGGAATGCTGGGCCCTTCCGAAACGGCGTACGGCCTCTGTTCCCGGATTCTTTCAGGCGCGTGATGCTGGTCTCGAATCTCGGGGTGCTGGCGATGCTTCTGGCACTTGGGTTGGCCTCCCTGCAGTTCTCTCTTGCACGGGTTCTGTGTGTGTATGCATTGCCCTACCTGGTCGTCAATGCCTGGCTAGTGGGTTATACCTGGCTCCAGTGACGTGACCCCCTTTGTCGGTCCAGTCCTTATGAGAGTGGGTGGATGTGGTCATGCTGCAACTCCCTGTTGAGCTGCCTCCAGGGGCGTACGCCCC
>NZ_NQLA01000068.1 GCF_002252705.1 Vulcanococcus limneticus LL
CCGCACCTCCGGAATGACAGCTCGTCATTCCACCTTGTTCAACCTCTGATCAGGGCATTCGGGCCTCGGGATTTACACCACGCGAAGGGACGCGGCCAGCGCCGATCTAAAGCGTGTCGTGGCGGCATCCTGTTTTCTCTCTATTGCTCTCTGATTAATGGCGCAGCTTTTACCAGTTTCAGAGAGTGGGGATGAGATCCCGCCATTTCGATCGGTCACCGAATTTCCGATCAGGCCCAGGCAGGAACACTTGGCGCAGCTGTATCCAGAGCTCCTTCAGACACTGAAGAGTGCCAATGTGGCTCGGCACGTCCTTAGGGCTCAGTTAGAGGAGAAGAAGCGGATGATCATAGAGGTGCGTGCAGAGATGGAGAAGCTAGAAAGTGACCTGGCCTTGGAAGCCGAAACGCGTATCCAACTGCATGCAATGAACGATCAGCTCCTGAGCGCACTGCAGGAGATTGAAGGAATTGCGGATGATGCCACTGATGTCGTCACGATGGCTCATCAGATACCTCGCACACGCCTTGGTGTGCTGATTGAGAGGCTGAAGAGCCTCGTCAAGCGATGGCGTGCCTTTAAGCAGCTGCGTTCTGGATCAGTATCTCCTGGAGATGGATCGACAGATGGATGATGATGCGGCAAATCTAAGCAGACCTGTCGTGGGCTCAGCTGGATCGATCGCTGATCTTTTTCTAGCGGCTAGCCAGGAGCTTGCAAAGAGTGATGCCAGAATCTATCGGTCTGTGGATCGCCACCTGCGGCGTACTCGCGAGCTCCTGGCGCAGGAGGAAGCAAGTGAGTGTGGGCAGCAGGATCCCTTGTCCCCCCGGGAGCTTGCTACGTCCCCTCGCCTTTTACAGGGTGCACCGAGCTATGAACGCCAGCCGCGCAAGCTCCTTGAGCGCCTCTGCAGGGAGCATGAAATCCGAGGATATTCGCGCATGAGTAAAGCGCTCATGATCACTCAGCTCAAGGCCAAGGGCGTGGATGCACCCCCAGTTCCTCTTCAGGCCTTCACTAAGGCTGAGCTGCTTGCACTGATTGAAGATCTGACCACTCACCAGAGAGATAGCCATGGATCTTGATCCCGACGATCTCAGCATGCTGCCGGCCGATCCACAGCCGAGTGAACTGTCGGAGGCCTATCTGCTGTGTCGAAAGAAGTTGGTCAAGGCAAATCAATCACGCAGCTCGCTTCAGGGGCACAACAAGCGCCGGCGCAAGTTGATTCTTGATCTCCAACAGCAACTGCAAGAGCTAGAGGTTGGACTGCGCGAGGAGACGGAAACGCGGATCCGAATCCATGAGCTGAATAAAAGCGTCATCAGGATCGTAAAGGATCTTGAGACTGGCTTGGATCAGACGGCCGCCATTGTTGAGGAACCGGGCGGCTGGAAACTCTCTGATTGGGTGGTGAGACTTGCACGCTTGCTACCCATCGTTCTGAAGCTGCGCGAGGCGAAGGCCAGAGCGATGCAGTTGCTTGGCCGAGAGGCTGTCCCTGCAGGAGACCTGCCTTCAGCTCCACATGGCTCTCCGCAAGGGCTTGAGTCCGCTTTACCTCCCACCCCTGAACCCACTCTTCAGCCTGAATCCGAAGCTATTGAAGAGCCGCTTCAACCATCGGAGCCGACTCCAGAAGATCGGCCTGTCAGAGCGGCGCCTGTTCCGACAGGCCCTCTGCTGCTCAAGGATCTCGACTACGCCTATGGCCTGTTGTTACTCCACAGCAAGGGCAGCCCAATCCCCGAGGGCTTTAGCGTTGAGGCATCTTCCGACTGGTTGCCCGGCCATGGCCTGCTCGTACCTGAGGAACCGGAGGACGAGCTCTATGCCCCGGTAGAAGCGGGCCTGCTGGCGATCAGGGCTTCGACAGCTCCCTTAGCGGGGCTTCAGTCGTGGCTGGAGAAAGGTGTACTGCCTTTTGCTCAGGATCCTGAACTGGGACTGTTGCGCCTCATTCAGCTTGATCAGGTCGCAGCTGCCACCCATGTGCTGATCGAACAAAGCCGTGCCACTGCCCTTGAGGAGTCTGGAGCCAGCACGTTGCCCCTCGATCTGGATGGGGATCTTGAGGACGTTTGGCAGGGATTTGTTCTCGACTCCGCTGAGGTCAAGCAGGTCTTACTGCAGCTGCTCCGCCATGCCGGCCCAGGGCGCTCCCTGGCGCCACGACTGAGCACCCGAGGTGGTGTTCGGATGGTGGAGGGCCAGGGTTACTTGGCCACTGGTCTGGGCTTGCCGCTGTTGACGGTGCCTCCATCTTTGGAAGTGGAAGCCGTGCAGTTGGAGCTGGACGATGGACGCACTCTGCCCTACGAGCAACTCAACGCTGCTGGTCCCGATCAAGATCGTTATCTCTGGCAGCCCGAGTCTGAGGTTCGGGGTCTGCTGCAGTTGCCCAATGGCCCAGCACGACTGCGGGCTGCACTCACCGATGGCACCAGCCTGGAGCGCATGCTCCGCCTCAGTGCGCTGCCCGTCTCCGTGCGCTTTCGGCGGGTTCAACCGCTCGAGCATCGTGAGGATTGGGGATTGCCCCTGGGGCACATCGCCCTACCACCGTCGCCAGAACCACAGCTGGTGCCGTTGGAACCATCGCTCAGTTGGGCATGGCAGCGGATGAACCAGGGCGACTACTCCGTGAATCACCTGTTCGAGCAGCAGATGCTGGAGAGCCTGTCGGCTCTGTTCCAGCGGCGTGGCTCGATACCTCGGCGTGATTTCACACAGCTGTATGCACAGCTCCGCAACAAGCCCGACGAATGGCCCGGATTTCCGGAAGCGGTGCTGCGGGCCTGGTGTGAAGGCGGTTGGCTCGAAGAGGGATTGGAACGCAGCAATGGTCGCTGGCGCATCCAACCGGTGGATCCGCGCTTCGTGCGTCTGGATCGCGGTGGCTCCCAGTTGGTGGGTCTGCTCTCCGCCCGAGGTCTGATGACTGTGCTGGCCTGCGCCCATCAACTGGATCTGACTGTGCGGTCGGTGATGCCGGCTTGCGCAGATCTTCCGCGGGGGTGGCGTTTCTCAGGGGATGTGGAGGGATTCGCAGCGGCGACCGGTTTGCCCCTGGTGGAGCAGAGGGACTGGGTCCCATCCCCCACCACAAGCACCTGGACTCTGGAGGAGCCGCTACCGAGTGACGCGGCGACCTGGCCCACGGGGCTGCGAGGCCGGCGACTCCCTGATCGCGTTTGTGGCCGCCGCGGAGCGGACTATCACTGGAAACCGGCTCAGCCTTTGCCTGAACGGTACCGAGCGCCAATCAGCCTGAAAATCGAGGCCGAAACCAGCGCCTATGGCAGGCGCCGCTGGCATAGTTTCGATCCTGTGCGCAACGAGGAATTCAGCAGTTGCCATCGCAACCGGGTGGCGTTGCATGCGCTGATCGTTGCTACTGATGGGTTGTGGCCCTTTGGCTTCACGGATGAGGAAACAGGTCAACTGGATCGCCTCTATGACGCGGATGCCTATTTACCGCTGCCCCTTGGGCGTTATGCAGCCCTCACTGGTAACCGGATGCCTGGTCCGACTCGGCATCGCCCGAGTGACCACACCTATCGGTATCACGTGGATCGCGCACTCCTGATGGAGCAAGAACAGACACGTCTGCTGCCCCTGACCAGCTGTCCGACATGAGCAGTGGTCCTTCGCACGTGAGGCGCTGCTGTTCGGGCCAGGTTCCTCAAGACTTCTCCCAGGACGCAACACCGCACCATGCAGCTGATCAAGCTGGACCGCCCCCACTGGAACTTCTTCTGTCCCGCCACGGGCAAGCCGGTCTATGGCGAGAGCGGCGAACCGCTCACACCTGCCTTCCGTGGCGGTTGGTGCTGCGAGGTGCCGGAGGAACCGTTGGCGCTAGCCGAAGAGCTGCAGCCGCTGTGGCAGGCCTACCTTGACCGGCAAGATGAGGAGGATGACGGCCTTGATGTGTCCGGCTTTCTGGCCAGCGTGGAGCAGCCCGGATGGGTGGCTTTTGAGATCACCACCTATGGGATGGCTTGCGGGCCGGTGTGGAGCACCAGCTGGACGGTGCTCGATCTGACAATGACCAACAACGCCTGAAGGCCTGGCTGGCGCCTTTAACCCTTCTCTATCTTTCAACCCCGCTTTTCTTGGTGATGAACACCGCTGACCTCAGCACCGAACAGATTCCCGGCCTCACCCCTGGAGGCGCCGATGAGAGCGACGACCAGCAGCAGGAGCTGCTGGGAGCCCTGGAAGCTCTCGGGGGATCTGCAGGTAATCGCAAGTTGAGGGAGCTACTTGGCTGGGATGAAACTACCTATGACGCCGTGAAGGCTGGCCTGCTGGCCAGCGGGAAGCTGGTAAGCGGCCGTGGCTATGGCGGCACGGTGTCGTTCGGTGATGGACGGGCGGCGCCGGCCCAGCCGTCAAAGACCAGGAAGAATGCTGGAGGGAGCCAGCCGGCTGACGCGAAGCTCGCTCGAACCAGCGAACCGATGGGTCCACAACCCAGCGGCCGACAGAACCTCTCTGTCTTCATCTGGAGCGTCGCCGACCTGCTGCGGGGCGACTACAAGCAGAGCGACTACGGCAAGGTCATCCTCCCCTTCACGGTCCTGCGGCGACTGGACTGCGTTCTGGAGCCAACCAAGGCGGCGGTACTGGAGGAGAAGGCCCTGAGAGAGGGCCAGGGACTGGACCCCGAGCCCTTCCTGCTGCGGAAGGCGGGCCTCAACTTCTGCAACACCTCGCCGCTGGACATGAAGCGGCTGATGGGTGATGGCGACAACATCGCCGAGAACCTGCGGAGCTATATCCAGGCGTTCAGCCCGGCCGTGCGGGACATCTTCGACAGCTTTGAGTTCCACCTCCAGGTGGACCGCCTCGACAAGGCCAACCTGCTGTACATGGTCACCGAGAAGTTCGGACAGATTGACCTGCACCCCGAAACGGTCAGCAATGCCGAGATGGGGTTGGTGTTCGAGGAGCTGATTCGCAAGTTCGCGGAACTGTCCAACGAAACAGCCGGGGAACACTTCACGCCCCGCGAGGTGATCAAGTTGATGGTGAACCTCATCTTCATCGAAGACGACGAGGCCCTCACCCAACCCGGCATCGTCCGCAGCCTCTACGACCCCACAGCGGGAACAGGCGGAATGCTCAGCGTGGCTGAGGAGCACCTGGTCAGCCATAACCCCTCAGCCCGCCTGGTGTTGAGCGGCCAGGAACTGAACGCGGAGAGCTACGCGATCTGCAAGGCAGACATGCTCATCAAGGGGCAGGACATCAACAGCATCTGCTTCGGCAACACCCTCTCGGACGACCAGCTGCCGGAGCAGAAGTACGACTACATGCTCTCCAACCCGCCGTTTGGGGTGGAGTGGAAGAAAATTCAGAAAGAGGTTCAGCGGGAAGCGGAGCTCATGGGCTACAGCGGTCGCTTTGGCCCTGGCCTACCACGAGTGAGCGACGGTTCCCTGCTGTTTCTGCTGCACCTGATCAGCAAGATGCGGCCCGCCCAGGACGGCGGCTGTCGCTTCGGCATCGTTCTCAATGGCTCTCCACTGTTCACTGGGGGAGCAGGCTCAGGCGAGAGTGAAATCCGCCGGTACGTGTTGGAGAATGACCTGTTGGAGGCGATTATCGCCCTCCCGACGGACATGTTCTACAACACGGGCATCAGCACTTACATCTGGATTCTGAGCAACCGGAAGCCTGAGCCCCGTAAGGGGCTGGTCCAGCTGATTGATGCCAGCGGCTTCTGGCAGAAAATGCGGAAGAGTCTCGGCAGCAAGCGGAAGGAGTTGGCCGCAGAGCACATTGAGGAGATTACGAAGCTGTTCGGGCACTTCGAGGAGGTGGAGAAGGACGGCAAGCCCATCAGCAAAGTCTTCCGAAACGAGGACTTCGGCTACCAGACCATTACGGTCGAGAGGCCGCTGAGGGATGACGCTGGGAACGTCGTTCTGGGGCAGCGTGGCAAGGCAAAAGGGCAGCCCCAGGCCGACAGCAGCTTGAGGGACACGGAGAATGTGCCGCTGTCAGAGGACGTGGAGACCTACTTCGAGCGAGAAGTACTGCCTCACGTGCCCGACGCCTGGATTGACCACACCAAGACCAAGAAGGGCTACGAGATTCCCTTCAACAGGCACTTCTACGTGTTTACACCGCCCAGGCCACTGGAGGAGATAGACGCTGAGCTGAAACAGGTGACCGACCGGATTCTGGAGATGATTGGGGGGCTGTCGGCATGAGCTTTCCTGGTTACCCAACTTATAAAGACAGTGGCGTGCAATGGATACGTGACATACCCGAGCACTGGGAGGTCATCCGGCTAAAGAACGTGCTTAAGTGTCGAATAACCGACGGGCCCCACACCACACCTGAGTTCGTTGACGAAGGGATTCCATTTCTCTCTGTAGATGGCATTCAAGAGGGAGAGCTTAGCTTTGAAGGCTGTCGGCACATATCCTGCAAAGACCACGAAGAGTATCGGAAGAAAGCTCAACCGCAGAGGAATGACATATTGATGGGCAAGGCGGCATCGACGGGGAAGATAGCAAGAGTCAAGACAGATGCAACTTTCAGTATATGGTCTCCACTTGCGCTCATTCGTATCAACAGCCCACTCTCAAGCCCAGAGTTCTACGAGCAAGTCCTGAAATCTACAGCATCGCAATCACAGATAGACGTTCTCTGCACATCAAACACGCAGAAGAATATAAGCATGGACGATATTCCAAGGCTTGCGGTCTCCAGGCCACCCCTTGAAGAGCAGATTGCTATAGCCAGCTTCCTCGACCGCGAAACCGCCAAGATTGACGCCCTTATTGCCGAGCAGCAACGCCTGATAGAGCTGCTTCAAGAGAAAAGGCGGTCGGTCATCTCACATGCGGTGACAAAGGGGTTGAACCCGAACGCACCGATGAAGGACTCAGGAGTGGAGTGGCTGGGAGAGGTGCCGGAGCATTGGCTGGTTAATCGATTCAAGCTGTCTATCGAAAGCTGCACGAATGGCGTGTGGGGCGACGAAGCAAGTAATGATGAGAACGACGTGATATGTATTCGCGTAGCAGACTTTGACCGGCATCGTCTTGAAGCAAGAGAGCCCGACGAGCCAACTATTCGCAATGTCAGTGACAGAGACATTGAACAACGCAGCCTCCGCAATGGAGACTTGCTACTCGAAAAGTCGGGAGGCGGGGACAAGCAGCCCGTTGGGGCAGCAGTCTTGTATGTCGGCAAGAGTCCCTCTGTCTGTTCGAACTTCGTGGCAAGAATGCGGCTCAACAAAAACATGAACCCTTCATTCTGGAGGTATGCCCATTACTCCGCTTACTCACTAAGAATCAACACAAAGTCTATCAAGCAGACTTCTGGTATTCAAAATCTGGACCAGCAGCAGTACTTTGACGAGAAGGTCGCGTATCCACCCTTTGAGGAGCAGCAGGAGATTGCAAACTTCCTCGACCATGAAGGTGGCAAGACTGACTCCCTTGTTACTCAGCAGCAACGCCTCATAGAACTTCTGCAAGAACGCCGCTCAGCCCTCATCTCTGCAGCTGTAACTGGCCAGATAGATGTGCGAGGACTGGTGGAAGCGGAGGGTAGCGAGCAGTGACCACCACTCCCAAGACCATCCAAATCTTTCTCCCGAGCGGCGAGCCTCACGGCATTCGCATTGCCGAAATCACCACCCGGATTGTCCAGGTCATCGAGGTGCCTCGAAGCCTGCTGAGCAGCTTCCTGGCCATGGAACAGAGTTCTCAGGTGGGCGTCTACTTTCTCATTGGGGAAGGCGGCGAAGATGAAGAGCGCCTGGTGTACGTCGGGCAATCCGGTGACCTCCGTGCTCGCCTGACGACCCACAACCAGACGAAGGACTTCTGGGAACGAGCCCTGGTTCTTGTCTCTAAGACCAACAGCCTCACGCAGACCCACGCCCTGTTCCTGGAGTGGCATGCCCTCCAGCAGATTCGCAGCGCCGGTCGCTTTGCCGACGAGAACGGCAACAGCGGCTCCCGCCCCCACACCCCAGCACCATTGGAAGCGGAGTGCCTGGAGGTTTTTGAAACGGGGAGCATCTTGTTCTCAAGTCTCGGCTACCCGCTGTTCGACGCCTTGTCAAAACTGAAGCAGGGTAATACGCCAGAACCCTACTTTTATCTTCGCAGTCCCTCAGCAGGTGTTGAAGGCAAAGGCCTCTATACAGCGGAGGGCTTTGTGGTTTTGGCAGGTTCTATTGGAAGACTAAGTAATGCCCCTTCCATAGGAGAGTCGAATGCCCGATGGCGACAACGTCTCCTCGATGCTGGAGTCATGCAGCCCGACGACGAAGGCGGACTGGTGTTCCCGAAAGACCACTTGTTTAAAGCACCTAGCGGTGCCGCCATTGCGTTGCTCGGACGGAGAGCAAATGGGTGGATGGAGTGGAAAAGTGACAAGGGACAGACCCTGCATCAGTTGATTCGGGAGCCAGAGGTCAGCAACCCATGAGCGTCCACCTCGAAGTCGCCTTTGAAAAGGAGGTCTGCGAGAACCTTGGGAGCCACGGCTGGCTCTACGAGGACGGCGCCGCCGCCCACTACAACCGCAAGCTGGCCCTGTACCCGCCAGACCTCATCGCCTGGCTTGAGGAGTCGCAGAAGGAGCTTTGGGACACCTACAGGCAGAAGAACGGCAGCAAGGCCGAAGCCAACCTGCTGCAACGCATTCGCGAGCAGCTCGACCTGCAAGGCACACTCGACCTGCTCCGTAACGGCATCGAGGTCATGGGGCTTCCCAAGGCCCTCAAGCTGGCGGAGTTCAAGCCCGCCCTTGGCCTCAACCCAGAAATCCTGGCCCGCTACAAGGCCAACCGCCTGCGGGTCGTCCGGCAGGTGCGCTACTCGCTGCACAACGAGAACTGCATCGACCTCGTTCTCTTCCTCAACGGCATCCCGGTCGCCACGGTTGAACTGAAGACCGATAACACCCAGTCGATTGAAGACGCGGTGTGGCAGTACAAGGCCGACCGCCTGCCCAGGCTCGCCGGCAAAACCCCTGAGCCCCTGCTGAGCTTCCCCAGCGGTGCCCTGGTGCACTTCGCCGTGAGCAACCGCGAAGTCCGCATGACAACGAAGCTGGCAGGGCCGGCCACGGTCTTCCTGCCCTTCAACAAAGGCAGCGACCCTGGCGGCAAGAACTGTGGTGCTGGCAACCCGGTGCCAAACGGCCCCGGCCACCCCACTGACTACCTATGGCAGGAGGTATGGGAACGAGAGAGCTGGCTTGAAATCCTCGGCCGCTACTGCATTGCCGAGCGGAACAAGAAGAAGCAAGTCTCCCGAATTCTCTTCCCCCGCTACCACCAGCTGGTTGTCACCCGTCTGCTGCAGGAGGCCGTGCGGAATGAGGGGCCCGGGCAGAAGTACCTGATTCAGCACTCCGCCGGCTCGGGCAAAACTAACTCCATTGCCTGGACCGCCCACTTCTTCTCAGAGCTCCACGACGCTGAGAACAAGAAGGTCTTCGACTCGGTGCTGGTGGTGAGCGATCGCAACGTGATCGACACCCAACTGCAGGAAGCCCTCGAATCGTTTGAGCGTAAGAAGGGGGTGGTGGCTTCGATCACCAGTGAAGAGGGCAGCAAGAGCGGCAAGCTGGCCCAGGCCCTGAGTGGCGACAAGAAGGTGGTGGTTTGCACGATTCAGACCTTCCCCTTTGCCCTCGAAGCCGTCCGAGATCTCACAGCGACCGAAGGCAAGCGATTCGCCGTGATCGCCGACGAAGCCCACAGCTCCCAGACCGGCCAAGCCGCCGAGAAGCTCAAGAAGGTGCTCAGTGCCTCAGAAGCAGCCGACCTGGCCGACGGTGGCGAAGTGGGAATGGACGAAGTGCTGGCGGCTCAGATGGCCGACCGCGTGAAGGAGAACGGCATCACCTACGTGGCCTTCACCGCCACGCCCAAGGCAAAGACCCTGGAACTGTTCGGTCGGCGTCCGAACCCCAACGAACCAGCGGGTGACGGAAACCTGCCAGAGCCATTCCACGTGTACTCCATGCGACAGGCCATCGAGGAGGGCTTCATCCTCGACGTGCTGCAGAACTACACTTCCTATTCCATGGCCTTCCACCTGGCTCAAGACGGCCAGAGCGTGAGTGATGAGGAGGTGGAGCGGAGTGCCGCCAAGATAAAGCTGATGGGCTGGGTGAAGCTCCACCCGCACAACATCGCCCAGAAGGTGCAGATTATCGTTGAGCACTTCCTCAAGTTCGTTGCGCCGCTGCTCGACGGCAAGGCCAAAGCCATGGTTGTGGTGGGCTCCCGCAAGGAAGCCGTGCGCTGGAAGCTGGCGATCGACAAATACATCCGAGAAAAGCAGTACCCCCTGGGCACGCTCGTGGCCTTCAGCGGTGAGGTGAAGGACGACGACTCGGGCCCTGATCCCTTCACCGAGCGCAGCAGCACCCTCAACCCCGGCCTCAAGGGCGACATCCGCGAAGCCTTCAAGGGCGACGAGTTCCAGATCCTGCTGGTGGCTAACAAGTTCCAGACCGGCTTCGACCAGCCCCTGCTCTGCGGGATGTACGTCGATCGCCGACTCTCCGGCATCCAGGCAGTGCAGACCCTCTCCCGCCTCAACCGCTGCCACCCCGGTAAGACCACCACCTACGTGGTGGACTTTGCCAATGAACCCGACGACATCCTGGCCGCATTCAAGGCCTATTACGAAACCGCCGAGCTGGCCGAGGCGACAGACCCCCAGCTGATCCTCAGCCTCAAGGCCAAGCTCGACAGCCAGGGGCACTACGACGAGTTCGAGATTGAACGCGTGGTGAAGGTGCTGCTCGACCCCAACGGTAAGCAGAGCGAGCTGATCGGAGCGTTGGAGCCCGTCGCCCAACGACTCATGCACGCCTACAAGGAGGCACGCCTGGCCAAGCGGCATGCCGAGGAAATCAACGACCCCGACGCCGCCAAAACAGCGAAGGACGAGCTGGACGCCCTCACCCTGTTCCGAAGTGACATGGGGACCTACGTGCGCTTCTACACCTTCCTCTGCCAGATCTTCGACTACGGCAATACGGGCCTGGAGAAGCGGGCGATGGTCTTCAAGCGGCTGCTGCCCCTGCTGGAGTTTGAGCGGGAGATGCCGACCGTCGACCTGAGCAAGGTGGTGCTCACCCACCACACGCTGCGGAACAAGGGTCAGAAGAAGCTCGATCTCACCCAAGGCGAGGCGGTGCAGCTGGCCGGGCTGGCCCCCGGTGGCGGAACCGTGCAGGACAAGGACAAGGCCCTGCTGTCCGAAATCATCGCCAAGCTCAACGACCTGTTCACCGGCGACCTCACCGACGAGGACAAGGTCACCTATGTGCGGGCGGTGATTCGCGGCAAGTTGCTTGAGTCCACCACCCTGCGGCAGCAAGCGTCAGCCAATAGCAAGGAGCAGTTCGCCAGCTCACCTGATTTCGGCAATGCCCTTATGGATGCCATCATCAGTGCCCTTGATGCCCATCAAACGATGAGCGCCCAGGCCTTGAATTCTGCCGATGTGCGCGATGGCCTCAAGGACATCCTCCTGAACCAAACCGGCCTCTACGAAGACCTGCGCGATGCCGCCTGATGCGCTCACCCTCACGGCCGCCAAACAAGCACAGGCGGTTGTAATCCAGATGATGGCCGAGCGCGGCCGTGGGGTGGTGCTAGTGGGTGCTGCCCGGCTCGATTTCGCACTGGAGAACTTGCTCAAAGCTGTGATGGCCCCTACCTCTGATGACGACGAACGCCTGTTCACTCCGGAGCGCTCGCTGGGGAGCTTTGCCGCCAAGATCTCCTTGGCAGCACGGCTGGGGTTGATCGATGCCGCAGTGGAGAAGGGTCTGCATGCAGTCCGCGGCGTGCGCAACGACTTTGCCCATAGCGCCGCCGATCCGTCCTTGGACGATCAGCGCCACCAAAAGCGTTTAGCACGCGTGTATCAGCAAGCCCAGGCCAATCCACTGTGGGCCGCCATTGAACCCCTCTTGATGCAGCAGCAAGGCATGAAGGCTTCTGAAAGAAACTGACGTGGACCCCGGAAACCGGTCCAGGGTGAATGAGAGTCCTCATCCGGCCAGACTGGGCCGGGGACTCGACCATGAAACGCACCAGGCACACAGC
>NZ_NQLA01000069.1 GCF_002252705.1 Vulcanococcus limneticus LL
ACCCTCAGCGCCCAGGCCCTGGCGGCGTTGCTGCAGCAGTGGCAGCTCACCCGCACTGGCTCGCTGGAGGCCTTCAGCGCGGACAGCAAGGACAACAACGCGAGCCAGCGCAGTCAGCGGCTGGAGCAGGCCTCCGTGCGCCTGGCAGCTGAAACCCCGGCGGAGGACGATCCGCAGCTGGCGGTGTTGCCCCAGCTGCTGGAGGGTCTCGATCGCCAGGAGCTGGCGGTGATCCGCGGCCTGTACCTGCGCGAGCCGGCGCTGAGCAAGGCCCAGCTGCGCCGTTCCCTGGGGCTGACGGCAACGCAGCTGCAGACGGTGGAGCAGCGAGCCCTGGCCCGGATGCGCGCCACGGCCCACGCACTCCTCAAGACAGCCGGAAGCTGACGGCCTGAACCAGGCGCCCTGTGGAGCTAACGCCATGGGGCCCCTGGAGGTAGCTGACGGGGCGGACTGGAGGTAAAGCAGCACAACAAGATCCCCGGCATTCGGCTGTTGTTACAAGACCTATCAACAGCACGTCCACTAGTTCAGCTCTGGACACGCTGCCCCTATGGGCCTGCCGGTTGTGGCGGTTGGGGCCGCTCCACTCCACCCCCACCCAGGCCTTGGATCCCGCGGCCCTGCGCGCCTCGACGCGGCACCTGCTGACTGACATCGCCACGGCCGCCGAGGGCTGGACCGTGGCGATCTGCAGCGAAGACCTACTGCTCAGAGCCTCCGGTGCCCTGCTCCTCGACTGCTGCAGCCTGGTGGCCGGCAGCATCGGCGAGCTGTTGATCCAGTTGGAAGCCACGGCGGGGCCGCTCCTGGTGGTCTGCGGAGATGACTGCGCCGACGGCGGTGCCGACGCGCTGATCGAGCAGTTGCGCAGCGCCCTGGGGGCTGCGCGGTGCCGCTTTGTCGTCGTGCTCGCCGATTCAGTGGCGCCGGAGCGGCTGCAACGGATCTGGAGCAGCGGCGCCGAGGCCCTCTGCTGCCTGCAGGCCTGCGGCCAGGGGCAGCTGCTCCACGCCCTGCTGATGGTGCTCAGGGGCCAGAGCTGTCTGGATCCCCTGCTCCGCCAGCGGCTGCAACAACCCCTGGCCCTGCGCGGCGCCGATGGCCAGGCCCTGGAGCTGAGCAGCCGCGAACAGGAGCTGATCGCCGCGGTGGCCCGCGGCCACAACAGCCGCGAGATCGCCGCCCTGCACCAGCTGCGCGGCGACACGGTGCGCCGTTACCTCAGCAACCTCTACCGCAAGGTGGGAGTGCGGGACCAGCGCGGACTGATCAGCTGGAGCCTGGCCCACGGGCTGATCAGGCTGCCCGATCTGCACAGCCATCCGCGGCCGCTGCAACTTGGAGCAGAGGGCAGCAGGCACCGGAGCCTGGGAGCAGATCGCTCAACCGGCTGGCCTGCAGCAGCTCGCCCAGGCTGAGCAGCTGCACCTGCTCACGGGTGCGCGGCAGCCAACCGGCCAGCAACTGGCGATCACCGAGGGGCACTGGCCGCAGCAGGGGCACCAGGGCCCCGAGGAACGGCAGCCAGCGCTCGATCCCATCGGCCTCGCGCCAGGGCTCCAGGCTGGTGATCTCGGCGATGGCGGTGATCGTCTCGCAGCCGGCGCTGACGGCCACCAGATAGGAGAGATCGGCGGCCTGATCGGTGCTGAGGGCAAGCGGCATCCAGAAACCGCGCTCACAGGCGTTCTGCATCGCCTCGCGGTGGTGGTGGGTGAGCAGCAGGTTGCGGGGCAGAGCACCAGCGGCGCTGGTGGTGAAGCGGGAAACAGTCATGGGGAACGTCCGTGACTCCTCCGTTGTCGCCAGGGGCAGGGGTCCCACACCGCCCACGGCTGTGGACTCCAGGGGCCGCAGTGGTGATCCCAGCAGGCCACAGCTGTGGGCAACGGCGCGGATCGCCTGCACGCACCAATGGCGCCGCAACGGGTCTCGGCGATGGCGATGGCGCCCTCGTCCCTGATCTCGACAGAAAGGCTTCCACTCCCGCTGGACGCCGGAACCCTTGGGGGACTGCTCACCGTTGCCATGTCCTCCCTCCGCACCACCGGCGTCTCCCTGGCCCCATCCGCCCGTGGTGGCGCGATCTGCGGGCTCGTGCTCGCCGTGGCCGCACAACTGCTACAGCCCACGCCGCTGCGGGCGCTGCTCAGCGCCGTCCTGCAACCAGCCGCAGCCATTGCCGCACCTGGCCAGCCGGCGGCCCTGGGTAGCCTCCCGCCCCTGAACTGAACGGATGCCTCCGCGACTCCGCCGGCCGATGACCAGCGCCCAGCGGGCCTTTGCCTGCGAACACCTGAGGCTGGCCCACCGCCAGGCGCGGCGCTTTGCCCAGCGCTGGCAGCTCAGCACCGATGAGCTGCTCGGTCCGGCCTATGAGGGCCTGTGCAAGGGCGCCATCGGCTTTGACCCGAGCCTCGGCCACCGCCCCTCCAGCTACCTCGTCCCAAAGGTGAATGGCGAGCTGCTGCACCACCTGCGAGACACCGGCTTTCTGCTGCGCATCAGCCACCGCCTGCGCGAGCTGTGGATCAAGGCTCGCCGGCCCCTGGCGCAGGGGCTGAGCGACGAGGAGATCGCCCGGCAGCTGGGCGTGGCCCTGGCGGTGTGGCTGGACTGCCGGCGCGCCTGCGGGCAGCGGCCGGTGCCGTTGGAGGAGGCTCAGGGGGAATGAGGGAGCTGTCAAGGAAGCTGAGGGAGGTGGAAGGCCACGCCATCGCCAGTCACTCCATCAACGGACAATGCTGGTGGGCGGTAGTTGCGCATCCCATAAGAAATGAGAACCACGACCAAGCCAGAGAACATCATGGTCATGCCCCAGGCGGGCTCCTGTTTTTCACAAATTGAGCATCAGAATTAATGCCGACAGCAATCCACCAGAACAGCAATGCACCGAAGACACCCAATCTTCCAAATTATACCGCTAGCTGAGATGACGAAAGCCTCTCAACCAAGGACCAAAGAGATGCTTTGTGAGCCCAATGATCCGTGGCCTCTCATTCGCGAAACTCCTCTAGGTGGCCGTCCTCAATCTCGCGCAGCGCTTCTGCCTCATAGCACTCCGCAAGACGTCTTAGCATAGCACCAGTCCTTGGATATTCGTGTCGTACTCGCTCACACCACTCACGAAACTTGTTAGCTATTAAGGTCTCCTGCTGGCCATCTCGACCAAGGAAGTGAACGCCACGACGATTATAGACTTCGATGATCATTCCCTTCTCGATGTCGTCGCTGCGAGCTCGTTCAATGGCCCTACGCACCTCGGCACACGGCCAGACACCATCTATGTCTGCGGGTGCGTACGCAAATTGACGTCCTATATGCTGGTTACATATCTCAGTGCGGTCGGCATCTCTCGTCAACTCGATCGCTCGATGCATCCATGCCACAAGAACCGCCTCATCAATGCTGCCTGTCCATGCCGGAGTGATCGGCCCAAGCCCCTCACCGAGTTCGTCATTGTCACGAGACTGAGCATCTGACCTTAGGCCGGGTGTGCGATTCCAGGTAACAAGAAGCTTGTATGCATGTTGTGCGCGGTTCTGGCCTTCATCGCTTTGCTGCTGCTCAGCCTCGTCTGCATTCTTCGGGCGATAGGCACTCTTCAATAGTTCTACAAACAGGACGGGGTCCTCGGTTAACTCTACTTGAAGCGCCTTGACCCCGCGCCTGCATTCGCAGATCAATGGAAGCCAATACCACTCCCACTGCGCCAGGTCGGAGCGATCGACACCATGAGCTTCTAGGTAGGTTAGCAATTCATCAATCTCGTAAGACATAGAACTTGAAATCAAGAATTCTTCTTGTGGTAAGTGGTCGATCTTGGCGTTGAGAGCTGTCTGTGCAAGCGCGACAACGCGACCTTGGTCCTCGTCGGAGAGATTCTTCATTTCAATGGCGTGCAAGAGCATGGCGACAATGTCGATGACCTTGAACGGACGGTTTGCGGCAAGAAGCATTGGAATTGCCGTCTCGCACTCGTCAAGTGTCAGGACATGCAATCCAATTTCGCGCCAGTAGGCAGCCCGAATATCGTCCTCCTGCTCCTCGACGAGCGCCCAAGTCTCCTTCCCATAAGGAAGCGACTGCAAGAAGAAGGCGATGGAAAGGGAACCGTGCATTTCTCTCACGCTCTTTAAAGTCTCTTTCCACCAGATCATGCCTGAGCTTTTTGACTTTGTAGAAACGTATCCAGAAATGAGTCGGGGAAGCAGAGGCCGCGTCATCGGTGTTCCAACTTCGTCTAGACTTTTTTGGAGGAGTTCATGTTCCTGCTTCGGCGTAAGCTTTATAAGGGCAAGAGTCTCTCCTAACGATTCGGGATTCTCGACTTCGTTTGCCCAGGTCATCATGGAGTCGAAGCCCTCTTCTTCCAACTCCCTCGATACTGCCTCGGATCGGAGTTCCCGGAGCTGCTCCCATCGCTCATCCATAGAGAGGTCGACCTTTCGGAGCACCTCAGGCCACTGCTTAAACAGCCATCGATTCCTGTCTCGGTGGACGAGGGGACGAAGGTGATCTCTAAGCTGTTTGAACGTATCGAGAGTTTTGCCCTTCATGGCCCAGTCAGCCTCGTGCATGTTTTCGTGGTGCATCACCAGCTTGCGAGCCGCCTCACCAAGGACGTATGCCCCCGCGCGTGCGAAATGCACGGGGTCAAGGCCACGAATCGCTTCAACGACCTTGGTTCCTAGCTGGGGGTGCTTCTCGCACAGTTCCGGTGTGGACTTGAGAATCTCTGCCCAGCGCTCACCGTGATCTCCGGCATGCTGAAGTAATAGATTTACGAGTTCTTCCTGGAAGACCCAATAGTCACGTAGCGAAACCCCCGCGGTTATGTCCTTGGCCCACCCCCTCCACTTCGGGCGAGCGAAAGGTGATCCCACGTCATGCGACTGTGGAAGTAGCGAGGCGGCGCACCGCCAAGCAACCAGCTCTTCATTCTGAAACAGGAGTCTAAGTGCATTTACACGGTCCGCGACGCTGGCTCCCGTCGCGGGATGCCAGGGAAGGAAAAACATTCTCAGGCTGTGCCACGGACGATTGACTTGTTTTCCTCCCGGATCCAGTGCGGCGAGCCTTGCGAACGCGAGCACTACGCGTCCGAATTGCTCTCGTGACCAGGCGAGCCGCTCCAGCGCCCTCACCACTTGTGTATGTGGACTCGACCCAAACATTCCGCATTCGGTGAACAGTTCTCTGACGGCGGTAGGGTCATCGGTGATCCGATCGAGGGTGTCGAGGAATGCATCTGGTGCTGCCTCTGCCAAATCTGGGAGGCAGGAAGCGATTGAGATCCATCGGCTCGCCGGGTCGGGCACCTGCAGCAAAGACTTGACGAAGTTCTGCGCGGCTGCCCGTCCATCAGTGTCTGGCAGTAGGTCGCCATTAATTGCGAGGAGTACGATTGATTGCGACAGCCCCTCTCTAAGCGCCGAAGAGTAGCGACTGACCTTCCCACGGATGTTGGCGAGCCAGCGGTCCTCCGGGGGAAGTTCGAGGGCAGGGTCGGTGGCGCCGAGCACCTCTTTGGCAATCTTGAGGAATCGGTCGATGTCGTCACGTTGGAGCGCAGGAGCCAGTCGAGTCCATGCGAACGCCCATGCTTTCCAGTCCCACAGTGCGCCTCGGCGGTCGAGCGGTTTGTCCGGTCCACTCCACTCGGCAAGTGTCTGCTTGATCTCCCGGTAGTCGCGTTGAGCAAGCTTGGCGACGACCTCGTGATCAGGATGATCGTTTGCCATCCACTGGCCAGCGAGAACGAGCGGCGCAAGTTCTGAGGCAGCTCTTCCGGTGGCCCACTTGAGCGCACCGCTTTCGGGCTGCGCGATCATCCAAAGTACCGCGTGGAGGCTGCCCTTGGACTCGACAACGATGCGTTCCGCGTCATCTTCCGACAGCTCCAATTCCTGAAGTGCCACCGCCGTCGGCTTACGTACGAGTGACCCCAAGTCGATAGAAGCTGTGGCCTTGTTGGCGCGTGCGTCGCGCTTCACTGGCAGAACAAAGTGGAGATGTTCCAGCGCATCGGAACGGACGGCAGGGTACAGCGCAGGGTCGGTCAGAATCACGATGTGCTCTTGTGAGAGCGTCGCGAGATGCTCAGTGGCGGCACTTTCGGACAACACGAGTAGCCGGGAGCGCTGCTCACTCGTAAAGGACTGCCTGCAGACGGCTGCAGCGAACACAACGGCTTCCTCGATAGTTTCTCCGACGAGGCTGACGGCACCAGACGGCGACTGGAGAAACTCGATGAACTGGTCGCGAGCACCATGGCGGCCACCGATGATCAAGGCGGAAGTAATCTGCGGCGCGTAACGGTGAGTGAGTGCAGAATCCCAGTAGCGGTCGAGTGAGTGCAAGCCACGGATTGAACGACCGAGTGTATCGGCAATCCAGAGGGCCACGGCGGGCGCGCGTTCGAGCCAAGTTGAGAGGACCGAGCCGTCGATCACTTGAATATCCGCCCAGGCGCCATCGAAGCATTTGTCATCGGCCCACTTCTTGCGTCCCGCCCAGACGTGGGGTGTAACGAACACAAATGTCGAACTCCCAGGAACCATCCCGCGAGAGTCCCTACTTCGCTTGTAGTAGTCTTCGTCCGCTTTCGACTCAGGGTTCGCGGACACCCCCATCTCCCAGACCGAGCTACCTGATGGGACGAATGGGTTATTGCCACTGTAGGTAAGCGCACCGTCCCAGCCGTGCAACCTGACGTCGTCGCCAGCAGGCATTTCAAAGAATGTGACATCGCTATCGCTGCAAGACGTGAGGATGAGTCGCCTAACGAGCTGTGGCAAAAGACCTTGCGCTTCTCGACGTGTGGAATTGAAGAGCCTCGAAAGGTCGTGCGAGCTAATCATTCAATTACTCTCAAGGGCATACCGGCCGGTCTAAAGGTTATTAAAAGAAATCTGAGAGCATTCACCCTTATGCCTCACTTTTCCGTGAACCACGGCGCCATACCTGACAGGCAACCCACCAGACGACTGCACCACAAGGGATCCTGACTCCGGCCCATCCACGCTAGCCCCGGTTCCCGGGTCCGTTATCCACAGGTTCTCCCGGACACAGAGACCTGGGCCAGCACCAGGGCACCAACCATCCCCACCGCCGGTAGCCTTCCTCCCCTGCGAGTGTCCATGGGATGTGCGCACCGTCGCCCCAGCGGCGACAACCCCTGCCCCAACGGCAACCCTGACCGCGACCTGCTGCAGTTCAACGTGCGCCTGGCCAAGAGCCGCCAGGCCCTGGCCGACAGCAACCGCATCGAACGCAAGGCCTTCCGCGAGCACGCCCGCATCGAGAACGCCGTCGCCACCTACACTCGCGAACTCGGCGCCCTGCTCGATCAGCGCGGCTTCACCAGCGGCGTGCCCCTCAGCCCCATCCCCGATGGCGGTGAATCCGTGCTGATCGTGCAGCTCAGCGATCTGCACTTCAACGAGCGCGTCGAGCTGCCCTCCAACCGCTACGACTTCACGGTGGCCGCCGCGCGGCTGGCCAAGCTCGCCGGCCGCGTCAAGCAACTGGCCCGCTGCTTTGGCGCCCGCAAGGTGGTGGTGGCCTGTCTGGGGGATTTCCTCAACAGCGATCGGCGCCTCGATGAGCTGCTCAGCAACGCCACCAACCGCTCCAAGGCCACCCTGCTGGCGGTCGACATCCTGCGGGCCTTCCTGCTGGATCTGCGGACTGATCTGGCCGTGGAGGTCTACGGCATCACCGGCAACGAGAGCCGCGTGAGCAAGGAGCTCGGCTGGAGCGATGCCCTGGCCACCGACAGCTACGACCTGATGATCTACGAGATCCTCCGGCGCGGCTTTGCGAACACCAGCGGCATCAGCTTCTGCGGCTTCCGCGCCAACGAACTCCTCTTTGAAGTGCTGGGCCGGACCTTCCTGTGTCTGCACGGCCACCAGATCGGAGCGAACCTGCAGAAATCCGTCCAGGAGATCGCCGGCAAGTACGCCAGCCAGGGCATCACGGTCGACTACACGCTCTTCGGGCACCTGCACGCCACCGCCATCGGCGACTACCACGCCCGCAATGCCTCGCTGGTGGGCAGCAATGCCTACGCCGAGGCCGGCCTTAACTTCTGCAGCAAGGCCGCCCAGAACGTCCACATCGTCACCGCCGCCGGCATCGATGGCATGAAGGTGGATCTGCAGGACACCACCGGCATCCGGCCTTACCCCTTCGCGGCGGAGTGGGAGGCCTACTGCCCCAAGAGCGAGCGCAAGCTCCACACCCCCTCGGTCGTCTTTCAGGTGGTGGTCTGATGCACACCCTTCTCCTCTCCCAGCGGCTCTCTACCTGCAGCAGCGCGCCCCAGGCTGAGCTGCAGGCAGCCCTGCTCACGGCCGTGCGCGGCCTGGCGGAGCTGGTGGCCCAGCTCTCCGCCCAGCTGGGAGCTGCGGCCAGTGCCAGCCCTGGTCCGGCGCCTGAGGCCTGGTGTCAGCCGCGGGCCGAACCCCAGCCGGACTCCGCCAGCGGCCCCAGCAGTGGCACCAGTACCAGCCGCCGACTGGGTCCCGCCTGGGAGGAACTCTCGGTGGTGGAGCTGCGGGCGCTGCTGCGCAGTTACCCCATCGATCGCAGCTCCCTGCCGGCTCCGATCGAGCTGCTGCGCCGAGGCGAACTGGTCGAGGCCCTCAGCCAGCTGCAGGCCATGAGCGCCTGAAGGGTTTCCAGCAGGCCCTGCGCCCCCACGAATCTCTGTCCCCCTTACCCACTCCCTGTTGCCCATGACCGCCACCCCGATCACCACCGCGCCCGTCGTCTCTGCCCCTACGGCCCCCGGCGCTGAACCCGCCCCGGGCTCGCCGGAAGCGCTGCTGCTCCTGGCAGGCCTCGGAGTCCTGCCCGCCAGCGCCGGCCTCGCCGATCCCCGCTTCTCCCCCGACGAGATCAAGACCTGCGTCGTCCGCCTGCTCACGCTCAAGCAGGAGCAGGAGGCCCTGGCCGAGGAGCAGAAGCAGCTGCACGACCAGCTGCGCCTGGCCCACCTGCGCGGCGATCTGCAGCAGCAGCTCCCCGCTGGCAAGGACGGCAACGGCTACCGCATCGCCCCCCAGACCCTGCTGCTGCGCCGCCCCGGCCGCAAACAATGGCGCTACAGCCTCAGCTGCAAAGAGCTCGAATGCCAGCTCAAGGCCCGCCAGACCTACGAGCAGCACAGCGGTGAGGCCACCTGCAGCCTCGGCGCCAGCTTCTGGGAGGTGCGGAGCTTCAAGGACTGACCGTCCGTACCTCTGCCTGGATTCCGCCAGGCACGGTGTGGGTGATGCACTGACGGGAGATCTGATCCCACCAGCCCCGGGCGCAGGCCCGGGGCTTTGTCATGCCCAGTGGCCAGGCTCAAAGGCCCGGCAGCAGGGAACTCTCCTTCCGTGACCCCGTGATGTCTATGCCTGAAGCGACCCTGACCACCGGCGCCATCACCATCGAACTCCTGGCCGACGTCTGTGTCGCCATGGAGGTGATCGATCAGCACATCACAGCCTGGGCCATGGAGGCCATGAAGGATCCGCAGCAGGGGCCTGCCCTGAGACGGGTCATCGAGCAATTGCTCAAGGTCGTGGAGGGGAGCACCGGAGAGGCGGACGCGCCTCACACCAGGGAACCGCACCCCATGTCGGATGGGGAGTCATAGGTGCCATGGAAGCCGATCAGGGCGACATCGAAAACTGAGCCCACCCGGAGCCTGTGCGATCGAGCGCCGCAGCCCAAGGCCAAGGCCCCCGGACAACCCCAGCAACCGGGCGACAACGAACCCAAGACCTGCTAGTACAGACGTACTCCTACAGGCACTGCCGTGGCAGTTCCGTCCCCCGTCTCCACTGAGCCGTGTCCAGAGGACTGGCCCTACCTCGATCAGGCCGTCCTCCAGGCCAGCCGGAGCCGCCAGGTCTGCATGACCTGCCACTGGTTCAGGCACCACGCCGGTGCCAGCTGCATTCCGCTGCTCACCTGCCAGCTGCACCGTGGCCTGATCACCCACGGCGAACACCTCACCCGCCGCTGCCTGGGCTGGACCGATGAGATGGTGCGCCAGCGGGGCTGGGCACCGGAAGGAGCATGACGAGCGCCAAGGGCACGGACGCCGGAGTCCAGACCGCCAGGGCCAGCAAGCGGCCGCCGCTCTCTCCCCAGGAGGGCTGGCTCAGCGACGGCCGCCGCGTGCTGCACTTCCGCCCGACCCTCTGGGACCGCTGGACCCAGCGGCTGGAGGTGACCAGCGGTGAGCTGCTGCCGGATCAGCCCGTGCCGCTGCTCAAAAGCCGCAAGGAACTCACCCGCGAGCAGGCGATCGCGCTCTGGCGCCAGAAACGGCAGGAGGGCTGGAAGACCTACGGGCCGCAGTGGTGAGGGACGACGTGTGGGAGGCGCGGTTGGGGGAGCGGTTGGCCCTACTGACATCACGGACAGGAAGGGTTAAGCCATAGGTAGACACCCGACCGGGGGTTCACCAACAGCTCCCGCAACCGGTGCAAGGGCCCTCAGAAAAGGGGGCCCTTCTTCATGGGATAGCCCAGATGCAACAAAGCCCGGGGTGTTGGCCCCGGGCGTTTGTCTGCACAGCCGTGGTGCCTTCCCAAGGGGGTCGGGCGCAGCTGCGCGGTCGGTTGATCGTCAGATCACGGTGTCTTCAGTTGTGGTCGGAGTTGCCGGCGCTGGCACCGACCTGGGGCCAGGTGTCAATCGGGGCGCTCCATTGGGTCCGGGGCACCTCAGGCTGGCCCGCGTGAGGGCGTCATCCACCAACAGTGCAGTGGTCAGCGACTCGGCCACACACCAGAAACGGCAGAGAGCCTTCATGAAGTGACGGAGCGAGACCAGGGATAACCTCAACTCGATAACCTTGCGCTATTTCAATAGGGCATCAGAAAGACTCATGGCAGATGACGCCTAGCAAGCAGTTCCTCGATCTCGTTTCCGACAAGCTCCTCTTGCTTCGCCAGCGCAAATGATCGAGACATGCCAATAATCCTGTTTTGAAACTGAGGCAGAAGCCGGTAGTCACCATAAGTACAAACACCACTCAAGACAGCTTCACTAATAATCGGCTTTTGCAGGATGCTGTGATAATGCTTGAAGCCTGGCAGGGCATGCACCATTTGCTGGTACAGACTATCTCGGAGGTCTAGCAGTGCTCTTGTGAGTTCACTGGGTCCTAGCCTTGACCATGGATCGACTGGGTCAATTACAGAATTACTAGCTCTGCCGTTCTCCGCCTTTGTGGTCAATAGCGCATGAATAGAGTTCGTCGTCCGAAGCAGATCAGAACGAAGGCCTTCTCTAGCAACAGAGAGCTCATCTCTCAATCCCTCAAGCAGGCCATTAATCGATTCGTTATGAGCCGAGAACCTCTCGGACAAAAGGAGATCAATGCTACCAAGAAAATCCTCATACCCAGCTTCCCGGACAGTCGGAGCTACCATTTCACAGCCTTGCTCGTCCGGCAAGCCAGAAGAGGCAGCCTCACGAAGGCTATCCCACTGGCTTAGCTCAGCGAGAATCTTTGCTCGAAGTGGTTGGTACTCGTCTCCCGAAGGCCGAACGAGACGAAACTGGAATTGATCAGCTTCTTCTCTATTTGCCGCAGCAGTCTGCAAAACAAGCCCGTACATTCGCTCCGCCAGGTCGAATAGCCGTATAACCATGACCCCATAGCCAGAGTTAAATGAAGATACGCCCTCACCCTGAAACCCATGCGCCTCTGAATCACGCGCAGATCGAAGGGCAAGAGCGAGGCCACGGAACTCGCTAAAAAGAAATGGCAGACTTCGCTTAAGATGCGCGGAGAGCCCAAGAGGGCACCTCGAATAATCAGCAAATCGCAGAGGTTCTGAAGACATGAAGAAGCCGCCAAAGAGGCGGCAGAGAAGGAGAATGCTATATCGAACATTG
>NZ_NQLA01000070.1 GCF_002252705.1 Vulcanococcus limneticus LL
GCCCCCACCCCCTGCCATGGCAGGGGGTGGGGGCTCCTACCCGCCTACGTAATTGACGCGACCCGCCCACGTAGTTGACACCGGGCAAGCAATGGGCTTCTCGGGGGTCATCCGCCAGGACCCAGCTGGTTGATGCCTGTCGCAGCCAGGGCTTGACAGGTCAGTGAGACGGCCCTGGGCACTGGCGATCACGCCACCCGGCCTGCCCCGGCTTGCGCACCGCGCAAGGGCTGACGCGAGTCGCTGCGCGACCCTTGCGCGGCGCAGGCGGCGCCGGGGCTTGACGGCGGTGTCGTTCGCCAGCCCAGCCATGGCCGCCACTCCCCTCAGCCGCTCCTGCCCGATCCGCATCATCTCGGTGCATCTCCTCGATGCCGCCGGCCAGCTGCTGCGGGTGCTCTTCCTCGATCGCGAGGGGCACATCAGTGCCAAGCCGCACTACGTGCCTCGCGAGCAGGCCCTGATCCTGGCTGCCAATCAGCAGCGGGTGCTTGGTCCCCAGGCCGAGGTGCGGGTGCTCTGAGCTCCCGGGGCCGGAGGCACTCCGCCTCCGGCTTTCGGGTGTCGCCGCATCGCCCGTGGGCTTGGGCTTCCTGGAGCAATGGACACCTCCCTCTCCAGCGAGCGGGCGGACACCGCAGGTTCCTCAGTGAGGCGGCTCACCGCAACGGCCTGACGGTTCGACTGGGCGTTCCCTGGGCTGGGCAACCTGCAGCACAGGCAGTGGGGTGAGGGAATTGCCCCCGGACCGGCGCACACCCACCGCATCCCTCGGCCGGTCCTCACGCCGCATCAAGGATCGGGCCAGGCGCCCCTGGAGGCTCTGCCTCGGGGCGTCCTTGCCGTGGCGTTGCGGCCGGCCGTTGGGGGTGGGGTTCTCCGCCGTCCCTCAGGTGGCTTCCCCCGCTTCCTCCTCCCGCCGCCAGCAGCAGTCCACGCCTCTCAGCAGTTCTGCCCTGCGTGCCCGCAATGCCCTGGTGCTGGAGCACCTGCCCCTGGCTGATGCCCTGGCTTCCGCCACCGCCCGGCGCCTCTTCCCGCTGGTGGAGCGGGAGGATCTGCTCCAGGTAGCCCGCGAGGCCCTGGTCCGTTCCGCTCCCCGCTGCAGAGCCGGCGAGCCCGCAGCTCCTTATCTGCGCAGCTGCATCAGCGGGGCCCTGCAGCATCACCTGCGCGATCGGGTGCGGCTGGTGCGTGTGCCCAAGCCCGTCCATGAAGCCGGGGATTGCCCACTCGGCCACAGCAGCCTTGATGCCAGCTTTGCTGGCGAGCCGTGCCTGCTCGATCAGCTGGCCAGCCCAGAGCAAGAAGCAGCCGGCCCCGCTGATGATCTGGCGCTGGCGTTAGAGCAGCTGGTCGATCAGCTGCCAGCAGCTCAGGCCACGGCGCTCAGGCTCACGGTCCTGGAGGGCCTGTCACTCCGCGCTGCGGCCTCGCAGCTGGAGATCAGCGCCATGTCGGTGCAGCGAGCCCAGAAGAAGGCCATCGCGGCGCTCCGCCAGCAGCTCTCTGGTGGGGGCTGAGGCTCCTTCACTCAGGCCAGCTCGAACACCAACGTGGAGAGCGGCCACCAGCCGCTGCCGCCCTCGTCGTAGGCCAGCTCCACCATCGGATCCTCCTCGGGCGTCTCAGCCGCAAGGCAGAGCACCGTGGCGCAGGTCTCTGAGCCGATCTGGTCACGCCAGCAACGCGAGCCAATCACTGGCAGGGGTGCCTTGGTGTCAGTCATGGTTCAGGGGCTCACCATCACCCGGTTGCCAGCGCCGCTGTTGCTCACAGCCACAAACTGACGCCGCTGGGGCGACCAGCAGATCGAGCGCCAACCCAGATCAGCTGGAGAGCTGCGCACCATCCAGTTGAGGCCGTCTGAGCTGCTCATGATCCGGTTGCCGGTGCCGCTACTGCTCACCGCAACTAACAGCTCCCGCTGCGGCGCCCAGCAGATGGAGGTCCAGGCGTTGTCGGCCGCCGAGCTTCGGCTACTCCAACTGATCCCATCGGGGGAGGTCATCACCCGGTTGCCCTTGCCGCTGCTGCTCAGTGCCACCAGCAGGCCCAGCTCTGCTGCCCAACAGAGCGCCGTCCAGTTGTTGGCTACGGCCGCTGTCCGCAGTGTCCAGTTGCGGCCATCGCTTGAGGTCATCACCCGCTGGTTGCTGCCGGTGCTGCTCACCGCCACCAGCAGCCCCAGCTGCGGCGCCCAGCAGATCGAGCGCCACTCCTGATCAGCGGCAGCCGGGCCGGCCGTCCACTGGATGCCATCGCTGCTGGTCATCACCCGGTTGCCGGTGCCACTGCTTGCGACGGCCACCAGCAGGCCCAGCTCGGGTGCCCAGCAGACCCCGGTCCAGTTGTTGTTGGCCGGCGTCTGGCGCAGGGTCCAGCTGCGCCCGTCCGGTGATGTCATCACCCGATTCCCAAGTCCGCTGTCGCTGACGGCGACAAACAGCCCCAGCTCTTTGGCCCAGCAGAGCGCCACCCAGTTCTGATCGGCTGCTGATGGTTGGGCGCTCCAACGGATGCCATCGCTTGAGGTCATTACACGGTTGCCCGTGCCGCTACCCGCTACGCAGGCGTAGAGCTGCCGCTCCGGTGACCAGCAGATCGCCTGCCAGCTGTTATCTGCTGCTGAACGCACGGTTGACCAGAGCACCCCGCTGATAGCCAGCACCGGCGAAGGATTCAGCAGCTCCGCCAATACCGCTGCAGGCAGCTGATAGGTGCCGGGCTGGGGCCCGGTGGGGCGGGTGATCGCCAGCAGGTCGCCTGGTTGGAGGGTCATCTGCGGCGGTACTCAGGGCAGGGCCGGCAGGGTGCTCAGATCCAGCGGCATGTAGTCGCCGGCCGGCTGGGCAGTGGCCATGGCTTCCTTAAGGGCTGCAGCATCGACAGCGGCGCCCTCGGTGCCGGCGATGAGATCCTCGGCAGCCGCTAGGCGCAGCACGCCTGCAGCGGCGGTGGTTGCGGGTTCAACGCTCAGCAGCGGCTGGGCGGGATCGCTCTCATCGACGGCCAGCGGTGCGGCCACCTGGATGCGGATCACTCCGGCGCCATCGGGGCCCAGGGCGGCGTTGGCACTCCAGTTGCTGCCGTCAAACAGCAGGAGATCCCCTTGGGCGATCTCCGCTCCGGCGATGCCGCTCCAGCTCGCCAGGGCAGGACCGCCGGCACTGGCCAAATACACGTCTCCAACAGCGGCATCGGCCGGGGCCTCCGCGGTGGTGGGGTCGATTGCACCCCGGTAGTGCAGTGCGCCGGGAATGGCGGCGTGAAGGGTGCCATCGGCATCCACGCTGAGGTTGGTGCCGGGTCTGATCGCCCCGATCGCCGCCGCTGTGGCGGGGGTGAGCATGAACGCTTTGACCTCATCAGCAGTCGCCCGGTAGGGCGTGCTGCCGCGCTGCACCAGCAGCAGGTCCGTGGGCTGGGGCAGGGAACGGCCGGAGGTGCGGCTCTCGGTGGTGGTGGCCATGGCGATCAGTGCAGAAGGGGAGAGAGGTGGAGGGGAGAAATCAGTGCGGCAAGGGGCTGAGCAGGCGCAGGTCCAGCGCGAGCACCACCACCCCATCGCCAGCAGTGGCACTGATGAGCGGCGCCAGTGCCTGCATTGCCGTGATGCCGCCGGTGGGCGGCGGTTCAGGGGTGCCGCCGTCCTGCAGCTGGGCCTGGCCCAGGAAGATCACTCCCTGGGGCCGACTGCTGCTGCGGCACTGGGCCGTCAGCTCGGCCAGCACAGCCGGATCGGGAGTGGCCATCGGCGCCAGGGCAGTGCTGCTGAGCTGTTGCCAGGCCCCAGCCAGGAATGCGCTGGCTGAGGCTGCGCTGGCTGCTGGGATCAGAGCAGGGCATCCCCCAGCTCCAGGGCCGCCAGATCGGCAGGATCGCTGGTGGCCGTGCTGCTGCCGCTGGCCTGGGCCTCCAGTGCCGTGGCCTGCTCCACCAGTTCGGCCTTGGTCTGGCCGCCATCGAGCTCCACGCCGTAAACGGTGGAGCAGAACTCGACGATCTGGGCCTTGGTCATGGCCTGGAAGTCGGTGGCCTCAGTGGCCAGCAGGGCTTCGTCGCTGCTGGTGGTCTCCAGCGGCTCACCGGTGGGGGCGGGCTCATCTGCTGCCGGGGCGGGTTCCGGCGCTTCCGGTTGCTCGGGCTCGAGGTCCAGCGCATCCGCCAGCTCCGGTTCCGGCGCGTTGTCCCCGGAGTCCACCGGGACCGGCTCATCGCCGCCACTGGCTGGGCTGAGCAACTGCCAGCCCAGGGCCTGCCAGCCGGCCAGGTGCACCGGCCAGATCGAGCGGGTCGCACTGTCCTTGCCGATCAGCAGCTGGCTGGGCGGCAGCAGCGCTGCATCGCCTACACCTGGATCCGGTGTGACGTTGAGCCGCTGCTCCGGGCCCGAGAGGCGAACAGGCGTGGAGGCGGGGTTGCTGCTGTCGAGAGGCTGCAGCAGCTCCAGCGGCAGGGCCTCAGCTCCGGCCGCCACGTTGAGGGTGTCGAGTGGGTTGCCCATGGCGCTCACCTCACAGCCCCTGGTTGGCGGTGAGCGCCACGGTCATCCCGGCAGGCGTGCCAGGCGAAACCGTCGCCCGCGCCAGCCGCAGGCAGGGCGGCGTGATCAGTGCGCTGTCAGCCGGGTTGATCAGCAGGGCGGCGCCGCTGATGATCGCCTCGACCTTGCCGCCTGCGGCGGGGATGGCGACGGCCGCGGCGGTGATCCAGCTGCCGGCGTTGCCATCGGCCAGCAGCGGCGCCAGCTCCAGGGTCACCGTCACCGCCCCGCTATGGCCGGGGTGGGAAGCCACCAGCACAAAGGAGCTGGTGGCATCGAGATCGGTGCCGAGGTTGACGACATCACCGCTGCTGCGGGTGTGCTCGTAGCAGTCAGTGGCGGAGTGGTTGATCCAGCCGACGAGCACGGTTTGTGCATCGAGCAGCCGGGTGGCTTGAGAGGTCATGGAAGGGTCTCCAGAACAAAGAACAGGGGGAAAAGATCTGTTGTGCCGCCAGGGTCTTGCGGAGCCGAT
Source organism: Vulcanococcus limneticus LL (assembly GCF_002252705.1). Lineage (GTDB taxonomy): Bacteria > Cyanobacteriota > Cyanobacteriia > PCC-6307 > Cyanobiaceae > Vulcanococcus > Vulcanococcus limneticus. Next base: position 5,022 of record NZ_NQLA01000070.1, read on the forward strand.
CAAACGCCGCTCAGGGCAGCACCAACGGCATGGGCGCCACGTTGTGCAGGCGTGCGGCGGCCTTGCGGTTGCACACGGCAAAGCCCACGTACCAATCCACCCGCGTCCGGAACACCGGCGCGTCGTGCACCTCCCCGAAGTCCCGCACCGAGATCCCGTAGCGCCCCTCGAACGGGCCCTGCAGGCCGCACACCGCCGCATCACCGAGCACGCAGCAGTAGATCGAGGTGGTGTCTCCCGGTTCGTCGTAGCCGAGCACCGCGTTGCCCTCGGCGTCCTCCTCCACCAGCAGGATCTCGATCCCCTCGAAGAAGTGCCGGCCGTCGATCACCTCATACAGATCGCCCCCGGCCTGGCGGGAGGCGGTGCTGATCTGGCGGCGGGCCGCCTTGCTGGCGATCAGCACCTTGTCGCCGCCGTAGCCGATCACGCTGTCGGTCAACGCCTCCAGAGCCAGCAGGTTGAGGGTGCTGCCGCCGTTGTCGATCGTCTGGTCCTCGCCGGGCACCAGGCGCTTGCTCAGCCCGTTGAAGGCCCGCGGATCGAAGGTGTCGTCGCCGTTGATGATCGCCGCCTCCAGCGTCAGGCGCATGGAGCGCACCTTCATCTCGGTCTGGGCAGCGCGGGCCTCAGGGCCCTGCAGGTCCACGATCGAGCGGTCCACATCCAGGTCTCCCCCGAACAGGTGTACGAACTCCGAATCGGAGTTGATCACCCCATAGCTCTGGCGGTAGCCCTCGTTGACGGCGCGAAAGCCGACGCGGGGCAGCTTGGTCTCCGCCGGAAAGCTCAGCGAGCCGCCCACCAGGTTGCGGAACGGCAGGCGGCGCAGCAGCTCCCCTTCCGCAAAGGTCTTGAGCACCGCCAGCTGTTCGGCGCGGCGGGCGTATTTCTGCGCCTCGATCAGGGTCAGGCCCAAGGGCACGCTCCCGGGGCCTCGCCCCAGTGACAACAGCAGCTGTTGCCAGGTGACCCACGCCCCAAACCACCGAGGAGACAGAACCGTGGTGGCCCAGCTCCTGGTGGATCGGCTACGCGCAGCCCTCCTCATGGTCCGGGCGGCCTCAAGGGCTGACGCGAGTCAGCCGGACTGGTGCGTTGGCTGCGCTGCGCTCCGCATTGCAGAGGGGGCTGCCCCTTGACCCCGCCCGGCCTGCTTCGGGGTCTCCGCTACGCCTGCCATGGCTTCCGCATCCCGCACCCGCGCCTTCCGGCTCCTGAGCTCCCGCACCCTGGAGCTGCTCTGGGAAGAGGCCTCGGCCCACCGTCCGGCTCCTCTGGAGCGGCTGGAGCAGCTCTGCGCTGATCTGCTCTTTGAGCGCCAGGTGGCCACGCCAGCTTCGGTGCCGGTCTGGTGCCCCGAGAGCGAGCTGCCCTTCTGAGGGGGCGGCCCCGGCTGCAGCTGGGGCGCTCTCTTTGTGCCCGCAGCCAGCGGCCCCAAGTCAGCACTGGCAACAGGGCTCAGCAGCACAACGCCCATGGCCAGCCCGATGACCCCCGAGCGGTTCCAGGACCGCTTTGAAGCCTTTCGCGGTGAACCCCAGCAGGTTTCCGGCGTCTGGACCCTCCATGCCGCGATCAAGGCCCTGCCCGGCAGCGAGGCCGTCCTCGATGAGCAGGCCCCCTGGGCGCTCACCTTTAGCCAGAAACCCGCTGCGCCCCCGGCACCAGCAGGCCCCAGCGGCGGCCTCGATCCCCGCGGATCAGAAGAGGCCGGCATGGCCGGCCCCCAAAAGGCTGCCCCTGTCCAGCCCGGCGACACCTACCTGCTGGTGAATGACCGCGACCAGGACATGGAGGCCTACGACCACAGCGGCCAGTTCCTCTGGAAGATCCCCTGCCTGGCCCGCGGCCAAGGCGCCGATACCGACTGGACCCAGACCAGCACCGATACGCCGCCTGGGCTCTACCGGCTCGGCCAGCTCTACGCGGACTACGAGCAGAACCCCAACCCGCCCTGCAGCGACACCGCCATGGCCTACGGCTGGTATTCCTTCGACATGGAGGAGCTGGAGGGCCAAGAGGTGGCCGTTGGCCGGGCCGGGATCATGCTCCACGGCGGTGGATCGGCCTGCGGCTGGCCCGGCGCTTGGGCTGCGCAGCAGCCCCTGCACCCCACCCTCGGTTGCGTGCGCCTGTACAACGCCGATCTGCGCGACAAGGTGCTGCCCCTCTACCGGCAGGGCAGCGTCTATGTGGGGGTGTTCCAGGAAAAAAAGTGACGGCGGCTCTGGTGCAGCCAGCTGGGGCCTGATCGCGAGGGAAGAGCAGCGATGGACTCAGGCCCACTGGCCCGACCGCCCAAGCCGCCGTTCGACCGCGAGCGGTTCGTCTTCAAGATCCTGGCGGTGGTGATCGGCACCCAGCTGCTGATCTATTCCCTTGCTGCCGGGGTCTGCGGGCAGCGGGCGTTAGAGGGGCGATCGATCGGGCAGATCTGCCCCGGCACCCTGGAGCAGCTGCAGGGCGGCTTTGATTCCACCCTCAAGCTGCTGCTTGCTCTGCTGGGCGGAGCAGCGCTGTCGCGGATGGACCGGTAACGCCTGGGAGCGGGAGGAGGGCTTGCTCCTGGTCTCTCCAGTCTGAGGCCCGTCCTACGGCCGCGCCTCCGCTGGGATCGGTCCCATCGCTGCGCCGCTCTTGGCGCCGATCACCATGGCCACGCTCTCATCTGCAGCCTCACCGTTCTGCCGGCCTGAGGAAGATCCATTCCTGCTGCTGGAGTCCTGCGGCAAGGCGATTGAATCGATCCTCAGGGGCCATGCCGGCCGGCCGCTGCGCCGCACCTGGATTGATCGGCCCTATGGAGAAGAGGAGATCTCACGGCTGGAGGAAGAGGTGCTGCCAGCGATTCAGCTGTGCCTGGCGCGGGTGGATGAGATCGATGGCGCCCTGGAAACAGAAGCCCAGCTGAGCTACCGCCAGGTGGTGGAGGCTGAGGCGCTGCTGCGCCTCGGCGGGCTGCAGAGCAGCGGGGCCATGCCGGCTGTCTGATCCTGCGGGGGCCTTTCGGCCCCTTTCGGCCCTATCCGTTCCGCCTCTCGCGCCTGCTCGGGCTCCGCGGCTCCGGCCAAGGGATGAAGAGCGGCAAGAAGGGACCGCCACCAGGGAGGGCCCTGCCCCCAGCCAGGCCGGGACTTGTGCCCAGGCCACAGAGAAACGGCGGCTGGGGTGCTGCAGAGCGGACAGCCAGGTGCCGCTGCGCGGTAGACCGCATCAGTCGTGACGGGAGTAGCTGGGACGGACCTCGATCCCAGGAGAGCCAGCACCTCTGCTCCCCTGTCGCGGTGAGAAATCAGCACGGCACTGGCACCGTTGCCACTGGGGGCTGGCTGGCCGGGCGGAGCGAAACCCCTCCGCAGCATGCCCCTGCGGCTCGCGCTGGCCAGGGCTGACGCAAGGCTCGCGGGGCTCGCCCCTGGCCAGTGCTCACCTGCGGGGCGTGTGGTCGGTGTTCTCCGCTCCATCCCAGCCATGGCCATTCCCCAAGGCCCCGTCTGTGAAGTCCGCCTGCTTGTGGTTCACCGCTATCCGCCCGGCGTTCAGAAGCTCGGCTCCACTCCCTGTGAGGTCGAGTTCCTGGGCCGCCGCGGCAAGCCCGTCAAGAAGATGCGGCTGATCCCCGCCGAGAAGGCCTTCGCCTTTGCCCGAAAGCTGCAGGGCACCCCCGGCTGCACCGTCTCGGTCTGCTGAGCCAGGGGGGCAGGCCCGGCCGCCGGTTGGTGGCCGGGCCTTACAGCCAATGGCGGTAGGCACTCCGCTGCCGCCGGGCCCTGGCTTTGGATCGAGAACTGCCGAACTGGGGGCTGGAGCCATCTCGCCTCCGCCGCACCCAGACGCCGCGGCGAATCAGACGAGAGTCCTCTGAATTGGCGCGGCGGGCGGCCACGATTGCCCCGTAGCCCTTCTTCTGTTTTCGCTGGGCGCGAAAGCGGGCCTGGCTGGCGCTGGCGGCCGGCACCACCGTGGCGGTGGAGCGGTTGCGCCAGAACACCAGATACCAGGCCATTGCTCCCTCCCGGCTGGGTGATCAGCGCCGCGGTGCAGCCGCCCTGGGCGTGGTGCCCTTGACGGCCTCCAGGTAGAGCTCGGCTGTACTCAGGGTCTGCAGGTTCACCGCGCCGCCGTGCTCATGGCCCGTTTCAGGCACAGCTGCCGAATAAAGGCCGCTGCGCTGCTGGAACAGGAAGCTGTACACCGGGTGGCGGCGCAGCTCCTCCATGTAGTCGCCATCGCTGAGGGCCACACCATCGGCGGTGAGGGGTTGGCCCTTGCCGTCCACCGGCAGCAGCCGCTCGCGGCCGTCCACCTCCCCCAGCTGGAAGTGTCCGCCGCAGAGCGTCACGAAGGTGTCAAAGAAGGTGCCCCGCTCGTCGCCGCCCACACGGCCTTCCGCTTCTGAGAACAGGCGCTCCATCAAGCGCTCCTTGCGCAGGTTCTGCACCTGGGAGCGGGCCTCGTCCCGTTCCTTTTCCACGCTGCGCACCCGGCGCAGGTTGGCCTCATTCAGCTGGCGTTCACGCTCGCCCACCTGGCGCTCGAACTCCTCACGCTTGCGCTCGGCGTCCTGCAGGCGGGCGTACTCGTCCGGGTTGATCTCCGAGAAGCGCGACAGCTGGGCGCGGGCCTTGCGCAGCTCTTTTTCGAGCTGGTTGCTGCGGCGCCGTTCGGCCCGCAGGGGATCGGCACTGCTGGAAGCAGCGGCAGGGGGGTCGTCGTTGTCGCTGCCGTTGACACCAGGGTCCTGGGACAGGGAGAGGTCGAGGGTGTCGTCGCCGTCGGCAGCATCCAGACCCGCGTCACCGGCGCCGTCGCTGTCGAGCAGGTCGGCGTCGGTGGCAGGTGGGGCCGAGCTAGCAGGGCCCTGGTTGGGCTGCTGCTGCTGTTGGCGGTAGGTCTGCCATCGGCCAGCAGGGCCCTGGGGACCTGGAGCAGCGCCGCTGTTGGCGCCGCTGGAATCAGAGAAAAAGAAGGAAGAGGGCATCACCCATCACGGCTGTGGTGCTGCGGGCGCCCCGTCCGGGCTGCGCTCGCTCTCTCTGTTGCCAGCTGCTCAAAAGCCCTGCTCAGGCAGCTCATCCAGCACAGGAGCAGAGCGTCTGGCCGGCAGGTAGATCCAGTCCCCCGCCGGCAGAGGGGTTGAGGGCATGTAGCCAGGCACCAGCAGTTGCGTCCCCGCAGGAATGGGCGTCGTGGAGCGATAGACGGGCAGCAGCAGGGTGGTGCCCGTCGGCAGCGGTTCCTCGCTGGGCCAGCTGCTCAGCTCCGGATTGAACTCGCGCAGCAGGGAGAGGCTGAGGTTCTGCTCACTGGCAACGCTGCTCAAGGTCTCGCCCTCACCGGTGACGTAGGGCTCGCTTTGCTGAAGCACTGGGTTGAGGCTGCGCAGCTTGCTTTCCGTTGTGCCGTGCCGACCCGCCAGCACCGCCAGCGAATCCCCCTCGACTGCGGTGATCGTCTGGGTGCTCTCCAGCTGCGGGTTGATCCGCCGCAAGGTGGCCACGGTGGTGCCATAGCGCTCGGCGATCAGGTTCAAGGTGTCGCCAGCCCTGAGCACCAGCACGCTGTGGGGCCTGAGCACCAGCTGGATCGCTTCCCCCAGCAGCGGCTGCAGCAGCAGGCCGATGCCACCCGGTCCGTAGTCCGCCCCGAAGTGCATCACCTGGCAACCAGCGAACTGGGCCCGCCCGCCAGATGGCAGTCCGCCCTGCGGCTGGAGCAGGGCCAGGTCGCCCAGCCACATCACCCCCTGGCAGGGGGCCTGCACCGTGCCCAGCAGCGTTGGGTCCCAGGGCAGCGGCGCCTCGTCGCGGAAGCCTGGGGTGGCCCAGGCCTGTTCTGCCGCCAGCCAGTCGAAGGTGTTGCTGGTGCTCACCGGCAGGATCGCCGCGCGGCAGAGGTAGCCGCGCAGCAGCACGTCACCCGGGTCGGTGAGAGCGGTGTCGTTGTAGCCGCTGACGATGCCGCTCTGCTCCAGGAAGCAGTCGATCACATGACGGCGGATCGGAACCGGACTGCGGCTCTCAGGACGGTCGACTTCAAAGAGGCAGAGGCGGGCATTGGCGTAGGGCTGCAAGGCCAGCCATAGAGGCGCAGCCAGGGTCTGACCCACCCGGCTGTCGATCGCCGGGGCGGCTGCAGGCAGAGACACCAGCTGGCCCCACAGCGGCGTATCCCGCAGGGGGTTGAGGCCCTGGTTCAGCGGCGAGATGGGCTGCTCCATCGCTCAGCCCCGCTGACGTGGACCCCGGAAACCGGTCCAGGGTGAATGAGAGTCCTCATCCGGCCAGACTGGGCCGGGGACTCGACCATGAAACGCACCAGGCACACAGC
>NZ_NQLA01000071.1 GCF_002252705.1 Vulcanococcus limneticus LL
TTCTTTTTGCCTTGTTTGCCTTCTGGCTGCAGATCCTGAGCAGCCAGCTTGTAGCTCTGAGGCGCAACAAACTGCCATCAAGCGTTGAGACAGCTGCGGCTTGATAATCACTCAGCAAGGCACCTGACTGCCAGAATCTGTATTGGCGGCAGCGGCTCCGACTTTCTCAGGAGGCCCTACGAGGATCTGGCCTTCCGAGTGCTCACGGGGAACCAGCAGCCGGACCACAGTCGGATCAGCGAGTTCCGGCGCCGCAACCTCGATGCCCTCAAGGAGCTGTTCGTTCAGATCCTGCGGCTGTGTCAGAAGGCCGGGATGGTGAGCCTTGGCCATGTCGCCCTTGATGGCACCAAGGTTCAGGCCAATGCCTCCAAGCGCAAGGCCATGAGCCACGAGCGGATGCTCAGGGCGGAGAAGGAGCTGGAGAAGGAGATCAATGCCCTGATGCGCAGGGCCGAAATCCTGGATGCCCAGGAAGACAAGCGCTACGGCAAGGGGAAGCTGGGCAGCGAGTTACCAGATGAGCTGAGGAGACGGCAGGACCGCCTGGCCAGGATTCGTCAGGCGCGCAAGGAGATGGAAGCGGAGACCGCAGCTGCTGCAGCGCGTCAGCGGCAACAGGACGCTGAGGAGGCCAGGGCGAAAGCGAGTGCCGCCCGCGAGTCGGATGCAGTGGCAGCAGAGCAAAGTGAGCTGAGCCAGAAAGCCGAGGCGGCAGCAGCCAAGGCCAATGCCGCACGGGAGAAAGCCATCGAGGCCGCGGAAAATGCTGGCCTGGAACCGCCGGATCTGGAACCGCGGGCCTTCGACGCGATGCCCAGGCGGGGGCTGGCCAGGAGGACGGATGGCACTCCCACCAAGAAGACCCAGCGGAACTTCACGGATGCCGACAGCCATCTGATGCAGTCAGGCGGGTCGTACCTGCAGGGCTACAACTGCCAGCTGGCCGTCGACAGCGGGCATCAGGTGATCGTGGCCGTGGGGGTGAGCAATCAGCCGCCGGATGTGGAGCACCTGGAACCCATGCTGCAGCGCATTGCCACAAGTGCCGGTGCCTTGCCCGAGGTGATGACGCTGGATGCGGGCTACTGGAGTGAGGACAACGCAGGCCGCTGCGAGAACCTCGGCATTGACGCCTACATCGCCACCGGACGTCTGCCGCACGGGCAGCCACCGCCACCGCAGCGAGGACCGCTGCCCAGAGATGCCGATGCCAAGACCCGCATGGCCCGCAAGCTCAGAAGCAAGAAGGGATCAGCGATCTACGCCCAGCGCAAGGCGATCGTGGAGCCAGTGAACGGCCAGATCAAGGAAGGCCGGGGCCTGCGGCGCTTCCTTTTGCGGGGCCTGGAGAAGGTCGACGGTGAATGGCACCTGATCGCTGCCACACACAACCTGCTGAAGTTATTCCGCTACCGACGAACGCAGCAGGCGCTGGCGGCACCGACGGGATGAGGGCAAACAGCCCTATCGGCACCGGCCAGGGCTGCATCCGCTCCTCCACATTCATGAGGCTCAGGACGCACACGGCCATGGCCGCCGCAATCATCTGCGCCGCCGGGTTGCGCTGCAAGGATTGGTCTGGAGCTCTATTGGCAACAAACTCCTAGGTGTGATCGTTGAAGGTGTCCGCGGGGGTGCTCCAGGCGGAGGTGCGGGCGGCCGCAATGGTTGCGATGGTGTAGCGCCGGGGTCTTAATGGCTGCAGCCAGTCCGTCGCGTTGCCTCTCCGTCGTCGCCTTTTCCTGGCAGGATCCGCCGCCAGTCGCCGGCGCGCTGGCGTCACGGCCCTGGTTGGGATGCTGTCGCTGCTGGCGGGCGGTTGTGCCCTGTTGCCATGGCTCGGGCGCACGATCGAAATGCCGCTGGCCCCCTGGCCAGGCTACGAATACTTCTATCTGGCTGAGAAGAAGCGCCTGGCGGAAGCGATCGGTCTGAAAATGCAGACCAGGCAATTCGCTGATCCCCAGGCGATCGTGTACGCCTACCTGCGCGGTGATCTGCAGGTGGCGCAGCTCACCACGGTGGAGGTGGTCGACCTCTGCGCACGGCTGCCGCACCGCTGCCCGGTGGTGGTGCTCGTGCTGGATGAATCGAGGGGGGCCGACATGGTGGCGGCCCGGCCCGAATACCAGACGATCGAGCAGCTCAGCGGCGCCAGGGTGGCGGTGACGCCCTCAACCCATGGCCCCTATGTGCTCAGCCGGGCACTCGAACGTGAGGGACTGAGCCTGGCGGATGTGACGGTGGTGCCGATGCCGCTCGGCCGGATGGCCGGAGCTCTGCAGCGGCGTGAGGTGGAGGCGGCGGCCTTCTTCCCACCCTTCAGCGATTACAGCCTGCGGGTGGGCCTGGCGCGCCGGCTGTTCGACAGCAGCCGCATCCCCGGCGAGATCTTCGATGTGCTGGCGGTGGATCCCCACATCGCCACCCACCACCGCAAGGAGCTTGTGCTGCTGCTGCGCACCTGGCAGGCGGCCCACGACCTGGCCGCCCGTGAGCCGGACATGGCCGACCGGCTGATGGCGGACCGGGAGAAGCTGAGCGTGCAGCGCTTCCGGGAGGCCCAGAGCGGGCTGCTCTATCCGAGCCTGCGGGAGCAGGTGCCGCTGCTGCAGGTTGGAGGGGTGCTGGAGCGCAACCTCAGGGCGGTGCAGCGGGTGCAGCAGACGCTGGGTCTGCTGAAACCCGGCGCACCCGTACCCCGTGTTGATGATCGGCCGTTGCTGGAGGCGTTGCGGTCGGCCGCGCCATAGCGTTGGCAGGCCCCGCCGCCAGCCATGACGCACCGCTGTGATGCCCTGCTGGTGGGCGCCGGGATCATGGGCGCCACCCTGGCCAGCCTGCTGAAGCAGCTGGAGCCGGGGCTGGAGGTGGTGGTGCTGGAGCGGCTGCCGGGGCTGGCGGCCGAGAGCAGCGCGGCGATGAACAACGCCGGCACGGGCCATGCGGCCAACTGCGAACTCAACTACACGCCGGAGGCGGCGGATGGCTCGCTGCCGATCGGCAAGGCCCTGGCGATCAACGGCGCGTTCGAGCTGAGCCTGCAGTACTGGAGCGCCCTGCTGCAGGCGGGTGCCCTGGCGGATGCGGCGGCCTTCATCCGGCCGGTGCCGCATCTGAGCGTCGTGTGGGGTGAGGCGGATGTGGCCTTCCTGCGCCGCCGCCAGCAGGCCCTCAGCGCGACGCCCCAGTTCGCCGACATGGCCTGGAGCACGGATCCGCAGCAGTTGCGGCAGTGGATGCCGCTGGTGATGGAGGGGCGTGCGCTGGATCAGCCGCTGGCGGCCACGCGGGTGGCCCGCGGCACCGATGTGAATTTCGGCGCGCTCACGCAGCAGCTGCTGGCGGGGACCGCTGTGCGCCGTGGCTGCGAGGTGAGCGGCCTGACGCGCACCGCCGGGGGCTGGCGGGTGCACAGCTCCGGCGGCGACTTCGAGGCGCCGTTCGTGTTTCTGGGGGCGGGCGGCGGCAGCCTGCCGCTGCTGCAGGCCTCGGGCATCCCGGAGGCGCGGGCCTACGGCGCCTTCCCGGTGAGTGGCCAGTGGCTGGTGTGCCGCAATCCGGCGGTGATCGCCGCCCACGACGCCAAGGTGTACGGGAAGGCGGCGGTGGGGGCGCCGCCGATGTCGGTGCCGCACCTGGATACGCGCTGGATCGAGGGGCGGCGGGCGCTGCTGTTCGGCCCCTACGCGGGCTTCAGCACCCGCTTCCTGCGCCAGGGTTCGCTGCTGGATCTGCCGCGTTCGCTGCGGCCGTTCAACCTGCTGCCCACGCTGCAGGTGGGGGCGGAGAATCTTGATCTGGTGCGCTATCTGGTGGGCCAGGTGGTGCAGAGCCGCCAGCAGCGGCTGGCCAGCCTGCGCCAGTTCCTGCCCCTGGCCAATGGGGCCGACTGGCGGCTGGCGGTGGCCGGCCAGCGGGTGCAGATCATCAAGCAGGTGAACGGCCGTGGCTGCCTGCAGATGGGTACCGAGCTTGTGAGCAGCGCCGATGGCTCGCTGGCGGCGCTGCTGGGCGCCTCACCCGGCGCCTCCACCGCGGTGGACACGATGCTGCAGCTGTTGCAGCGCTGCTGGCCGCAGCGCCTGGCCAGCCCCGCCTGGCAGCAGCGCCTGCGGCAGCTGATCCCGGCCTGGGGCGAAGACCTGGGGGCGGATCCAGCGCGGCTGGCCTCCTGGCGTCAGGGGGTTGATGCGGTGCTGGGGCTGCATCACAGTTGATGGCCGGCGCATTAGCGATGCTTGGCACCGGCGGTGCAGCGCTCCTCCCAGGCTCAATCCCCGCTGATCCGATCCGTGCCCACGTAGGGAACCAGGGCCGCCGGCAGCCGCACCGAGCCATCGGGCTGCTGCCCGTTCTCCAGCAGGGCGGCCATGGTGCGGCCCACCGCCAGACCGCTGCCGTTGAGGGTGTGCAGCAGCTGGGTGGTCTTGCCGTCCTTGCAGCGGATGGCGGAGCGGCGGGCCTGGAAGTCGCCGCACACCGAGCAGCTGGAGATCTCGCGGTAGGTGCCGGCCCCCGCCAGCCAGACCTCCAGGTCGTAGGTGCGGGCGGCGGAGAAGCCCAGATCGCCTGTGCAGAGCTCTATGCGCCGGTAGGGCAGCTCCAGGGCCTCCAGCACGGCCTCGGCGTCGCTGGTGATCTGTTCGTGGGCTTCGGCGGAGTGCTCCGGGTGGCAGAACCAGTAGAGCTCCACCTTGTTGAACTGATGCAGGCGGATCAGGCCGCGGGTATCGCGGCCATAGCTGCCGGCCTCACGGCGGAAGCAGGGGGTGTAGGCCACGTAGCGCAGGGGGAGCTGCTCGGCCGGGATCACCTCGTCGCGGTGGAGGGAGGTGACGGGCACCTCGGCGGTGGGGGTGAGCCAGAGGTCGTCGTCGGCGCAGCGGAAGCTCTCCTCGGCGAACTTGGGCAGCTGGCCTGAGCCGGTGAGGCTGGCGGAGTTCACCAGGATTGGCGGCATCACCTCGCGGTAGCCCTTGGCGGTGTGCAGATCGAGCATGAAGCTGATCAGGGCCCGCTCCAGGCGGGCGCCCTGACCCTGCAGGGTGATGAAGCGGCTCTGGGCGATGCGCACGGAGCGTTCGCTATCCCACAGGCTGAGCCGCTCTCCGATCTGCCAGTGCTCCTCGAGGCTTTCGCCGGCGCTGGCCTGGCGGGGCTCGCCCCAGCGCTTCACCTCCACGTTCTCGCGTTCATCGCGGCCGTCGGGGGCCTCGGCCGCCGGCAGGTTCGGCAGCGATTGCAGCTGCTCACGCAGCTGGGTTTCGAGGGCTTTCTCCTGCTCCTCCAGCGCCGCCACTTGGTGCTTGATGGCGTTGCCCTGATCCCGCAGGGCCTGGACCTCCGGACCGCCGGGGCTGGCGCCGCCCTTGATTAGCTGGCCCACCTGCTTGCCGATGCGGTTGCCCTCGGCCTGCAGCGCGCTGCGCTGGCTCTCGAGATCCCGTTCCTGGATCGCTAGGGCCTGCAGCGGCGCCAGGTCGAGTGTGAGGCCCCGGCGGCCCAGCTGTGAGGTGATCAGCTCAGGGTCGTCGCGCAGCAGGCGCTGGTCGAGCACGAGGGTGGGGCGGATCCGGCGAGTTTACGAGGGCGGGTGGGAGGCGGGGATGAGAAGAGATCTGCGCAACAAGCGCCATCTGCTCGTTTGCACCTCGTCAGGCGAGTTGTGCTCCGCTTCGCGATCTGCGTTGGCTGCCGCGACAGCTTATACAACCTTATGGGTATTCTTTCGCCGCCCGTTGTAAAGCCCATTCTGGTACTCCAGCTGTCGTGCAAAAATCGTTTGCTGGCCGTGATCCACTTGGATCGGCCGAAGCAAATCCTGCACGGAATGTGGAGCTCGCAGGGCTAAATACTGGCAGCGTGTGCCAGGTAATGGCGATGACATGCAAGCTCGCTCAGAGCACCTGCACTACCTCGGACACTTCGGGAATGGCCTCACGCAATTTGCGCTCGATTCCCATCTTCAGAGTCATCGTGCTGCTGGGGCAGGAGCCGCAGGCGCCCTGCAGGCGAACCTTCACGATCGGCCCGTCAATCTCGACAACCTCAACATTGCCGCCGTCGGCCATCAGGTAGGGGCGAAGTTCGTCGAGGGTTCTCTCAACGTTCTCGATCGTCAGAGCCTGGGAATCGGAGGTGGTGGTTTCGCTGCTCATGGGACGCTGCTGCGACTGTGTAAGTTCATCCGATTCTAGGCGGTGCCGGGGCCGAACCTGCCGCTACCCGTCTTGCCCGTGCTGGCGCTGTCGCTGGCTGATGTGGGCGGCCTCATTGTCACTGGTTCCGGTGGCCATTCAGCCCGTTGAGGTTCGCCGGTGGTTCCGCTTGACCTGCTGCGCGCCAACGATTCACTAGTCCCGTCAGCTCGCGCCGATATCGTCGGCGCCTGCTGGCCTGCCAGCTGAGGCAACGCAGGCCTGGCACCACGCCGAAGTGCAGCAGCCGCATCGCCTCCAGCGCTATCCAGCGCCGCGTCCGGCAGTAGGGCACGCGCTTGCCGTGGCCAGTAGCCCAGGCCAGGGCCTGCACATCCATGGTCTGGACCTGAACCTCCTGCTGCTCAAGGTTGGGTGGGTTAGCCGCCTTGATCTCGATGCCGCCACTCTCAATCACCCAACAGGCGAGTTCGCGCCGCTTGTCAGCGGACACGCTTGGAGGCGCCGCGTCAGCTTGCTCTGCTGTCGCGCCAAGCCCTGAGCAGCTCCGAACGGAAGCTCAATGCCATCGCCGCGTTCGGTGACGCGGCGACTACTGGCAACCCGCGGCGGCATTGGAGGGGAGTGTGCGGCGGTGAGGGACAGTGATCAGATGGCTGAGCAAAAAGGTGGTATGCGCGATGAAGCTGGCGGGCGGATCCGGCTTGGCGGCCATCCACCAGCGGTCTACCAGATCGGCAAGATCTTGCTAAGAGTCCTTTCCTGGCCGCTAGCGCTGGATCAGGTGCAGCACGCCCGGAACCAGGCATCAGAGCTGCCCGATGCTCTGCTGCGGCTCCATGCGGGCCTAGGGCGGCTAGGGGATGCGGGGTCGGTGGCCGACGCCCACCAGGCCACAGCGCGGAGTTCCAGGGGCTGGATCCGGATCAGATGTTTCTACGGGCTGCCGGTTTTGTAGGAGTTAATGAACATCCGGCTTCGATGGAAAATCTTGCGGGCCGCCCCCGTCAGTAAGCCAGCATGGAGCTGCCGTCATGGAGTGTCACGCTCGCGTTCAGTCGGGCCGAGCTGGAGCGGATCTTGCGCAGGCCGCTCTCCATCCAGGAGTGCTCAAGCGATGGAGCCAATCCCTCAGGGATCTGGTCCTTCTGGCGGGCCACACCAGGGTCGCATCACAAAGTAGCTACAGACCCACCCTCGCGTTGCATTCGCCGAAGATCACTCCCCGCAGCTTGACGCTTGCGCACACGACATTTTACTACTTATCCTATCAGGCTAGGCCAAGCCAGGGCGCGCGCGCGCCTGCCTAGGATCGGCTCACTGCCAGGCCCCGGCCCCAGCCTGCGGGGGCGGCTGCACGCCTGCCCATCGCCTGCCCCATGACCGACGTTCCCGTTTCCCGGATCCGCAATTTCTGCATCATTGCCCACATCGACCACGGCAAGTCGACCCTGGCTGATCGGTTGCTGCAGGACACGGGAACCGTGGCTGCCCGCGACATGCAGGAGCAGTTCCTCGACAACATGGAGCTGGAGCGGGAGCGGGGCATCACGATCAAGCTCCAGGCGGCCCGCATGGAATACAAGGCGGCCGACGGGGAGACCTACATCCTCAACCTGATCGACACCCCGGGGCACGTTGATTTCTCCTATGAGGTGAGTCGTTCGCTGCAGGCCTGCGAGGGGGCGCTGCTGGTGGTGGATGCCAGCCAGGGGGTGGAGGCCCAGACCCTGGCCAATGTGTACCTGGCGATCGAGAACAACCTCGAGATCATCCCGGTGCTCAACAAGATCGACCTACCGGGGGCCGATCCCGAGCGCATCAGTGAGGAGATCGAGGCGATCATCGGCCTGGACACCTCCAATGCCATCGCCTGTTCCGCCAAGACGGGCCTGGGCGTGCCGGAGATCCTGCAGGCCGTGGTGGATCGGGTGCCGCCCCCGCCCGACAAGGTGGCCGAACCGCTCAAGGCCCTGATCTTCGATTCCTATTACGACCCCTACCGGGGCGTGATCGTGTATTTCCGGGTGATCTCGGGCTCGATCAGCCGGAAGGACAAGGTCCTGCTGATGGCCAGCCAGAAGACCTACGAGCTGGATGAGGTGGGCGTGATGGCGCCGGATCAGCGCCAGGTGGACAGCCTGCACGCCGGTGAGGTGGGCTACCTGGCGGCTTCGATCAAGGCCGTGGCCGATGCCCGTGTGGGCGACACGATCACGCTGCTGGCCAACCCGGCCGACGAGCCGCTGCCCGGTTACACCGAGGCCAAGCCGATGGTGTTCTGCGGCCTGTTCCCCACCGATGCGGATCAATACCCGGATCTGCGTGAGGCACTTGACAAGCTGCAGCTCTCCGATGCGGCGCTGAAGTATGAGCCGGAAACCAGCAGCGCCATGGGCTTCGGCTTCCGCTGCGGCTTCCTGGGCCTGCTGCACATGGAGATCGTGCAGGAGCGGCTGGAGCGCGAGTACGACCTCGACCTGATCGTGACCGCGCCGTCGGTGATCTATCAGGTGAACCTGCTGGATGGCTCCACCATGATGGTGGACAACCCGGCCACGCTGCCCGATCCGCAGAAGCGCGAATCGATCGAAGAGCCCTACGTGAAGCTCGAGATCTACACCCCCAACACCTACAACGGCACCTTGATGGAGCTGTGCCAGGAGCGGCGCGGTGAATTCATCGATATGAAATACATCACCACCGACCGGGTGACGCTCCACTACGAGATGCCCTTGGCGGAGGTGGTGACCGACTTCTTCGATCAGATGAAGAGCCGCACCAAGGGCTATGCCTCGATGGAATACAGCCTGATCGGCTACCGCAAGAACGATCTGGTGCGACTGGATGTGCTGATCAACGCCGAGAAGGCCGATCCGCTCACCACGATCGTCCACCGCGATAAGGCCTATGGCGTGGGTAAGGGTCTGGTGGAGAAGCTCAAGGAGTTGATCCCGAGACAGCAGTTCAAGATTCCGATCCAGGCCTCGATCGGCAGCCGCGTGATCGCCAGCGAAAGCATCAGCGCCATGCGCAAGGACGTGCTGGCCAAGTGCTATGGCGGCGACATCAGCCGCAAGAAGAAGCTGCTGCAGAAACAGGCCAAGGGCAAGAAGCGCATGAAGGCCATGGGCAAGGTGGAGGTGCCCCAGGAGGCGTTCATGGCGGTGCTGAAGCTGAATCAGTAGGGGCGGGCTCCGGCTGGGAGGTGATCAGGCGGACCGGCCGAGTTCTTCGGCGATGGC
Source organism: Vulcanococcus limneticus LL (assembly GCF_002252705.1). Classification (GTDB taxonomy): domain Bacteria; phylum Cyanobacteriota; class Cyanobacteriia; order PCC-6307; family Cyanobiaceae; genus Vulcanococcus; species Vulcanococcus limneticus. The sequence goes on from NZ_NQLA01000071.1 coordinate 9,410, forward strand.
GGCCAAGCGTCGATCCCTCGTCCAGAGAACGGCCTGGCTGAGCAAGGCGGAACTGATCAGGTGGGCATCGACATAGCCAATCCCCCGGCCCATGAGCTTCTTGTTTTCGATCGTGAGCAACACCTCATGGTCTGCGGCGATCGTCACGGTGGGCAGTGCTCTCAGGTGCTCAACAACGGTTCGGCGGTTGCGGAGATTGCCGCAGGCCAGTTCGCCGATCACCCAGGGGTGCGTTGCCACCTGTCCCTTAGCTCCACCAGGATCACTCCGGTTCGCGGCGGCGGGGGGTGGCGCCAAGCAGGGGCTCAGGCCCGCCGAGGGCGGCCAGCCGGCGGGCACTCTCGCGTTGCACTAGGGCTTTGAGGGCTTCGCGGATCAGCTGGGTGCGCTCGCTGATGCCACTGAGCTGCTGGGCCTGGCGGAGGAGTTCGTCATCGAGGTTGAGGGTGGTGCGCATGCTCGATCCAGCCTGAGACCCGTTTGACATCAGTTTTCTCACCGTTTGATGCGCACCTTCGATGTGTGGCTGACCGAATCCTCATTGGCTTTCTGCGGGCCCACTCAGATCCATCGCGGCTGGTAGGCCTGGCCGCTGCGTCTCCAGCCTTAGCAACAGGGTTGGGCACTTTCGGTACCCTGAAACCCTCCAGCCGGAAGGTCCATGACCCTGGCGCCCCCCAGCCCCTTGCCAGCCCTGCAGCCCCTGCAGCTGCCGTGGGAGCTGCGGCTGAACCCCGACCAGTTCGAGCGGGTGTGCCAGGCCAATCCCGATGCCGTGCCGGAGCTCACGGCCGATGGCCAACTCATCGTCCTGACCCCCACTGGCGGCGAAACCGGTGCCCGCAACAGTGAACTTGCCTTCCGGTTCCAGCTCTTTGCGAACGCCTCCGGTGGCTGGCAGGCCTTCGACAGATCCACGGGCTTTCGCCTGCCTGATGGCTCGGTGCTGAGCCCCGATGCCTCCCTGGTGCGTCTGGATCGCTGGCGGGCCCTCAGCCCGGAGCAGCGCCGGGGCTTTGCCCCCCTCTGCCCCGCACTTGTGGTGGAACTGGCCAGCGCCTCCGACGAGGTGACGTGGACCCCGGAAACCGGTCCAGGGTGAATGAGAGTCCTCATCCGGCCAGACTGGGCCGGGGACTCGACCATGAAACGCACCAGGCACACAGC
>NZ_NQLA01000072.1 GCF_002252705.1 Vulcanococcus limneticus LL
GCTGTGTGCCTGGTGCGTTTCATGGTCGAGTCCCCGGCCCAGTCTGGCCGGATGAGGACTCTCATTCACCCTGGACCGGTTTCCGGGGTCCACGTCAGTAGCGGACCATGGCTGCAGGGTTGGATCAGCTGGATTAGGGGGGTCTGCAAAGGCACTCGGCGGGGGTCGGGGGGGCTAACGCAGCTGCAGAAACACTGGGTATCGAGGGATCGACAGAGAACAGGCTCCGCCCTGCGCCTCCTGGGTACCCCACGAGGCATTGACATCTGGGGTTGACTTGTGTAGCGATAAGAACAGATGACTATCGGACCCGAGAACCAGTGCCTTGTCGGGGAAGCCCATGTCGAGAAGCACTTCACCGCAATGAACTTGCTCAAATCCCAGCAGAGGCTTCGCTGTGGTTCATGGAAGAGAACCCCGCCCGAGAGTGGTTCATGGAAGCCATTCTATAAGCGTTAGGTTGTTCATGGCACGTCAGCAGTCGCAGTTATTTGTCGCTCCGGGAGAAGTGATAAGCCTGCTCAGCAAGGAAGAAGTAGCGGTTCAATTCAGTGAGTGGGAGAGCGAGTTTCCCGCCAACCGAAGGGATATTCATGTCGACGACTACGCGTGGCATGTCTTTAGCTCTAAGCGCTACGCAAGTGTCAGCGGAGAAGCGGCCATTGCCGAGTACAACAGGCATGAGTCACTCAGATACCTGGTTCTCTCCAATGACCGAGATCAAGGCCTTGTCACCGACCAGCGGCCGACGACCGTATCGATCTCCGACTACCTTGTTTGTCCGATTAACTGGGCTTGGACGATGGCATTTACACACGAGGATGGTTGGCTTGGCCCGTACTTCGCGCGGCATCGCGACTACGACAAGTTAGAGACCGCCAACCGAGTAGGACTTCGCAAGCGTGACGAGGCAGCAGCGGCAAAAGAGCGCGGATGGTCGCGGTGAGCAACCTAACTCAATCGTTAGCTACACAGAAAGGCCTCACTGAGTATCCTCATAGTGATGGTGGCGATCGCGGATGCTGACAATCCTCAGAAGCGGCCCTTTGAGGTTCTACCTCTACAGTCACGAGCCAAACGAACCTCCTCATGATCATGTGGATAGAGATCAGGCATCATGCAGAGTCTGGCCCTCTCCGGTCGCACTTTCCTCCAGCCTTGGCATTCAGGCCTACAAGCTTCGTGAGATTGAGTGGCTGGTCAGCATGAACAGAGCTATCCTGCGGAAAGCGTGGGAGGAGTTTCATGGCTAACCCTGGCGAGCGGGTCACCGACGTTGCCTGCACAGAGGACAAGCTGACTGTCGATCTGGCGGATGGACGATCCATCTCGGTGCCTGTCGCCTGGTATCCGCGTCTTCTGCACGCCACCTTCCAGGACCGCGTGAATTTGGAGATTGCTGGGGCGGGCTATGGAATCTATTGGCCAGGTCTTGATGAAGACTTAAGTGTGGAAGGACTACTTCGTAGAGCGCCGGCGTCCCAGGCCAAGACCCTGATCAGCTAACACCGCCATGGACTAGAACCGCCACCGAAGGGACTGCATCTACATCCCTGGCCCTGTGCGGCATGGTGATGGCAAGCGTTATGCAGACGGGAACAGCGAGATGATTGAATCCCTTGAAGTGCCACAGCTCCGGTATGTAGCAATTACGCCAGACCGATGGAATGACTTCGAGACACTATTTCTGAGTAGGGGCGGGCCCAAAAACTGTTGGTGCATGGCGTGGCGTGCATTGCCCAGTGAAAGTCGCGGGGTTAGCGCCGCCAAGATGGATGCTATGCGAAACCGCATTGTGGGCGGGCAGCCTGTTGGTCTTCTCGGATACCGAGGAACCGATCCCGTTGCTTGGTGTTCAGTTGCCCCCCGTGACTCCTACCGCCCTTTGGGAGGTCTTGACGACGATGAAAGAAAGGTATGGTCACTCGTATGCATGTTCGTGAAACGTGAGTTTCGAGGTGTGGGCCTCGGCAAGGAACTCATCCGCGCTGCAATCCAACACTCCCGCCTTCAGGGCGCTGACATTTTGGAGGTATATCCGGTCGATCCTGAGTCGCCCAGCTATCGCTTTATGGGCTTCGTGCCAACGTTCCAAGAGCTCGGGTTCAAGGAGGTTGGGCGTGCCGGTAGCCGTCGGCATGTGATGCGCCTCGACTTGCGGTGAGAGATTTCCTGCGTAGGCCGCATAGCATCACGGGGCAGTAGATGGCCGTAAAGATCATCTATTGAACTGCAGAAGTTGCTCCCGCTGCTGATCGCGGCGTTTACTGGACTTCAGCCAAGGGTTCGGTGGGTTGACCAGGGATGACCGACTGATTAGCCTTATCGAGCTAAGCTATCTTTACATCCAGATGGAGGAGAGCACGATATTGACGAATTTGAACTCGCTATCCCAGGCGTCCAGCCGCTCGATTTCTCTGAGTCAGGTTTGAGCCAGTTCCCCGTAAGCTTTGAGAACAACGGCTCGCCGGTCTTGCGGACGTTGTTCGGCGACGTTCAGACCTTCGGAGCCCGCATCGACTTCAAGACGACATCGGCCTTCGCGCTGCCCGAAAACCTGTCGAGCTACCTTTTCGAGATCGTTCCGGAGAACGAGGAAATTCGGGTAACCGCCATGAGCAGACTCGAGGCCGAGGCCGCACTAAAGGGCGAGACCGATTTCGACATCGAAGTCGGTGGCGACGGTGCTTCGTCTGGCGGCAGTGGCGGAACTGGGGGCTCCGGCGGTGGGACGGCCGCCGCGCGTAAGCCCAAGCTCAGCAAGAACCCGTAACTTCTCGACAAGCGAAAGAACGTCCCGACCTCCCTGCCCGGCCTGTTCTTCGCGCTTGCCAAGGAGATCGTGCTGCCGCCTGTCACCGCGACAGCAGGTGCCAGCGGATCAGCAGGCGGATCAGTAAGCGGCTCCGGCAGTGTCAGCGTCGAGGGTACCTTCGTCTTTCAGATCCCAACCGGCGATTTCAGGATTGAGTTCCTAGCCGACAGGAGCCGATAAATCGGATACTCCGGCCCCCGCCCTAGGCACCGCCATCACGCGTTCGAAGCATCGGGTCCGTCTATCCGTCTCATCAGGAGCGGCGTCAGGTACATCAGGATCAGCTAGCACCCAAATTGACATTGTTACGGCTCGATGAAGCTAGTGGGCAGTGCGCCAACACGCTGTGCGATCGCGCGATTTTCCTGCACGCACTTGTCACTGGAGCGAGCGCGGGCGGACTAGCGCGCGTCACTCAGTTCTCGCGCTTTAATCGCCTGACCGCGCATTTAACTTCTATTGGCATCCTGAAGATGACTCGCATTCATGTTGATGAACTCCCATCAAGAGGGAGATAGCTCTTTTCACGTTTCTTGTCACCAACTGTACCCTTGCATGAAGCTATACACATCAGCGGCAATCGATATCATATTCAATTCCGACAACCAGTTAACAGTTGGCCCGGACTGCCGGGCTACATTATCAGCTCCAAACAGGGTGATGCGATGACAACAGTCGTCGATACCATGAAAGAAGGGTTCTTGTATGGATTAGGAATGGAGTGGGCTTCTAAGCCAGCGCGCTTTTGTGTTCACCATCACCAGCGCCAATGGCACCGGCGATGCACTGGAAGCGATGGGCGGTGAACAAGGCTCGGATCAAAGCCGATGACGCCCTTACACAGGCCCTCATAGGCCGGACCAAGCAGCTCGTCGGTGCTCAGCTGCCAGCGCTGGGCAAAGCGCCGTGACTGGCGATGGGCAAAGCCCAGGTGTTCGCAGGCAAAGGCTCGCTCGGCGCTGGTCATCGGCCAGCGGAGTCGCGGATGCATCCGTTCAGTTGAGGGGCGGGAGACTACCCAGGGCCACCGGTTGGCCAGGTGCGGCAACGGCTGCCCCTGGATGCAGGGCGGCACTGAGCAGCGCCCGCGGCGGCGTGGGCTGGTGCAGTTGCACGGCTACAGCGAGCATCAGCCCGCTGATCACACCGCCACGAGCCGCTCAAGGCAGGCGAGCGGCAGCGGAGAACTGAAAGGCTTCCGGAATGTCAGGCAGGGGAGGACGCTGCCTGGAGCAGGATTCAGTGCATGACCATCAACCCTGGCGAGCTCAGCCCAGACGACTGGCAGCGCATCTGCGCCGCCCTGCGCTACCTGGGCCGCGACCTGCACCACCGCTCGTTTGCCGTCACCCAGCAGCGCCGTGAACTGCTGTGGCAGGAGATGGATCAGTGCCTGGCGCTGGCCGAACGCCTGGAGGCCGGGTTCCCGGCTGAGCAGGACCACGCGCTGGAATGAGCCGATCCGGACCCCTCTGGGCTGACGCTGCCTCCCGCCATGGAATCCCCCCGGCTGGCGGACCCAGAGTCCTCGCTGCCGGTGCATCCGCTGGTGCTGATGGCCTGGGAGCCCAGTGGCTCGAGGCCAGCGGCCCTGGTCGATCAGGGTAGAACCTGCACCACGACGCTGACAGGTTTGGCCGCACCGCCCCACTGGGCCTAAACAAGGGGGTGGTTCCAGGTCCACAGCTCGATGTCGCAGGCGCAGCTCGATGCCTTCATTGCGGTGGTGCGTGCCGATCCCGCCTGGCAGGAACGCCTCCTTGGGCTGGAGGCGGACCCTGTGCAACTCGCCGAGACCGTGCGGGCAGCGGGCTATGACCTCAGCGACCCGGAGATCCTCTGGCTGACGACCTGCCAGGAGTGGATGTCCGAGGAGCCCCCGAGCGCAGGCGCTGGCCACCAGCCCCTGGGAATCTGGGGCTGAACCAGGCTGGCCCCATCGGGCGAGCTGGCTAGCCTCAGCGCGATGACCCATGCCCTGGTGCTGCTGGCAAGCGCGTCGCGCGCCGAGGCGCTGCTGGAGTGGCTCGATCGGCAGCTCGCCTTCGTGGCCGGGCTCCCCCTGGTCACCACCGCTGACCTGGCCGATCGGCTGCAGGCTGATCCGCGCACGATGGACCTGTCGCTTCGGGTGCTCCCCTCCCTGGCCGACGGTGGCGACATCCAGGTGGCCTCCCAGGTGCTCACAGGCGGTGTGGCGGCCGTCATCGCCTTCCTCGATCCACTCGATCCACCGGGCACCCCGCCCGATGCCCGGCTGCTGATCCGTGCCTGCGACCTGGCCGCCGTGCCCCTGGCGCTCAACCCCGCCAGCGCCGATCTGGCCCTGCGCGGCCTGGCCCATGGCCGCTCGGCTTACCTGCTCTTTAACCCGGTGGCCGGCCAGGGGGATCCCAATGCCGATCTGGCGCTGATCCGCTCGATCCTCGAGCCGCAGCTGCTGGTCACCGTGCTGCTGACCCAGCCCGACAGCGATCCGGCGGTGCAGACCCTGGAGCTCGTCGAACTGCTGCAAACCCGCCCGGCCGGCGAGCCGGGCAACGTGATGATCGTGGCCTGCGGCGGCGACGGCACCGTCTCGGCGGTGGCGGGAGCAGTGGCAGGCACCGGCATTCCGCTTGGCGTCATTCCCCGCGGCACCGCCAACGCCTTTGCCGCCGCCCTGGGCATTCCCACCGATCTGGTAGCCGCCTGCGACACGATCCTGGCCGGCCACACCCACGTGGTGGACGCCGCTCGCTGCAACGACGTGCCGATGGTCCTGCTGGCCGGCCTCGGCTTCGAGGCCGGGATGGTGGACCGCGCCACCCGTGAACTCAAGGCCATGCTCGGCCCGCTCGCCTACGTGCTCGCCGGCACCCGGCAGCTGGTGGCCCAGCAACCATTCCAGGCCCGCATCGAGATCGACGGGGCCATCACCGAGCTGCAGGCGGTCGCCATCACCGTGGCCAACGCGGCCCCCGCCACCTCCGTGCTCGCCCAGGGCTTCGGCCAGGTGATCCCCGACGACGGCCTGCTCGAGGTCACCATCGCCTCGCCCGCCACCCGCCTGCAGGGAATCAACGCCCTCGCCTCGCTGATGGCCTCCGCCGTGGTGCAGTCGGCCACCACCCATCCCGATCTGCTCTGCCTACGGGCCCGGCGCCTCACGATCAGCACCGATCCTCCCCAGAAGCTGGTGATCGACGGCGAGATCCTGGAGGCCGATCCCGTGACCTTCACCTGCCAGCCGGGCGCCCTGACCGTGTTCGCGCCGCTGCGAGCGCCGTGAATTTCGCCTCCGAGGCGAGCATCGCCACCAAGATCCGCCGCATGGCGGCTCGCGTGCGCTGGGGCCAGCCCGAAGTCAGCCGCCGTGGCCTCGATCCCTGCCGGATGGCGATCGAGGGCGACCCCGCCACGCCCGAGGCCTTCAGCTTTCTCGTGCTGGGGGACAGCGGCACCGGTCGCCATCGCCGTGGCAGCCCCCAGCGCCGGGTGGCCGAGCAGCTCCTCGCCCATGGCTCCGACGCCCGCTTCCTGCTCCACACCGGCGATGTGGTCTATCTGGTGGGGTCCAGCGAGCAGTACCGCGATAACTTCATCCGCCCCTACCGCGAGTGGATCGTGGGAGGCGACGACTGGCGCCGACTGGTCTACGACCGACTTGTCTTCCGGGTGCCCTTCCTGCCGGTCCTCGGCAACCACGACTACTACGACATCCCCGTCCCGCTCGCGCTTCTCGCCGGCCTCACCGCGCCAGTGCGCCGGTTGCTGCGCGCCTGGATCGACCTGGATGTGGGCTGGCACGGGTCCTTCGTGGGGCAGGCCTGGGCGAATGCCTTCCTCGACGTCCTCGCCGCCGTCCCAGAGCACCAGCTCACCACCCATCTCGACGCCACACGCACCGCGGTGGTCGACGGTGCCCCTTGCCTGCTCTACAGCCCCGGCCACTTCACGCGCCTGCCCAACCGCTACTACGCCCTGCGCTGGGCCGGTGTCGACGTGTTCGCCCTCGACTCCAACACCTTCAACCAGCCCCTGCCGCCGGAGCCACAGGGCCCAGCTGAAACCAGCGCCCGCGAGGAGGGGCTGCGCCGGCGCCGCCAGGCATTCGAGCTTGAACGGATGGCGCTGCTGCGCAGCCTGGATGGCGGTGACGACGACGATGCCCGGGATGACCGGGCCGCGAAGTTCGAGCAACTAGCCGAGCAGATTCGCGATCTCGACAAGCAGCTGGCCAGCGGAGCGACGGCGCGGGCTGGCCTGGCGCCCGAATGCGATGGGGCCCAGCTCGACTGGTTCGCTGAGGCGTTGATCGCATCCTGGCGCAACCCGGCGGTGCGGGGCCGCCTGCTGGTGCTGCACCATCCGCCCTACGTCACCGAGGCCAGCAAGTGGGACCAGGGCCAGACCTTGGCCGTGCGTGCCCAGCTGCGCCGCGTGCTCGATCGCGTGGCCGCCGCCCTCGGCCCGCTGCCGGCCGGCCGACCCCTGCTCGATCTCGCCTTCAGCGGCCATGCCCACTGCCTGGAGGTGCTGTCCACCGGCGACACCGGCCATGGCGATGCCCACATTCCCTGGGTGATCTGCGGCGGAAGCGGCTACAGCCTGCGCCGCCAACGGAAGGAAGGACCAGACCTGAAGGAGGGGCCACCGGGCGCGGAACGGGATGTGGCCCACTCGCGCCTGTTCCTCGGCCGCAGCGGCCGGGGCTCCAACCTGCGTCGCGCCTATTCCGCCCTGCGCGTCGACGTGGCAGCCGGCAGCCCCCTCAGGCTCACGCTCACGCCCCTGGTGGCCGAGAAGGCTTCAGGGACGTGGCAGTCCTATGCGTTGCCAGGTTTGCAGCCCTAACTGCCCTGTCTCAGCAGGCTGTTGAGCTGACAAGGGGGCGGCCGAGCTGGTCACCAGCAGGGTCCAGGTCAGCAAGTCATGGGTTGCCGAGAAAGTCGGTGTTGACAACAGCGTCCTTGATGGAGATCTTCTTTGGAATCAACTTGAGGTCGTAGAAGCGGTTGGCAATGTCCTGTTGGCTGATGACGTCATTCTTTGTGATTGGCTGCACGCCGTACTTGCGGCGACGAGTAGCGCGTTCCAGATCCACGGCATCAACCTTGAGCTGAGGCGCCAAGAACTTGGCAACCTCTTCTGGGTTGGCATTGGCCCAGACATCAAGCTTCTGAACCTCGTCGAGGATTCTGGAGATCACCTTCTTGCGTTTCGTGGCGAAGTCTCGTGATGCCAGATAGAAGGTAGGGTTGCCGACCAGCCCTTTGCCATCCACCAGCGTTCTGACATCCAGACTGCGCTCCACGACCGCATAGAACGGATCCCAGGTGCCAAAGGCATCAACACTTCCTTGCTGGAAGGCCGACCGGGCATCGGCAGCCGTACTGACGAAGACAGGCTCAATATCCTTCAGTGACAGACCGTTTTTCTCGAGGGCAACGAGCAGCAGGTTAAAGACGTTCCAGCCCTTGCCAATCGCCACCTTCTTACCCTTGAGATCTTTGATCGAGCGAATCGGAGAATCCTTGCGGACCACCACGGCAAGCCCTCTGGGATAGGGAGGTTCCTTGGCTACATAGACAAATGGGGTGCCGGCTGCCTGGGCAATGATTGGCGGGGTGTCCGCCGCATGGCCAAAATCAATGCTTCCTACATTGAGAGCTTCCAGCAACTGGGGGCCAGCGGCAAATTCATTCCACTCCACTGAGATGCCCAAAGGTGCCAGGGCTTTCTCGAGTGCACCGCGAGATTTGAGTATGTTTAGTGTGTTGAACTTTTGATAGCCAATTCTAACTCTCTCAGCGGCGACTGCTGTCGATCTGCTCCCTAGGATTGCACCAGCCATGGCCAAGCCAGCAGACACCAGAAAGGATCTACGGCCGAATCGCTTGCCAAAGGATTCGGGAAGACTGATGGTCATCTTGCTGGGCTCGCGATTGGTCTCTATGGCTCGGCATTAATTCAAGTGCAAGTGTTCCCGCAAGGTTGTGCCCGCAAACTCTTGACGGAAAAGGCCGCGACCCTGCAATTCCGGCACAACGTGGTCAACAAACTCGACGAATGAGCCGGGCAGATAGGCTGGCGAAATGGCAAAGCCATCACAACACCCATCGCGAACCATGGCCTCCATTTGATCGGTCACTTGCTTTGCGGTTCCCACCAGCTGGGGAGTCAGCACACTTTGGCCATAGATCTTGCCAATCTCCCGCAGGGTGAGATTCTGAGACTCACTGATTCTCAGCACGCTCTCCACCAGGCCTTGAATGCCAGTCGTGGAGATCTCACCAAGTGGCTCGTCGAGGGAATGCTTGGCGAAGTCGTAATTGGCGTGGCTTGAGAGGGTGGAGAGCCCCACCAACGGATGCACCAACTCATTGTGGAGGCGTTGCTTGTCGATGGCTTCAGCTTCTGTTGTGCCGATCAATGGCATGACGGCTGGAAGGATGAGGCATTGGCTCGGATCACGACCGGCCGCTTTGACCCTTGACTTCATGTCGACATAGAAGCTCTTGAGGCGTGCCCGATCGGGCTGAACCGTGAACACCACTTCCGCCCATCGGGCCGCAAAGGCGCGTCCCCGCCCCGAGGATCCAGCTTGGATAATGACCGGCCTACCCTGGGGGGAACGGGGGATGTTGAGAGGTCCTTTCACCCTGAACCAGTCGCCATTGTGATCGATGGCATGGATCGCGGTTGGATCTGCGAAGTGGCCGGTGTCTTTGTCTAAAACAAGGGCCTCGGCAGACCAGCTATCCCACAGACGGAAGCAAACGTCTAGAAACTCCTCCGCCTTGTCATAGCGTTCATCATGGCCCAAGTGGCTGGTCAGTCCGAAATTTGCCGCTTCAGAGTCGTTAACGGATGTGACCACATTCCAGGCAGCCCTGCCACGACTGAGATGATCAAGCGTTGCAAATGTACGTGCAATGTGATAAGGCTGACAGTATGTTGTTGAGCGCGTTGCCCCCAATCCGATCGATTTAGTGTGGGCACTGATCAAGGACAAGACGGGAATGGGATCCATTCGGGTTGCATCTTGATCGCCATAGCGGAGCCCCACATCCGAGGATTGACCGAAACTACTGGAGATTGCCAGACGATCAGCAAAAAACAGTAGATCGAATTTCCCCCGCTCGAGTGTCTCTCCGATCGCTCGATAGATCTCTGGCTTTAAAAAGTCAATCCGTCCGAGTGGGTGCCGCCAAAGTGCATGGCTATGGGCACAATTGCCAGCAATCATGAAGGCGGCTAGGTGGATTTGCTTCAAGACTTCGTGGCAGGTGACTGGAGGTGATGACTATCGGCTTCCTAGGGAAACTCTGGACAATAGAGGCTTGAGTGCCCGCTTAGATCAGCCAATATTCTTTAAGCCTGGATTGGCCTCTAGCGTCGCAAGCTGGTGGCT
>NZ_NQLA01000073.1 GCF_002252705.1 Vulcanococcus limneticus LL
CAGGCGGGCGATCGCCGCCTTGGCGTCCTTGATGTCCTGCTTGCGGCGCTCCTCCTGGCGCTTGTCGTGCAGCTTGCGGCCCTTGCCCAGGCCGATGGTGAGCTTGATCCAGGAGCCCTTGAGGTGCAGGTTCAGCGGGATCAGGGTGAGGCCCTTCTGCTCCAGGGCCACGCGCAGCTTCTCGATCTCGCGGCCGTGTGCCAGGAGCTTGCGCACCCGCAGGGGCTCGTGGTTGAAGTAGGCGCCGGCGTGGCTGTGGGGCGAGATGTGCACGTTGTGGAGCTGCAGCTCGCCCTTGCGGATCAGGCAGAAGCCGTCGCGCAGGTTGCACTGGCCGGCCCGGATCGACTTCACCTCCGTGCCCCGCAGCTCGATGCCGCACTCCAGGGTTTCGAGGATTTCGTATTGATGGCGCGCGAAACGGTTGTCGGCCAGCAGCTTGTTGGCGGCATCGCGCTGGGCCCTGGCGCTCGTCTTGCCTCCGCCCTTTGCCATCGCCGCTCCGCCCATCCGCCCAGAATCTTCCGACCCTAGGGATCCCCCGGTACCGTCAGCCCATGGCGATTGTCTCCTCGGGATCCGCTGCGCCCCGCGGCCGCGCCGCCGCTGACGGCGACCGCGATCGCCAGGGGGCCGGGTTGGCGGCTTCAGAGCGGCTGGTGGACCCCCAGGCCACGGCCGAGGAGGCCCCCGAGGCGCCGATCCTGCGGGAGGACAGCCTGCGGCCGCGGCGGCTGGCGGACTACATCGGCCAGAGCGAGCTCAAGCAGGTGCTCGGCATCGCCGTGGAGGCCACCCGCGCCCGCGGCGAGGCGCTCGACCATGTGCTGCTCTACGGCCCGCCGGGCCTGGGCAAGACCACCATGGCCCTGGTGCTGGCCGAGGAATTGGGTGTGCGCTGCCGCATCACCAGCGCCCCGGCCCTGGAGCGCCCCCGCGACATCGTGGGCCTGCTGGTGAACCTCCAGCCGCATGAGCTGCTGTTCATCGACGAGATCCACCGGCTGAACCGGGTGGCCGAGGAGATCCTCTACCCGGCGATGGAGGACTTCCGCCTCGATCTCACCGTGGGCAAGGGCACCACCGCCCGAACCCGCAGCCTGCCGATCGCCCCCTTCACCCTGGTGGGGGCCACCACCCGCGCCGGCTCGCTCAGCTCGCCGCTGCGGGATCGCTTCGGGCTGATCCAGCGGCTGGAGTTCTACAACCTGCCCGACCTGCAGGCGATTGTGCAGCGGGCCGCCGCCCTGCTGCAGGTGGAGCTCGACGGCGCCGCCGCCCTGGAAGTCGCCCGCCGCTGCCGCGGCACGCCCCGCATCGCCAACCGGCTGCTGCGGCGGGTGCGCGATGTGGCCGCCGTGCATGGCCATGGCTCCGTCAGCGCCGAGCTGGTGCACGAGGCCCTGAGCCTGCACCGGGTGGATGGCCGAGGCCTCGATGCCAGTGACCGGCGCCTGCTCAGCCTGCTGCTGGAGGGCTACGGCGGTGGCCCGGTGGGGCTCGACACCCTGGCCGCCGGCCTGGGCGAGGACCCGGCCACTCTGGAGGCAGTGGTGGAGCCGTTCCTGCTGCAGCAGGGCCTGTTGCAGCGCACGCCCCGGGGCCGGATGATCACCGACGCCGGCCGGGCCCACCTGGAGGCGGCGTGAGCAGACTGCCGCTCGGCCCAGGGCGGCTCTCCCCGCTGGGGCGCCTGGCGAGTGTGCTGCTCGGGTGGGCACTGGGGATTGTGCTGGCGTTGGGGCCTGCCGTGACGGCGCTGGCCGCCACACCCAGTGCCGCCCCGGCCCGGGCAGCGGCCCCGGCCACCAGTCCCAGTTCCGAACCCCTGTCCCAGCTGTTTGATCGCGCCCTGCGGGCCAGCCGCGACGGCCGCTTCGGCGATGCCCTGCCCCTCTGGGATCAGGTGATCGCCCGCGCCCCCGAGGATGCCGCCGCCTGGAGCAACCGCGGCAACGTGCGCCTGGCCCTCGGCGACCCCCAGGCCGCCATCGCCGACCAGGGCCGGGCCATGGAGCTGGATCCCGCCAGCGCCGACCCCCACCTCAACCGCGGTACCGCCGAGGAGTCGCTGGGGCTGTGGCAGGCCGCGGCGGCGGACTACCGCTGGATCCTGGAGCGGGATGCGCAGGCGGGTCGCCCGCCCGATGCCTCGGCCCTCTACAACCTGGGCAATGTGCAGGGATCCCTCGGCGACTGGCAGGCCGCCCGCTCCAGCTTCACGGCGGCGGCCGAGGCTCGCCCGGGCTTCGCCATGGCCCGCTCCAGCGCCGCCCTGGCCGCCTTCCAGTTGGGCGAGCTGGAGGAGGCCGAGCGGCAGCTGCGCAATCTGATCCGCCGCTACCCCCTGTTTGCCGATGCCCGCGCCGGCCTGACGGCCCTGCTCTGGCGCCGCGCCGCCGGTGGCGAGGCCGAGAGCCACTGGGCCGCCGCCTCCGGCCTCGATCCTCGGTATCGGCAGCCAGAATGGCTGCTTGAGAGTCGGCGCTGGCCCCCTGAGCCGGTGCGGGCCCTCGAGGATTTCCTCGCCCTGGCCAGCCGATGACCCCCGCCGCCCAGGCCACAGCCCCCAGCCCCGCCGTAACGGACCCCGAGAGCCCCTGGCAGCGTCACGGCCTGGCGGCTGCCCTGGCGGCGGCCCTGCCGGAACTGATCGCCCTGCGGCGCCATATCCACGCCCATCCGGAGCTGAGCGGCAACGAACACCAGACCGCCGCCCTGGTGGCCGGCGAGCTGCGGGGCCTGGGCTGGCGCGTGAGCGAGGGGGTGGGCCGCACCGGCGTGCTGGCCGAACTGGGCCCAGAGGGTCCGGCGGTGCCGCTGGTGGCCCTGCGGGTGGACATGGACGCTCTTCCGGTGGAGGAGCGCAGCGGCGTGTCCTTTGCCTCCGTGCACCAGGGCTTGATGCACGCCTGCGGCCACGACATCCACACCGCGGTGGGGCTGGGGGTGGCGCGTCTGCTGGCGCCCCTGGCCGACCAGCTCACGGCCCGGGTCCGGCTGCTGGTGCAGCCGGCGGAGGAGACGGCCCAGGGGGCCGCGTGGATGCTGGCGGATGGCGCCATGGATGGGGTGGAGGCCCTGTTCGGGGTTCACGTGTTCCCGAGCCTGCCGGTGGGCAGCATCGGCGTGCGCTGCGGCAGCCTCACGGCGGCGGCTGGGGAGTTGGAGGTGGAGGTGCTGGGCGAGGGCGGCCATGGCGCCCGGCCCCACCAGAGCACCGACGCGATCTGGATCGCGGCGCGGGTGGTGAGCGGGCTGCAGGAGGCGATCAGCCGACGGCTCGATGCCCTGCATCCGGTGGTGGTGAGCTTCGGGCGGATCGAAGGCGGCAAGGCCTTCAACGTGATCGCCGACCACGTGCGCCTGCTCGGCACCGTTCGCTGCCTGGACCTGGACCTGCACGCCCAGCTGCCCGGCTGGATCGAGGAGACGGTGCAGGCCCTGTGCGCCGGCCATGGCGGCGAGGCCCGGGTGCGCTACCGCTGCATCTCGCCGCCGGTGCACAACGATCCGGCCCTCACCGAGCTGGTGGCCGACGCCGGAGTGGAGCTGCTGGGCCGCGCCAACGTGCGTTGGCTGGAGCAGCCCTCCCTGGGTGCGGAAGACTTCGCCGAGCTGCAGCGCGATACGCCGGGCACGATGTTTCGCCTGGGGGTGGCGGGCCCGGCGGGCTGCACGCCCCTGCACAGCAACAGCTTTGCCCCCCACGAGGACTGTCTGGCCGTGGGCGTGCAGGTGCTGACCCTCAGCCTGCTGCGCTGGATCGAAGCCCGCGCCGGTCAGGCCGGTGGCGCCACCGCCCGCCCGTGAAGCGCGCCCTGCTGGCGCTCTCGTCGCCGCTGTTGATCCTGCTGGCGCTGCTGGCCCTGCTCTCGCGCCAGGGGTCCGACCGGTTCCAGGCCCTGCCGGCGCTGCTGGTGGGCGGCGGCCTGCTCACCTACAGCGGCCTGACCTGGCGCCGCCGCCGCCGCGCCCTGCTGGAGGCCCTGCGGGAGCGTCAGCCTGAGCCGGCGGCCGGAGCGTGCGAGCCGTCCCCCTGAGCTGTCCCCCTAGCGTGACGTTCCCTGCCGCTGGGACTGATGGATCTGGAACAGCTGCGCGCGGAGATCGCCTCCGGCGACCCGTCCCGCTCGATGCCGGCCCTGGCCCGCCTGCGCGAGGCTACGGCCGAGCAGGCTGAGCCGCTGCTGCTGCTGGGCCTGCAGCAGAACCCCTTCCTGGTGCGCTCGCTGAGCTGCGCCGGCCTGGGCATGAAGCCCACCCCCGCCGGCTGGGAGGCGCTGGTGGCGGCCCTCGAGACCGATGAGGACTCCAACGTGCGCGCCGAGGCGGCCAATGCCCTGGTGAGCCATTCGCTCGAGCGGGCCTGGCCGCTGCTGCGGCTGGCCTTCGCTCGCGACGACCAGTGGCTGGTGCGCTGCAGCATCCTCTCGGCCATGGCCGAGCACCCGGCGATGGCCGCGGCGGATCTGCTGGAGCTGGCCCGGCTGGCCCTGGGGGATGCCGATGGCACGGTGCGGGTGGGCGGCGCCGAGATCCTGGGCCGACTGGTGCGCGAAGGCGGCAGTGACTCTGCCGGTGCCAGCGCGGCGGCGGCCGAAGCCCGCGCCGAGCTGGTGCGGCTCCAGCACGACAGTGACCACCGGGTGGTGGCCGCGGCCCTCAACGGCCTGCAGGGCTGAGCGGACCCGGCGGCCGGCACCATTACGGCCTTGCTAGGTTTCCAAAGTCACTAGGGGTGCCCCTCTCGCGGGGCTGAGATCACACCCTCCGAACCTGATCCGGGTCATGCCGGCGCAGGGAAGTGAGAACGAACTCCAGCTGCGCCCCGAAGCTGGCGGTATCCCCGTCAGTCCTCCCTTTCGCCGTAGCCCGTCATGCGTAGCGCCTGGATCGAGAAGCGCAAAGGCCAAGCCAATGTGTCGCAGCTGCACTACGCCCGCCAGGGCGTGGTGACCGAGGAGATGGCCTTCGTGGCCAAACGGGAGAACCTGCCCGAATCCCTGGTGATGGAGGAGGTGGCCCGTGGCCGGATGATCATCCCCGCCAACATCAACCACCCCAACCTCGAGCCGATGGCGATCGGCATCGCCAGCAGGTGCAAGGTGAACGCCAACATCGGCGCCTCCCCCAATGCCAGCGATGTGAGCGAAGAGCTCAAGAAGCTGGAGCTGGCGGTGAAGTATGGCGCCGACACGGTGATGGACCTCTCCACCGGCGGCGTCAATCTCGATGATGTGCGCACGGCCATCATCAACGCCTCACCGGTTCCCATCGGCACGGTGCCCGTCTATCAGGCCCTGGAGAGCGTGCACGGCTCGATCGAGAAGCTCTCGGAAGACGACTTTCTGCACATCATCGAGAAGCACTGCCAGCAGGGTGTCGATTACCAGACCATCCACGCCGGCCTGCTGATCGAGCACCTGCCCAAGGTGAAGGGCCGCCTCACCGGCATCGTGAGCCGTGGCGGCGGCATTCTGGCCCAGTGGATGCTCTACCACCACAAGCAGAACCCTCTCTTCACCCGCTTCGACGACATCTGCGAGATCTTCAAGCGCTACGACTGCACGTTCTCCCTGGGTGATTCGCTGCGTCCGGGCTGCCTGCACGACGCCTCCGACGAGGCCCAGCTGGCCGAGCTCAAGACCCTGGGTGAACTCACCCGCCGCGCCTGGAAGCACGACGTGCAGGTGATGGTGGAGGGTCCGGGCCACGTGCCGATGGATCAGATCGAGTTCAACGTGAAGAAGCAGATGGAGGAGTGCAGCGAGGCACCCTTCTACGTGCTTGGCCCGCTGGTGACAGATATCGCCCCCGGCTACGACCACATCACCAGCGCCATCGGTGCGGCGATGGCCGGCTGGTATGGCACGGCGATGCTCTGCTATGTGACCCCCAAGGAGCACCTGGGCCTGCCCAACCCGGAGGACGTGCGCAACGGCCTGATCGCCTACAAGATCGCCGCCCACGCCGCCGACATCGCCCGTCACCGCCCAGGTGCCCGCGACCGGGACGACGAACTGAGCCGCGCCCGCTACGCCTTCGACTGGAACAGGCAGTTCGATCTCTCGCTGGATCCGGAGCGGGCCCGCGAGTATCACGACGAGACCCTGCCGGCCGACATCTATAAGCAGGCCGAGTTCTGCTCGATGTGCGGCCCCAAGCACTGCCCGATGCAGACCAAGATCACCGACGAGGACCTGGCGGGTCTGGAGCAGGTGCTCGCGGAGCAGCAACAGGCTGGGGAGCCGGTGGGCGTCTGAGTTGGCTGCCCAGCCCACGGCCCAGCAGGTGATCGACTGGCTGGGCCTGGAGCCGCACCGCACCTGCGGTCTGGTGGCCCAGAGCTTCGTCTCTGAGGCCATACCAGGCGGTGCCCTGTACTTTCTGGCCAGTCCGGAGCGGGGGATCCAGCTGCATCGGATCCCCCAGGATCAGGTGTACCACCACTACCTGGGCGATCCGCTCGAGGTGCTGCTGGTGTCCCCGGAGGGTGAGGGGTCATGGCATCGGGTGGGAAGTGATCTGGCGGCAGGGGAACGTCCCCAGCTGACCATCGCGGGCGGCAGCTTCCATGCCGGCCGGGTGGCCGCCGCCGGGGGCTTCGGCTTTGCCCTGCTGGGGACGTCGGTCTGGGGTCGGGTGGAGCCCGGGCAGGTGGAGCGGATGGCGTTCCCAGCCCTGGCGGAAGCATTCCCCGCAGCGCAGGAGCTGATCCGGCGGTTCTCCTCCTGCTGATCCAGGCTGACCCCGCCGCCGCCGCCGCCGCCGCCGCCGGGTGCCTGAGCCCTCAGCCCCCCAGCAACTCCCGCACCTGCTGCGCCGCCGCCAGACCCGCCTCGATGGCGCCCTCGAAGTAGCCGGGCCAGCGGCTGGCGGCCTCGGTGCCGGCCCATACGACCCGGACGTGGGGTCCCTGCGCTGCCGGCCCGTAGGTGGTGAGGGCTCCGGGAGCCGGGAAGCTGGTGAAGGCGCCGCCGGTCCAGGTCTCGGCGTTCCAGTTGTGCAGCACCAGTTCCTCCGGCTCGGCCGCCTGGGGGCCCCACCAGCGGGCCAGATCGTCCAGCACCGCCTGCCGGCGCTGCGGCTCCGGCAGCCGCTGCCAGCGCACGGCCCGCTCGCCGGCGATGAAGCCCGCCAGCAGGCCTGGTCCGCCCGGGGGTGTGCTGTCGACCGTGAGCTCCAGGGTGGGCAGGTTGCCGATGCCGAGGCCGTTCAGGCCCCGCTCCCGCCAGAATGGCTGTGGGTAGAGGGCGAGCACCTTCACCATCGAGCCCATCGCCGAGCGCTGCAGCAGGCCGCTGCAGTCGGGCGGCAGGGCCGGACTGAAGCGGATCCCCAGCCGCAGGGGCGGCGGGATGGCCACCACCGCTGCGGCCGCCGTGACCACCTCCCCCGCGCTGTGGCTCACCCGCACACCGCCACCGTCCTGTTCGATCGCCCCCACCGGCGCCCGCAGCCGCAGCACGTCCGCCAGCTCGGCGGCCAGCCGGGCCGCCAGCTGGGCGGCGCCCCCTTCCACCAGCCAGGCTTCCGGGGTCTCGTGCTGGGGGGCTGTGGCCTGGGTCCAGGCCAGATGCAGGATCGAGCTCTCGTGGGGCTCGATCCCCCCGGATCCGCCCATGCGCGTGAGCCAGGCGAAGGGGTAGCGGGCCAGCTCCCCGGCCGACTGCTGCTCGAGCCAGCCCGCGATGCTGATCCGATCGAGGGCCTCGGCCTCCGGCGCGGTCCAGGGCGCGGCGGGCGGCACCCGCTCCACCAGCTCCAGGAACGTGCGTTGCAGGGCCAGCGTGTCGTGCAGCTCGGCGGGCGGCAGGTTCAGCTCCTCCGGTCGGAAGAACAGCAGGCTGGAGGGGTAATGGTGCTCCACGCCGGCCCGGTGCGGCACGCCGTTCCAGTGGAAGATGCCCTCGCCGTCGTAGTGGGTGGGGTAGAGGCGAAGGCCGAACTCCTCCAGCAGGCCGATCAGGCGGTGGTGGGTGGTCCCCACCCACTGGCCGCCCAGATCCACCCGCAGGCCCGAGGCGGTGGTGTGGCCGTGCATGCGCCCGCCCCAGCGCTCACGCGCCTCCAGTAGCTGCACGGCCAGGCCCTGCCGCCGCAGCTCGCGGGCGCAGATCAGGCCGGAGAGGCCGGCGCCCACCACCACCACGTCCACGTCAGCCTCCGGGGTCGCCACTGGCTCAGCGATGGGGAAAGCCTGCCATGGGAACAAGGTCTGTGTGTTCTGTCGTGAGGCTTTGCAGGGGCTGCGCTGTTTGGCTTGCTTCATCGGATCCGCTGAAGATCACGCCGAGGGTTTTGCCCTGGCTGGAACTTCTTGCGCTCCAAGGGATGTGGATGTATTGCTGAGCGATGGCGCTGTTCTTATGCTGACTGGAAGTGGCCAGCTGGGTGGTTCATGGAATAAGCCAATGACAAGTTAGCCAAAGCCGTAGCCTCAAATGTCACTCCCAAAGTTCGTTCTCTACGTTGACTCCCAGTTCCTAAGCCCCTATGCACTCTCAGTCTTTGTAGCTCTACAGGAAAAGGAGCTGCCGTTCGACATCGCGACTGTGGATCTCGCCGCCAAGGCCAACCACGAACCACCCTTCGTTGCCACGTCGCTCACGCGCCGCGTGCCCACCTTGGTGCACAACGACTTCTCGCTATCTGAGTCCTCAGCCATCGCGGAGTATCTCAATGATCTCTGGCTTGGTACACCGCTCTACCCGATAGAGCCACAGAGTCGAGCGAGAGCGCGTCAAGTTCAGGCCTGGCTTCGCAGCGACCTTCTGCCCCTTAGGCAAGAGCGCTCCACGGAAGTTGTGTTCTACGGTCCAACCAGTGCGCCACTCACGGCTGAGGGGCAGGCGTCCGTTCAGAAACTGTTCGCTGCCGCAGAGGCGCTACTCCCTGCCAATTCTGAGAATCTGTTCGGTGAATGGTATATCGCTGACGTAGACCTTGCGCTAATGCTTAATCGTCTTGTCTTCAACGGTGATCCCGTGCCAGAACGCTTGGCTGCCTATGCAACAGGTCAATGGCTGCGGCCGTCCGTCCAGTTGTGGGTACATCAACAGCGTCCGCCCCTGTGAGTGCAGGGGCCAACAAGTCCGTCAACGCGAAGCCAGACTACTGCGCATTTGGGTTCCCTGCGCTGAGCTCCGGTGCCCCTTACGTTCAACGTTAGCCCGATGGAGGAACAAGTGGGCCCATTTATTCGCATCGCATCTGACAAGTTTCCGATTCTTCCTGGCGAGGCCGATGAACTCGTCAACGAAGGAATGTATGGGAAAGCACTCGCAGAGTATCTCATCGATAAGATTCGAGAGAGAGGATACGAGTCGTCGGGCTGCTGCTGCGAGGACTGGGGGTGGTGGATTGGCTTGCCTGGGTTCTCGTTTCTTTTCGGAATATGCATCTATGGCCGAAAAGGTGACAGCTGCGACCTTGATCTATACGTCACGGATGGTGCCGCTCAAGGTCGGCGCTGGAGTTGGCAGAAGTTTCGGTTCATCGATAACGGAGCCCACTCAGCGGCAACCAAGTTGCACAGAGACCTAATCGCGATCTTTGATGCCGATCCTGAGGTGCGTGTCCTGGCAATTGACTTGGATTCACCGTTCGCAGACTAAGCCTCGATCGGCACTACTGGTTAACAACAGCATGCGGTGGACAGCGCTGCCGCCACCGCTGATCCTGAGCGTTGGGCGCCGCAAACACCGCTGCCCCTTCTCTCTCATTGCAATGAACAACAACCACGAAGAAGGTGTCTGCCTTTGTGGCTCCACCCGATATGGGGTATTCAGCGAGTCCGGGAAGCCTCATCCATGTTCATGCGAAAGCTGAAGAAGCATTCGGGTTCTCTAATGCTTATGCGGGTGGTTTTCCCGGCGGAGAGCGTTGAGTTGGTCGCTCCCGGTGGCAAGCCGTCAACCGGACTCTCTTCTTCGTGCTCCAGCCGAGTATCTGCAGTTCTTGCGTTAGCACCATTGGCGCAACTGAGGACGAGCTCATCCCCGCAATGGCTACAGGTGCTCTGGATAGGCCGCACCTGAAAGCATCCGTCCCAACGTATCACTCCTACGTTTCGCGCCGCCCGCGATGGCGGCACGTGGCTGGCGTCCCCTTCAGTGGTGTAATTCCCCCGGCACTCCCACCCCGGCGTAGCTGGGGTGGGCCGCGCACCTCAGGCGATCGGCTCCACAGCTGA
>NZ_NQLA01000074.1 GCF_002252705.1 Vulcanococcus limneticus LL
GCTCAGAGAGTTGGCCTACGACATCAAGGGGATGCTGGCGCTGGGAGGCGTTGCGCCACTGCGTGACAAGGTCTGAGCACACTTTTAGGCAGCCCTGCCATTGCAGCGGAGGTGAGGGGCTCTGTCGGTAGCGGGGGATTCTCCTGGCTGTTCCCGTTACAGATATAAACATCACAAGCTCCAGGGGCGGGTCAGGGTTATCCGCAGAGTCGGCCCAGGCCCAAGGCTCTGCTCCATCGAGCGGCGCAACAAAGCATCACTGTCTGGCAGGAAGCGCGGAGGAACTGCCTGATCGGCTAGCTCTTCCGCGCCAGTGCAAACAGGGCGTTGGGGCCCAGGGAATCGAGGGCCTCAGCTCCAGGCGTGCAGGGGTGGATTCACACCATTCAAGGCGTGGTTGCCGACGATGGCATATTTCCAGCGCACAGGATCGTGGAGCGTGTGGACGCGGGCATTGCGCCAGTGGCGATCCAGATGATGCCGCTCCAAAGTGGATCGGGTGCCTCCAACTTCAAAGAGGCGATTTGTGGCTTCGATCGCGACCTCGGTGCTGAGTACTTTGGCGGCCGCCACAGCGAGCTGGGCATGGACGACCGTCGACTCGGAAGGTTCGGCCACAGCGCGGTCGATGGCCAAGCCAGCCTTCTCGAGCAGTGCCTGGGCTGCCTGGAGCCTGATCGTCAGATCGCCGATGATCTGGATGGTGTAGGGATCCTCCCAGGCATGGTCCACGCCGCTGTCCACCCAGGGACGGCTGCTGCCCCGAACAAAGTGAATGGCCTCCTCGATAGCACCGCGGGCGATACCTGTGTCGACAGCCACCTGGATGATCTGGAAGATCGCCCCGTCGGCCGTAGGACGGTCATAGCCCTTGTAGCCAGGCACCAGATGGGTCTTGGGTACGCGAACGTTGTCCAGCAGAACCGTACCGCTGAAGGTTGTCCGCTGGCCAAAGCTGGACCAATCGTCGATAATCGTGAGTCCAGGGGACTCGCGCTCGGCGATGGCGTACCAGGCCCGCCCCTGGTCATCAAGGGCCACGATCGGAATCAGATGGGCAAACAGTGCGCCCGTGGAGTAGAACTTGCGCCCATTGACGATGACGTCATCGCCATCCTCCTTGAAATTGGTGTCAAACTCTGCGGCGATGCGTGAGCCGTATTCGGAGAAGGCATTGCCGAAGCGGATTCCCTTGAGGACCTCTCCAAACAGCAGGCTCTGTTGGGCCTCGTCAGAGACGGTGCGAATCGCCGCCACAACTCCCAGATGGTTCTGGGGAATCTGACCCAAGCTGGAATCCGCCGCCGAGATGATCTCGATCACTTTCGAGAGTGTGGCGTAGGACAGCTCGGGCCCCCCAAAGCGCTTCGGTACGTTGATGGACCACAGGCCGCTCTGGGAGAACGCATCAAGTTCCTGGATCGGCCGCCGCCGCTCGGCGTCCCGTTGGGCCGCCTCACGGCCAAAGTCGGCCGCAAGCCGCTCGGCAACGGCGATGGCTTCCTCATCACTCTGGATGATGTGGGCCGGCTGGTCAGGCCTCTGAATGGTCGGGATCGCGCGCGCAGTTTCAGGGGTGGTGGATTCGCTGGCAATGGATGCTCCAGGAATCGGGGTTGTCGTTGTCATGGTGTTGGAATAGAGGAGGCTTGCCGAATGTCAGCAACCAAGAGTGCCAGCCCTAACGTATGCGCGTGAAAGTCAATGGGGAGTGGTAGCGCCTACACCTGCATGTGGCATGGTCCTAGGGTTGAACGCGACTGATCAGGTAGCCGAGGTTGCGGTCGAGGCGTTCCACGAGTTCGGGCTTGAGGGTGTATCCCCCATCGACCTTCTCAAATTGATCGTCCACCGCGAATACCCCCTGCTCAATATCCCGAGCCCCCAGCACTGATAGCACCGGCTTGAGGGCGTAGTCGATCGCCAGGAGATGGGAGATGGTGCCGGCCGATGCGAGGGGCAGGATGGCCTTGCCCAACAGTGCCTCCTGGGGGAGGATGTCGAGCAGTGCCTTCAGGCCTCCCGAGAAGGAGGCCTTGTAGATGGGCGTGCTGACGATGATGCCGCTGGCAGCAGCCACCTCTTCAATGAAGGTGGCAAAGGAATCGCTGCCATAGCGGGCCTGCACAAGATCATCTGCGGGATAATCGAGGATGCTGGTTTGACTGACCTCAAGACCCGCCGCCTCCAAGCCCCCACGCGCATGGCTGAGCAGGGCCGAGGAACGGGAGACGGCGGTGGGGCTGCCGTTGATGAGGAGAACGCGAGTCATGAATCAGACGCGGATGAAAGGGTTAAACTGAAAGGGTTAAACTGAATGGGCAAACCCGAAAGGGTGCAGTTCAGCCGACGGTGACCACTTCTTTGATCCCCAGCCGATGAGCTTCCAGCTCGCGCACGAGGGGTAGAACGCGGCGACCGAAGTACTCAACCTCTTCCTGGAAATGCAGGAAGCCAGATAGAATAATATCAACTCCGATGCCCTTCAGCGCCACAATCCGTTCGGCGATCTGCTCGGGCGTCCCAATCAGGTTGGTGCGGAAGCCATCGTTGTATTGCACCAGGTCCTCGAAGGTGGACTTGGCCCAGTTGCCTTCCCCCTCGGGTGACGCTTTGCCCGCATTCACGACTTCATCAGCGAAGCCCTTGACGGCGGCGGGATTGGCCTTGGCGATGATTTCGGCCAGCACTTCACGGGCCTCAGCCTCGGTATCTCGAGCAATGATGAAGGCATTGACGCCAATGCGCACCTTGTGGCCATTGGCCTTGGCCTTGGCCTGGATGTCGTCGATCTGGGCCTTCAGCCCTTCGATGGTGTTGCCGTTGGTGAAATAGACGTCAGACAGGCGGGCGGCGTTATCACGGGCGGCCCGGGAGCTGCCGCCTTGGAAGATCGTGGGGTGGGGCTTCTGAATCGGCTTGGGCTTGAGCGTGTAGTTGTCGAAGTAGTAGAAGCGGCCGTGGTACGTGAAGTTGTCTTCCGTCCAGATTCCCTTGATGGCCTCGATGAACTCGGCTGAGCGCTGGTAGCGCTCGTCATGGTCCAGCCAGGGCTCGCCAATGGCTCGGAACTCCCCGCTGAACCAGCCGCTCACGACGTTGACGGAAACGCGCCCCTGGGCCAGGTGATCGAGGGTGGCGATCTGCTTGGCCAGCACGGCCGGATGCCAAGGGCCGGGCAAGACGGCGACGATGAGATTGAGGCGCTCGGTTTCCCGCAGCAGCGCCGTGCTGAAGATCACCGGCTCATGCTGGTTGTCGGCGCCATAGCCCGCGGTAAAGCGAATCTGGCTCAGGGCGTAGTCGAAACCAGACTTCTCAGCGATCTGGGCCAGTTTGATGTTGTAGTCGATGTCCCAGCTGGTGCGCTGTTCGATATCGCTGATGACCAGGCCGCCGCTCACATTGGGAACCCAGTAGGCGAAGCGGATCGAACCGTCGCCGGGTGACGAACCATTGACGCTTGGAAGGTTGGTCATTGGGTTGGTGGATGGGGCGTTGGGATGCCGGGCATGGCGCTGATGCGCTGGGATGGTGCTGAAGAGTTGGCCAGGGATCGGTCGCTATCTGAAGCCATTCCCCCTGTTGGCGCGACTGTCCATTCGATGAACTCCATGCCCACTGCAGGCGAGGAGTCCGCCCAAGCGATGACTCCCGAGACGATCGGGACCTCAACGGAATATCCTTGGCTCTCGCAAGATGGGTGGCGCCCAGAGCTACGGCAAGGCGTGCCTGGAATTACTTCTGCAGACCTGGATCTGCAGGCGGCAATCGCCTCAGTACATCGCCCCGCTGCGGCGCTGGTGCACGGCCGTGGCGCCCTCGCCGTCGAGCAGACCGCCCTGGGTCACCTCGGCCAGCACCAGCCAGTGGTCACCGCATTCCATCCGCTGGGTGATGCGCCCCTCCAGCCAGGCGAGGGCCTCGGGCAGCAGCGGCTGGCCGCCGGGGCTCTGCTCCAGCTCCAGGCCGGCGAAGCGGTCGGCGCCGGGGGGGAAGGGTTGCAGAAACTGGCGCATCGGGCCGCTCTCGCGCCCCTCGGCCAGCACGTTGAGGGCAAAGGCGTCGCCCACATGCAGCAGGGCCTCGATCGCCCGGTCCTTGGCCACGGCGATGGTGACGCCCGGGGGCGAGAAGCTGGCCTGGCTCACCCAGCTGGCCACCATGGCGCCGCTCAGCCGCGCCGGCCCTTCGCCCTTCACGGCGGTGACCACGCTCAGGGGCCCCACGACGCGGCCCAGGGCCTGGAGCGCCGGGTTGCTGCGGCTGTCGCTGAGGCCGCCGGCGGCGCTGCGCCGCTGGGCCTTGCGCTGCTCCGTCTGCAGGCGGCGGCCCAGGGCGGTGCCGGTCTCCTCGCAGGCCTTGAGGGTGGCGGCA
The DNA here is from genome assembly GCF_002252705.1 of Vulcanococcus limneticus LL. Classification (GTDB taxonomy): domain Bacteria; phylum Cyanobacteriota; class Cyanobacteriia; order PCC-6307; family Cyanobiaceae; genus Vulcanococcus; species Vulcanococcus limneticus. The sequence goes on from NZ_NQLA01000074.1 coordinate 4,378, forward strand.
TCGGGGCTGAACTTCACCTTGATCGGCTCGAAGGCAAAGCGGAAGCCACCGTCGCGCAGCTTGCTCTCCAGCAGATCGAGGGCCTCGCCGCTCCAGCCGAAGCTGCCGAACACGCCCACGGGCTTGCTGCGGTCGCCCTCGGCCAGCAGGGTGCCGAGGGCCGCCACGATCGGCGTGGGGGCATGGCCCCCCAGGGTGGGGGAGCCCACCAGGAAGGCGTCGCAGCCGCGGATGGCCTCCAGCAGCTGCTCGGGCGAGGCGAATTCGCAGTTGATGCTCTCCACCCGCACGCCGGTGCGGGCCACCCCCTGGGCGATGGCATCGGCGATGGCGGCGGTGTTGCCGTAGGCGCTGGCGAACAGCAGGGCCACCGAGAGCTTGGCGCGGCCCTGGCTCTCGCCCCAGCGGCGGTAGTCCACCAGCAGGCTGCGCCAGCTCTCGGCGATCGCCGGCCCGTGGCCCGGGGCGATCGTGCGGATCGGCAGCGCGTCGAGCCGGTTCAGCACCGACTCCACCTGGCGCGTCATCGGCGCCATCAGGCAGTCGTAGAAGTAGCGGCGGTCTTCCTCACTGCTGCTGCGGTTGGCCTCGGCGAAGCTGTCGCTGCAGAGGTGGGCGGCGAAGAACTTGCCGCTCATCAGCAGGCCGGTGCGCTCCTCGAAGGCAATCAGGGCGCCCGGCCAGCGGGGCGTGGGGGCAGGGATCAGGGTCAGGCGGTGGTCACCTGCCAGGGGCCTGCTCACCTCCTGCTTGACGATGTCGATCGGCGGCAGGGGCGGCAGGTCCGCCGGGGCACTGGCCTCAGCCCCCGGCGCCGCCGGCCGCTGTTGCGACCACAGCTCCTCCAGCAGGCGGGCGCCGGCGTTGGAGGCCACCAGCATCAGGGCCGGCCAGCGCTCGGCCAGCTGGCGCAGCAGGGCCACCCGGTTGGGGTTCACGTGGCCCACCACCACCTTCAGGGCCGCCTCGGCTTCCACCAGGGCCGCCAGCTGCTCCAGGAAGGGCTCCGCAAAGGAGGCGCCCGGTGGGTGCACCAGCACCGGTGGAATGCTGTGGCCGCCGGGCGCCGGGCCGGCGCTGAACAGGAAGCTGTTGGCGCTCGTGCCCCGCTCCAGGCCGTACTCCACCTCGAAGCGCAGGCGCCGGGGGCTCAGGCCCCGCAGGCACACCAGTCCCGCCTCGATCGGCAGCACCACCACGCTGCGTCCGGCCTCGGGCGCGGGGCTCTGCGGGGGGCTGTCCTGGGTGAGGAGATCGGGGGCCATGCGGAGCGGGGCTTCAGGAGGGGCGGGACGCGGCAGTCGGGGCGGGGCGGTGCTGGCCGAGTTGATTGGGGCGGGCTGGTCTGGCTGGAGTGCCTGGATCTGGGTGCCGTTGCGCTGGCTGACGCTCAGTAGTGGTTGCCCACCTTGCGGTGGTGCACGGCGGTGCTGGCCTCCGTGTCAGCCACATTGCCCTGCTCCACCTCGGCGTAGATGATCCAGTGGTCGGGGCCCTCCAGGCGCTGCACCACCCGGCAGCCCAGGTAGGCCAGGGCATCGCCGAGCACGGGGCCACCGACGGCCACGCCTTCGAGGGTGTTGACGCCGGCGAAGCGATCGGCACCGGGGGGGAAGCGCTTGAGGAAGTGGCGCAGCAGCTGCTGGTGGTTGTCGTCCCGCAGCACGTTGAGCACGAAGCGATCGCCCACCTGCATCAGGGCCTCGATGGCCCGGTCCTTGGCCACCGCCACCGTGATGCCGGGGGGGTCGAAGCTGGCCTGGGCCACCCAGCTGGCCACCATGGCGCTGCTGCGGGCCGTGGCGCTGGCGGTAGCGCTGGCGAGGCCAGTGGAGCCGCCGTCGGCGCCGGTGTCCTCCTGGCGGGCGGTCACCACGTAGAGGCCGCCGGACACCCGGCCCAGGGCCTTGTCGAGGTCGCCATCGATGGCCTTCATGGCCGCGATCGTCTTCTCGCGGGTGAGCAGCTGGCCCAGGTCAGTGCCGGCCTCCTCGCAGCGCTGGTAGTCGGCCACCTGGGGCACCTGGCGGATGCGCAGCGGCTCGAAGGCGCTCTTCTGGCCGAGGGAGCGCAGCTGGCTGGCCACGGTGTCGATCGGCTCGTCGTTGCCGCCGAAGGCGTCGTAGCAGGCGACCCACTGCTTGGGGTTGAGGGCCGCCAGCAGGGTGCCGACCGAGGTCTGCAGCTCAGCGTCGCCACCGGCGGGCCAGGTGGGCACCACCACGGCGCTGGCCTCCCCCACCAGGGCGCTGAGCTCCTGGGCGTCGGTGGCGCGCAGGTCCACCAGCTGCACCTGGGCGCCGGCCTTGCCGATGCCGCGGGCGATGGCCTGGCTGAGCCGGTCGCAGAAGCCGTACTGGCTCACGTAGCAGACGGCCGCGTAGGCCTCGCCCTTGCTGCGGCCGGCGCTCCACTCGCGGTAGTCGCCGAGCCAGAGGCCCAGGTGGTGGCGCAGCAGGGGGCCGTGGCCCACGGCCACCGTGGTGATCTCCGGCAGGGCGTCCATGCGCTTCATCGCCTGCAGCACGCTGCGGGCGTTGGGGCCCATCAGGCAGTCGTAGTAGAAGCGGAAATCCGGGGCGATGGCGCCGGGATCCACATCAAACAGGTCATCGGAGCAGTAGTGCAGGCCGAAGGCATCGCAGGTGTAGAGGATGCCGGTGCCGTGGTCGAAGGAGAAGATCGTGTCCGGCCAGTGCAGGTTCGGCGCGCTGAGGAATTCGAAGCGGTGCTGCACGCCGCTGGCGGGGTTGGTGCCCAGATCCAGCTCGTCGCCGCTCTTGACGGCCTGGCTCTTGAAGGGCCGGTGCACCTGGTTTTCGAGGAACTGGATCGCCACCTTGGAGGCCACGATCGTGATCTCGGGATTGCGATCGAGCAGATGGCCGATCAGGCCGGAGTGATCGGGCTCGGTGTGGCTCACGATCAGAACGTCGATCGCCTGGGGATCGATCTGCTCTTCCAGCAGCGGCAGCCAGGTGCTCTCGAACTTGAGGTGGCTGGTGTCGATCAGGGCGGTGCGCTCGCCCCGCACCAGAAAGCTGTTGTAGGTGGTGCCGTTGCGCAGGCCGAACTCGATGTCGAAGCGGCTGCGGTCCCAGTCGAGGGAGCGGATCGCGGTGGTGTCGGGGCCGATGGCGTCGCACTGCAGCGAGAGCCGCGGCTCGGGGGCTGCGCCGGGGCTGGTGGCGGTGCCCGTCGCGCTGGGGCTGGCCGTTGCGGTGTCTGCCATGGCTGCCGGTGCCGGTGGGGGCGACTCTAGGCAGCCCTTTCCGGGGCCTGGCCAGCCATCGGCAACGCTGATCGGGGCCATCAGCCGGCGAAGGGCCGGATCGGCTCCCGGCCGTCAGGCCAGCCAGTGCCAGTCGCTGAAGGAGGCGGCCTGGCCGCAGGGCTCGCCGGCGCCGTTCCAGAGGGTCCAGAGGCGGGCGCCGCGGATCTGGAAGCGGCGGCCGTGGCTGTCGATGCGGATGCCGGTGTAGCCGCCGAGGGCGTGCTGGCGCTGGGCCTCGCTGAGCATCTGGGCCCGGCCGGCCCGCTCGGCCGGCTCGGCCGTGAGCCGCGAGGGCAGGCCCACCATGGCCGCCCAGGGCCGGCGCCAGAGGCGCAGGGCGGCGCAGTTGGCGTAGATCAGCCGCGGGTCTGGCCCGCCGTCGTGGGCGAGCACCACCGTGGCGGCGGCAAACAGCTCCTGGGCCACAAGGGCCAGGTGTTCCCCGGCGCCGGGGTCCTGGGGGCCACGGGACCCGCCAGGGCCGACGGCGGCCTGGATCGCCGGGGTGAGCAGCGGCCGACCGAAGCCGCGCTGGTGGGAGCGCAGGATCACGGCGGCCAGGGCCTGGGCGGAGCCCTCGAGCCAGGGGGCCTCAGCCACCCGCGGCCTCGGCGCCCTCGGCGGCGCCGGAGCGCTCGGCGCCGGCGGCCATGGCGGTGGCCAGGGCCGCCTGGCCCAGCAGGGTGCCCTGGGCCTTGAGGTGCTCCACGAAGTGACGGCCGGCCTCGGGGAAGCGGGCGTCTTCAGCGAGGGGCAGGGGGCCGGCCTCATCGAGGCCGGTTTCGCCCTCCATGGCGGGGGTGATCACCACGAGCCCCGGATCGAGGGCCGCGTCGTAGCGCCACCAGCGGCTCGGATCCTTGATGGCGGCGGGGGCCGGCTGCAGGGAGCCCTCGGCGGCCGGCGCCGGGAGGCCGGCGGCTGGAGTGCCGTCCTTCTCCTTCTGGCGGGCGGCGGCCCTGGCGGCCCGCGCCTGCCTGGCCAGCAGCTCGCGGCGCTGGATCGCCAGGTCGGCCAGCAGCTGGGCGCGGGTGCGGCCGCGCATCTGGAACAGCACGAACGGGTCTTCGCTGAAGCGCTCGCCCATCAGGTAGTAGACGGCGCTGGCGTGCTTGCAGGGGTTGATCTTGTCGGGGCAGCTGCACTCGCTGCGCACCTCCTGCAGCTTGAAGGGGAAGAGGCGCCTGCCGCTGGCGGCGAAGGCGCGCTCGATGTCCTGGGGCATCACGCCGGCCAGCAGCTGGGCCGACCAGCGGGCCTTCTGGCCGAGGGCCTCGAGCACGTAACCCCAGTCCTCGTCGCTGAGGGTGTCGAGCCAGAGCTTCACCTTGTAGGGCTCCTCGCCGCTGCCCTGCACGCGGGCGTGCACGCGGCGGCCCTCGAAGCGGATCGAGAGCACGTTGCCCTCGCGGGCGTAGGCCCAGGCCCGCTCCAGGCGCTTCTTGAAGCGGTAGCCGTTGATCAGCTCCATCCACTGCTCGACCCACCAGGGCTGCTGGCCCAGGCCCTGGTCGCCGAGCTGGGTGGTGATGCCGTTGTTGGAGGGGGTGCTGGTCATGGCAAGAGTCTGCCAATGCGGGTCATCCGCCGGCCAGGAGATTGGGGCAGGGCACGGCCCATTGTTTCTGAACCCTGAGCGCCTGGTCGGTGTCGCCCCTGGCGACCAGCTGGTTCACGGAGAGCTGGATGCGCGCGCAGTTCACCTGTTTCTGGAGCTGGGCCCGCTGGGTCTTGAGGTCCTGCAGGTCCCGTTCGGCCTGTTGCCGCTTGGCCTGCTGCTGGGCATCGGCGGCCCGGTTCCGGTTCGCCGCATCCATGGCCGCGAGCTGTGCCTGGAGGGCGGCTTCCCGCTGGGCGGCGGACTCCAGTTCGCTCCGCAGGGCCGAGTCGCTCAGCTGGCGGCCCATCGCCTCGCGGTTGGCCTGATCCTGCCGACCGGCCTGTTCCTGCCGGTTGGCGAGGTCCCGCAGGGCCAGGGATTGGGCTTCGGATGCCAACTGCTCCTGGTTCCGCTGGTTCACATAGGCCGCAATCCCCACAACCACAACGATGGCCGAGATTGTGGCCAGCCAATATCTGTTGTTTCGGTTCAAGGTTCTTCGTGTACACGCCACTCGGCGTTGTAGGTGTCCGGGCTGTAGGGGGGACATCCGGGACGACAGCAAGGGGCGCCGCAGGGCCGCCCCGTTGGCTGCCGCAGGGGGTGAGCTGCCCCTAGTCCGAACCCTGAGGCACCCGGGCGCGGGCCGACACCTGGGCCTCCGGATCAGGGCTGCCTAAAAGTGTGCTCAGACCTTGTCACGCAGTGGCGCAACGCCTCCCAGCGCCAGCATCCCCTTGATGTCGTAGGCCAACTCTCTGAGC
>NZ_NQLA01000010.1 GCF_002252705.1 Vulcanococcus limneticus LL
CCGCACCTCCGGAATGACAGCTCGTCATTCCACCTTGTTCAACCTCTGATCAGGGCATTCGGGCCTCGGGATTTACACCACGCGAAGGGACGCGGCCGAAATGGACTCCATGCTCCGCCAGGGCCTCCTGAAGGGTCTCCAGCACAAACTGCCGGAGCGACATCGAGGAGTTAATCTCTGCGCGGATAACGACAAAATGTCCCGCAATCTTCTCGGCTGCCTTGGCAACAGCAGGGTTTGTCAGCTTCTCTGCCAGTTCCGCCTTCTCAGCCACAGCGGAGATCACCGCTAACTGGTGAGACTTGCCTGTGCCGTAGTTGCCGACAACCAGAAGCCCCTTGTTATCCGCAGGCTCCTGGAATTGAAGTTGCTGGAAGATCACGCTTTCCAGCTGCTCACCCATGCGATCCGAGATCACAAAGGTCTGCACCAGCCTGAGGGCTTGGTCGTCGCGTTCAGCTTCGTTGAGCTGAACAACCGTTTCAATCGGATCAAACTGAATCAGGTCTGAATATTTCATGTCTTCACGCTCCTGCCAGGCCGTGACCATCGGCGGTCACAATCTGCACGTCTTTGACGTCGAGGCGCCGATATTCTGGGTGGTCGGGCGACCCGTAGATGAGCTTGCCTGCGGTGACCTCCCCTTGCCAGGCTGCGATCACCGTGCGGTTCCGCGAAGCACGCTGGAGCGCCATCATTGGCTCTTGCTGCAAGGCAGGGTGGAAGAGCAAGCCAATGTTGTCCAACATGCTCACTGTCTGATTGCCTTGCTCTTCGATTAAGTCCCTGACGATGTCTGCGGTTCGAAGTCGTCTTTGCTTGCTAGTGAGATCCAGCAGCCGCTCGGAAAGAACTTTGTTGAGGTTCAACAAGCTCCAGCCCTTGGCTACTTGGAGCTCGTTGAAAGCACTGGTTTTTCCACTGCCAGGGGGACCAGCCACCAAGACCAGGCGATAAAAGCTCTTCGATGCCAGCTCAGCTTGCTCAGCGATGCCGCGTGCCAGGTCTCTCATGGGCAGGGTGGTACAGCCGATCTAGCCGGGACTCGTAATGAGCGGCCGTTGCTGTAGGCCGCAGCACCCAGTCTGCCGCCAGGGCAGCCCAGGCGCAGCCAGTCTTCTCCTGCTCCTACCCGCCAATGCCGAACCTATGCAGCCTGTGCATTGTTTTGGCCTACGGGCCATGCAACCGCAGCGCCTCCTCGTATTCCGCCCCGATCCCCAGGCCTGAGTCCTCATCAGGCATCAGTCGCTTCATGCCCACGTGGATCAGACAGGCCAGGGCCAGGTCGCTCCAGCTGCCCGTCAGGGTCTTGAGGCTGCGGGAGCCCTCGATGGCACCAGCTACCTCACCCGCCATTCCTTTCAGCAGATAGGCGAACGCCAGCCCACCGTGGAGGACCTGAGCCATCCGGCCTGGCAGTGGGACGAGCAGGCGGTGCAGAGCACCAACCAGCGGATGGAGGGCCTGGCCATCAACGCCTTGCTGGTGCAGCTCTACCAGCCGGAACTGCTGACCACCGGCCCGGCTGCCAGGGTGCCCAGCGGCAAGGGCTTCTCGGCTGGTAGTGCGGACGACACCGGCGCCGTCACGCCCCAGGGCCCGGTGTGGATCGGCAAGGACTTACGGCTCGACCGCACCCCCAGGGCCCCATCAGAAGGGAGCGCGGCTGGCACCAGTAGCAGCGCCTCCCGTCGGCCCCACTGGCGCAGCGGCCACTGGCACACCGTGCTGCATGGCGAGAAGCGAAAATGCCGGCGGATGCAGTGGTTCCAGCCGGTGTACGTGGGGCTGAGCTGAGCACATCGACCCGGACACGACCCACACCCCCGAAGAAGAAAACCCGGCGGGGATGCCGCCGGGCATCCACCTCAGAGCACCTGGACCCTGGCCTGAGGCCCGAGCACCTGCTGCTGATTGGAGGCCAGGATCAGCGCCTCCTCGCGGGGCACGTAGTGCGGCTCGGCCGATATGTGCCCCTCGCGATCGAGGAAGAGCACCCTGAGGAGCTGGCCAGCGGCATCAAGCAGATGTACCGAGACGATGCGGATCGGGCAGGTGCGGCTGAGAGGAGCGGCGGCCATGGCTGTGCTGGCGAACGACACCGCCGTTCAGCCCCGGCGCCGCCTGTGCCACGCAAGGGGCGCGGAGCGCAGCGCAGCGACTCGCGTCAGCCCTTGCGCGGCGCGCAAGCCGGGGCAGGCCGGGTGGCGTGATCGCCAGCGCCATGGACCCACAACCCATCAAATCGATAGCCGCTGACGCAAGACCAGTCAGGTGTGCCGTACTGCGCCTAAACGGACGAACAATGCAGCCAACGCATAAAAATGACGGCCCAGAGAGACAGATTCAGACTTCACCGCAGCTAAGTAGACACATCTTGGATTGGCACACTGTCTAGGTATTGGTCTGGCGAGATTTTTTCAAGACCCATTGCGCCGCAAGGGATCTCAAGAATTCGGGATATTTTGGGTTATACGAGCCCGTAGTGCGCAGCCGGAAGAACTCGTGCACAGGACATTCACAACGCGCGAGTCTAAGCACCAAGGCCAAATTTTCGCAACATTTCACAACATCAGGCGCTTTGCCACCATCCCTGGTGGTACCTCCGCCTTGCACACCCCATCGGTGCTGCCAAACTGATTGGACCCCCGACAGGGACTGGCTCGGCTCGGTCTTCCGGGCAGGGAGCCCTGGGTCTTTCCAAAAGGAAAGGCTCAGGGGCTACTACCTCCCTGAGCCTCCCCTTGAAGGGTGCTCCTTCGTCAAGAGCTGCCTCATGGTGACTCATCAGAAGCCGGACGGCGAGTCCGGCGTACACAACTTCTCAATGGCTCATGGAGCCTTGACAGTTCCTGCATCGAGCCGCTCGATGCGTTCATTGGCTTGTTTAGAGGGTAGCCACTGCTCATCCTGCCAGCGCTCGGTCACTCCGGCAAGGAGGTGGCGGTGATGCCTGAGCCCCAGCCGACCCGCTGTTACCTGTACAAAGTCGAGGCTTACGGCGTCTCCGCTACGGGTGATCCCTATGCCGACGTTTTGCTGATCCATCCACAAGGCGGAACCTGCAAGGCCAAGGCCTTCAGCAGTTGCTTCGGCGACCTCGATCAACTCCCTGCCTTCGTGGGGTCTGAGGTGAGCCTGCAGGTGACGCCCTCGGGTCTACAGCTCAGGCCCTTGGCAGAACAGGCCATGCCTGGGCTTGAGGGCTCAGTCGATCCGGCGCCTGACCAAGGCCTGACGGCGGATCGCTCGATCTGGAACTCCGATTGCGCGTTCTTTCCCCCCGAGGCAGACCCTTCCGAGCCGCCCCCCACCCCAGGCAGCTCCACAATCCCAACCGTGCAGGAAGTTGCCGCGACTGTGGCCCGCCTGGCCAGGGACTTTGAGCTGCCCACCGTCATGTGGGTCCACCTGCCGATTCGGCATGAGCGCTCCTCGGATCAGCAGCGTTGCCCCCAGGGGCACCACGTGCCCCCTGAGGCCTGATGACCTGATGCAACCGCGCCGACTGCGGACTACGCCGCCATCTGCTGCTGCACCAGGTAGGCCTCAATCCAGTCGTGGTGCCGCTTCTGCAGGATCCGATCGGCGATGGAAGTGGCATCTTCCGGTACCTGAAACCGCTTGCGGAAGGCTTTGGTGAAGCCCTCCAGCACCGGCCGGGGCAGACCGCGCAAGGTGGCGAGGATCTGGCGGGTGGTGGCCGAGTCGAGGGGCGTGAGGCCGGGATCGTTGTTGGCGCTTGGGGTGGTGGGCGAGGGGCGGCGATGGATGGATCGCGTGCCGTTGCTGGCGCTGGCAGGCAGGGGAGCGCTGCTGTTCCCTGTCGCCTGGGTGACCTCGCGTTGCTGCTTGTCGTAGAGGGCCAGGCCGAAGGGGTTCCCGAAGGTCATCAGCGCCCGCTTCATGGCATCGGTTTCGGCTTCCTTAAGTGCCGATTCGTGGGCCTGTCCCAGATCGGCGTCGATGCCGTGGCCGGCGCCGCAGCCCTCGCGGATCAACTGGGCACCGCTGCCCTCACCCACGGTGATGCGCACCCGGGCGGTGTAGGTGACTCCCCAGCCGGGGCGTTGGTCTCGGCTCGTGCCTCTGGCACCGATGGTTCGTTCGCTTTGGTTGACGCAGCGGAGGGCGACGGTTTCGCGCTGCCAGCCGTCAAAGCCAAAGATCCTGTTCGCTTCCGCGATCACCTGCCAGCCCTCCAGATAGCTGACGGAGCTGCGGCCCTGCTCTCGCTGGCGCACCTTGGCGCGATCCAGCGGGGCGGAGAGGGCAGTGATCTGCTCGGGGGAAAAGGTGCAGGTCATGGCGACGAGGGGTGAGGTGGGGAAGTGTGTGGTGAATGCAGATGAGGCGATCAGCTGGTCGCACCGTGAGGTGCGCTTGGCAGCGCAGCGGCTTCTGGGTCGAGGGGTTCGATCAGCACCCAGCAGGGCGGTTCACTGCAGTGGATGTGCTGGGGCGACGGGCGGCGGCTGTTCTTGCGGAGGATCGGCAGCACCCAGCTGCACAGCCGGGTCGACCAGATGTGCCCCCTGGGCCGGGTGCTGGTGGGGCTGTTGGTGGCGGTGGTACTGGCGTAGCTGGTGAGATCCATGGCTCTGGTGATGGGGTGATCGGTGGCTGTGTGGGCTCTGGGGGGAGTGACGTGGGCCCGCTCCTGCAACAGGCCCGTGTGAAAGGGGGCCCTTGCCCCCCTCAGTGGATGCGCCAGCTGCGGCGGGAGAGGAGCTGGGCGCCTTCGATGTGGCGGCCGGCCTTGAGCGCTTCTTTGATGGCGGCCTTGTCGGGCTTGGTGGTGGTGGTGACGGCGAGCCACTCGGAATCGAGGGCCTCCTCGTCGTCGATCACGACAGCCGAGGATTTGCGGCTGCTGAGCTCGTGATTGGGGAACGAGAACCGTGTGGCCGCTGGCTGCAGCTGGGTGAGGACAAAGATCAGCGACTCCTCCAGGGCATCGGCCCGGCCGGCATCAGAGCGGGCCAGATCGGCGAGGCGCTTGGCCTGCTGCTGGCGGTAGGCGGCCTGACCGCGGAGGTGCTCGATCACCCAGCAGGTGGCATCGGCCTTGGCGGAGAGGGCCGCCTTGTTGCCCTCTTCTGCCAGCAGGGCGGCCTCAAGCTCGGCGAGGGCCAGGGCGCGCAGCTCGGGGTCATCCGTTTCCAGCTGCTCGGCCAGCTGGCCGATGGCGGTGGTGAGCTCCTGGGACTCGATGCCGAGCTGCCAGAGCGATCCGGAGCGCTGGAGGGAAAAGGCAGGACCAGAGGTATCCGGGGCCGAAGCAGGGGCGGCAACGGTGGGGATGGGAGTGAGAACGGCCATGACGGTGAGAGGAGGAACAGGAAATGGAGAGGAGGCGCGACAGAACGCCAAAGGCTTGTGGTGACTGATCAGGAGCGGGGAATACCAGCCGGAACGGCCCAGAGCCCGGCCGACGTGCTGACCTCGGCCACCGAGATCGGCACCGGCGAACGGGAAGCCATCCGGCGGGCCTGCTGCACGAGCGAGGCGGTGCCAACGCCACCGGGGAACGCCACCACCAGCACCGAGGCGATCGAGACCGGGGAGGTGTGGGCCACGGCCTGGGCAATGGCCTGCTCGAGCAACTCCCGATTACGGATTGGCCCAGCCGCCCGGCCATGCCGCTCCCACCGAGCTGGCATCACCACGGAGGACCAGCCCAGCTGATGGGCAGCGCGGCCAATGGAGGCATCGGCCCCACGGGCACCGCCATGGAGCAGCAGATGCACCAGCCGGCCGCCGCTGCGGGCCAGCAGCTCAGCAGCCACACGCTGATGAGGCCAAGCCAGATCCCGGCCGCCCCCGGCGGCGATCACCAGAGAGCGGGCCGGGGCAATCTCCGGCCGCGATTGAATACATAAAGCCATGGATTCAGTTGCCAGAAGGACAACTGATCGGGGCATCACAACTGCTCAGCGATACGCAGGGGTGATGGCGAGACCAGGGGACGAGGTTGCCGCCGGCGATGGGCTCAGGGCCTTTGGCGCAGCCCTTATTCTACCAGTACAAACGCACTCTCTGGCGGGCAGAGCGACTGCAGGGCAATGGATCTGCCCAAAGCAAAGGCATTCGCTGGCGGCCTTGGAAACTGATCAGCAAGACCGCCAAATTCAGCCCTGTATGCCCAGCTGGCCGCGCAGCCGCGCGAGGAGGCCTGGGGCCCACCTCTGCCCCCATTGATGCGGGCGAATGCCCGGCCACCGCAGCCGCGGGAAACGAGCCCTGCCCACCACCTCACCACCGGCCTCGGAGCGGAGGGCGGCGGCGGCTGGCCGATGCACGCCACGGCGCAGCCGTGGCACGCTGAAGGACGGCCGTCGCCGACCGGACACACTGCTGAAACCGCGGGGCCAGACGTTGGATAACTCAGCCCGCCAATCTCTCGGGTGCGCTGGATTCAACTTTCAGATCTTGCTTATACCTCGCGGTCTTGGCGAAGGATTGCCAAGGGCAGAGGAATACTTGGCTTGCGTAAAGAGAACGCCCTTCACAGAGCAGCCCTCGCCCCTTCGCCTTACGTCCGCCGGCTCCAACTCGCGCCTTCTCACAACAGGGGAGAAGGCCAAAACCTTCTCACAGACCTTCTCACATCCAAGCCTGAGGGCACATGAGACCCAAGAGAGCGCAACCAGTTCCGCTAATCAACCGAGAAGCTTCCCAAGCTGAACGTCGCCGGTTCGAGCCCGGTCACCCGCTTTCAGTCCAGACCTGAAGGAATTCCCTGAAAGCCTTCCACGGAGTGGCGTTAGCGATGACACGAGCGCTCCTGCCACTCTCGCTGACCCCAAACCCTTGCCCTGACCGACCGGAGTGGGAGGTCTGAGGCAGGATTCGTCTCCTTGGTGGGTGTGACGGGAGGTCGCGGCAGCAGAGCCGCTTCAGGCCCTCGTCTTAATCACCTGCAGCACTTGGGGGCCAATGCTTCCAGCCCGACGCTCGCAGTCCAGGGCCAGGAGAATGTGGCGCGCCGATTCCTCTATCGCGCCGCGGGCCGCAGCCTGCTTGGCCTCGGCCTCATGGGCTGCCGCCTGATGGGTCAGGTCGTGGCGTTGCTGTCCAGCGAGAGGACGGGGGGCAGCCAAGGGGTGCTGCCCCAAGCGGGGATGGTGTGCAACCACAGCTGATGGAGCAGCTGCTGGTGATGGAATCGTCTCCGGCATCAGCGGATCCGTAAATCCAACGATCGTTGATTGGAATGTAACGCACCAGCAAGATGCGAGGTGTGGTGCACCCAGCGCATCACGAAATCCACACCCATTTCAGGTGCCAGGTTCTTCGCGGTTGCCGCCGAGGGCTGCGATCTGGGCCCTCAGCTGCTCGGAGCGCTGCTGATCGCCACGGGTCACAGCCACCGCCAGGGCGAATTCCAGCTTCTCCAGCTGGTGATCGCCCTCAGCGAAGGAGCGGCAGGCGGGCGTGGGGCGCGCGGCACCCGGCTGGGACGGGTGCTGGGCGGGGCGCTGATTCACGAAGCTGGAGCTGTTGAAGCTGGCCATGGTTCGCTTTCTTCCCATTGTGGCACCGCCCACCAGGGTCAGGCGGCCAGGGGCGTGGCGTCGTCCGCATCCACGGATCGAAGTGGAGCCCCATCAAGCTCCAGGCCCGCCGCCGAGGGCTCCGAATCGGCCAGCAGGGCCCGGCAATCCGCCAGCAGCAGCTCCACCGACTCCAGGGAGCGCAGCTCGGCCGGATCGGGCTCCACCGGCGCCGCCACGGCCTCCAGCTGCAGCTGCAGCACAGCCAAGCGCTGTTCGAGCTTCACCAGCCGCTGGGACAGGGCCGCCACAGTCTGGGCCAGATCCTCGGTGGTGCGGGTGATGCGGAACGAAACCGATTCGGGACTCATCGGATCAAAGCGGTAGCGCCGATCACACCACAGAACCGTCAGCGACTCAAGCCTTCTCCCAGACTGGACAGCTTCCTCCCCGTCTGGCCCCGGATGCACCCCCCGCTGAATTTGCTGGTGTATCTGCTGGCTGGCCTGGCCGGCGGGCTGCTGGCCCTGCGCACCGGCATCCCCGCCGCACCGCTGGCGGGAGCCCTGCTCGGGGCCGGCCTGGTGAGCATGAGCGGCCGGCTTGAGACGGCCCAGTGGCCCCTGGGCACGCGCACCCTGCTGGAGATCGGCATCGGCACCGTGATCGGCACTGGCCTGACCAGCACCGCCGTGGCGGAGCTGCGGCAGTTGTGGCGGCCGGCCCTGCTGATCACCGTGACCCTGGTGGCCACGGGTCTGGTGGTGGGCCTGTGGTGCAGCCGCCTATTGGGCATCGATCCGGTGGTGGCCCTGCTGGGCGCCGCCCCGGGGGGCATCAGCGGCATGAGCCTGGTGGGGGCCGAGTTCGGCGTGGGAGCGGCGGTCGCGACCCTGCACGCGGTGCGGCTGATCACCGTGCTGCTGGTGTTGCCGCTCATGGTGCGACTGGTGCTGTCGCTGCAGGGGTCCCAGTCGGGTTAACCGGCCCTGGACAGGCCCAGCGCCCTGGATACGGTGGGCCCCTTCCCTCACCCCCGCCGGCTCCCGAGCCGCCGCCCCCATGGCCCACCCCGCCATCCGCCGCGCCCTCGCCGCGCTGCTGCCCGCTGGCCTTGGCGCCGTGGCCACGGCCCTGCCGCTGCTGCCGGCGGCCGCCGACACACCCGCTGACACACCCGCCGGCAAAGGTGCCCAGGTGTATTGCTTCATGCGCGGCGCCGGCAACAACCACGAAGTGAGCTGGACTGCCGCCTATTCCCTGATCAAGCGCCAGAGCGCCAGCCTGTTCAAGACGTCGCCGGAACATGCCGCGGTGATGATCACCGAGGCGGTGGTCCAGAACCCTGGCACCTTCCCAGACTGCGGCCGCTACCTGGGCAGCCTGTTCGAGCGGGCTGCCACCCCGCCTGAGGCCGCGGCCAGTCCCGCCGCCGGCAGCACTCCCTCGACCCAGGGCAGCGGCCCCACGCGCATTCCCACCAGCGGCGTCACCCGCAACGATCGCTACAACTACTGAGTTGGCATCCCAATCCCCGCGAGCCCAGCGACGGCCAGACCGCCAGCGCCCCCTGGCCCTGATGGTGCTGGGCACTGCCCTGGGGGGCCTGCTCGGCGGATGCGCGGCACCACCGCCACCGCAGGAGCAGGTCAAGGGCCCGGCGCGGGATGACTGTCTGCGGGAGGTGCGCCTCGACGCTCTCCAGACCGCCTTGGAGCGCTGCGATGCCGTGGTGGCCGCCTATCCCCGCGACCCCCAGCCGCGCAACGAGCGTGCCCTGCTGCAGTCCCTGGCGGGCAACCGGGTGGCCGCCTGCAGCGACAGCAGCGCCGCCGAGGTCCTGCTGCGCCAGGCCACGCCTGGACGCCGCGGCGACCCCCAGCTGGTGGAGGAGATCCGCATCCGCGCCGCCGGCTGCCGCGGCTGAGACCAGGCCGTTGCGATTGGGGGCTCACCCCAGGTCACCCTGCTCACCATTCGGCGAGCAGCCGCCGCACCATCTGCGGGAACGACTGGCGGCGCAGGGCACTGGAGTGGCGCCCCAGCAGCACCTCGATGCGCTCGGCCTTGCTGGCGATCAGGTCGTCCACCAGCTGGTCGGCGACGCCAAGCTGCAGCCAGTGGCACTGCAGCGGACCGCCCATGCCGATGCGATGGCAGCGGTCCTCCGCCTGCTCCGCGTCGCCGGGGGTCCAGGGGCGCTCCAGCAGCACCACGTGGCGCGCCCGGTGCAGGGTGAGGCCCAGCCCTCCCACGCCGAAGGTGCTGATCAGCAGCGGATCGGCGCCGGCCTGGAAGCGCTCGACCCTCGCCTGGCGCTCGGCCGGACGCACCCGGCCCGTCAGCAGCTCGCCGCCCAGCCGGGCCTGCAACAGCTCGGCGGCGGCCACGAATCCGCTGAACACCAGCACCGGCTCGCCCCGCCCCAGCAGTTCCCGCACCAGGCGGGTGGCGGCGGGAAGCTTGTATTCGGCGGCGATCTGGCGCAGGGCCGTGAACACGGCCAGGGCCTCGGCATCGCGCCGCACCAGGCCGGCGGCAGCGCGGCGGCGGTAGTCGTCCACCGCCAGATCGAGCCGGTGCTGGAAGCCCTGGCCCTCGCCGGCACTGAGGATCACGGGGTGGTGGAGCCGCTGCTTGGGCGGCAGGTCCAGGCAATCGGCCTTGCGGCGGTGCAGAAGCAGCGGTCGGGTGAGCCGCTGCAACTCCTTCAGGCCAGTGGCCCCCAGGGCCTGCCAGTGGCGCCGGCCACCGGGGCCCTCGCGCCAGTGGCCCTGGCAGTAGCGCTCCTCGTAGGCACGCTGGTCGGCGGCAAGGGGATGGCCGATGGCGGCCAGCAGGGGGAACAGCTGCACGGGGCGACCGTTCTTCATCGGCGTGCCGGTGAGCAGCCAGCAGGCCCGCAGGCGCGGATGGCGGGCCAGCCGCAGGAAGGCCCGGGTGCGGGTGGCGCCCAGGTTCTGGGCGTAGTGGGCCTCATCGGCGATCAGCACGGTGCCGGCGGGGGGCAGCTCGGCCGGCAGGCGGGCCCAGCTGAACAGCTCGATGGCCAGCTCCAGGGCCGCCGCCTCCTGGCGCCAGTGGGCGTGGAGCCCGGCGGGGGCCACCACCGCGATGCGGCCGCCACTGGCCCGGGCCAGGGTGCGGGCCGCCACCAGGGCGGTGAGCGTCTTGCCCAGGCCCATGGCGTCGGCCAGCAGCGCCCCGCGGCGGGCCAGCAGCCAGCGCACCGCCGAGCGCTGGTGGGCAAACAGGTGGCGGCCATCGGGCAGGGGCGCCTGGAGATCGGCCTCGGCCACCAGCTGCCGGTGCGGCGGCAGGGGCGGCAACGGCTGGCGCAGCCAGGCCAGCCACTGGGCCAGCTCCGGATCGATCGGAAAGCGGGAAGCGAAGCGCCGTTCCAGCTCGTGGGCAGCCTCCAGGGGAAAATCCCAGCAACGCTGGCGGGAGCGCCAATGGCCCCGGGGCCGCACGGCCTGCAGCTGCGCCTGGGTCACGGCGTCGAAGGGGGTGACCACCTCAATGGAGCCAGAGGCGCCCAGCCGCATCAGGCAGCGGGCGGGAGCGGCAGGCCTGGACGGGCTGAGAGGGCGGGCCAAACGGGGAACACGACGCCGGAGGAGCTCGCCGGCGGGCCAGTCGCTGGACGCGCCGCCAGCCAATTTAAGGCCCACAGCTGCAAAGACAAGTCAGCCTGAACGTCCTGGTCCCTATCGGTCAGAACGGCATCCTTCGACACATTGACAAGACAGCGACTCCAGGCAGACTCCCCGCAACCGAGTTGATCGGATGCACGCCAGGGATGCGGTTTTCCTTGAGGATCTGTGCCCCAAACTTCGTGTTCGCCGCTGGAGACAATCTCTCCACACATTTACGGATCAAAGCTGCATCTACTGCGGCAATCCATCCGAATCAATTGACCATGTGCTGCCGCGCAGCCGCGGCGGCCTGAGCGTCACCGAGAACTGCGTGCCGGCCTGCCTGGCCTGCAACGGTCGCAAGAGTGACACCGACGCCTTCGACTGGTATCGGCGCCAGCGCTTCTACGATCCCCGCCGCGCCATGGCGATCCGGGCCTGGATCGACGGGGATCTGCGGCTGGCCCTGCGGTTGCTGCAGTGGGCCAGCCCCCAGGCCAGCCCAACGCCGGGCCGCCCCAGCGCCAACCAGGGGCGAACCGCCAACCGGAAAACCAGGGACGGCGGCGACCCTGGCTGGGCGTTCCAGGCCGCCTGAGCGCCCTACCAGACGCGACAGGCGGCCAGGCCATTGTGGCGCTGGCAGATGGCAGCTTGGGCCGAGGGCTGCTCCGGCGCCAACAGGGCCGCCGCCGCCAACAGGGCCGCCACCAGCCAGGCCAGGGGCCAGACACCGGCCCTGGCCCGAGGGCCGGCACGCCGGGTGCACCAGCGCCGACCCGCCAGGGATCCAGCGCTGGGGACCGGGCCGCGGATGGGGCCGCGCAGCGGAGCGAGGGGAGTAGAGAGACAGGACGCGGCCATCGATCGGGATCGCGGTGTGATACATCTGTACTCATGGCTTCCTGGGCTGTCAACCCGGCGACCGGCGCGCCTGCGGCGATGAACCCCTCAACAACCTCGGCGACGATGGGTCAGGCGCTGCCGGCGGGCGCCTCGGTGCTGGTGCTCGGGGGTGGCTACACAGGCCAGCGCTTCGCCGCCGCCGTGGGGTCGCTCGGGGCCAGCGTGACCCTCACCCACCGGGGCCCGGAACCGCCGGAAGCGGACGCCCCAGG
Source organism: Vulcanococcus limneticus LL (assembly GCF_002252705.1). GTDB lineage: Bacteria > Cyanobacteriota > Cyanobacteriia > PCC-6307 > Cyanobiaceae > Vulcanococcus > Vulcanococcus limneticus. The sequence continues at coordinate 12,256 of NZ_NQLA01000010.1, forward strand.
CCGGCGCTGGCTGCGCTTTGATCCGGCCGCCGGGGCCATGCCCACGGCCGAACAGCTGGCGGGCACCAGCCATGTGCTGGTGACGATCCCACCCGATGGCGAAGGGCGGGACCCCGCCCTGGACGCCCTCGGCCCAGTGCTGCGGCAGCTGCCCCTGCAGTGGCTGGGGTACCTCTCCACCACCGGCGTCTACGGCGATCTTCAGGGAGCCTGGGCCGACGAGGGCACACCGCCCAACCCGGGTCTGGGGCGCAGCCGGGCCCGCCTGGCCTGCGAGCAGGCCTGGCTGGGCAGCGGCCTGCCGGTGCAGAGCTTCCGGCTGCCTGCCATCTACGGCCCGGGCCGCTGCCCCTTCCAGAATCTGCTGACGGGCAAGGGGCGGCTGGTGCACAAGCCGGGCCAGGTCTTCTGTCGCATCCACGTGGACGACATCGTCGGGGCGCTGCTGCACTGCCTGGCCCTGCCGCCCCAGCACCGCCCCGCGGTGGTCAACGTGAGCGACGACGTCCCCTGCCCCTCCAGCGAGACCCTCGGCTATGGCGCCCACCTGCTGGGCTGCCCGCTGCCGCCGGCGCAGCGCTATGCGGACGTGGTCGCCAGCATGGGCCCGATGGCCCTGAGCTTCTGGTCCGAGAACCGGCGAGTCAGCAACCGGCTGCTCTGCCAGGGGCTGGGCTATCGGCTGCGCTATCCCAGCTACCGGGAGGGCTTCCAGGCCTCCCTGGCGGAGGAGCGGCAGACGGCCTCTGCCCAGGCCAACGCGCCGTCGTCGACCGCTGGCCGGCCAGCCGCCGGGCCCGGGTCTGCTCAGGGCCCGGCGGCGCCGGCCTGACTGCGGTCCGCCGGGCCGGTGGACCGGCCTGGATCCGGCACGAAGGGCACGCCGGCATCGTGGAGCAGACGGTCCCAGTGCAGCTCCACCCAGCCGTTGCGCACCCCGCTCACCAGGGCGAACAGCAAGCCACCGAGAAGCAACCAGCGCACCATGGATCCATCACCGACCAGCCCAGACGCTAGGCAAGGGCGCATCGCCCTCAGCTTGGGGGATCCCGCCGGGATCGGCGCGGAGGTGACCCTCAAGGCCCTGGCGGCCCTGGCCCGCAGAGAAGGGCCCGAGAGCTGGACCGGCTCGAAGGGCCCGCTGCTGGTGGGGTGCCGTCGCTGGCTGGAGGACACCTACCGCAGCCTGCGGGCAGGGGGCGAGGAGCCCCTGCTGGACCCGGCGGAGCTGGAGCTCCTTGATCTGCCGCTGGGGGAGCCAGTGCCGCCGGGGGCAGGCGGTGCCGCCAGCGGAGCGGCCAGCTTCGCCTGGCTGACAGCCGCCACAGAGCTGGTGCAGCAGGGCCATTGCCGCTCCCTGGTGACCGCGCCGATCGCCAAGCACGCATGGCATGCCGCTGGCCACGTCTATCCCGGCCAGACGGAACGCCTGGCGGAGCTGGCCGGTGTGGCAGAGGCCTCGATGCTGTTCACGGCCCGCTCCCCCAACGGCGGCTGGCGGCTGAACACCCTGCTGGCCACCACCCACATCCCCCTGGCCGCCGTGCCCGCCGCGCTCACTCCGGAGCGGGTGGAGGCCAAGCTGGCCGTGCTCCTGACCTTCTGCCAACGCTTCCGACCGCAGCCGCGCCTGGCTGTGGCAGGGCTCAATCCCCACGCCGGCGAGGCGGGCCAGCTGGGCCGGGAGGAGCAGGATTGGCTGATCCCACTGCTGCAGCGCTGGCGGTCACGGCACCCTGAGGCGGAGCTGCTGGGCCCCCTGCCACCCGATACCTGCTGGCTGGAGGCGGGGGCGGCCTGGGGGGGCAGAAGCGGGAAGGCTGCCGCCGATGGCTATCTGGCGCTCTACCACGACCAGGGACTGATCCCGGTGAAGCTGCTGGCCTTCGATCAAGCGGTCAACACCAGCCTGGGGTTGCCGTTCCTGCGCACCTCCCCGGACCACGGCACGGGCTTCGCCATCGCCGGCCACGGCATCGCCCGTGGGGCGAGCATGGCAGCGGCCCTGGAGACTGCCCGGGAGCTGGGCTGAGCCCAGGATCGCCAGATGGGATCAGCCGGGCTTGACCCGCATCAACGCCTGGCCAAATTCCACGGGGGTGCCGTTCTCCACCAGGATCTCGACCACTTCGCCGCTCACCTCGCTCTCGAGCTCGTTCATCAGCTTCATCGCCTCCAGGATGCAGACGGTCTGGCCGACGGCGATGCGGGCTCCCAACTCCACGAAGGAGGGCTCGCCCGGGGCCGGGGACCGATAGAAGGTGGCCACCATCGGCGCCGTGATCTCCACCAGATCGCCGCGGACAGCAGGAGCTGTGGGGGGCGCAGGCGAGGGGGTGGAGGGCAGCACAGGAGCGGCCACGGCGGGAGCGGCGGCCTGCATCACCACCTGGGGCTGGGCCGCCGGCAGGTTGCGACGCAGTTCCAGGCGGAAGTCATCGCCCTCAAGCTTGAGCTCCTGGATGTCGCTCTCACCCAGCAGGGTGATCAGCTCGCGAAGCTGGTTGTGATCGAGCTGCATGGCAATCAGTTCTCGCGGCCGAGGTAACTATCGGTGCGGGTGTCGATCTTGATCTTCTCGCCGATCGACAGGAACAGGGGCACCATCACCTGGGCACCGGTCTCAACGATGGCGGGTTTGGTGCCGCCGGTGGCGGTGTCACCCTTGACGCCGGGATCCGTCTGGGTGATCTCGAGCACCACGGAGTTGGGCAGTTCCACCTCGAGGGGCTTGCCGTTCCAGTAGACGACGCTCACCTCCATCCCTTCCTTGAGGTACTTGCGCTGGTCGCCGATCTGCTTGGCGGTGAGGCGCGTCTCCTCGTAGGAGGCCATGTCCATGAACACGTAGTCGTCGCCCTCCATGTAGGTGTGCTGGAGGGTGGCCTTGTCGAGCTGGGCCTGGGGCACGGTCTCACCGGCCCGGAAGGTCTTCTCCACGACGTTGCCGCTCTGCACCGCCTTCAGCTTGGTGCGCACGAACGCCGATCCCTTGCCGGGCTTCACATGCAGGAATTCCACGACACGCCAGACCTGGCCGTCCAGCTCGATCGTGGTGCCGGTACGAAAATCGTTGCTCGAGATCATTCCGGCAGAACGGGATCGCCGGATTGTACGGCTGTGCCAGAGTCCAGACAGAGACAGGGGCTGGCCATGGATCCCAGGCAGGCGGCGGCGGAATCCAGTACAGCCCGGGCGCTGTCGGGACCTCTCCACGCGGCGCGGGGAGCGGTCCCGACAGTGTCTGCAGCCACCGACATGGTGCCTTGGTGGACAGCGGGTCTTCGCGCCCTTACCCCCTGGGGAATGGGGCTGCGGCGGCTCGCCCTGGGCAGCGCGCTGCTGACCTGCCTCGTGCTGGGCCAGCTGCTGGCGGCCCCGCTGGCCCTGGCCGCCCTGCCCCCCGGCAACGCCGTGACCGATCCGGCCGCGATCCTGCGGGATGCCCTGCCGATCCAGGCCAGGGATCTGCAGGAGCTGCAGCACCGGCTGGAGAGCACCAGCGGCGACCTGCGGGCCAAGCGCTGGACGGCCCTGGCCGGCACGGTGCGCCGCAGCCAGACTCTGCTGACCAGCCGCCGCGAATCGATTCTCAATGATCTGCCTGTACGGGCCAGGGCTGAAGGCGAACAGCTGCTGGACCAGCTGCAGACCCAGCTCCAGTCACTGGCCAGCTCGAGCGAGGCGGCCGATCGCGAGACCTTCCTGGCCGATCGCCGCAGCGCCCTGACCACCGTGGGCGACCTGGAGGCTCTGCTGGTGGGGGCCTTCCCCTTCGAGATTCCGGCCGACTTCGCGGCCCTGCCGCGGCTGCTGGGGCGCGCCACCGTAGAGATCGAGACCAGCAAGGGCACCCTCACCGCCGTAGTCGACGGCTACAACGCGCCCCTGACCGCCGGCGCCTTCGTGGATCTGGTGCAGAAGGGCTTCTACGACAAGCTGCCCTTCACCCGCGCCGAGGACTTCTACGTGCTCCAGACCGGCGATCCGGCCGGTCCAGTCGATGGCTACATCGATCCCGCCACCAAGGCCGAGCGCACGGTGCCCCTGGAGATCCGGGTGCCCGGCCAGGATGCCCCCTACTACAACCACACCTTCGAGGAACTGGGCCTGTTCAAGGCCACACCGGTGCTGCCCTTCGCCACCCTGGGCACCCTCGGCTGGGCCCACTCCGATGCAGCCCTGGACGACGGCTCCTCCCAGTTCTTCTTCTTCCTTTACGAAGCCGAGCTCACCCCCGCCGGCCTGAACCTGGTGGATGGTCGCTACGCCGCCTTCGGCTACGTGGTGGAAGGCTTCGACGTACTGGAGGAGCTGGGTGTGGACGACAGGATCCTGCGTGCCCGGGTGGTGGACGGCGCCGAGAACTTCCAGGCCCACGCCTAGGGCCAGAGACCGATCGTGCAGCCCATGGAGCGTCCCTTGGAGCAGCCCGTGGAGCGCCTGGCGGACCTGGGCGAATGGGAGCTGCTGCGCCGGCTGGCCCGCTACGCCCCACCCGGCCAGTTCGATGACGACGCGGCCCTGATCCCCGATGGGCAGGACCCTGCCCAGGCGGGCGAGGCCGGACGGCGGCAGGCCGATCTGGTGGTCAACACCGACGTGCTGGTGGAGGGCATCCACTTCAGCGACGCCACCATGGGCCCCGCCGATCTGGGCTGGCGCGCCAGTGCCGCCAACCTCTCGGACCTGGCGGCCATGGGCTGCCGCCAGGTGGTGGGCCTGACGGTGGGGCTGGTGGCACCGGCCCAGACGCCCTGGCCGTGGGTGGCCGGGGTGTACGACGGACTGCACCAGAGCCTGGAGCACTACGGCGGCACCCTGCTGGGCGGTGACTGCAGCGGCGGAAGCCAGCGGCTGCTGGCGGTGACGGCCCTGGGGCGGCTGGGCCGCGGCCCGATCCGGCGCCGCGATGGGCGGGCCGGCGACTGGCTGGTGAGCACCGGGCCCCATGGCCTCAGCCGGCTGGGCCTGGCCCTGCTGCTGGGGGAGCTGGATCCGGCCACTGCCGGACTGGACGGGGTGCTTTGCCAGCAGGCGATCACGGCCCACCGCCGCCCCCGGCCCCGCTTCGACGCCGTGGCCAGCCTGGAGGCCTGCCAGCCGGCCAGCAGTCCCTGGCGGGTGGGCGGCACCGACAGCAGCGATGGCCTGGCGGCCGCCGTGGTGGCCATCGCCCGGGCCAGCGGCTGCCGAGCCCGGCTGGAGCGGCAGGCCCTGCCCCTGACACCCGCACTGGCGGCCCTCACCAGCGGCGAAGCCTGGTGCCTGGGGGGCGGTGAGGACTTCGAGCTGGTGCTGGCCATTGCCCCTGACTGGGCCGAAGCCCTGCTGGCGGCCCTACCCGGGGCCGGGCGGATCGGCGAACTGGCTGCGGAACCCGCCGCGCCCGGCGAGCCCTGGCTGACCTGGAGTGACAGCGACGCGCCCCTACCGGAGGGCGTCGCGGGCTTCTCTCACTTCAGACCTTGAACAGGCGGCCATGACAAAGCCGCCCCGAAGGGCGGCCCAGGGTTGCGGATCGGGAGGCTCGACGGCTCAGCGGACTGAGTCGGAAGCCGTCAGGCTCACTTCCAGTTGCGGGCGACCACTTCGGCCAGGTCCACGACGCGCTGGCTGTAGCCCCACTCGTTGTCGTACCAGGCGATCACCTTCACCATGTTGTCGCCCATCACCAGGGTGAGGTCGGAATCGATGATGGTGGATTGATCGGTGCCGGCGTGGTCGGAGGAGACCAGGGGCAGGTCGGAGTACTTGATGATGCCCTTCATGGCGCCCTCGGAGGCGGCCTTGAGGGTGGCGTTCACCTCCTCGCGGCTGGTGGAGCGGCCCACCTCCAGCACCAGATCGACCACCGACACGTTGGGGGTGGGAACGCGCAGGGCGATGCCGTTGAGCTTGCCCTTCATCGGCGGGTACACCAGGGCCACGGCCTTGGCGGCGCCGGTGCTGGTGGGGACGATGTTGATCGCGGCGGCACGGGCGCGGCGCAGGTCCCGGTGGGAAGCGTCGAGAATGCGCTGGTCGCCCGTGTAGCTGTGGGTGGTGGTCATCGTGCCCTTGACGATGCCGAAGGCCTGATCCAGCACCTTCACGATCGGCGCCAGGCAGTTGGTGGTGCAGCTGGCGTTGCTGACGATGTCGAACTCCTCGTGGCGGTAGTCGCCATCGTTCACGCCCACCACGAAAGTGCCGATGCCGTCGCCCTTGCCGGGGGCCGTGATCAGCACTTTCTTGGCACCGGCCTGGATGTGCTTGCCGGCCCCTTCCTTGTCGATGAAGACGCCGGTGGCTTCGATCACCAGGTCCACACCCCACTCCTTCCAGGGCAGGTTGAGGGGGTTGCGATCCGAGAAGCACTTGATCGTTTTGCCGTTGACGATGATCGCGTCGTCGGTGGCGGACACCTCGGCGTCGCGGATCCGGCCCAGCATCGAGTCGTACTGGAGCAGGTGCGCGTTGGTGCGGGGATCGGACGTGTCGTTGAGACCCACCAGCTCGATGCCGGTGTTGGCCCCGCGGCTCAGCCAGCAGCGCGCAAAGTTGCGACCGATCCGGCCGAATCCATTGATCGCAACGCGCAGGGTCATTGGCGGTAAGCGGGAAAAGCCGCTAGCAAGGGAGATTTGGCTGCCGATCATACAGAAATAGGCCGGACCCCCCCTGGGCCCAAGGCCGGCCTGACGGCGCGAGCCGTATCGGACGGTCTCAGGGGGGACCCCGCCGAGGCGACAAGCAGGACGTCCGGGATTAGCGTCGGCCCGACACGGAGACGCCCTTGGCCCTGACGCTCGATCGCCACCAGCCCCTCCACTTCATTGGAGTTGGTGGCATCGGCATGTCGGCCATTGCCGGGATTCTGGCGGATCGGGGCTTTGCGGTGACGGGCTCCGATCCCCGCGACAACGCCGTGCTGCAGGACCTGCGCGGCCGCGGCGTGCGGGTGTTCCGCGAGCAGAGCGCCGGCACGATCGCCGCCATCCGGAGCGGCACCTCCAAGCCACCCCTGGTGGTGGTGAGCTCCGCCGTGCCCGAGAGCAACGCGGAGCTGGTGGAGGCCCGGCGCGTGGGCCTGGAGGTCTGCCACCGCTCCGATGTGCTCGGCGCCCTGATCGCCGCCCAGCCGTCGATCGCCGTGGCCGGTAGCCACGGGAAGACCACGACCAGCACGCTGGTGGCCAGCCTGCTGCACACCACCGACCAGGACCCCACCGCCGTGATCGGCGGGATCGTGCCGGCCTTCGCCAGCAACGGCCGAAGCGGCCAGGGCTCCCTGCTGGTGGCCGAGGCCGACGAGTCGGATGGCTCGCTGGTGAAGTTCACCGCCTCCCTCGGGGTGATCACCAACCTGGAGCTGGACCACACCGACCACTACCCCGACCTGGAGTCCCTGATCGCCACCCTGCAGCGTTTCGCCCGCGGCTGCGGGCACGTGCTCGCCAACCGCGACTGTCCGATCCTGCGGGACCGCTTCCAGGCCGACAGCTGGTGGTCCACCAGCAGCGTGGAGGGCACGGCCTTCGCCGCCATCCCGCTGCAGCTCCACGGCGACAGCACCCAGGCCCGTTTCTACGAGAACGGCGAGCCGGTGGGCGAATTCAGCCTGCCGCTGCCGGGCCTGCACAACCTCAGCAACGCCACCGCGGCCCTGGCCGCCTGCCGGCTGCAGGGCCTGTCGTTCGCGGAGCTGCGCCAGGCGATCGAATCCCTGCAGGCCCCGGGTCGCCGCTTCGACTACCGCGGCAGCTGGCACGGCAGGCTGGTGGTGGATGACTACGCCCATCACCCCAGTGAGGTGGACGCCACCCTGGCCATGGCCCGGCTGATGGTGAGCAGTGGCCGCAGCCCGTTACCGACCTGCCCCCGGCGGGTCCTGGCGGTGTTTCAGCCCCACCGCTACAGCCGCACGGCCGAGTTCCTCGGCCCCTTCGCCCAGGCCCTCAGCCAGGCCGATGCCGTGCTGCTGGCCCCGCTCTACGCGGCCGGCGAAGCCCCGATCGCGGGCATCTCCAGTGCCGCCATGGCGACCGAGATCCGCCGGCTGCGGCCCGAGCTGACCGTGGCCGTGAGCGCCAGCCTCGACGATCTGGCGGTGGCCGTGGCTGAGCACAGCCTGGAGGGGGATCTGGTGCTGGCCATGGGCGCCGGCGACGTGAACGGCCTCTGGAGCCGGCTGGAAGCCCTGGAAAGCCGGGATCTGCCACTGCCGCTGGCGGCCTGAACCATGGCGGCACAGGCGGGACCCCAGGGGTTGCGCAGGTCGGTGGGCCTGGCGGACTACACCACCTGGAAAGTGGGCGGTCCGGCCGACTGGTTCGCCGAACCGGACAGCGTGGAGCAGCTGCAGCAACTGGTGGCCTGGGCGCGGTGCGAGGGACTGGAGCTGCGGGTGATCGGGGCCGGTTCCAACCTGCTGGTGAGCGACGCCGGGCTGGCGGGCCTCACCCTCTGCCAACGCCGCCTGCAGGGCAGCCAGCTCGACAGCACCAGCGGCCTGGTGGAGGCCCTGGCGGGGGAGCCTCTCCCCACCCTGGCCCGGCGGGCGGCTCGTGCGGGTCTGGCGGGGCTGGAGTGGTCGGTGGGGATCCCGGGCACCGTCGGCGGTGCCGTGGTGATGAATGCCGGCGCCCAGGGCGGCTGCACCGCCGAGTGGCTGGTGGATGTGACGGTGCTGGACCCCCTGCGGGGTGGCGAGCCCGTCGTGCTCAGCGCCGCCGAGCTGGACTTCGACTACCGCCACAGCCGCCTGCAGCACGAGCCTCTGCTGGTGCTCTCGGCCCGCTTCCAGCTGCAGAGCGGCCACGATCCAGCGGCCGTGGGCCAGCGCACCAGCGCCAACCTGCACAGCCGCACCAGCAGCCAGCCCTACCAGCAACCCAGCTGCGGCAGTGTGTTTCGCAATCCCGAGCCCCGGAAGGCGGGCCAGCTGATCGAGGGGCTGGGCCTCAAGGGGCTACGTGTGGGCGGCGCCCAGGTGTCGCCGATCCACGCCAACTTCATCGTCAACGCCGGCGGCGCCAGTGCCGCCGAAATCGACCAGCTCATCGCCCTGGTGCAGCATCGGGTGGCGGAGGCCCACGGCATCGCCCTGCACACCGAGGTGAAACGGCTGGGGCGCTTCGGGGACCTGGCCCCGCCCGCTTAGCCTGCCGCCAACCCTCTCGCCTCTCCCCGATGGCTGGCTTCGGACTTCCCAACTTCGGTCAGCTCACCGAGGCGTTCCGCAAGGCCCAGCAGATCCAGCAGGACGCCGCCAAGCTCCAGGACGAGCTCGACGCCATGGAACTGGAGGGCCAGAGCAGCTGCGGCCGCGCCAGCGTCTGGCTGTCGGGCAACCAGCAGCCCCTGAAGGTGCGAATCGCGCCGGAGCTGGCCGCCGAGGGTGCCGCCGCCACCGAGGCCGCCACCCTGGAGGCCCTCAAGGCCGCCTACGACACCTCCACCGCCACCATGAAGGAACGCATGGAGGAACTGACCGGCGGCCTCAACCTCAACCTGCCCGGCATCGGCGGCTGAGGGCGCGGCTCCGGACGCTTCCGGTGGCGCTCTGACCGATCAAGCTCACTCCGGCTCCGGATCTCCCTGGCGCAGGCGTTTGCGGGAGGGCTGGCGCAGGCGCTGATCCAGCCGGGGCTCGCGGCGGCTGCCCCGCTGCTTGAGGCCCGGCTCCGCCGGCCGCTCCCGCGCCGCTGCGGCCTGCTCCAGGCAGGCGACCAGGCACTGCCGATAGAGGGAGTAGCGGTCCCAGTCGACCCCAATGGCGCAGCCGGGATCGCCGCGGTGCAGGCAATTCTTGAAGCGGCAGACCCCCCGCTCCAGCCGCTGGCGGATCTCCGGGAACAGGCCGGCCAGCGCGACGGGATCATCCGGCAGATCCGGCCGGTTGAAGCCGGGGGTGTCGGCCAGCAGGGCCCCCGGCGCCAGGGGAAACAGCTCCACGTGGCGGGTGGTGTGGCGGCCGCGCTGCAGCCGCCCCGAGACGCTGCCCACCCGCAACGCCAGATCGGGGATCAGGGCGTTGAGCAGGCTGCTCTTTCCCACCCCGGAGGGCCCGCACAGCACGGCGATCCCGGGGGTCTGGAGTCGCTGGCGCAGGGGCTCGAGGCCCTCCCCCCGCAGCGACGAGACCAGCAGCGGTGGGTAGCCCCAGCCGCTGAGCCGGGCACGCCACTGCTCCGCCTGGTCTGTGGAGAGCAGATCGGCCTTGGTGAGCACCAGCTCGACCGCCACGCCACTGCGCTCAGCCGTCAGCAGGAAACGGGTGAGCTGCAGGGGATCGGGCTCCGGCTGGGCCAGCGCCATCACCACCACCACCCGGCTGCAGTTGGCCACGGCGGGCCGCTCCAGCAGACTGGAGCGCGGCACCAGCTCGGCCACCGCGCCCCGGGCCGCGGCCCAGTCGATCCCCTCCACCCGCACCCGATCGCCCACGCAGATCTGCTGGCCGGTCTTGGCGAGGCGGGTACGGCGCACGCACAGCAACTGGTCCAGCCCACCGGGAGCCGGCTGCTCCAGCTGCACCCGGCAGAAGTTGGCCTCCAGGGCCACCACCAGGCCCATGGCCTGGCTGGGCAGATCAGGAGCCGGGCCGGGAGCGGAAGGCGGAGCGAGGAACTCAGCCGCCATGGCGGCGGATCAACAAGCGCACCGCGCTTTCATCGAAGGGCTCGCACTCCACCTGGTGTCCGTCGCCCCGCAGCCCCTCGCTCACCATCTGCTCGGGTTCGCCACGATCCAGATCCAGCTGTAGCCATTGACCCGGCTCCAGTTTCTCCAGGGCCAGGCGCGCGCGGATGAAGTTGACCGGGCAGGGGGTACCACGCAGGTCCAGACCGACGGCGGGAATGGGAGTGGGAGCCGGCTCAGGCGGGGTCACGGCGCTCAATCCCGGTGGCCGAACAGGCCACCGAACAGGCCGCTCTTGTGGGGGTGCTTGTGGCCCCTGGCGGTGTGGTGACCAGCCAGCTGCTCCAGCAGCTCACGCTCCTCGGCGTTGAGCTTGGTGGGCAACTGCACCTTCACGGCGATCTGGTGGTTGCCGCGGGCCACGGGGTTGCCCAGCTTGGGCACGCCCTTGCCCGCGAGGGTGAGGGTGGCACCGGGCTGGGTACCGGCCGGGATCTCCAGCTTCTCCGGCCCATCCACGGTCTCCACCTCAATGGTGTCCCCGAGAATCGCCTGCAGGTAGTTCACCGTCACCTCCGAGTGGATGGTGGTGCCATCACGCCGCAGGCTGGGGTGGGGCTGCACCGACAGGAAGACGTAGAGATCGCCGGCCGGACCGCCCCGCTGGCCGGCATTGCCCTCGCCCGCCACCCGCAGCCGCGTGCCGGAATCGACGCCCGCTGGGATGTTGAGCCGCAGCTTCTTGCGCACCTGCTGCAGACCCTGGCCGCCGCAGGCACCGCAGGGATCGGCGATCACCTGGCCGGTGCCCTCGCAGCTGGGGCAGGCCGCCACCTGGGTGAAGCTGCCGAAGGGGGTGCGGGTGGCGCGGCGCACCTGGCCGGCGCCACCGCAGGTGCCGCAGGTGGTGGGGCCGCTGCCGGCCTTGGAGCCGGACCCACTGCAGGTGTTGCAGGTCTCCAGGTGGCGCACCTGCACCTCCTTCTCCTGGCCGAAAATCGCCTCGCTGAAGCTGATGGTCAGATCAAGGCGCAAATCGTCGCCCTGGCGGGGGCCGCGGCGGCGGGCACCACCGCCGGCTCCGGCCGCCCCGCCGAAGCCGCTGAAGAACGTCTCGAACAGGTCGGCGAAGCCGCCCATGTCGCCCATGTCGGGCATGCCTCCGCCCCCCCCGAGGCCGGCCTCGCCGAACTGGTCGTAGCGGGCGCGGGTCTGGGGATCGCTGAGCACCTCATAGGCGCGGCCGATCTCCTTGAACCGGTCCTCGGCGCCGGGATCCTTGTTGATGTCCGGGTGGTACTGGCGCGCCAGGCGGCGATAGGCCCGCTTGAGGGTGTCGGCGTCAGCGTCGCGGCTGACCCCCAGCAGGTCGTAGTAATCGGCCATGGATCAATCCCCTGCCTGGGCGTCGCCCTGGTCGGCAGCGGCGGCCGGAGCGCCCCCCGCCTGGCCGGGGCCGGGCCCCATCGACACCTTGACGAGGGCATGGCGCAGCACCCGGTCATTGAGGCGGTAGCCACGTTGGAGCTCAGTAATCACCACGTCCTCGGGGTGCTCGTCGCTGGGCTCGCGCAGCACGGCCTCGTGGAAGTTCGGGTCGAAGGGCTCGCCCTCCACCCGCATCGGCGCGACCCCGAGCTGCTTGAACACGTCCACCAGCTGCTTGTAGAGACCCTGATAACTGCCGTGCAGGCTCTGGGCCTCCTCGTGCTGGGGATTGAGCTGCTGGCGAGCGCGTTCGAAGTTGTCCACCACAGGCAGGATCTCGCTGAGGGTGGAGCAGGCGATCTGGGTACGCAGGTCGTCCTGGTCGCGGCTCTGGCGCTTGCGGAAGTTGTCGAAGTCAGCGGCGATGCGCATGTACTGGCCCCGCAGGCTCTCGTTCTCGGCCTTGAGGCTCTCGAGTTCTGCCTCCAACTGGCGCAGGCGATCACCGGCAGGCTCGCCGCTCGCAGCCGACTCGGAAGCCGCATCAGCGGTGGGGGAGGGGTGCTCGCCCGCCGCCGCGTCGAACTGCGTTGGCGTGGCGGCCCCAGCAGCGGAGTCCGGCGGCACAGCACCCGACGGAGTCGAGACCGCAGGCGTGGAGGCCGCAGGCGTGGAGGCCGCAGGCGTGGAGGCAGTGGCGGAATCCTGGGGGAAGGAGCTGACGTCACCGCTCATTGCTGACTGAACCGGAGAACTGATCTAGACATGTTGGAGTCCAGGGGTTCCCCCCCACAAGCGGCGGAAGCCCGCACCTCCCACGGGAGCTCCCGAGGAGCTGTTTGAGGACCCGGCTTCCCCACCCACCAAGGTCCCCACTCCTCGGCTGCCGCCATGACCCTCACCCCCGCCCGGCCGGTCCCAAACGCCACCAGCCCCGCCCAGCAGCGGCTGGAGGTGGAACTGCTGCTGGGGGAGCGGGTGCTGCCCTCCCTCGACCTCAGCCAGGCCGGCATCAGCCGCTGGGCCTGGGCCCAGACCCTGCCGCAGGAGCGCTGCCGGGAGCTGGGCTGTCTGCCCGTGCGCCAGGAGGGCGGCACCCTGGTGGTGGCCGTGCCGACCCACTGGGGGCTGGAGCAGCGGGGCCAGCTGGGCGAGCTAGCGGCCGCGGCGGGGGTCACGATCGACATGCGCCTGGCGCTGAAGGCCGACATCGACGCCGTCCTGGCCCGCGAGAGTGGAGACCGCCCAGCTGGTGCAGGCTCCGCCGCAGCTCCAGCGGCATCGACGGCGGCGCCTGCGCAACCGCCAGGCAGCCCCGCAGCCACCCCAGGAACCGCTTCTCCCGCACCTGTTGCCTCTCCACCCCAGCGCAAACCAGGCAAGCCACCGAAGCGGCTCTCACTGCTGGATGACATCAACCTCACCGGGACTCTCCAGGAGGCACCGCCCGATGAGGCGAGTGGAGAGGACCTCGATGCGAGTATCAGTGCCTCAAATTCCTCGCCGATCGTGAGCTTGGTGGACAAGATCCTGGTGCAGGCCCTGAGCACCGGCACCAGTGACATCCACGTGGAGCCCCAAGAGGACGGCCTGATCATCCGGTTCCGCCAGGATGGCGTGCTGGAGCAACTGGAAAAACTGCCCAAGAACATCATCCCGGCTGTGACCTCCAGGCTCAAGATCATGGCGGACCTGGACATCGCCGAGCGCCGACTTCCCCAGGACGGCCGCATCCGCCGCCTGTTCCGGGGCCGCACCTTTGACCTGCGGGTCAGCACACTGCCGACCCGCTATGGCGAGAAGGTGTGCATGCGTCTGCTAGACAGCGGCGCTACCAAACTCGGCCTGGACAAACTGATCACCGATGTCCATTCCCTCGAGATCGTGCGGGACATGGGCTCGAAGCCCTTCGGCATGATCCTGGTGACGGGCCCCACCGGCTCAGGTAAATCCACCACCCTCTACTCCCTGCTAGCGGAGCGCAACGATCCCAGCATCAACATCTCCACGGTTGAAGATCCGATCGAATACACGCTCAAGGGCATCTCCCAGACCCAGGTGAACCGGGAGAAGGGCTACGACTTTGCCCTGGCCCTGCGGGCCTTCATGCGGCAGGACCCCGACGTGCTGCTGGTGGGGGAAACCCGCGACCTGGAAACGGCGAAGACTGCCATCGAAGCGGCCCTCACCGGCCACCTGGTGCTCACGACCCTGCACTGCAACGACGCCCCCAGCGCCATCGCCCGCCTGGCGGAGATGGGGGTAGAGCCATTCATGGTAAGCGCCTCACTGATGGGCATCATCTCCCAGCGTCTGGTGCGACGGGTCTGCCCCAGTTGTCGGGTGTCGTATCACCCTTCTGAGCAGGAATTGGGCCGCTTCGGGCTGTTCGCCAGCAACGAACAGAACATCAACTTCTTCAAGGCCAAACGGTCCCTCAACAACCAAGACGACGTCTGCCCCACCTGTCTGGGGCTGGGCTACAAGGGCCGGGTCGGCGTCTATGAGGTGCTACGCGTCAATGAGGTGCTGGCCACCGCCATCTCCCAGATGGCCACCACCGACCGGATCCGCAAACTGGCGCTGGAATCGGGAATGAAGACGCTGCTGGGCTACGGGCTCGATCTGGTTCGCCAGGGGTACACGACCCTGGAGGAAATCGAGCGGATGATCCTCACCGACTCAGGCCTGGAATCGGAACGACGCGCCAAGGCCCTGCACACGATCACCTGCAAGGGCTGTGGGGCGGGAATGCGCGACGAATGGCTGGAGTGCCCCTACTGCCTGACGCCTCGAGGCATGTAGAGGAGAGTGCCGCAGATGGCGCAGCCAAAAGATCGCACAGCCGAGAGAAAGCCATTCCGAGCGCGCCTTCGGTCTTGCTGGGGCTGCAGCTAGGCAACAGAATAGATCCCATTGACTTCTCCAGCCCCTCCCCCCATGGAACTCCTGATCGAAGACCTGATGGAGGAGCTGGTCAAGCGCGGGGGCAGTGATCTTCACCTGGCGGCCGGTCAGCCGCCCTATGGGCGCTTCAGCGGCAGCCTCACGCCCATGCGCGAGGCCCCCCTGAACGAGGAGACCTGCAACCGGTTGATCTTCTCGATGATCAACAATTCCCAGCGCAAACAACTCGAGCAGAACTGGGAACTGGATTGCGCCTATGGCCTGAAGGGCGTCTCTCGCTTCCGGGTCAATGTCTATCGCCAGCGCGGGACCTATGCGGCCTGTCTGCGGGCCCTGGGCAGCAACATTCCCAGCCTGCAGGCCCTAGAGCTGCCACAGGTGGTGGAGGAAACCAGTCGCCGTCCCCGGGGCCTGGTGCTGGTGACCGGGCCGACCGGCTCGGGTAAGACCACGACCCTTGCCGCCCTGCTGAATCACATCAACCAAACCAGGGCTGAGCATATCCTCACGATTGAGGATCCGATTGAATTCACCTACAGGAATGACAAGAGTCTGGTTCACCAGCGCCAGCTCAACGACGACACCAAGAGCTTCGGTGCCGCCCTGCGGGCGGCCCTGCGGGAGGACCCCGACGTGATCCTGGTGGGGGAGATGCGCGACCTGGAAACCATTCAACTGGCGATCACCGCCGCCGAAACCGGCCACCTTGTGTTCGGCACCCTGCACACCAGCTCCGCCGCCCAGACGGTGGATCGCATGGTGGACGTGTTTCCCCCCCAACAGCAGACCCAGATCCGGGTGCAGCTCAGCAGCAGCCTGGTGGCCGTGTTCTCCCAGACCCTCTGCAAACGGCTGGATCCCGCTCCCGGACAGTTCGGCCGGGTGATGGCCCAGGAGATCATGATCAACAACCCGGCCATCGCCAACCTGATCCGGGAGGGCAAGACAGCCCAGCTCTACTCCCAGATCCAGACCGGCGGCCAGATGGGCATGCAGACCCTGGAAAAAGCCCTGGCCGATCTGGTGTTCAAGGGCGAGATCAGCAGCAAGGAAGCCATGGCCAAGGCCAGCAAACCGGAGGAACTGGGACGCCTGCTGCAAGGTCAGGGGGGTTAAGCCCAGCGCTGCGGAGCTCAAGCCCAAGGCCTTCGCGATCCCGCCACCCATCTCTCTACGCATCTCGCCACGAATTCCGCTACTCCTGCCGCCGAGCACCCGATGCCCACCTTCACCGCTACCTACACAGCCAGGGGTGGCCAGCTCCGGGAATTGAGGGTTTCCGCCGCGGACGTGGCCAGTGCCAAGCGGGATCTGCGACGTCGGGGGATCGTGCCGGTGTCCTTGGTGGCCAGTGAGGCTAAATCCAGGACTCCTGGGGCCACCGGCAGCACTGCGGGCAAGAAATCCTCGCTGCTGTCCATGGATCTGGGCAGCTTCTTTGAAGCGAAGCCTGGGGTGAAGGAGAAGGCGATCTTCGCCAACAAGATGGCGGCGCTGGTGGATGCGGGGGTCCCAATCGTGCGGGGCCTCGATCTGATGGCCAAGCAACAGCGGCTGCCCATGTTCAAGCGGGCCCTTACGGCCATCAGCGCCGAGGTGAACCAAGGTGGCAGCCTGGGTTCGGCCATGCGGCGCTGGCCCAAGGTCTTCGATCGCCTGAGCATCGCGATGGTGGAGGCCGGGGAGACCGGCGGGGTGCTCGACGAAACCCTGCACCGTCTAGCCATCTTGATGGAGGAGGTCGCCAAGCTGCAGAGCCAGATCAAGGGTGCCATGGGCTACCCCATCGCCATCCTGGTGATCGCCGTCAGTGTCTTTCTCGGAATGACGATCTTCATCATTCCCCAGTTTGCAGCGATCTTCAAAAGCCTCAATGCGGAGCTGCCTGTATTCACCCAGTTGCTGGTGGATCTGAGCAGCCTGCTGCGATCGTCATTCTCGATCTTTCTTGTCGCCGGCATCTTTGCAATCGGCTGGTTGTTTGTGGGTTACTACTCCACTCCCCAGGGCAAGCTCACCGTGGATCGCAACCTGCTGAAGATTCCGCTGTTCGGAGATCTGCTGCAGAAGAGTGCCACCGCCCAGTTCTGCCGGATCTATAGCGCCCTAAGCCGGGCCGGTGTCCCCATTCTGCTGGCGCTCGATATCGTCAAAGAAACTTCAGGCAATGCCGCCATTCAACTGGCTATCGAACAGGCCCGCACGGAAGTGCAGGAAGGGATCAACCTGAGCCGGGCCCTGTCTACCAAACAGGTGTTTCCCGATATGGCCCTGAGCATGCTCACCATCGGTGAAGAAACCGGGGAAATGGACAAGATGCTCTCCAAAGTTGCCGACTTCTATGAGGACGAAGTGTCGGTGACAGTGAAGAATCTCACCTCCATGCTGGAGCCGGCCATGATCGTGCTGGTGGGCGGCATGGTGGGGGCACTGCTCGTGGCGATGTATCTGCCCATGTTCAGTGTCTTCGACAAGATCCGCTGACCAGGACCGGCTGGCAGCAAGCGGAGGCCATCATCCAGCCAAACAGCCCTGCATCGCGCCCTGCCCCGCCAGCCAGCCGGAACTCCAGCAGTGCTGGAAGTTGAAGCCTCCGGTCACCCCGTCCACATCCAGTAATTCCCCCACCAGATAGAGACCGGGCACCAGCCGACTCTCCATGCTGGCGAGATTCACCTCGCCCAGGCTCACGCCTCCGGCGGTGACAAACTCCTCGCCGATCGGTCCCTTGCCAGCGACCGGATAGCGGCTGGCCCGCAGGGCCTGGATCAGCCCCTGCTGCTGGACCCGGGTGAGATCGGCCCAGCGGCGCTCCGGCTCCACGCCCTGATCCGCCAGCAGATGGAGCCAGAGGCGCCGGCTCAGGGCGCCCCAGGGCCGCGCGCTGGTGAGCTGGCGGCGAGCCTGCTCGCGCCGGCAGCCGGCGAACAACTCCTCCAGATCGGCCTGGGAGCGGCCACCGCTCCAATCAACCCGCAGCTCGGCGCGGTAGCCGGCCCGGTGCAGGGCCCGGGCCGCAAAAGCCGTGAGCCGCAGGGTGGCCGGCCCGCTCAGGCCCCAATGGGTGATGAGCACCGGCCCCTGCTGGCGGAAACGCCCGTCAGGCAGCTCCAGCTCCAGCTGCACCGGATCCATCACCACGCCAGCGAGCTCCAGCAGGAGATTGGGGTGGAACTTGAGGGTGAACAGCGAGGGAACGGGCGGCACCAGGCTGTGGCCCAGGGAGGTAGCAAGCCGACGGCCGCTGGGGTGGCTGCCGGTGGCCAGCACCAAGGCGCGGGTCTGGGCGGGGCTGGTAGGGGAGGGCGCCGGCTGGCGGGACGCCAGCTCCGCACGCTCGCCTGGCCCAGGATCACCAGCCCGTGGAAGCACACCGGCGCCGGCCTGACCGCTGGAGCCGCGGGCCTGCATCTGGAGCAGGAAACCCCCAGCGGGGAGAGCCTCGGCGGATTGGAGGGCCGTGTGGGTGCGTAGCACCACCCCCGCGCGCGTCGCGGCCTGACGCAAGGTCTGGATCACGGAACTGGAGCGGTTGCTACGGGGAAACATCCGACCATCCGCCTCCTCCACCAGGTCCAGGCCGTGGGCATCAAACCAGGCCACCGCATCGCCGCAGGCGAAGCGGCTGAAGGGGCCGCGCAGGGCCTTGCCACCGCGGGGATAGTGGCCCACCAGGGCGCGGGGATCCCAGCAGGCGTGGGTCACGTTGCAGCGGCCGCCGCCGCTGATCAGCACCTTTCCCAGCGGCTCGGCGCTGGACTCCAGCAGCAGCACCCGCTCCAGGCCGGCCTCGGCGGCGCTGATGGCGGCCATGAAGCCGGCGGGGCCGCCGCCGGCCACCACCAGATCCCAGGCCTCGGTGGGGGCGGAACCGATCGGGGGGTTGGAGGACCGGCTACTGGGGAGCCCATGGTCGGAGGCCGAGCGGCTGGAGGCGGGGCGGGGCATGGAGAGTCGGAGGGCACGATGGAGGGATGCAAGAGGCGCCCCCGCAACACCCCCTGAGCGAGCCTGCCACCGCAGCGGCGGAGGGGCCCCCGGGCCGCGACCCCATCGCCGGGATGAAACCGCAAACCGACCCGGCCGAAGCCGAACCCTCAGGTGCCCAGCCCATTGCCGCCCACCGCTTCAGCGTGGCGCCGATGATGGATTACACCGATCGGCACTTCCGGGTGCTGTTCCGGCAGATCAGCCGGCGCAGCCTGCTCTACACCGAGATGGTGGTGGCCCAGGCCCTGCACCATTGCCAGCAGGCTGGAGCGGCCGGCGACGGGCGGGCCCGCCAGCGACTGGAGCGGCTGATCGGCTTCGATCCCTGCGAGCACCCGATCGCCCTGCAGGTGGGCGGCGACGATCCAGCCCTGCTGGCCGAGGCGGCCCGGATCGCCGCCGATCGCGGCTACGACGAGATCAACCTCAACGTGGGCTGCCCCAGCGAGAAGGTGCAGAAGGGGCGCTTCGGCGCCTGCCTGATGGCGGAGCCGGATCGGGTCGCCCAGTGCGTGGCGGCGATGGCGGCCGCCAGCCCCCTGCCGGTGACGGTGAAGCACCGCATCGGCATCGATGCGCGGGATTCCTTCGAGGAACTGCTGGCCTTTGTGGACCGGGTGGCCGCCGCCGGCAGCAAGCGCTTCAGCGTGCATGCCCGCAAGGCCTGGCTGGAGGGCCTGGATCCCAAGCAGAACCGCACCATCCCGCCCCTGCGCCATGACCTGGTGATGCGCCTTAAGCAGGAACGCCCTGAGCTGACGATCGAACTGAACGGGGGCCTGCAGACCCTGGCCGACTGCCTGCCACCGCTGCAGCAACTGGACGGAGTGATGGTGGGCCGGGCCGCCTACGACCATCCGCTGCGCTGGGCTGCCGTGGACCGGGAGCTGTTCGGGGTGGCGCAGCCCCAGCCCGCCACAGCCTCCCAGGTGGTGCGGGGCCTGATCCCCTACGCCGAGCGCTGGTGCTCAGGAGGCGGGCGGCTGTGGTCCATCGCCCGGCACCTGGTGCAGGTGGTGGAGGGGGTGAGCGGGGCCCGGCACTGGCGGCGCCAACTGGGCCAGACCGCCGGGGAACGCACGGCCGGCCCCGAGGTGCTGGAGGCCGCGGCCCGGCAGCTGGAGGAGCACGGGCTCTGAGCACCCATCAGGTGGGGGGCCTTGCCGGAGAGGGGCCCGGCGTGGCTGAAGGATCAGTCCTGGGCGCCGCCGTAGGTGTCGCTGCCGCCATCGCTCGCCCCCCAGCTGCTGCCGCCCGCGGTCGTGTCGCCGCTGCTGCGCCGGCGGCGGCTCCGGCCCTCCCCGAACGCATCGCTGGCGCCGCCATAGCTGCGGTCCTCCCAGCTGCTGGCGCCGGAGCTGCGACCGCCACCGCCACTGCCGCCAGCACCTGCGTAACCACCGCCGCCGCCGCCGTAACCACCACCGCCACCCGCGCCATAGCCACCGCCACCACTGCGGCGCGGTCCGCCCGCGGAGCGGGGTTCGGCCTTGTTGATGCGCAGGGGACGGCCCATCAGCTCGGCCCCCTGCAGGGCTTCGATGGCGCGGGCTTCGGTCGCCTCATCGGCCAGCTCCACGAAGGCGAATCCCCGCTTGCGGCCCGTGTCCCGCTCCAGCGGCAGGGAACAGTTGGCCACGCCGCCGAAGGGGGCGAACAGTTCCACCACATCTTCCTGCTCAGCGCGGAAGGGGAGGTTTCCAACAAAAATGCTCACGGGCCGTGGGGGCCGATCAGGCAGGAATCTTCGAACTGAGACTAGACGCGGTTGGGGAGTCCGCGCTGTAAGCGCACACTCCGCAGCGGGGCCACAGGGGCCAGGGGAAACCAACCGCGCGATTCTCAGTCCCGCAGACGCGCCTGAGCTCGATCCAGCTGCAGGCGCACCTGCTCAAAGGCCGTGCCGCCCTCGCTGCGGCGGGCCGCCACCACCTGGCGCGGCTCGATCGCCGCGAAGATGTCGGCCTCGAAGGCGGGGTGCAGCTGCTGCCAGCGCTCCAGCGGCAGCTGGCGCAGCAGGATCCCCTCCTGCAGACAGCCCTTCACCAGGCCACCCACGAGCTGATAGGCCTCGCGGAACGGCACCCCCTTGGCCACCAGGTAGTCGGCCACATCGGTGGCGTTGGAGAAATCGCTGGCCACCGCCTGCTCCAGCCGCTCGGGCCGGAACGTGAGCCCCTCCTCGAACAGGATCGCCATCGCCTCGAGGCAGTCGAGGGTGGTGCGCACGGTGTCGAACAGGGCCTCCTTGTCCTCCTGGAAGTCCTTGTTGTAGGCAAGGGGCAGGCCCTTGATCATCACCAGCAGCCCCTGCAGGTGGCCGAACACACGGCCGCACTTGCCGCGCACCAGTTCCGGCACATCGGGGTTCTTCTTCTGGGGCATCAGGCTGCTGCCGGTGGCGCAGCGGTCGGTGAGGCTCACGAAGCCGAACTCCTCGCTGGCCCAGAGGATCACCTCCTCGCTGAGGCGGCTCAGGTGCACCATCACCAGGCTGGCGGCGGCGCTGAACTCCACGGCGAAGTCGCGGTCGCTCACCGCATCGAGGCTGTTGGCATACACGTCGTCGAAGCCCAGGGCCGCGGCGGTGTGGCGCCGATCGATCGGCACCGGCGTGCCAGCCAGGGCGGCGGCCCCCAGGGGGCAGATGTTGACGCGCTTGCGCAGGTCGCGCAGGCGGGCCCGATCACGCTCGGCCATCTCCACGTAGGCCAGCAGGTGGTGGGCCAGGCCGATCGGCTGGGCCCGCTGCAGGTGGGTGTAACCGGGGATCATCACCTCAGCGTGGGCTTCAGCCTGGGCCAGCAGGGCTCGCTCAAAGCGCACGATCGCCGCATCGATGGCGTCGATCTGGCCCCGCAACCACAGGCGCAGATCGGTGCCCACCTGGTCGTTGCGGGAGCGGCCGGTGTGCAGCTTCTTGCCCAGGGGGCCCAGCAGGGCGATCAACCGGCGCTCCACGGCGAAGTGCACGTCCTCGTCCTCAAGGCCGGGATTGAACTGTCCGGCGGCCGCCTCGGCGCGCACCTGCTCCAGCCCCGCCACCAGTTGCTCAGCCTCATCGGCCGTGAGCACGCCGGTGCTGGCCAGCATGCGGGCATGGGCGATCGAGCCGTCCAGATCCTGCTGCAGCAGGGTGATGTCGAAGCCGATCGAGGCGTTGAAGCGCTCGATCGCCGGGTGCAGGCCCTGCTCAAAGCGATCGCTCCAGCTGCCGGCCTTGCCGCCGGTCACGCCAGACATCTCAGGGGCTGCCATCACACCGGATCTGCGCGACCGTTCAGCTTGGCAGGCGGCTGCGCGACGCCAATCCGCTGCGTGACGCCAATCCGTGGGACAGGCGACTCAGCTGGGCAGGCTGGGCAGCATCACCTCCTCGCGCACCTTGAGCACCACCAGCGAAGCGTCGTCCTCCAGGGTGCGATCGGGCCCCACGAAGCGATCGAGCCGGGCGAACAGCTGATCGAGGATGCCCTGGGCACCAATGCCGGAGCGGCAGGCGGTGTGCAGGGCGCGGATCAGCCGCTCCTCGTCGAAACGCTCGCCGTTGAGGCCCGGCGCCTCGGTGACACCATCGGTGTAGTAGAGCAGCACATCGCCCGGATCGAGCACGACCTGCTCGCAGCCGTACTGGGCCTCGGGCTGCAGGCCGATCAGCAGACCCGGCGCATCCAACCGATCCACCGTGTTGCGCAGCCGCCGCCAGATCAGCGGCGGGTTGTGGGCGGCGTTGGCATAGCGCAGCAGGCGGGTGCGGGGGTCGAAGTCGGAATAGAAGAGGGTGACGAAGCGGTGCGAGTGGGAGAGATCCTCCTGGGCCAGCTGGTTGAGGTCGTGCAGGATCCGATCCGGCGGCAGACCGCTCAGCACCTCGGCCCGCAGCATGCCCCGCAGCAGCGTCATCAGCAGCCCAGCCGGAACCCCCTTGCCCATCACGTCGCCCATCACCAGGGCCCAGCGGCCCTGCTCCCGGCGCCGACCGATCAGCTGGGGCTTGGTGGGGATGAAGTCGTAGTAGTCGCCGCCCACTTGGAAGGCCGGACGGCAGCGGGCCGCCAGCTCCACCCCCTCGATCACCGGGCAGTGATCCGGCAGCAGCTGGGCCTGGATCTCGGCGCCGATGCTCATCTGGCGGTCGATGCGCTCGTGACGGCGTGCCTCCTGCTGCAGCAGCTCGTTCTCGATCGCCACGCCGGTGAGGTCGGCCACCAGCTGCACGTGGCGGCGGTGCACCTCACTCCAGCTGAGGCCACTGGCGGCTCCGAGCACATAGAGGCGGCCGCGCTGGCGGCTGCGGGCCACCACCGAGGTGCCGAACAGGGGCCGATCGGGCAGCAGGCGCCGGATTTGCTGATCCAGCCGGCCGGCCACCCCCTCCTCGCCGGAGAGCTCCTGCAGCTCCCGATCACTGAGGCCGGCGATCTGGCGCAGCAACGCCTCGCTACCCTCCACGGGACAGGCATGCAGCTGCTCCCGCCAGAGGCGACCATCGGGATGGAACGCCACCAGCACCGCCCCCTCAGCCCCCACCAGCCGGGCCGCCACCAGCGGCACCAGCTCCAGGAAGCGACCCAGATTGGTGAAGCTGCGCAGGGCAAAACCGAGGGAGGCGAGCAGGTCCTGGTTGCGACGCTGCTCACGGCTGAGACTGTCGACCAGCTGGCGCAGCGAGGCGACGGCACTCAGGGCCTGGCCGCTGATGGACGCTGGCCCGGCGAGCGGGGGAGGCTCGGGCACCTGATCGGGCACCGCGGCGGGGCTCTGGAGCGGCGAATCAGGCCGCCGTGGGGGCGGCGTGCTGCTCACCGAGCGGCCGCGAAGTGCACGCAAAGTAGCAGGAGTTTTTGGGCTTGCGGCTGGCCCTGCGGGACGGCGCGGGCCGGGGATGGAGGTTGGGGGGCTCCAGGAGCCAGGCCCGAATCCGTCCCGCAGGGCCAACCGCAAGCCCTAAGCCAAAGGGGGCGGGATTGGATGTGGGAGGAGCGGGGGAACGGGCAACGGGGCCAGCGGCCCGTTGCCCGCGGCGCGTTCAGGAGGCCAGCAGGGCTTCGACGAACTCGAAGCTGTTGAAGGGGCGCAGGTCGCGGATGCCCTCGCCGGCGCCGATGAAGCGGATCGGCAGGGCGGCCTCGGAGGCCACCGCCAGGGCGACGCCGCCGCGGGCACTGCCGTCGAGTTTGGTGAGCACCACGCCGGTGAGGCCAGCCGCCTTGGCAAAGGCCATCGCCTGTTTGAGGCCGTTCTGACCCTGGCTGGCATCAAGCACCAGCAACGACTGCACCGCCGCCTCGGGCGCCAGCTTGTCGACGATGCGCCGCACCTTGGCGAGCTCCTCCATCAGGTTGTGCTTGGTCTGCAGCCGCCCGGCGGTGTCCACCAGCACCAGGTCGGTGCCCTTCGCCTTGGCGGCTCCGATGGCGTCAAACACCACGGCGGCCGGATCGGCGTTGGCGGAGGGGTTGGAGATTACCGGCACACCGCTGCGCTCACCCCAGACCTCCACCTGGCGCACGGCGGCGGCGCGGAAGGTATCGGCCGCGGCGATCAGACAGGTGTAGCCGCTGCGGATCGCCAGGTTGGCCAGCTTGCCGAGGGTGGTGGTCTTGCCGACGCCGTTGACACCCACCAGCAGCCAGACATTCAGACGGCCCCGCTCAGGCGCCAGCAGCGGACTGCCGCTGGCCTGGATCGGACCCTCCAGCAGACCCTGCAGCTGCTGCTTGAGGAAGCGGATGCCCTCGGCCGGATCGACCACCTCCTCATTGAGACGCTTGCGCAGGGCTCCCAGCACGTGGTCGGTGGCCTGGACACCGACGTCGGCGCGCAGCAGCAGGGTTTCGAGGTCGTCGAGGATCTCGGGGGTGAGGGGATCGTCGCCCAGGCTCTCGAGGATCTGGGTGACGAAGCCGCGCCGGGTCTTCTCCAGGCCGCGGCGAAGCCTGCCCAGCCAGTCGATCTCCTCCAGGGAGATGTCGTCGAGCTGGCGGCCCTGGGCGGCAAGCACCTCGGCCGACCAGGTGAAGTCGGCATCGAAGGCGCCCAGCTGGGGTTCGGCCTCAACGACAGCCGGAGCCCCGGGGGACACGACCGCAGCGGTGGGGGGAGCGGGAGCCGGCGGGGGTGCCTCGATCGCCCGCTCCAGCAGCTCGGCCTGGCGCTGCTCGCGCTGGGCCGCAGCCAGCTCCAACAGCGACAGACCGCTGGAGGGAGCGGCGGGGACGGGGGTCGAGCCAGTGGCAGGAGCTGGAGAGACCTGGACCGCGTCAGGGGCGGGGGGTTGTGGCGCTGGTGCGGGGGCAGCGTCGGCCGCCGACACGGAGGGCTCAGACCCGGCTTGGAGAACGGACTCGGAGCGATCAGGAACAGCCGGAGCGGGTTCGCTCAGGAGACCTGCGGTCGGCGCAGGCGACGCGGGCTCGGGGGCAGGGGCCGGCACCGGTGCGGCGGCAACCTGGGGCCCGGCAGCCTCCTGCTGGCGGGCCGCCTCCTGCTGGGCCTTGAGGCGGGCATAGGCCTGGCGGGCCCACTCCAGGGCGTCCTGATCGACGCCGGGGCTGCTGGGCTCTGGACTGCTGGGCGAGGGCTCGGGCGCCGGCGCCGGCTCGGAGGGCTGGTCCGGCTCGGCAGGCGCGGGGGCCAAGCCGGCGGACGCCTCCTCAGCGGCCGGCGGCTGCGCAGCTGGTTCCGGCTGGGGATCCGGCTGGCTCTCGGGGGCCAGCTTGCGTTTGAACCAGTCGAACACCATGGCGACCCTCAGCTGGCGGCGCTGGTGAAGCGGCGCAGGACGCCGTTGATCATGCGCCGGCCCTGCTCGTCGCTGTAGCGGTTGGCCAGTTCCACCGCCTCGTTGCAGGCCACCGCCGGCGGGGTCCGGAACTCCTCGATGTCGATGGCGGCCAGGCGCAGGATGTCGCGGTCGATGCGGGGCAGACGGGTGAGGCGCCAGCCCTCCATCACGCCGTCGAGGCGGGCATCCAGGGCCTCGCGCTGACGGAGCACGGCGCGGGCACGATCCAGGGCGCCGCGGCGCACCTCGTCCTGGTCGGCGAGCATCAGCAGCCGCGGCAGCTCCAGGCTGGCCGAGAGGCGGTTGAGGCCCTGCTCGGCATGGGCCAGGCCCTCCTGCAGGTGCTGGCGCACCCGCGGCAGCTGCTCGGCGCCCTCCTCCTGCAGCTCGCTGTCGAGCAGCTGCTGCTGGGCGGCCTGCAGGTCGGACGCGGCCTGGTCGAGGGCCTCACGCACGTGTTGGCTGAGGGTGGCCTGGGCCTGCTGCAGCAGGGCATCGAGGCCGGTGTCGGCGGCGGGCTGGCGGTCGCTGATCTGGCCAAGCAGCAGCAGGGCCAGTTCACGGGCGATGGAGCGGCTCTGCATCAGGCCTTGTTGGGGGGAATCGAGGAATAGGCCGGCGCCCGCAGCTGGGCCAGCAGGCTGGAGAAGCTGCGGCTGGAGGGAGCTTCGCGCTCGTCGGGGTTGACGATGCCGGCGGAGATGATCGTGCGGAAGGCATCCTCCACCGAGATGTCCAGGTCCCGAACCGACGTCTCGGGCACCACCGCGTACCAGCCGGTGGTGGGGTTGGGCGCCGTGGGGATGAACACGCTCAGCATCGGCTGGTCGAAGCCGCCGGCGATGGAGCTGCCCAGGACACCCGTGACGAAACCGAGGGCAAAGAGGCCCTCGCGGGGGTACTCCACCAGCACCACCCGGCGGAAGCGGGTGGAGTTGTCGCGCAGCACCGTTTCCAGCAGCTGCTTGAGGGTCTTGTAGACGGACCCGGCCAGGGGGATGCGCTGCAGCGTGCCCTCGCCGAACTCCAGCAGCCAGCGGCCCACGATGTTGCGGGCCATCAGGCCGATCAGCAGGATCGCCAGCAGCGGCACCAGCAGACCCACCCCCAGGTTGATCAGCTCCTGGAGGAGCGGATTGAGGGTGTTGAACGGGTTGAACTGCTTGGGAACCGAAGTGAGGAACGCCAGCACGAAGCGGCTCACCGTGGTGGCCAGCCAGATGGTGGTGGCCAGCGGGATCACCACCAGCAGGCCGGCGATCAGGTCGTTCTTGAGGTCCTGCTGGAGCCGGTCGCCCAGCGGCTGGTCAGGTCTGGGACTGGATTGCACCAACGGGGGGCCCGGCTCTCCGGTCTGCAGAAACCACCTCGCAACTTAGCCAGCCGTCGGTGCCGACCCGCGGCGCGTCCGGATTCAGAGCAGCGCCGCCAGGGTCACCAGGGTGAAGGCGATGGCCAGCACCACGGCGGTGCCGGTGCCACCGATGCGGCGCTGGTTGGTGGCCAGATCGCGGGCCCGCTCGGCCTGCTGGATCTGCTGGTCGGCCTGGCCGAGCTGGCGCTCCATGAAGGCGGTGGCTGCCTTCCGCTTCTCCTCTTCGGAGGCATTGGGAGGAATCTGGCCGGTCTGCTCACCCTGGGCGATCACCTGCTCCAGCACCTGGGGGTTGCTGAGCTGGGCCCGGGCCATCGCCACCTGGCCCTTCTGGGCCTGCAGGGCCTGGTCGGCCTTGAGGCTGATGGCGGTGTCACCGCTGATCGAAACCGGAATCGCCGCCAGCAGGGCCAGGGCCAGCACGGCGCCGATCACCGCCACCACCCATTTCAGGGGCGTGCGACCGGCCTTGGGCTCGTCGAGGCGGGCGCCGACCAGCACCAGCAGCAGTCCCACCAGCGCCATCGGAGCCTGGGTCACCAGCCGCTCCACCAGCAGCTGGCGGAAGGCCTCCTCGCCCCAGCCATTGACGGCCAGCACCGCCAGCAGCTGCAGGGCCAGAAGCACCACCAGGGTGAGGCCCAGCCAGCGCGACAGAGTGCCGAATCGGCCGGTGGGGGCGGTGGTCACAGCAGGATGGCGCAATCGCGCAACTGTACGGGTGGCCGCCGGACCTGCCCAACTCGCGGAAGCAATCCGGCAAGAGGCGGCGCGGCTGGGCTTCGATCCGGTGGGCATCGCCGCGGTGCCCGGCGGCCCGCGGCTGGCCCTGCGCACGGCCGCCCTGGAGCGCTGGCTGGCGGCGGGCCACCAGGCCGACATGGCCTGGATGGCGGACCCGCGCCGCCGCCAGGTGGAGCAGCTGCTGCCGGGGGTGCGCAGCCTGGTGGCCGTGGGCCTCTCCTATTACGTGGCCGCCGAACGGGCGCCGGGCAGCCTGGCGGTGGCCCGCTACGGCTGGGGGCGCGACTACCACCGGGTGATCGACGGCCGCCTGCGCCAGCTGGGCCGCTGGCTGGAGCACCAGGTGCCGGGGGTGCGCTGGCGGGCCTGCGTGGACAGCGCCCCGCTGCTGGACAAGGCCTGGGCGGAGGAGGCGGGCCTGGGTTGGATCGGCAAGCACGGCAACCTGATCCACCGCGAGCGCGGCTCCTGGCTGCTGCTCGGCCACCTGCTCACCAGCCAGGAGCTGGCGGCCGACGCGCCGGCCACGCCCCACTGCGGCGCCTGCAGCGCCTGCCTGGACGCCTGCCCCACCGGCGCCATCGCCGAGCCTTTCGTGGTGGATGCCCGCCGCTGCCTGGCCTTCCACACGATCGAGAACCGCGAGCCGGCGCTGCCGCCGGCGATCGCGGCCGCCCTGGGGCCCTGGGTGGCCGGCTGCGACATCTGCCAGGACGTGTGCCCCTGGAACCAGCAGGCCCTGGCCAGCAGCACCGACCCGGACGTGCAGCCACGGCCCTGGTGGCTGGACCTCAGGCCCGAACAGGCGCTGGCCTGGAGCGACGCCGACTGGGACGAGATGCTGCGGGCCTCGGCCCTGCGCCGGATCAAACCCTGGATGTGGCGCCGCAACATCGCCGCGGCCCAGGGCGCGGCCAGCGCTGGCCCACAGCCCAGGGACGGCCCGGCGGAGGCTCCCTAGGCTGGGAGCTGGAACGAACGGCCGCGATGGCACCGCGTTGGTTGAGGTCCCTGGCGGCGGCCCCCCTGGTGATTGGGGCGCTGCTGGCGGTCCCGCGGCCCGCCCAGGCCCTGGTGCCCTACGTGCTGGTGCCCGGCAACCGGGACCTGGAGGCCGCGGGGCTGGGCATCGCCCAGGCGGCCGCCCGGCTCTTGAGGCTGGGCCAGGCGGAAGATGCCGCCCGGCTGGCGGCCCTGACCGTGCAGCTGCTGCCCCAGGATCCCCGCGGCTGGGTGCTGCTGGCCGAATCCCAGCTGCGCAGCAACCAGATCCAGAAGGCGGGCGTGGCGCTGGCCCGGGCCAAGCAGCTGGATCCCAAGAACCCGGGCATCTGGTTTGCCGAGGGCTCCCTGGCCCTGCGGGACGGCAAACCCAAGGAGGCCAGCGGACTGATCCGCCAGGGCCTCAAGCTCGACCCGAAGAACGCCAGCGGCTACTTCGACCTCGGCAACGCCCAGATCCTGATGGGCAACCGCACCGCCGCACTGGAGGCCTTCGAACGGGCAGCCACCCTGCGCAAGGACTTCTGGGAGTCGATCAACAACCAGGCGCTGGTGCTGTTCGAGCAGGGCAAGGAGAGCGAGGCCATCCAGCGCTGGCGGCGGGTTCTGGCGATCAAGGCCGATGCGGCCGAGCCCAGGCTGGCCCTGGCCGCCGCCCTCAATGCCAGCAAGTCCGGCAGTCCGGAGGCGATCGAGCTGGCCAACACCGCCCTGGCGGCGGAGCCCAACTACGTGCTCGATAGCTACCAAAAGGAACAGCTGTGGGGCGATCGGCTGCGCTCGGCCACCCGCACCCTGCTGGGCCGCGCCGAACTGAAGACGGCGGTGGAGCGGGCCCAGGCCAACGCCGGGGCCAGCAGCAATGACGACGAGGGCTCCTAGCCCAGCGGACTCGAGCAGCGCCGCCGTCACCGGGTTGGCCTGGACAGGATCTGTAGGCTGAGCGCCACGTTCCGCCCCCAGAGCCCAGCACCGGATGGCCGAGGAGCGCCCCGAGGAATCGATCGGCAAGTCGATCGAACCGATCGCCCTGCACCAGGAGATGCAGCGGTCGTACCTCGAGTACGCCATGAGCGTGATCGTGGGCCGGGCCCTGCCCGACGTGCGCGACGGCCTCAAGCCGGTGCAGCGGCGCATCCTGTTCGCGATGCACGAGCTGGGGCTCACCCCGGATCGGCCCTACCGCAAGTGCGCCCGCGTTGTGGGCGACGTGCTCGGCAAGTACCACCCCCACGGCGATCAGGCCGTGTACGACGCCCTGGTGCGGCTGGTGCAGACCTTCTCCAGCCGCCACCCCCTGCTGGACGGCCACGGCAACTTCGGCTCGGTGGACGACGATCCGCCGGCGGCCATGCGCTACACGGAGACGCGGCTGGCGCCGATCGCCCACACGGCGATGCTGGATGAGATCGGCGCCGACACCGTTGACTTCGCCCCCAACTTCGATGGCTCCCAGCAGGAGCCCACGGTGCTGCCGGCCCAGCTGCCCTTCCTGCTGCTGAACGGCTGCACCGGGATCGCCGTGGGGATGGCCACCAACATCCCGCCCCACAACCTGGGCGAAGTGGTGGATGCCCTGATCGCCCTGATCCGCAAGCCCGAGCTGAGCAACGAGAAGCTGCTGGAGCTGGTGCCCGGCCCGGACTTCCCCACCGGCGGCGAGGTGCTGCTCGGCAGTGGCCTGCGCGACACCTACCTGGGCGGCCGGGGCAGCATTCCAATGCGGGGCGTGGCCCACATTGAGGAGGTGCAGCCAGGCAAGGGCCGCCACCGCCGCGGCGCCGTGGTGATCACCGAGCTGCCCTACCAGCTCAGCAAGGCGGGCTGGATCGAGAAGCTGGCGGAGCAGGTGAACGACGGCAAGATCACCGGCATCGCCGACATCCGCGACGAGTCGGATCGAGAGGGCATGCGGGTGGTGGTGGAACTGCGCCGCGACGCCGACCCCGAGAAGGTGCTGGCGGAACTGCAGCGCCGCACTGCCCTGCAGAGCAACTACGGCGCGATCCTGCTGGCCCTGGTGCACGGCAAGCCGGTGCAGCTGAGCCTGCGGGAGCTGCTGCTGCAGTTCCTGGAGTACAGGGAACTGACGATCATCCGCCGCACCCGCCACGCCCTCAAGCGGGCCGAGGACCGGCTGGAGGTGGTGGAGGGCCTGACCAAGGCCCTGGGCTCCCTGCGCCAGGTGATCGACATGATCACCGCCGCCCCCGACGCCAGCGCCGCCCGGGCCAGCCTGCAGGTGCACCTGGATCTGAGCGAGCGCCAGGCCGATGCCGTGCTGGCCATGCCGCTCCGTCGCCTCACCGGCCTGGAGCAGGAGAGCCTGCGCAAGGAGGCTGATGACCTGCGGCTGGAGCGGGGTCAACTGCGTCACCTGCTGGAGGAGCGGCCGGCGCTGCTGGACGCGATGGTGGGGGAACTCAAGGCCCTCAAGAAGCGCTACGCCACGCCTCGCCGCACCCGGCTGGTGCAGGGCGGCGACGAGCTGGTGGCCCAGCGCAGCGCGGCCGTGCGCCCCAACGCCGAACTGCAGCGCCGGCGGGCCCTGGAGGGACTGGCCAGCGACGGCCGCCTGCTGATCCAGGCCGATGGCGCCGTGAAGATCGTGGGGCCGCAGCTGCTCGGGCGGCTGCACCTGGAGGAGGCCGCCGACGCGGGCGAGCATCCGTCGCCGGCGCGACTGATCCTGCCGGTGGCTCAACAGCCGGCGCTGCTGGCCTTCACCGCCAGCGGCCGGGTGGCGCTGTTGCGCTGGGAATTCGCCGGCCAGCAGCCGGGCCATCTGGAGAAGTTCCTGCCCGATGGCATCAGCGGCGATCCAGTGGTGCAGGTTCTGCCCCTGCCGGGGGCCGGCTCGGGTGGCAGTGGGGCTGCGTCAGATGTGAGCCTGGGCCTGCTCAGCAGCGATGGGCGTTTCAAGCGGCTGCCCCTGGAGGAGTTTCAAGAGCTCTCGGGCCGGGCCGCCACCGTGCTCAAGCTCAAGGAGGGCGTGAATCTGCGGCGGGTGGTGGTCTGCCGGGACGGTGAGGAGCTGGTGGTGGCCAGCAGCACCGGCCGGATGCTGCGCCTGGAGGTCACCGAGGCCAACCTGCCGGTGATGGGCCGCACCGCCCAGGGACCGATGCTGATGCGGCTGCTGCCGGGGGAGGCCGTGGTGGGGGCCGCCTGCGCCGGCGAGGGCGCCAGCGTGCTGCTGGCCAGCCGCCTGGGCCAGCTCAAGCGCCTGGCGATCGCGGGCCTGCGGCCCTGCGAACGGGGCGACCTGGGCCAGATCGGCCTGCGCTTCCGGGAGCGCGGCGATGCCCTGGTTGACCTGCAGGGCGGCGAGGCGGCTGTACTGGGGGCCGTGCTCGGCGATGGCCGCAGCATGCGCCTGGCGAGCGATCAGCTCCCGGCCGAGGACGCCACGGGCACCGGCCAGCTGCTTGCCCTCAAGGCCACGGACACGGTGAAGGAACTGGTGCCCCTGATCCAGGCGGTCTGAGGGCGGGCCGCCAGCCTGCGACTCCGACCGCCTGGATCAGAGCCGGGTCAATCAGACCGTGGCGGCAATACCTGCCGGCTCCAGCATCAGCTTGCTGTTGCGCAGCGATTCCTCCATGGCGATCGGATAGGCACCGTCGAAGCAGGCCGTGCAGAAGTGGCTGGCATTGGCCTGGGCGGCCTCCACCATTCCCTGCTTGCTCAGGTAGGCCAGCGAATCGACGCCCAGGTGAGCGGCAATCTCCTCAAGGGTGAGCCGGGCAGCGATCAGCTGGTCCTGGGTGTCGGTGTCGATGCCGTAGAAGCAGGGGTGGGTGACGGGCGGCGAACTGATCCGCATGTGCACCTCGGTGGCACCGGCCTCGCGCAGGGCCGCCACCAGCTTGCGGCTGGTGGTGCCGCGCACGATTGAATCATCGATCACCACCACCCGCTTGCCGGCCAGCACATCCGGAAGCGGATTGAGCTTCACGCGGATGCCCGCCTCGCGCATGGCCTGGGTGGGCTGGATGAAGGTACGGCCCACGTAGCGGTTCTTGATCAGGCCATCGCCGAAGGGGATGCCGCTGAGCTGGGAGTAGCCGATGGCCGCCGGGATGCCGGAATCGGGCACGCCGATCACGATGTCGGCCTCCACGGGGGTTTCGCGGGCCAGGGCCTCACCGATCCGCACCCGGTAGCTGTAGAGCGACTCGCCGAAGAAGCGGCTGTCTGGCCGGGCGAAGTAGATCATCTCGAACACGCACAACTTGGCGGGTTCGCTGCACCACTGCTCGCGGTGGGGGGTGGGATCGCCCTGGCGGAAGTGGATGAGTTCGCCGGGGTTCACATCACCGTCGTAGCTGGCGCCGATGATGTCGAGGCCGCAGGTCTCGCTGCTGGCCACCCACTGGGCCTCGGCCTGCTCGCCCATGTGGCCGAACACCAGGGGCCGGATGCCGTGGCCGTCCCGCAGGGCATAGAGGCCCTCAGGGGTGCCGATCACCAGGCTGAAGGCACCGCGGCAGCGGCCGGCTGCCTCACGGATCGCGGCATCCCAGTCGAGCCCCCCATTCACGGCGTGCTGCAGCGCGAAGGCGATCAGCTCGGAGTCGGTGGTGGAGGTGAACTCGGCTTCGGGAGTGTCGGCGGCGATGGCCTCGCGCAGTTCGCCGGCGTTCACCAGGTTGCCGTTGTGGGCCAGGGCAAAGGGGCCCTGGCGGGTCATCAGCACCACGGGCTGGGCATTGCAGGCGCGGCTGCTGCCGGTGGTGGAATAGCGGTTATGGCCGATGGCCAGGCTGCCGGGCATGCGCTCCAGCACGTCCTGGTCGAACACCTGACTCACCAGGCCCATGTCCTTGTGAAGGCGCACCTGGCCGTCGTCGAAGACGGCGATCCCCGCCGACTCCTGGCCACGGTGCTGCAGGGCGTAGAGGCCGAAGTAGGTGAGGTTCGCCACCGGCTGATCCGGCGCCAGAACAGCGAAGACGCCGCAGGCCTCCTCGGGTTTGTCGGGGCGCTCCGGACTGGCCGTGGGGCTGGCTGCCTTTGCAGCGGACGGGACCTGGGCGGGCTGGTCAGGCTGGTCGATCGGCACGGGCCATCCCACCTTTAGGTTCGCTTCGTCATTGTGCCTCAGTGGGTCGGGGGCACGGCGGCGCCGATGCGGCGGGGAATGGCCTGCTCGAAGGCCTGGCACAGGGGCTCCAGCCCTTCCCGCAACAGCAGAGAGCCCGCCTGGGTGATCGAGAGTTCCGGGTCGGCTTCCACCACCCCCAGGCACTGGGCCGGCACCGGGCTGCCGGCCGCCGCGGCCTGATCCAGGGCCTGCTGCCAGGCGGCGGTCTGGGCCGGCGGGATGCTCACCAGGATGCGGGCGCCACCCTCGGCGAACAGCAGCCGATCCAGGCGCGCCGTGCTGGCCGGCAGCTCCAGGTGGGCCCCCAGGCCCGAGGCGATGCTGGCCTCGGCCGCGGCGACCGCCAGGCCACCGTCGCTGAGGTCATGGGCGGAGGCCACCAGGCCGGTGGCGATGGCCTGGCGCAGGAAGGCCTGCACGGTCTTCTCCAGGGCCAGATCGATCTCCGGCGGACGACCGGTCACAGCGCCATGCAGGCGCTCCAGGTAGCTGCTGCCGGCCAGGCCCACGCGGGGATCCGATGCATCGGTGGCGGAGGCATGAGCCCCTGCGGGAGCGGAGCCCGTTTCCAGGGGTGTGCCCAGCAGCCAGATCAGGTCCCCGGCATCACGCCAGGCCAGGCCCCGCACCTGGCTGAGGTCGTGGACCAGGCCCACCATGCCCACCACAGGGGTGGGGTGGATCGGCTGCAGCGTTCCGTCGGGCAGGCGGGTCTCGTTGTAGAGGGAGACGTTGCCACCGGTGACGGGGGTGTCGAGGGCGCTGCAGGCGGCCGAGAGGCCGCGGCAGGCCAGGGCCAGCTGCCAGTAGCCGGTGGGGGTTTCGGGCGAGGGGAAGTTGAGGTTGTCGGTGACGGCCAGGGGCTCGGCACCGACACAGCTGAGGTTGCGGGCGGCCTCCGCCACGGCCGCCATGCTGCCGCGCTCGGGATCGAGGGCCACCCAGCGGTTGGGGCAGTCGACCACCGCCGCCACCCCACGGGTCGCGGCCTGCAGGGAACCCTGGCCCAGCTGGGGCCGCAACCGCACCACAGCCGCATCGCCACCGCCGGGGGGGAGCACGGTGTTGGCCTGCACCTGGTGGTCGTACTGGCGGAACACCCAGCGCTTGGAGGCGATGGTGGGGTCGTCGAGCAGGGCGCGGAGCACCTGGCCCCAACCGAGGTGCTGGCCCGCGAAGCTGCCGGCCGCCGGCGTGATGCCGGCGGTGCTGGCCTCCGGCAGTTCGGCCTCATGCCAGCGCCAGTGGGCCTGAATCTCGGCCGGGGGCTCGCTGAGCAGCTCATGCCGGTTGATCGGCGTGTCGTCGGCGAGGGCGCTGGCGGGCACCTCGGCGGCCACGGCACCGTTCTGCAGCACGCGCACCACGTTCTCCTGCAGCACGCGGCCCACCACCGCCGCCTGGAGGCCCCAGCGGGTGAAGCGCTCCATCAGCGCCTGCTCGCGGCCGGGCTTCACCACAAAGAGCATCCGCTCCTGGGATTCCGAGAGCAGGAACTCGTAAGGGGTCATGCCGGCCTCGCGGGCGGGCACCTTGTCGAGGTCCAGCTCGATGCCGAGGCCTCCCTTGGCGGCCATCTCCGAGCAGCTGCAGGTGAGGCCGGCGGCGCCCATGTCCTGGGCGGCCACCACATCGCCACTCTTGAAGGCATCGAGGCAGGCCTCGATCAGCCCCTTCTCCAGGAAGGGATCACCCACCTGCACGGCGGGACGGTCATCGAGGGAGGCGTCGGTGAGCTCGGCCGAGGCGAAGCTGGCGCCGCCCATGCCGTCGCGGCCGGTGGTGCTGCCCACATACACCACCGGATTGCCCACACCCTCGGCCCCCGAGCAGACGATCGCCTCGGTCTCCATCAGGCCCAGGGCCATGGCGTTGACCAGCGGGTTGCCGGAATAGCTGGGGTCGAAGGCCACCTCACCGCCCACGGTGGGTACGCCCACACAGTTGCCGTAGTGGGCGATGCCCGCCACCACCCCCTCCATCAGGCCCACATTGCGCTCGTCCTCCAGCGGGCCAAAGCGCAGGGCGTTGAGCAGGGCGATCGGCCGGGCGCCCATGGTGAAGATGTCGCGCAGGATGCCGCCCACGCCCGTGGCCGCCCCCTGGAACGGCTCCACCGCCGAGGGGTGGTTGTGGCTCTCGATCTTGAAGGCCAGCCGCTGGCCCTCGCCCAGGTCCACCACGCCGGCGTTCTCGCCAGGGCCCACCAGGATGCGTGGGCCCGTGGTGGGGAAGCCCTGCAGCAATGGCCGGGAGTTGCGGTAGCAGCAGTGCT
This sequence comes from Vulcanococcus limneticus LL, assembly GCF_002252705.1. GTDB lineage: Bacteria > Cyanobacteriota > Cyanobacteriia > PCC-6307 > Cyanobiaceae > Vulcanococcus > Vulcanococcus limneticus. The sequence goes on from NZ_NQLA01000010.1 coordinate 48,497, forward strand.
CCGACCACATCACCCCGAACATGCCCAGCTCCGCGCGATTGGGGGCACGGCCGAGGCGGCGGCAGATCTCGTCGTAGTCGGCCTGGCGCAGGTTCTCCTTCTTGAGGGCCTCAGGAACGGAGTACTCGGGTGGGGCTACGACCACAGGGAGCTGGGCAGGAGGTCTCCAGTCTCGCCGAGCGACTCACCGGGGCGGGTAGGGCCTCGGCCCCCGGCGACCGCTCTGCGCGCCTGGGTACAGGCTGTCCAGATCTGCAGTCCAGATCTGCAGTGACCAGGGCCCGGAGGTTCGGGAGCTTCCCTCAGACCCAGGGGTCGTCGTCGGGGGTGGCGGGCGGCGGCCCATCACGGAAGGCGCCGCCGTAGCGGGAGCGGCGGGGTTCAATGCCATCAGGTGGATCGGAGGAGCGATCCCACGCCTCGACCTCAGGTTCGGGCTCCTCCTGGCCCCAGTCATCGCCATCCCAGGCCTCGGCCGGGGGACCTTCGCGGCGCCACTCCGGCTCACGCTCGGGGGCCGGCCAGTTCCCCTGTGCATCGCCACCCGATACCGACCGGCGCCGCGGCTCCGGTTCCGGGTCGAACTCCCGCTCCGGCTCGCGTTCCTCCCAGCCAGGCCCCTGGACGCCCTCATCCCAGGGGGGCTCCTCCAGCCAGCCCTCCAGGCGCTCTTCGAAACGATCGCCCGCCTGCTGGAACTGCTCCCGCAGCTTGCCGGTCTCCTCCTGCACCTGGTCCCGCCAGCGGCGGGAGCGGCGCAGGAACTGCTGGCGCACACTGGCGCGGGCCAGGGGCAGGTCGTCGAGACCCTGCAGGGCAGTGATCACCTGGCCGGGCTGCTGATCCACGATGCGATCGGGTGCCAGACGCCAGCGGCTGCTGCCCGGCAGGCGGGGATCACTGCGGGACACGAGGTAGTGGCGGATCCGGCCGCTGCGCAACTCCACGGCGGCATCGGCCACGCTGCCGAGCACGGCGCCGCCTCGGCCCACCAGGGCCGCCTCGATCAGGGTCGGCAGGCGCTCCACCGTCATCAGGTCGGTGATCGCGGGCTCGCCCTCCACGAACAGCTCCAGTTCCGCCAGCCCCCGCAACTGGTTGAGCCGCCAGGCCAGGCGCCTATCGCCAAAGGCCGAGGGCTTGCTGATCCAGCCCAGCAGCCGGTGCACCGGAGGGTGCATCCAGGCGATCACGCCGGCGCCGTGATCCAGACCCTGGGCGTCGCGCACGTGGCGGCGCAGCAGGTCGCTCAGCAGCAGCTGTTCTGGCAGGGGCACCGGCTCAGCTGCGGATCTGCACCGGCATCACCAGATAGGTGAAGCCGCCGTCGTCCTGGGGGGAGAGCACCACGGGGGTGGTGGGGGCGTTGCAGCGCAGCTCCACCCGCTCGGCGGCGATGGCCTTGAGGCCCTCGAGCACGTAGCGCACGTTGAAGGCGATCTGGATCGCATCGCCGCTCACCTCGGCGGCCACGGCCTCCGAGCCGCTGCCCACGTCCTGGGCGTCGGCGCTGATCTGCAGCTGGCCCGCCACCGGATCGCTGGTGATCTTCACCACGTTGTTGTGCTGATCGGCCAGCACCGCCACCCGCTCCAGGGCCGATACCAGGGCGCGGCGGTCCACCACCAGCGAGCGGGCGAAGCTCTCCGGAATCAGCTGCCGGTAGTTGGGATAGGTGCCATCGAGGCTGCGGCTGGTGAGCACCTGGTCGGCCCAGAGGAACACCACCTGGCCCCGGTCGCAGAACAGGCTCACCGGATCGCCGCCACCGCGGGCCGAGAGCAGCCGCTCCAGCTCCCGCAGCGAGCGGGCCGGCACCGTCACATCCATCAGGCCCGTGCCGGGGGTGGTGTTCTCGAGGCGCAGCACGGCCAGGCGGTGGCCATCGGTGGCGGCGCACTCCAGCCCCTGCTCATCGAGGCCCAGATGCACGCCGGTGAGCAGCTGCTTGGCCTCGTCGCTGCTGCTGGCGAACAGGGTGGCCCGCAGGCCCTTGACCAAGACCTCGGGATCAAGGCGGATCGGGGTGCCGCTCTGCACCAGGGGCAGCTCGGGGAAGTCGTCGGCGGGCATGCCCCGCATCTGGTAGCTGCCCGACTGGCTGGTGAGTTCCACCTGCTCGCTGCCCTCCTCGCAGCTGAGGGTGATCGGGCTATCGGCGGAGAGACGCGCCACGATCTCGCCGAACAGCCGGGCCGGCAGGGTAATGGCGCCACTGCTCTGCACTGAGGCGGGCAGGCTCGTCTGGATGCCGAGGCTCAGGTCAAACCCCGTGAGACTCAGACGGCCGGTGCCGGCATCGGCGGTGAGCAGCACGTTGGCCAGAACCGGATGGGTGGGGCGGCCCGCCACGGCCCGGCTCACCAGCTGAAGGCTGGCATTGAGTTCGGCCTGGGAGCAGACCAGCTTCATGGCGCGGCATGGGGGCCCTCCACGGTTCCACAAGGCGTCCCGATCCGCAACGGGCCTGGTGGGCCGGATCCCCGCGACCTACTGCCCGACTGTCCAACGGATTGAAATCTTCCAAGAAAAGAAGACAACCCAGCAGCCGTAGGGACTGCGGAAAACCAGAAGAACGCTCCAAACCCTTTGCTATCACAGGAGATTCACTTCCCCCAGGCTGGGGAATCTGGTTTTGAGTTCCGGGAGTGCCCTGCGATTTCCACCGTTTCCCGGCCCTGGGGAAAAGTCGTCCAGGTTTTGCCGCCACGCAGTCGTCCGCTTCCCCCAAGGCCCTCCGCCGGTTTTCCCCAGCTTGCGGACAGGCGCTTTCTCAACTGGTTGGGGAAAGGCGGGTGGTTGTGGTTGGTTCGTTGCGGATCGGCTCGGTTCAGGGCTGCGCTGGGAGGTGTGCGGTTGAACCGGGCGAGGCTGTGGGCGGTCATTGCGGCACGGGACCCGCTCTGGGCGCCCATCACAAAGCCCCGCAGTGCCGGGGCACCACGGGGCTGCGGGGGATCGGGGAGGTGCGATCGGTCCGGGAGCTGGACTGGTTCAGGCCTGGCTCACGACCGCCCTGGTCGGCTCAGTTCAGAAGCCCATCACCTGGGCCACGGTGGCCGTGTCGGGATCCAGGCCGGTGTGGAACTTGGAGTCGTTGTGCTCGATGGCGGTGGTGGGGTCCTTGAGGCCGTTGCCGGTGAGCACGCACACCACCGTGGCGCCGGAGGGCACCTCCTCGCGCCGCTTGATCAGGCCCGCCACTGAAGCGGCGCTGGCGGGCTCGCAGAACACCCCCTCGCCGGCGCCCAGCAGCTTGTAGGCCTCGATGATCTCGGCGTCGGTCACGGCCATGAAGCCGCCGTTGCTCTCGGCGCGGGCCTTGAGGGCATTCTCCTTGTTCACCGGGTTGCCGATGCGGATCGCCGTGGCGATCGTGTCCGGCTGCTCCACGGTGTGGCCCAGCACCAGGGGCGCGGCGCCGGCGGCCTGGAACCCCATCATCCGCGGCAGCTTGCGGCTGTGGCCGGCGGCCCTGTACTCGTTGAAACCCATCCAGTAGGCACTGATGTTGCCGGCGTTGCCCACGGGGATGCACAGCCAGTCGGGAGCTTCGCCCAGGGCATCCACCACCTCGAAGGCGGCCGTCTTCTGGCCCTGCAGACGGTAGGGGTTGAGTGAGTTCACCAGGGTGACCGGATACTGATCGGCCACCTCGCGCACGATGGCCAGGGCCCGGTCGAAGTTGCCCTTCACCGCTAGCACCTCGGCGCCGTAGAGCAGGGCCTGGGCCAGCTTGCCCTGGGCTACATAGCCATCGGGGATCAGCACGAAGGCACGCATGCCGCCGCGGCGGGCATAGGCGGCGGCGGCGGCGGATGTATTGCCGGTGCTGGCGCAGATCACCGCTTCGGAGCCGGCCTCCTTGGCCTTGCTGATGGCCATGGTCATGCCCCGGTCCTTGAAGGAGCCGGTGGGGTTGAGGCCGTCGTATTTGAGATACACCTTCACGCCCTTGCCGATGCGCTCCGCGATCACCGGGGCGGGAATCAGCGGCGTGGCCCCCTCGCGCAGGGTGATCACCGGCGTTTTTTCCGACACCGGCAACCAGCGCCGGTAGCCCTCGATCAGGCCCGGCCAGTCCTGCATGGAGGGCTTGGGTCCCAGGCGCCGGCGCAGGGAGGACAGCAGGGGCACGGGCGGCAAGGGGGGGCTGGGCTCGAATCTACGGCCCGGGCCAGAACCCTGTTCAGGAGGCGTTTTTCGCCGGCTTCTGGCCCTCCTCGCCCCGCAGGCCATCCAGGGGAGAGTCCGAGAAGAACTTCACAAGCTCGCTGATTGAACTCGCCTTGCTCATGATCTGGAGTAACGCCGGGATGCTGATCTCCATCTCATCGTTCGGGTAGGCCTTGAGGAAGCCCACCGCTGTGAGGCTGCCGTTGCCGCTCACCAGGCCGTTGATCACGCCGGCCTTGAGGGCGGGCACCCCCGCCGAGCTCGCCTTGAGCGGGTACACGATCGTGGCCACCCGCGCCAGGATCGCCTCGCCGATCCGGGTGCTGAGCAGCCGGCTGGTGAGCACCAGCGGCAGGGTGAGCGGCTGGTTGAGCAGCTTGGATACCTCCGCCGGCTTCTGCTTGCTGAAGACCATCACATCCGCCAGCAGGCCACGGGCCTGGCCGGTCTGGGCCAGATGCTCCATGTCCGCCACCGGAATCGAGCGACGGAAGGCGCCACTCACGAACACCAGCTGCTCGGCCGCCAGGGCAGCGGGGCTTGCACCGATCAACCCCAGTCCAAGGGTGGCGGCGGCGGCGCTGGCGCTGAGGCGGCCCCGCAGGGTGGCGATGGCCATGGGCGAACGGGGCTTGGGATCGATGCCAGAACTGTAGGCCGGTTGTTCAGGAGGCCTGGGCGGTTTGCCGCGCGGCAAGCTCCACCCGCCGGCGGGTCTGGGGGGCCACCAGCACATCCCGCAGCAGCCGCACCACACCCCGTTCGGCCAGCCCCCGGGCCACATCCAGGCCCATGCGCCGCAGTTCGGTTTCCTGCAGCAGCCGCGGCAGCCGCCTGAGCAGCAGCTGGGGCTCGAAGCCCGGCAGCTGGCGCAGGATCTCCACCAGCCGTTGGATTGGCTCCAGCGAGAGCAGTTCGAGCTCGCCGGCACTGATTGGTTCGCGGCCCCGCAGGCCCGGTGGTAGGAGCCGCTGGGGCAGCCGCTGGCCCACGCGCAGGGCCGTCTGCCAGCCCAGGGCATCGAGCTGATCCACCACGGCCTGCACCAGCTGCTGGCGCAGCAGACCCGCCTTGGGGGAGAACAGGAAATCGAGCACCTGATCCAGCAGGCCGTCGAGATCGAGCTGGCTGCCGCTGGCGGCGCTGCTGATCAGGTTGTCGAGCCGCTGCCAGCGGAAGATCTCGCCGTCGAACAGCATCTCCTTGAGGCTGTTGCGCAGTTCGGGGTCCGGGTCTTCCATCAGCCGGCGGGCGAAGTAGGGGTAGGCGGCGCCGAGGATCTTGAAGTCGGGATCCACGCTCAGGGCGATGCCCTCCAGGGTCACCAGCGAGCGGATGATCAGGGCGTAGTAAGGCGGCACCCGGAAGGGGAACCGATACATCACGCCCGAGAGGTCATCGGTCACCGCCTTGAAGTCCATACGGCTGACGCCCATCTCCAGGGCCTGGCCGAACACCCCCTCGAAGGCCGGCACGATCGGTTCCAGGTTCACGTCCTCGGCCAGGAAGCCGAGGTTGACGAAGTCGCGCGAGAGCTTGCTGAAGTTGCGGTTCACAAGGTGCACCACCGCCTGGATCAGGCCGGTGCGGGCCTCGCGGTTCACCTCGCTCATCATCCCGAAGTCGAGGTAGGCCAGACGGCCATCGGGTAGGGCCAGCAGGTTGCCGGGGTGGGGATCGGCATGGAAGAAGCCGTGCTCCAGCAGTTGCTGCAGGCTGCAGTTCACCCCCACCGTCACCATGTCGTTGGGGTCGATGCCGAGGGCCCGCACGGCATCCAGGTTGGTGAGCTTCACCCCGTCGATCCACTCCATCGTGAGCACCCGCCGGCTGGTGGCCTGGTGGTAGATGCGGGGAACGGCGATGCGCGGGTTGTGGGCGTGCAGCGCGGCGAATTTTTCGGCGTTGGCGGCCTCGTTGTAGTAGTCCATCTCCTCGAACACCCGCTTGCCCAACTCGTCGATCAGGGCCACCAGATCGCTGCGGATCAGGCCAACGTTGCGGTTGAGCCAGGCGGCGAGGTTGCGGACGATGTAGAGATCGAGGGTGATCTGCTCGCGCAGGCCAGGCCGCTGCACCTTCACGGCCACCCGCTTGCCGGAGTGGAGCACGCCGCGGTGCACCTGCCCGAGGGACGCCGCCGAGATCGGCTCGCGCTCCAGTTCGGCGTAGATCGCGTCCACCGGGGCGCCGAGGTCCTCCTCGATGCAGGCCATCGCCAGGGCCGAATCGAAGCCGGGCAGCTGGTCTTGGAGCTGGGCCAGCTCTTCCAGCAGCAACGGTGGCACGATGTCCGGCCGGGTGGAGAGGGCCTGGCCGGCCTTGATGAAGGCGGGGCCGAGCGAGGCCACCAGATCCGCGGCCTCCTTGGCCCGGGCCCGGGCGTGGGTCTTGCTGCCCAGTCGGCCGGTCAGCCAGTCGAAGCCCACCCCGAGCAGATAGAGGCCGATGGGCACCAGGGTCTGCCAGAGGCGGCGGATCAGGCGCTGGGGGTGGCCGGCGTAGATGCGGGTGATGGCGGCCGGGTCGTAGCTGAGCAGACCGGCGGCTTCGATGAAGTCGCTGAGCTCCGCGGCGGCCGCGGCGCTGGCGCGGTGGGCTGGGGTTGCGGGTGCCGCCGCCGCCTGGCTGGGCGCCGCTGGCTCGGTGTGGGTGACCGGCTCGGCAGGGGAGGCGACCGGCTCGCCGAACACCGCCGCCTGCATCGCCTCGAGGCAGGCCTCGGCGGCGGTGTGGACGGGCGTGCCGGCGGCCTCGGCGGCGGGAGCCGGCTGGGGAGCGCTGCTGGACTGCGCGCGGGCCATGGCGCTGTGCCGGTTGCCCGGACTGGGTTGATTCCCCTTCTAAACGAAACGCAAAGCCGCTACGGTCGGGGCGAACACCTGTTCCACTCCGGAGGCCGGCGTGCTCACGGGTCTGCGCCTCGAGAACATCGCCCTGATTGAGCGGCTCCAGCTCGACTTCAAGGCCGGGTTCACGGTGCTCACCGGCGAGACCGGAGCCGGCAAGTCGATCCTGCTCGATGCCCTCGATGCCCTGTTGGGCGGAGCCCAGGGCGCGGCCGGCGGCCGGCTGCTGCGGCCCCGGGCCGAGCGGGCGGTGATCGAGGCCAGCTTCAGCCTCAGCCCGCCCCTGCGCACCTGGCTGGCGCAGCAGCAGCTCGAGGCCGAGGAGGGGGAGCTGCTGCTCAGCCGCGAGTGGCGCCGCAGCGACGATCGCCTCAGCAGCCGCAACCGCCTCAATGGGGTCGTGGTGAGCCGCACGCAGATCCAGGAGCTGCGGCCCCTGCTGCTTGATCTCACCGTGCAGGGCCAGACCCAGCAGCTGGCCCGCCCCGGCCAGCAGCGCCGCTGGCTGGATCGCTTCGCTGGGGAGGAGCTGCAGCGGTCACTGGAGCCCGTGGTCCGCGCCTACCGCGGTTGGAAGCAGGCCGCCGCCGCCCTGGAGGCGGCCCGGGCCAACTGGCAGCAGCTGCAGCGGGAGCGGGAGCGGCAGGAGCAGCTGCTCGACGACCTGGAAGCGGCCCAGCTGCAGGACCCCGCCGAGCGCACGCGGCTGCAGCAGGAGCAGGACCGGCTGGCCCATGGCGTGCGCCTGCAGGAGGGGGTGAGCACCCTGCTGGGGCGGCTGGTGGAGGGGGCCGACCAGGCGCCGTCGGTGCTCGATCACCTGGCGGCCTGCGAGCAGGAGCTGGCCCAGATGGAGCTCTGCGACGGTGGCGTGGTGGAGCTGCGCAGCCGCTGCAGCGACGGCCTGGCCCAGCTGCAGGATCTCGCCCGCGACCTGGACCGCTATGGCGCCTCGCTGGAGAGCGACCCCGAGAGCCTGGCGGGGCTGCAGGAGCGGATTGCCCAGCTCAAGGCCCTCGAGCGCCGCCACGACCAGGATCTGGCGGGGCTGATCACCCTTCGCGACCAGCTGCGTGAGCAGCTGGCCCCCGGTGGGGCCGAGGCCTCGCTGGAGGCCCTGGAGCAGGCGGAGCGCGGCGCCCGGGCGGATCGGGACCAGGCCAATGCGCAGCTCAGCGTCCGGCGGGCCAGCGCCGCCAGCCAGCTGGAGCAGCAGCTGATGGCGGCCCTGCGGCCGATGGGGCTGGCCAACGTGCGCTTCGCCGTGGCGATCGCGCCGACGCCGGCTGGGGAGGAGGGGGCCGATGCGGTGCAGTTCCTGTTCTCCGCGAACCCCGGCCAGCCCCTGGCCCCCCTGGCGGAGGTGGCCTCCGGCGGCGAGATGAGCCGCTTTCTGCTGGCCCTGAAAACCTGCCTGGCCGCGGCGGATCCGCACGTGACCCTGCTGTTCGATGAGATCGATGCGGGCGTGAGTGGCCGGGTGAGCGGGGCCATGGCGGAGCTGCTGCAGCGGCTGGCCCAGCGGCGCCAGGTGTTCTGCGTCACCCACCAGCCCCTGGTGGCCGCCGCGGCCGATCACCACTACCGGGTGTCCAAGCAGGTCGTGGGCGGCCTCACCCACACGCGGGTGTCCCAGCTGCGGGACACTCAGGCCCGCCAGGCGGAACTGGCGGAACTGGCGGGTGGCGACTCCGGCGAGGCCCGCAGCTATGCCGCGAGCCTGCTGGAGAAGCGCAGCGCCTGAGCATGGCCCTGCACCACAGATGCACGTCCCCGCAGCCACCACTGTTGCCGCTTGGGCGGCGTCGCTGGGCCCCGGGTCCTACAACTGGCGGATGGCGCCCCTGTCCCGCCAGCTTCCGCTGCGTTTCCTGCTGCTGCGTTTCGGGGTGCTCGCGGCCGCCAGTGCGGTGGGTCTCACCGCCGCCCTGGCGGTCCTGCTCGGCTCCTTCGAGCGGCAGCGGGCCGCCGTCATTGAGGTCCAGGCCACGGCAGCGGTGCGGGAGGCCTCCCGCGACCTGCAACGCCTGTTTTTTGAGGTGGTTGGAGATCTGGGGATCATCAGTCGGTTGCCGCCGGTGCGGACGGCCGTGGATCAGCCCACCGAGGCTCACTGGCGCGCCGCGGGTCAGCTGTTCGGGGGGTTCCTGGTCGAATACGGCCGCTATCGCTCCATCAGCGTCGTGGACCGGAACGGCGCTCCCGTGGCCTCGTTCCCCAGGGTCGCGGTCAAGAGCCATCGTGCCGCCCCGCTGTCTCCCGCCGCCGGTGAGCAGCAGCAGCGCCAGCTGGTGGTGTTCCCCCCCATCTGGCAGGGCTCGCGGGCCCTGCTGCCTGTGGCTCGCCCGCTGCTGGATGCCACCGGCAGACCGCGCTTTGAGCTCTGGGCCGACCTCCAGCTCAACGGCGCGTTTGAGGGGATCGCCAAGATCCTGCAGGTGCCGGAACTGAAGAGCGAGTGGTGGATCCTCGATGCGCGGGGCCAGGTGATCAGTGCGCCACCCCGGGGAGGTTCTCGCCAACAGCCCTTCAACCTGCTCCAGCGCTTCCCGATGCTGCGCACCCCGCTCGCCGAGGGCTCGAGCGGCCGGCTGCTGGATTCGCAGGGACTGGTCGTGTATCAGGCGCTCAATCCCCTCCAGCAGGATCTGAACGCCGCTCCCGGCTCCGGTCTCGGTCGGGGTGTCCGGCCCGTGAGCCTGGACTGGATGCTGGTGATGCGGGTGCCACCCGACCAGCTGCAGCGCGGATCCCTGTTGGCCTCCGCCCAGGGCCAGCTGCTGATCGGGGGCCTCTACCTGGCGGCTGCTGTGGCCTGCGGACTTCTGGCCTACAGCCAGTTGCAGGCACGACTGCGCCAGGTGGATGCCGATCGCCATGCCCAGGAGCTCTGGCGCCTCTCCAGCACCGATTCGCTCACGGGGCTGGTGAACCGGCGGCGTTTCGAGGAGCTGGCCGCCTACGAGATCGCCCGCAGCCACCGCACGGGAGCGCCCCTGGCCCTGATGTTGCTGGATCTCGATCACTTCAAGGAGATCAACGACCAGCACGGCCACGACACCGGCGATCTGGTGCTGCGGTCCTTCGGCGGGGCGGCCCAGGCAGCCCTGCGGGAAATCGACACCATCGCCCGCTGGGGTGGTGAGGAGTTTGTGGTGCTGATGCCCCAAACCGGCCATCAGCCTGCGGTGGCGGTGGCCGAGCGGGTGCGGCGGACTGTGGAGGATCTGGCGGTGTTGCCCCGTTCCGCGGAGTCGGAGGCCACCGCACCGGTGCGCATCACCGTGTCCATCGGTGTGGTGGCGATGGACGCTGGCGACCTCTCGCTGGAGGCCCTGATCCAGATGGCCGATCACGGCCTCTACGCCGCCAAGGCCTCCGGCCGGAATTGCGTGGCGGTGCTGCAGGCCCCGGGGCAGAAGCCACAGATCGCCCCGGGCTGATCGGGGGCTCCTCGCCCCTGTGCTGGCCCCCAGCCCCGGCCCGGCGCGGCTCCAACCCCAGGCCCCCCAACCAGCGCCCGTAGAATCCACTGTTCTCGAAGACGCTGGATGCCCCGCGCGAGCGCCGGTTCCGGGCCTAAGGCCACAGCAGCGAAACGGACGGCCAGCAGCAGCGAAGCGAGCCAGCCGAGGGCGCAGAGCCCGGCGGAAGCGCCCCCACCCCTCACCCTGCACGAGAAGGCGGCCCAGCGCGATGGCAGCCGCGCCCTCAGCGGCGGCTCCCTGGAGGATGTGATCCGGGTGCGGGGCGCCCGCCAGCACAACCTCAAGAACGTCGATCTCACGATCCCGCGCAACCGCCTGGTGGTGTTCACCGGCGTGAGCGGGAGCGGCAAGAGCTCGCTCGCCTTCGACACGATCTTTGCCGAGGGCCAGCGCCGCTACGTCGAGAGCCTCTCGGCCTACGCGCGCCAGTTCCTGGGGCAGGTCGACAAGCCTGATGTGGACGCGATCGAGGGGCTGTCGCCGGCGATCTCGATTGACCAGAAGTCCACCAGCCACAACCCCCGCTCCACCGTGGGCACGGTGACGGAGATCCAGGACTACCTGCGCCTGCTGTTCGGCCGCGCCGGCGAGCCCCACTGCCCGGAGTGCGACCGCTCGATCCGGCCCCAGTCGATCGACGAGATGGTGGACCAGATCCTGGCGCTGCCGGAGGGCACCCGCTACCAGCTGCTGGCCCCGCTGGTGCGCGGCAAGAAGGGCACCCACGTGAAGCTGCTGGGCGGCCTGGTGGCTGAGGGCTTTGCGCGGGTGCGCATCAACGGCGAGGTGCGCGAGCTGGCCGACAACATCGAGCTCGACAAGAACCACGCCCACAGCATCGAGGTGGTGGTGGACCGGCTGGTGGCCCGCGAGGGCATCCAGGAACGGCTCACCGATTCGCTGCGCACGGCCCTCAAGCGCGGCGACGGCCTGGCCCTGGTGGAGGTGGTGCCCAAGGCGGGTGAGGAGCTGCCGGAGGGGGTGGAGCAGGAGCGGCTCTATTCGGAGAACTTCGCCTGTCCGGTGCACGGCGCCGTGATGGAGGAACTCTCACCGCGTCTGTTTTCGTTCAACAGCCCCTACGGCGCCTGCCCCGACTGCCACGGCATCGGCCACCTGCGCAAGTTCACGGTGGAGCGGGTGGTGCCCGATCCCTCGCTGCCGGTGTATGCCGCGATCGCGCCTTGGGCCGAGAAGGATAACTCCTACTACTTCTCGTTGCTCTATTCGGTGGGTGAGGCCTTCGGCTTCGAGATCAAGCTGCCCTGGAACCAGCTCACCGATGCCCAGCGCGACGTGCTGCTGAACGGCAGCAAGGAGCCGATCGCGATCCAGGCCGACAGCCGCTACCGCAAGGGCGCCGGCTACGTGCGGCCCTTCGAGGGGATCCTGCCGATTCTGGAGCGCCAGTTGCGCGATGCCAGCGGCGAGTCGGTGCGCCAGAAGCTGGAGAAGTTCCTGGAGCTGGTGCCCTGTGCCAGCTGCCAGGGGTTGCGGCTCAAGCCCGAGGCCCTGGCGGTGCGGGTGGGGCCCTATCGCATCCACGAGCTCACCGGCAGCAGCGTGGGCGAGAGCCTGCGGCGCATCGAGGCGCTGATGGGGGTGGGTGAGAGCGAGGGGGCGGAGCCCCTGCTGACACCGCGCCAGATCCAGATCGGCGATCTGGTGCTGCGCGAGATCCGCATGCGCCTGAAGTTTCTCCTGGATGTGGGGCTCGACTACCTGAGCCTGGATCGCCCCGCCATGACCCTCTCGGGCGGCGAGGCCCAGCGCATCCGCCTGGCCACCCAGATCGGTGCCGGCCTTACTGGCGTGCTTTACGTGCTGGATGAGCCGAGCATCGGTCTGCACCAGCGCGACAACGACCGGCTGCTGAGCACGCTGATCAAGCTGCGCGATCTGGGCAACACGCTGATCGTCGTCGAGCACGACGAGGACACGATCCGCGCCGCCGACTTCGTGGTGGACATCGGCCCCGGCGCCGGTGTCCACGGCGGCCACATCGTGGCGGAGGGGTCGCTGCAGAACCTGCTGGACGCGGAGGATTCGCTCACCGGCGCCTACCTGAGCGGCCGCCGCTCGATCCCGACGCCGGCCGAGCGACGCACCAGCAGCAGTCGCAAGCTCAACCTGGTGGGTTGCGGGCGCAACAACCTCTCCGGCTTCGATGTGGAGGTGCCGCTGGGCCGGCTGGTGTGCGTGACGGGGGTGAGCGGTAGTGGCAAGAGCACGCTCGTGAATGAGCTTCTGCATCCGGCCCTGGAGCACAAGCTGGGCATGAAGGTGCCCTTCCCGACGGGTCTGGAGGAGCTGAAGGGCATCCAGGCGATCGACAAGGTGATCGTGATCGACCAATCGCCGATTGGCCGCACGCCCCGCTCCAACCCGGCCACGTACACCGGTGCCTTCGATCCGATCCGCCAGGTGTTTGCCGCCACGGTGGAGGCCAAGGCCCGCGGCTATCAGGTGGGGCAGTTCAGCTTCAACGTCAAAGGAGGCCGCTGCGAGGCCTGTGGCGGTCAGGGCGTGAACGTGATCGAGATGAACTTTCTGCCCGACGTCTATGTGCAGTGTGATGTGTGTAAGGGCGCCCGCTATAATCGAGAAACCCTACAGGTGACCTACAAGGGCCACACCATCGCCGATGTGCTGGAGATGACGGTGGAGCAGGCCGCCGAGGTGTTCTCCGCCATTCCCCAAGCGGCCGATCGCCTGCGCACCCTGGTGGATGTGGGCCTGGGCTACGTGAAGCTGGGCCAGCCGGCGCCCACCCTGTCCGGCGGTGAAGCCCAGCGGGTGAAGCTCGCCACCGAACTCTCCAAGCGCGCCACCGGCAAGACGCTCTATCTGATCGACGAGCCCACCACCGGCCTCAGCTTCTTCGATGTGCACAAACTGATGGATGTCATGCAGCGACTGGTCGACAAGGGCAACTCGATCCTGGTGATCGAGCACAACCTCGATGTGATCCGCTGTGCCGACTGGATCGTGGACCTCGGTCCCGAGGGGGGAGACAAGGGCGGGCAGATCGTGGTGACGGGGACTCCCGAAGAGGTCGCCGCCCATCCCACCAGCCATACGGGGAGATACCTCAAGCAGGTGCTGGCGCAGCATCCACCTCAGGTCGCGCTGGCCTGAGCCCTCAGCCCTGGCCGCAGGCGTCGCTGCCGACGTAGCCCAGGGCCTTGCTGTGGCTGACCTCGTCGTAGACGGAGAGCAGAGCCGGCGCCCGCCGGCCATCGGCGCAGGCGGCCACCCTGTTCTCGCTGCACACGCTGATCCTGTGGCCCAGCTGGAAGTTGTCGAAGAAGGTGGTGTCGTTGGCCTCCTGCAGGGCCGTGAGGGTCACCCCGTTGAACAGGGTGACGATCGTCTCGCGGGTGGGCACCGCCACCGCTGTCTGGAAGAAGGGGGTCTGGGCGGGGGCCATCAGCCGGCCGAAGCGCCGTTCCTTCACCACCCCCTGGAAGCAGCCGGCTCCGCTGGTTCCTGCACTGCCCTTGGCGGCATTGGCCAGGGCCGGTGTCATGGCCGGGGCGGACAGCTGGCCCAGCAGCAGCGCCGCAGTTCCCAGGCCGAGCAGACGGGTTCGATGGGTCATGGTCGAATTGGGCAGGGCCATGCCATGGTGCCCCCGCCAGTGCTACGGGCTAGGCAGGATCAGCCCGGGTGCCCCCCGACGGCCAGGACCTCACGCTGAACCACCTGGATCAGACCATGCTGTGGCAGGCCTTGGCGATGCGGCTGCTTCCGGCCCCCAGGACCTGGCCTTCTGCGACCTGGTGGAGTGGATTCGAGTCCATCTGCGCACCCTTCCGGAAGCGGTTCGGCGGCAGCCCGATGCAGGGGCTCAAGGTGCAGCGGCTGGCGGCGGGTCCGGCAGGCCCTGTTCCATCCCCAGGCGGAGTGCACGATGGCCTCGATCGCCCGATGCCTTCAGACCTTCTGTGTCAGGGCCGCAGTAGAAAATGGGCAGATCTCTGTCGTGCCTGTCCCGTCTGCGCGCCGCTGCGCAAAGTCCGCCGGGGAATAGGCGTCAAACAGGGTCCGATGGACTAACTTCGCCCTCCCCATGGCGGCTTGAACGGGCAGCTTCACAGTTCATGTCCTCATTTCCCTGATCCGTTGACCTGGTCCATGCGCCCCTCCCCCAAGCGCCGTTCGCCGGCTCGGATCGCTTCGATTAGCGCCGGTTTGCTCGGCGCCTTGCCGGGTCAGGTCCTGGCGGCCCCTGAGCTTCTGGCCGCGGATCCCCAGGGCCCGGTGGCGGCTGAACCGGCCTCCGCTGAGCCCAGCCCCAGTGCGCCCGAGCCCTCCCCCTGGGCCGGCAGCGTGGAGCTCTACGGCTTCGCACCGCTGCGCACCACCGGTACCACCACGGTCCGTGGCTTCAGCACCGACCTCGATCTGGACCTCGGCCAGGTGCTCAGGCCCCTGACGGCGGCGGCTTTCATCCGGGGCAGCGTCGAGTATGGCCGTTTTGGCCTCCTCACCGACATCAGCTATGTCTCCGTGAAGGGGGAGGAGGGGACCTTGCTGGACATCAAGACCCGCTCGATCGATGGCCCGCGTGGCCGCCGCAGCCTCACG
Source organism: Vulcanococcus limneticus LL (assembly GCF_002252705.1). GTDB lineage: Bacteria > Cyanobacteriota > Cyanobacteriia > PCC-6307 > Cyanobiaceae > Vulcanococcus > Vulcanococcus limneticus. The sequence continues at coordinate 63,600 of NZ_NQLA01000010.1, forward strand.
CTCGTCCCGGATGGCCAGCGCAGTGTCGACGCCAGTGTCGTCAACATTCAGGGCATCTACGACCTGGCCCTGCGCTACCGCTTCGGGGAGCGCGAAGCGGCCGTGGCTCGCTCCGGGAGCTTCACCGTCATCCCCTATGCGGGGGTGCGGTTCGTCAACATGCAATACGACCTGGCTCTGCAGAGCGAGGGACCAGACAGAACCTTGAGCTTCAAGGGCCCGCGGCTGGAAGGATCCCGCACGCTGAGGGGATGGAGTCTCCAGCCGCAGCAGTCGTTCGGGGGCACGGTGGTCCAACCTCTGCTGGGAACCCAGGCGATGGTGTTTCTCTCTCCCCGCCTGAGGCTGTTCGGCCGCGCCGACCTCGGCGGCTTCGGCCTGAACAATGCCAATGAGTACTCCTGGAACGCTCAGGCTGGTCTCGGCTATGCGATCGGCAATTCCACCCAGCTCAACCTTTCCTGGCGCTATTTGCACCTTGGGGGAAGCAACGGCAGGATTCCCGAAAATGCCTACAACATCAATCAGAATGGGGTTGAGGTCGGGTTGAAGTTCTTTTTCTGAGTTTCGTCCTCAGCATCCCTTCCGGGGCCCCTCTTGCTCTCGGTCAGCGCGAAGAGGTGGCCGTGCCTGGCAGCTTTTCCAGGCGGGAATCGCGCCGAATCCTGGCCTGCAGCCGCAGCCAGCCCACCCCCACGGGCACCCCGGCCGCCAGGGGCAGGGCGCTGAGGGCGGGCCGGTTGCTGGCGGCCAACAGGGCCGCAGCCACCGCCAGGGCCCCGAGCAGCACGGACTGGCCGGAGCTCTGCTGACTCAGGGCCAGCCGCCGCAGCAGCCGGTCGGTTTCACCGGCGCGCACCTGCACCTGCAGATCGCCCTGCTCGATCCGGGCCAGGCTCTCCTCCAGCCGCCGCGGAATCCCCAGGGCGCGGCTGCCCACCTCGGCCGCCTGGCGGCCCAACTGGTTGAACAGGTCGCTGGTGCCGCCGCTGGAGGTCATGAGGGGCAGCAGGTAGGGGCGGGCAATAGCCACAAGGCTAAAGCCGGGATCGAGGCTGCGGCCGACCCCCTCGAAGGTGGAGAGAGCCCGCATCACGAAGATCAGCTCACTGGGCAGGCGGAACGGCTGGCCGTAGACGAGGTCGTAGAGATCGCCTGAGAGCTTCTCGATCACGTTGGCCGAGAAGGGCGGGGTCAGGGCGTCGGTGAGCATCACCCGCACCAGCCGCCGCACCGGCCCCACATCGATGCCGCTGGCAATCACACCGGCGGCCTGGAGCTCCGCCACCAGGGCACCGGCATCGCGGGCGGCGGCGGCCGTCACCATCCGGCCGAGACGGCTGCGCAGCCGTTGTGAGATCTGCCCCATCATCCCGAAGTCGTAGTAGATGAGGGCGCCATCGGCCGCCACGGCCAGGTTGCCGGGGTGGGGGTCGGCGTGGAAGAAGCCGAAGCGCACCAGCTGCTGCAGATAGCTGGCGGCGCCCTTCTCCGCCACCGCCGCCGGTTCGATGCCGGCCGCCACCAGGGCCTGGCGGTCGGTGATCTTGATGCCGGGCAGATAGTCGAGACAGAGCACGCGTCGGCTGCTCAACTCCCACACCACCGCCGGAATGCGGATGCCGGCATCGTCGAGGAACTGCTGGCGGAAGCGGGCGGCGTGTTCGGCCTCCAGGCGGAAATCGAGTTCGCGCAGCAGCACCCTGCGACACTCCTGGGCGATACCCACCCAGTCGCGGCCGACTCCCCAGCGCGGATGGCGCTGCAATACCGCAGCCACCTGCTGCATCACCTCCAGATCGAGCCGGAAGATCCGCTCCAGGCCCGGCCGCTGGATCTTGAACACCACCTGGCGGCCGCTGCGTAGGGAAGCGCGGTGTACCTGGGCCAGGCTGGCGGCACCGAGGGGCTGCTCCTCAATGTCGATGATCTCGGCCACCCGCTCGCCCAGCTCCTGCTCCAGCAGTTGCTGGGCCACGGCGAAGGAGAAGGCGGGCACGCGGTCCTGGAGGTGGGCCAGCTCCTCCACCCAGCCGGCCGGCAGCACGTCCGGGCGAGCCGAGAGCAGCTGGCCGAGCTTGATGAAGGCCGAACCGAGGCCCAGCAGTTCGGCGGTGAGCCAGCGGGCCCGCCGCCGCTGGCGCTGTTCGCGCCGTTCGGGGGTGACGCCCCCGGGGTAGGTCCAGTTGGCACTGTCCCACCACAGGCCGAGCAGCAGCTGGAGCACCGAGCGCCAGATGCGCAGGGAGCGGCCCGCCCCGAGCAGCCCCAGGACCAGCTCCTGCAGCAAGCCGCCCTGCGGACCGTCAGGCAGGCCGTTGCGCGGACGCGCCATCAGGCCCGGTCCTCAAGGCGGCGGGAGAGCTGGGCCACCCGGGCCCGCAGCTGGTCGATCTGGTCCTGGGGGCTGACGCCGGCGACTGGGCCGTGGCGATCGGCACCCTGCGCGCCGCTCGGGGCCTTCTGGTCTGCGCCAGCCCAGCTGGCAGCGGCGGTTGACCCGCCGCCTGGCTGCTCCAGTCGCACGGCCTCCTGCTCCACCTCTTCCACGAACAGCTGCCACTCCTGAAGGAGCCGCTCGGGGGCGTCCTGGGCGATCACCACCAGCCCGGCCGCTACATCGGCAAGGCCGGAGCCCAGCCGGGCAGCGAGGCGGTTGACGGCGGCCTGGATCAGCGTCTGGGGCGCGCTCATGGCAGGCCGGTGGGTGCCCCCAGACTGTGACAGATCAGGGCCGGCCGGCGGGAGCCGGCTCCGTCGCCGGGGCGGACGGGTCTTCCGGGCGTTGGGCGGGGGTGGGCAGGGCCAGGGGCTGCTGATCCAGTTCAGGGGCCCGTTCCACCGCGGCCGGCGCGGGGGACGGATCGGACTCGCGGCTGGGATCCGGTGCGGTGGATTCCAGCGGATCGGACTCGCGGGGTGGCTCGGCCGCGGGGGCAGCCTGCTGCCGCTCCAGCTGATCGAGGTCCAGGATGCCGCGGATCTGCTGGGCCTCCGCCCCGAAGCGCAGCCGCAGGCTGTCGAGGCTGGTGCCTGGGAAGGGTTGCACGTCGAAGTTCTGGCCGAAACGCACCAGATCGGTCACGTTCAGAGCCACCAGCCGCTGGGTGAGGCCGTAGCCCAGGCCGAAACTGAGACCCGCCACGAGCGGCCCCAGCCAGAGCCGTGGCCTGGACTGGGGTGCTGGGCCGGCGGCCGTGCCGGCTGGGGCGGCCTGAACCATTGCGACGTCGATGAAGCTGCCTAACCCATCCTGACGGGTCCGCGGCGATCGGCTGCCCTGGGGCAGGGTCCATGGATACGGTCACGCCACGACTAGCGTGTGGCCTGCTATGGGCTGCGGCACCCCCCATGGCGCCACTGACGCTTGAGGGGATTGCCGATGGGCTGCTGTCGAAGCTGGTGAGCGCCCTGCTGGCGGCGCCCAGCCCTGAGCAGGCTCGGGCCATCGCCGAGGACGTGCGTCGGCAGATCCCCGCATCGCGGGATCGTGAGATCTTGTAGGGGCATTATCGCATCGAAGCGGCGACCGCCCACTTCGCCAGTGATCCAGCCGATAGCCCCGACGGCATCGGCACGACCGCCCGCGATCTCATCGATCTGCACCAGTTCCTGCTGCGCGGCATCGTCGGCGCCGGCGTGCTTGCCGCGCGACCGCCCGACCTGGCGATCGACCTGCCCCTGATCCTGCTGCTGGCCTCCGGGTACGGGTTCGCGGCCCCCGGGCCAGCCAACCAAGACCATCACTTCCTCCTGATCCAGATCCTGGATGGCCATGGGCGCCACCAGCTCCGCGGCCTGGCGAGGCCCGTGATCGAGACGGAGGGGAGCGAGGACTGGGATGCGGCCCAGCTGCCGCGCCAGCTGCGAACGCCCCCAGGTCAGGCCAGCCTGATCCACGGTCTGAAGATCCGTCTCCTGAAACGGCTCAGGGACCAGGGCAAGGGCCCCCTGATCCATGCGGCGGCGGGAGCCAACCTGATCATCCGCCAGGTCATCGCTCTGTTGACCAAGGCAGCAGACGACTACTACGGCCAACCCCAGGTGCTGATCAACCGCCAGCTGGTGGAGCGGCTGCAGCTGCAGAACCCCGTAACGGGGTGTGACGACCCTCCATGAAGCTGGGTTTCGCTTCGTTCCAGACGTCAACAGACGACCTGCCCAAACCTTAAGGATTCCCTTAGGATTCGGAGGACGGCAGAGCAGAGCCATGCCCCAGCTGACATCCCTGCTTGCCCTCACTGGCCTGGCCGGCCTGGCCCTGGTGGAACTGCTGCTGCACGGCTTCAGCTGAGGCCGTCCGCTTCCCCGCGGCGGCTTGATCGCGTCAGCTCACGCCAAGGCCGCCCCGCGCCCAGCCGTCGCCTGGCCTGGAGCTTCCCCGATCTTCCCTTCTGTGAAGCGATCCTTGCCTTCGCCCACAGCCGCGGTAACCGCCGTAACGTCGAATGGCGTTGATCGGCTGCCCGTGAAAGTCACGCACCACGACGATGAGCATCTGCTCTGCCTGAGCTCCGACGAAGTGGCCCTCCTGGTGGACCTCTGCCACGCGGCCACCTTCTCCGACATGCTGCCTTCCCAGGCCGACCAGCAGCGGCGTCTGCAGCAGTTCATGGCCCAGGTGCAGACCTCACTGCTCGGAACGGCCCAGGCGGTGTGGGTCACCAAGCATCCCGAGACACCCTCGATCGCCTGAACCGCCGGTTTCAGGCGAGGCTCGGTTTCCGCCGCAACAAATGACGTCCCCGCAGGGCTCGGGCCGCCCCGGGGGCATCCGACTCGCGTCTGGACCCTGGACGTCCAAGGGAGTTGCCAGTGCGCCGGAGCCCGATCAGGTCGTGTAATCGGCGTTAATATACTACATTCTTGACTACCCTTGCCACAACTGGGTTTTGTCCAAGCATAGTGGTGACACACCTTTGACACAGACCCAGTTCCCGCCTACATTCCGACACAGACTTGACACACCGACCCACCGTGTCCCAAAACGAGGGCGGAACACTTGTTCTAAACAAAACGAAGATATTTGATGCAGAGAATTGCTACATCTATCAACGTGGAGGAACCGAATCCAAATACTGGCAATTTTATTATTGGGACTCCGAAGGAAAGGAAGGGTTCAGAATTAGAAGGTCTCTAAGGACAAAGGACTTTTTAACCGCTCAGTCACTTGCACAGAAAGAATACATCAACATACGTGCAAAGATTCAGAACGAAGAATCGCTGCAGACATTAACTGTAGGCGAAATGGCAAGGATATTCCTTGCCAAAAAGAAATCAGAAATCAGCACAGCACCTCACGCTGGAGTAACGCCAGAAACATATAGGGTGCTCAAGAACAGATGTCAAAAGTTGATTGACTACTTGGGAGAAAATACAAGAGTTGACCACTTAAAGCGGAATACATTTGAAGGATATGAGGATTGGAGGAAAAATGGTTGCGGAGGCAAAGTGCCCAAAACCAAAACGACCATTAAAACCGAACTCTCCACATTTAAATCCATCATTCTAAATGTTGCAATAAAAGACAAGCGTGTTATAAGCAACCTTCCAGACATACCCGAAATCAAGATTCCTCGCACAGAAGCACGACACAGAAGAAATCACTTTCGGGACGAAGAACTCAGAACACTCTTAAAAACAATAAACCAGTGGAAGGAAGAGAACATCTCAAGAAGAACTGCAGGAATTCACAGGAAGATGGTTGCTTGTGCGATTGAGTTAATGCTGAATAGCGGAATTCGTGTTGGAGCAGTCAAAAAAATCAGATGGCGTGATGTTCGTGTAAATCCAAAGGACAATCGTGAGCAACAGAAACGGTATAGGATAATCACCGTTCCACCAGAAAACAACAAAACGGGCAAAGAGTATGAATGCAACTGCGAAGTAGCACTAATTCTTGAGTATTTAAAGAAAATATCCACATATACATCACAAAGCGACCTGCTATTCTGCAATCAGAATGACGGAAAAGCATTTTCCTCTCGCATCTGGGCAGATTGCTGGAATGAAATCATCAAAAGAAGTCAATTAGAAGATGACACTGGAAGAAGATTTTCATACTATTCACTAAGGCATACTTACGCAACCATATCTCTTGCAAACAAAGTCCCTCTGCAATTGCTTGCATCAAACATGGATACAAGCACAAAGTATATACAAGACCACTATTATCATCACGAACCTGAGCAACTGACTGAAGAACTAAATCCTGTAAAACGAACAAGAAGAATGACCGCTGACGAAATGTTCAGTCAGTTTTATGCCTAAAAATTTTTCAGCGAAATATTTCTCACTCAGTTTGTCACCTCTGGAGGTCAATGGAACCATTGCTTTTTCATCGTAGTATTTTTCTTTTCTTAAGTTCATCGTAAAACTGTTGAACCGCCTGACTGATTACATCATCATCTGAGTCATACTGCGGACGTCGCTCAATTGGATTCATTATCTTGTTTCTGATTTCACGAACTTGGTGCTTTGTTTTTTGATTCATAATGACCCCAGTTCACCTTTAATGGCAGAGACAATAAATGCGGAAACATTTATACTTTCTTCTTTCTTCATCCTTTGCAATTCTTCCTTGTAGCGGATGTCTTTCTTTGGAAAAGTAATTGTGATTTGCTGGTTTTTCATTTACACCTCGTTAATGAATAGTGAGTTTTGATAGTCCAATGAATGCTGATGCACAGATGCCTCCTTCACCAAATAGTTGGCAATAAGATATGGATTTGAAATCTTCTTCACATGAATATTCTTCCATCTGGAAAAACACTTTCTGCTCCGCTTGATATAACCATTCCACTCGTCTTCTAAAACCACTTTTGAATTGAATCTATCAGGCAGTTCTGGGAGAAGCAAGTGTGTGTGATACTGCAACTTAGTTTTGCCCATTTCATGAAAAAACAACATTGGAGGAAACTTGTATTTCCATGTCTGATTTGGTCTCTTAATGCCCCAGAAGTATTTTAGAATTACATTCTTAACTTGTGATGCATCTTCAGGAGACCCTGGAAAACCCAGGCCATCCGCGCGACAATGGCTCAGTGATCACAGGCAAGGACTGGGTTGATGGGCGGCAAGCAGCTCGGTTTCTCGGA
>NZ_NQLA01000075.1 GCF_002252705.1 Vulcanococcus limneticus LL
GCTGTGTGCCTGGTGCGTTTCATGGTCGAGTCCCCGGCCCAGTCTGGCCGGATGAGGACTCTCATTCACCCTGGACCGGTTTCCGGGGTCCACGTCACTGTCTTCCAGAAAAGGGGCATCGATCCTGGCCATGATCCGCAGCCGCCCGAGCTGCAGGAACAGTTGCGTCTCCTTGGTCTGGATCTCGTCCTTATCCTTGGGGTTCTTGCCTCTGGTGCACAGCTCGCTGGCATCGTCGAGCAGCGGCCGCCCCCACTGGCTGACCTGGATCGGGTGGATGGCGTGGTCGGCGACGTTCTCCTGGATGGCCTAGCGGCTACTGATCGCTTCATGGCGAGCCTGGCCAGGACATCGGGACTGTCCAGAACAACCAGGCCATCTCAGTCCTGCCGCAATGCCTAACTCGACTTGATCGCCCGCACCTCGGCAGCGCGTTCATCGATGGGAATCACAGGTAACTCGCCGTTGACCGTGACCGGTAGAGAACGCAGATGGTCCATGATCGCCTGCCATTCCTTGATCTCCTGAGCCGCATCCGTGCCTACACCCTTCTCAACACTCTCCACATCAGTGGTGCCTGGTGGCGGCAACAAGTAGCCGGGGTTGTCGCGGGCCAACTCCAGGGCGTCCACTTTGGAAGTGAGGGGAGTGCCATCCTTCTTCTTAGGCACAAGGGCCAGCTTGCCCTTCGTATACCTGGGGATGGCCACGATGATCGGGCCGAGCATCAGCGGGCAGCTCAGGCTATAGAGGCGCCCATCCTTACCACTGATATCAATGGGTGTGTAGCCGTTGTCATAGTCGCCCAGCTCGATGTCCGTCACCACGTCGAACTTCGGTCGGGTGGGGTCGTAGCGGAAGCGCATGCCGGAGGCGCGGGGGAAATACTCTCCCGGATGCGCTGCGCTGTCGATGAGCAGGAACTCCAGCAGGCTCTTGAGATCTTTACCAGTGAAATAGCCCGTGACCAGGGTGCTACCCGGAGTCGGATCCACCACTCCCGAGCCGAGCGGTGCCACGGCGAACACGTCGTAGACCGTCACGACACCGGTCTTGCCCCGCAGCAGGCCTGCGCGCATCATGCCGTTGGCGGTGAAACCGATGTCGGCCTTGGTTGCTCTGCGGAATGAGTCGGTGACCAGATTCGCGAGCAGGGTACCGGCAGCGATGTCAGTGAAGGTATTGGGCAGATCAATGGGGGCGAGGGCCAGCGGCTGGTCAATGCTGTAACCCCGTGAAGCGAACGCGGCTTTGCTGGCCGACTGCTTGAGTTGATCGATCTCTCTGTCGATCGTGCGATCACCGAGGATGCTGTCATCAATGGGTAGGAGTTGGTAGGAAGAGACAGTCAGCTTGCTGCCATCCAGCGATATCACCAGCTCGCCGAGATTGTTGCTCTCCTTGCCGGTCTGTACCACTGGCGTGCGGCCGTTCACGAGAATCGGTTCATTCAGCTCCGTGTGGCTGTGACCGCTGATCACGACATCGATGCCCGCAACGTCCTTGGCCAGCTGGACGTCTTCGCCGGTGTCGTAGCGGCCATCCGGGCCCTTCTCCACGCCACCGTGACTCAGCGCGATCACAACATCAACGTTTTCGACCTCGCGCAGGATCGTCACCACCTCTCTTGCCGTCGTGGTGGGATCGGCAAAGCTCGTGGCACCACCACTGGTGTAGATCATGGCTTCCTTGCCAAGGACGCCAAAGATGCCGAAGCGCAGCCCGCCCCGCTCGATCACCGTGTAGCGGCGGATCACACCCTTGCGGGTCAGCGCCTGAAGGCCGACCAGGCTGGGATCGCTGCCCGAAAAACCTGTGTTGGAGGCGAGTATTGCCGGGATGGGTCCCGCCTTGACGGCGGCGCTGATGGAGCTGCCCAGGCCAGCTGGCCCGAGATCGAACTCATGATTGCCGAAGGTGGTGGCGTCATAGCCCATCAGTCCCATCAGGTGCAGTTCACCACCCGTCTCGCGCGTGGCGGCACTGAACGCCGTGCCCATGCTGTAGTCGCCAGCATCCAGCACCAACACGGGCCCCAGACTCTTGCGCGCAGCGGTGCGCTGAGCAATCAGGCTCGCCAACCGCGCGTAGCCACCCCGGGTCGTGTCGTCGTACAGGGTGAACGGGGTGTAATCCGCGGACGGGCCCATGCCGATGAAACTCGCGTGCATGTCATTGGTATGCAGGATCGTGAACGTCATGGATCCAGCCTTCGCAGCACGGAGGAATTCTGGCAACAGAATGGTGATGCCGCCAATCGCCGAGGCCACCAAGAACTTGCCGCGGGAGAATGTGCCAAGCGATCCGCATGGGGTGGCGTGGATGACCTGCCTTGCCGATGCTGGATGAGGAGTACTTGGCTTCACTATTAATTCACCCATAGCCTTCTCATTATCGGCCTCTTCATGAGCCACAGGCAGGAGAGCGCAGCACCACCTTCAGTTAATTACTTCTGTATCGAGGGCATCTCCTGAATACTGCCATGCCAGCTCCTCTCGCAACCGTTCCCCAGCTGTTCATCAGGGCGCGGTACAAGGCCGCCGCAGGTTCGCGCTAGATCGCATCGTGCAGGGACTTCCCCATCAGGCAGACCTGGAGTCCCGCTGAAGGGCACGGACGGCATTCGTCAGCTGGTCCAGCCGTTGCTCTGCTGGCCCGACCAACTCGATCAGCCTTGGAGCATGCTCTCGGGGCATGACATCGAAGCGGCCTTCGCGATAGATCTCCTTGAAGATCGCGTCCACATCGTCACGGTAGGCATGATCCACGGGGCGGATGCCATCGTCCTCCATGGCCACGGGCCAGGCGTCCGATTTCGGTACGAACGCCAGGATGTCGAGATGATCCAGCGACTCCCTCACGGCGGGCAGCATCGAGGCCACGAAGGCATCGTCGATATCGGTGGTGGCCTGATTAGCGGTGTATTGCGAATAGGCAAGATAATCGACCGGGGCTCGATCGAAGATCACATCATTAGACATGCTCGAATAACGATGGATTCGAGAGATGTTGTAGTACATCTGAATCCCGTTCTGAAGCCTGGTCGAGGCTTCGCGGAACTTGATCTCATAGGGGCCGAAGAGGCCCAAGGCGCGGTAGGGCTCTTCTTCCCTGAGATAACCAGGCTGGGCGGCGACCCAATCGTTGACCACGGTGGATTTACCCAGAGAGTGGGATCCAGAAATGGCGATACGCATGGGAGGTAATGCTCTGCAGCACTCTATTCCCCTCCAGAGGGCTTGAGCACGTACTGCGTGAGTGGTGACTGCCAGGAATACTGCCTCTTCTGCGGGAGTCTTTGTGGTCGCGCTGGTTAGGATGTCGCTGTGCGCTGCTGATCCGACCAACGAGCCGACTCAGGCCATCGTTCATTACGTTCGCCGCGGTTCTAACGGCATGAGTTGGAGACTCATCCCTGAGAGCTGGGCGATCCTGTAAGAGATTGACTGGCCATTCGCGCTGATCCGAAGGATCATCCCGTTGCCCGCACGAAGTGACCAGTTGCAAGGCTTGAAATGATGGGCATCATCAGGAGACAGAAAGTAGAATTCACAAGCTCCGTTCGGGGCGAACTTGTAGGCCATCCTGAATCGGCTCGGCGGGAAGTTGATCGACGTGGCTGGACGAAATATCTGAACCGTTCCGCCCGGTTGCTCCTCCTCACTGGAGTGGACCCAGTGCTGGAACAAGTCATTGAGATGAATGCCTAGGTGTGTCCCGGGCGACTTTGGACGAGCCACCTGTGCCGTGACCGGTGCGGCCACTGGATCTTGTGGGAAGAGGCACGACCAGATACCAAGGGTCGCAATTGAGCACAACACGGTTCTGTTCATGATGCGATGCCCATCAGTGCGAGCCGGCCTGACGCTCATCATCACCCACCCACATACTCCCATGCCTGCCTGAGTGACCTTGCGCCGGCAGGGTCGATGGGATGATGCTGTTAGGCATTACTTCATCGAGTGAAACCCAATGAGATTGCCTTCGGTGTCGCGGGCGAGTGCGCAAAACCCGTATTCACCGATACTTGTTTTCTCTTGGAAAATGCTGCCACCACTGTCAGCGGCGCGTGCTGCCTGCACCGCACAGTCATCGCAGCCAAAGTAGACCAGAGTGCCACCGCTGCCAGGAGAGAAGCCGTCCATCTTGACCAGCATTCCACCTGCGCCGTAGCTGGTCATGCCGGCATCCCTATCCATGGGGAAAACCCACATATCCATCTCAAGCTCAGGAGTTGGATTTTGCATTCGCTCGAGTGTTGCTCCAAGCACAGTCTCATAGAACGCAATAGCACGCGCCATATCTGAAACATAGATTTCGAAATGGACAACAGGGTTGCTTTTCATCGGATGGCCCTCTTGTGAATTGCGCTTAATGATGCCTGACGTCTAGGTTCAGGGGTACGGAGCTGGCTTCAGCCCACGAATCATAGTGATGCATCCAGCAGTCAGCGACGACTATCTCCATGACAGGAGAGATACCAGCATGGTTCCATTGCTCACCGGCGAAGGCTTTGAGTGCATCCTCGTTGTCCCACTGAGAAATCAGTGCGTATTCATCCGGAGCCCATTTTATGGGTTTCAGAACAGACACCACTAGAAGCACCTGGGCCTCGTCTACGGCACGAACGGAAACAGCGGAAACTTCTCCTCGAACTCTAGTTTCAATTCGGGATGGATTCGAACTCGAAAGAGTCTAGTGATGGCCAATACGCTGTGAGTTGTCTGTGCTTGGGCCTAACGCTGGCCATCACCTGGCCGGAGTGGGCATGAGGGTCGAGCAAGAATTATTTGGGGGCGGCTCAGGTGCGTGGCATTGTTAGTCTGTCCCCGATCTTTTCTCATGGCTGCCCTTCACATCTAGTACCTCCGACTCGCTGAGCATCTCGACACATTCTCTCTTCGGCCTAGGATTTTCCTGAAGAGTGGTTCATAGGCAGTCTACCGGGCGACTCAGCCATGTTTTTATGTGAGTATGTTGCGAATCCAATCTGCTGGAGGGACGCCTCACGGAACGCCGGGGGCCCGTCTACAGCCAAGTGGTGCTGCAGGCCGGGGAGGCAGCCTTCGAAACCACCGGCATCACACATTTGTAGCGCAATGAAGCCAGCCAACCAGCGCGGGCACTCGTTGTCGACATCGTCGAGGCGTCAACGCCCTGAACAGGCTGATCGCTTTAAGCATGTGGGCCCCTAAAGGACCGTACCATTGGCTACGGTTATGTTCTTCTCGATCACCACAATTCCGCTGCGAATGGTGAATCCCAGCTCACTGCGGTCAGCGTCATGCACCCGATCCTTGTTGATCACCTGCACGTTGGCGCCGATCCGCACATTTTTGTCGAGAATCGCTCGCTTCACCACGGATCCTGCCCCAATCCCGAGCGGCACGCCACCACGCGATCGCACCTGAGCGCGCTCAGCCTCCGATTCATAAGCATCGGCCCCCATCACCAGCGTGTCCTCCAGGACGGCGCCCTCCTCCACCCGCAGGCGCAGGCCCAGCACGCAGTGCTCGATCACACAGCGATTGAGCAGGCAGCCCTCGCTGAGCACCGAGCGGTGCAGGCGTGAATCACGGATCTGGCTGGGCGGCAGATAGCGCGACCGGGTGTAGATCGGAGCCTGCTCGTCGAAAAAGCTGAAGGCGGGCTGCTCATCGGCCAGGGCAAGGTTCGCGTCGTAGAAGGCCTTAATCGTGCCGATGTCTTCCCAGTAGGCATCGAACAGATAGCTCTGCAGCGGCAGTCCACTGGCCAGGGCAGCCGGAATGATTTCCTGGCCGAAGTCGGTGGCCTGCGGGTGACTGGAGAGCAGGTCGAACAGGGTGTCCCGATCGAACACATAGGTGCCCATCGAGGCCAGAAACGGGCGGCGCTCCGCTTCGCTGGCCGAAAGGCCTAGGACCCCGGTGTCGACCCGCATCGCCTCGAGGGCCTCGCCCTTGGGCTTCTCGCGAAACTCCCGGATCCGCCCTGCGGCATCGGTGCGCATCAAGCCAAAGCCTTCGGCCGCCGCCCCGTCCACCGGCAGTGCCGCCACTGTCAGCGCGGCACCGCTGGCCCGATGGGCCGCCACGAAGGCCGCGTAATCCATCCTGTAGAGCTGATCACCGGAGAGGATCAGCACCTGATCCACATCCCAGGCTTCGAACAGCTCGCGGTATTGGCGTACCGCATCGGCGGTGCCCTGGAACCAGCTCGGGCTGTCGGGGGTCTGCTGGGCCGCCAGCACTTCCACGAAGCCGCCGCTGAAACCGGAGGCGAAATTGTAGGTGAGGCTGAGGTGGCGGTTGAGCGACTGACTGTTGAACTGGGTGAGGGCGTAGATCTTGTGGATCCCAGAGTTGATGCAGTTGCTGATCGGGATATCGATCAGGCGGTACTTGCCTCCCAGAGGCACGGCCGGTTTGGCTCGGGTGAGGGTGAGGGGCTGCAGACGGGTGCCGGCACCGCCTCCGAGGATGATCGCCAGAACACGCTTCACGCGGTGAGCTCTCGCTTTAAGTGGAAGTAGAGGTGGTTTGGATCCTTGTACTGCCGTGGCAGGCAGTGATGCAGCGTCTCCAGGCGGTGCCAGCAGACGCTCCGCTGGATCTGCTTGATGGTTTTCTCTTCCCGGATCAGGATGCGCAGGGCCTTGCAGTACAACGGATAGCTGGCTTCCAGTTCGCCGATCGTGAGAGCGGTTGTGAAGGTTGCCTGGCTCATGGCAGCAATGTTTCGGACGCCCCGCATCTTCAATCAGCCGCCCGCTCGGGCGATGCCCCCGCTTGGGGGCAATCGATCCTCATGCGCGCTGGGTCGCCGTGAAGGCATAGCGGGTGTGGAGCCTCGTGATTGCGCCGGGGCGCAGCTCGAGTTTGCGGTCGCCGCTCAGTAGGGCTTGTCGCGGTGCGCTCCAGGGTTCGATACACACCATCGCCCGCGGTGGCTCCGTCCAGAGCACCACCAGATCAAGGGGGTGGGTCAGTTGCAGTTCGAGGCTGGTGCCGGCGGGCTCATCGACCAGCCATACCGGGCCCGTGGGCCGCACCAGCAGGTCAATGCCACTGGCCAGCCTCTCCATCTGTTCAGCCGTGGACGCATCCTCCATGGTGAGATGGTTGAGGCACTGCACCGGCAACCCCTCGAAGCGCACGCTCTCCAGGCTGGAGATGTTGAAGTAGGGGTGCAACCCGAAGCTGAACGGCATCGTGTCGTTGCCCCGGTTTTCCACGATGGCGGTGATCTCCAGCGTCCCGGGTGCCAGCCGTACCTCCATGGTGAGCAAGAACCAGTAGGGGTAAGCCTTGAACGTTTCGTGGTCTTCGCCCAACTGCATCTGCACGCCAGTTCCATCCGCCAGGGCTTCCATGCGCCAGGGCAGCTGGCGCGCAAAGCTATGCTGGCCAAGGTTGAACACACCCTGGGGCAGGGTCAGCCGGTTGTCCGGCAGACCTCCGGTGATAGGGAAGAGCACCGGGAAGCCTCCCCGCACCGATTGGGCTGGGTCGAGGAAGCGCTCGAGATCGAGGTAAACAACCTCATGGTCAGCGCAACGCCAGCCGCTGATCAGCCCCCCGCGCTCAGGCACGACCCGCAGCAGATCACCACTGACGGGATCACTGAACTCCCAGTGGGGATAGGGAATTTCACGCTGAAGCAAGGGCATGGAATGGTCTTTTGGGCCGGGATCCCAGTCAATCTGCTGCAACGAGCCTGGAAGGGATGCCCCCAACCGGGAACAGTGAAGAGCCCCCCAACCCCTGACGATCGGGAGCAGGTGGCCGAGCTACTCAGATCTGAACCATGCCGCAGCGCATGCCCTTCAGCACAGCCTGAAGCCGGTTGTGCACGTTGAGGGTCTGCAGGAGCCGCTTGGTATAGGTGTGGGCAGTTTCATCACTCACCACAAGCCGCTTGGCGATCTCCCGATCACTGAGGCCACTGGCAAGCAGGTCGAGAACTTCATATTCCCGGGGGGTGAGCCTGGGACAGCTCAGGTAGGGCAAGATGCCCGTCCGCAGGGATGGGCTGCGGTAAGAGTGCCCGCCCAGCACGGCCATCACGGCGGCCTGCAGTGGCTGCTGATCATCCACAAAGTCAGCCTCGGCCACAACAGCCTCCAGCCATGGTGCATCGATGCACTCGGCAGGAATCGCATCCCCCAGGGCCAGGATCACAGCGTGAAGCTTCGGTCTGCGCTCGCGGGCCTGCCGCACCAGATCGAATCCGTTGCCGCTCTCGAGGTAATCGGTACAGACCAGCAGCTCGTAGGGATCGTCGGCTTCCGCAGCCAGATAATCGAGGCAGTTCTCCTGATCGGTGACGGCGCAGGTGATCCGGGAATAACCCCCGAAGGTGCGGCACAGGGCCCGCAGCAGAAAGCGGCCTTTCGCTGCAACGGCGACGCGGCCTGGAATCTCGATCGATTCCAGACCTTCTTCATGGGTCCCCTTGTCGGCAGTGGCCAGGAAGGGCGTGAGATCCATGGTCCGGCGGTTGCCTCTGGCTGGGAAGCGAAGTGAGCCAGGAGCAACCCTAGGAGCGTAAAGCTCTGCTGTGGATCCGATCGCGGTTCAGTCGTCGTAGACGCGGCAGTTGACGTCGGAGGGGTTGAGGTCACAGAACACCTCGAAGGGAGACGGGGCCTCGGCCTCCTCGGGGTGGCGCTGCTGGAACTCCTCCAGTTCCCTGATCTGCTGCTGGATCTTGCTGGCGATCGCTTGCTCACCTTTGGCCTGGGCCTCGGTGAGGGCGGAGCGATAGGTCTGGAGCTGGTCTGCGATGGTGGCCATAGCACACGGCCCCAGTGGGGGCCCGAATTGGCCTGGTGAATGTAACCCTGCCGGATCCCTGGACGGGACACCCGAGCCGCCGATCGCTGGGCAACCTCTGCGGTTATTCAGGTACTTCTGCTCATCCTGCGGGGCAGCATCGTGTCGGTGTCCGTTGATCCGGCAGGGTGGTGCGGCCCCGCAGGATCGAATCCATGGCCGATGCTCCCTATCTCGTTTCCCTGGCCCTGGTGGAGTTTGCGGGCAAGCGCGCGCTGCCGCTCACCGGTAAATCCCAGTCAGCCGAAGCTGCCGATGCCGTCGATCCCGGCGATGACGGACGCACCCTGGCGCTGGAACTGCTGCTGCGCCTGTGGCAGCGCAGCGAGGAGGGCCCTCTGCAACGGGCTGCAGGGGAGGCCAGCCTGCTGCTGGTGGAACTTCCGCTGGAGCTGATGAGCGAACAGTTGCCCCTGCTCAAGGCGAACTGGATCTCTGGTGGTGAGACGGCGATGTTCCTTAGCAGCCTGGAGGGCCTGGCAATCAGAGCCTGGCGGATCACGATCGCGAAATATGAGCCCGTCAGCTTCATCGCCTGGCCCTGATCGTCCTTTGGCCGTGCCCCCCATCTGGGGACAATCAGCACAAGGGTTCGATGCGTCACAGTTAGTTGGACAGCCTGAGTGGCAATTTAACCTCCCCTTGTGCAACCCATGACGACGGGCACCTGCCTCTATCGCAACACCAGCAATCAGATAGTGATCCTGCGTTGTATCGGCCCGGAGACTTTCTTCCAGGAGAAGGTGGTCTTCCCATTCGAGGATTGGCTGTTTCGCTGTCCCCCACGCAGCCGAGTCGACATCTGGACCCATGGCCTCACGGGGGCGGAGCAACTCGACTCGATCAATGCGGAAGACCTGCTGCTGCCTGCCGAGGTTGTACCCCCCGGAGGGGGCTGACGCAGGAGAACCGCGGATCCTCAGCATTTTCCTACGGCTTGGAGGGACGAACGTCTGAGGTGGATGGCTTTTATTGGACAGATTCGGCCCCTGACATCGTTAACCCCGGGCGGGAAGAACAGGGTTTGGTCTCAGTGTAGACCTCATGGGGAGTTTTGCCTCCCAGTGCGCTGTGCGGTCTTACATGGCCATACCTCCAGAAGAAG
>NZ_NQLA01000076.1 GCF_002252705.1 Vulcanococcus limneticus LL
CGGCGGCTGGCTGGGGCTGCGGCGGCTTGTGGCGGGCGAGCCGGCGCCCAGCTTCTACTCGATGCGCCCCACGCCGAGCTACGGGAGCTCGTTCCGCCTGGAGCAGCTGGGGCCGCCGCCGCTGCTGCCGGAGTTGAACCGGCCGGAGTGAGTTCGGGCCAGCATGGGGCGGCCCTGCACCTGAGCTCCCGCCGATGGTTTCTGCTGCAAGACATGCGGGGCGCCGCGCCGGTGTGCTGGCCACGGCGGCGCTACTGCTGCCCCTGGCGAGCGGCTGCGGGCCGAAGCCCGGCTGGCAGGTGCAGGAGCTGCCCGATGCGGGGTTGCCCAGGCTCAGTGAGGCCGAGCTGGCGGGCTGCGAGGCCCGGCTCAGGGCGGAGCTGGGCCTGGGCGAGGAGCTGGCCCGGCCCGCCGATGCCACGAACTTCGGCGAGCGCCAGGGCGAGGATGCGTTCGACCGGCCGGTGCCGCACCAGCCGGCGCTGATCATGCTGCATGAAACGGTGCTGTCGGCGCCGGCCACGGTGCGGCTGTTCCAGACGCCCCACCCGAAGGATGAGGACCAGGTGAGCTATCACCTGCTGATCGACCGCGTGGGCCAGCGGCTGCGGATCGTGCCGGATGGGAAGCGGGCCTACGGGGCGGGGATGTCGGCCTTTGGGGACATGACGGTGCGGATCCGGCCGAGCTCGGTGGGATCAATCAACAACGTGACGCTGCACCTGAGCCTGGAAACGCCGGCCGATGGCCGCGGCGATCAGGACGCCCATTCCGGCTACACGCCGGCCCAGTACAACGCGGCGGCGGCCCAGGTGCTGCTGTGGCAGGCGCGCCACGGCATCCCTCTGAGCCGGCTCACCACCCATGCCGCCTCCGACCGCAGTCACTCCCGCTATGACCCGCGCAGCTTCCGCTGGGACCGCTTCCTGCCGGCCTACAGCAGGGCGGTGAGCCTGTGCAATCTGCGCGCCTATGACACGGGCCGGGCGACGTATTGATGCTGGCGGAGTGTTCTGGGATACAGGTGATTCCCGGGGCTGTCTCTAGAGCTGGTGGAGGTTGCCGAGTTGAGAACCGTCTCTATTCGGTCGGGGCTTTGGGTATCACCGTGAACAGTTGGTTATCGGACCCGCTAACGGTTCCCGCACTGGGGAGGTCATCCTTGAGAAGCCTTTCGGCACAGTGGTTGTCCCGCACCCCCTCGCATCACTGGCAGGTGGTTATCGGAATGGGCAGTCTGGCTTCAGGTGGTTTGCGGAACCAGCCAATGACAAGTTCGATGGATCGCGCTTCTGTTTTGAAGATGGTGATACGAGCCCTGATTTGGCCGTAGCGGCCGGGCTCAGGCGTGAGAGCTAGAACCAGCCGGATTATCCGCGTGTTCGGCGGCCAAGAGGGCACAGCGCCTGCGTACCATCAGGGAGGCAAGTGGGATGGCATCGCCGGGGTCGCCGCTGCCGTCTTGGAGCGCTCACTCACGGCCTGGACCCTGCGAAAGCAGCTGGAGATGTCGTAGGAAAGGGCGTCCTAAATGACCGAGCGTACTGATGGTGTAGCGTCCCGCCACGCACTAACGGGTCACCCACACTTCAACGCGACGATTCCGTTCACGGCCTTCGGGTGAAACGTTGGACGCAACGGGATTCTCCGCACCAAAGCCAGTTATTCGGCCAGGTATAATTCCTCGAGTTTTCAGAGCAGATGCCACAGCGTTGGCACGCTCTTTGGACAGGACAACATTGGAGGCAGGATCGCCAACGTTGTCAGCAAAACCAATCAGCACAAGCTTACTTGGATTGGTTGAAGTGCGAATCAAGAACTCAGTAACTCGATCCAGGTCAGCCAATGCCCTGTTATCAAGCTGGTTTGAACCAGTATTAAATCGGAAGTTCACGGACAGTCGCTCTGCCCCAGCAATAACGGCTTGATACGCGCTGGAACTTCCAGCAGGGAGATCAGAACGCTGAGTAACAATTTCAAGCGGAACAAACTTCTCCTTTTCAACCACAGACTGGCCGTTTTTAGACGTTACGAACGAAATAAACTTAGCCACCTCGGGATTGCCAGCCTCAGAAATCGAATAAAGGTAGAGGCGCCGCGAGAGGGGATAGTCCTCAGTCTGAATTGTGAATCGGTTTGGAAGTAGTGCTTGCTGTCCAGGCGCGCCGATTGGTACTGGCCTGGCGTCTCCGATGTGAGTGTGTCCAACGAAACCTATGCCCGAAACATCTCCTGCAACAGCGGAAGAGAGTTCGTGGCTGTCTTCATAGGCCTTCGCAGAGGCTGCAATCGGAATGCCAGCCATGACCTGTGTTTTAAAGGAGTCGAAAGTTCCAGACTTATCGTCGCGACGATATAGTCTTACGGACTTACTTATGCCTCCAACCTGATTAAAAAAAGTAATTTTTCCATCAAATAAACCACGGACCTGGTCCACACTAAGGCTTGGAACCTGATTAGATGGACTAACAATGACGGCAATGCCATCCAGAGCCACTACATGTTCATTCGCAGGAGAGAGGATATTACCCATACCAGCCAGGCTCGCTACATCTGCAGGCTTTGCTCTCCGTGAAGCCATGCCAACATCAGCGGTGCCATCTTTCAGGCCAGTAAAGGCTGTGGAAGATCCTTTAGAACTAATGGATGCGATATAGTCAGTCCCACCAAGCCTACATGTAACGTTGATTAGTTCAACCTCAATCTTTTCCTGAGTGATATCGGTACAACCCTTGGACTTAAAATAAGCCTCTACAAGGGCTGGTGCCAGTTTTGCCCCAATGGTATTTGAACCAGCCAGCCGCAGAATGACATTGGCTCCTGAAGGACTGGAATTTGAACCCGTTGCATCGGCCGCTATGGGTGCCTTGGGCTTCAAGACTGTGCTCAGTCCGAAAACTCCAGCTGCTGCTGCACCCACCAACCCGAGGCCCGCCAACCATTTTTGGCTTGACTTGTTACCACCGCTCTTGGATGCTTGATTCGCCACAACAAGGGGCTTCCCGCACTCAGTACATACAAATTCAGCAGATTCATCAACCTCAACAACAGCCATCGAGTTGGCAATGCCACAATTGCCAATATTGAGGCAACGTCCAATTACCTTCTTGCTCATGCTGCTGCCTCCCTAATAGTCTTTAGCGAAAGTTTAGCACACTCTACAAGTTGTTGATAATCCGAACTGGCTGGGTCGTTCCCAGTTTCGGCCTTTGATTCCTCAACAATCGCTTTAATATTGAGCTCGGCCTGAGCCGGATCAGTCAATGCTTCAAGTGCCTGCTGATTCGCAGAGGTTATGGCTTCCACTGAGCCAAAGTCAAGGCGTGTCATGGCATTGAGAACGCTACTTCCCAACTCAATAGGGGGGTTATCAAAGCCGTCAGCATCCTTACTATTGAACATAAGCGTCTCCTTCCCTCGACTTTTGACTACTAGCCCCAATCCAAGGCCCAGCAGGATCTGGACACCAGCTTGCTTGATCAGGTCGGAACCACTTTGGGCGAATAAACCTGGATAGCTTTGCAGAGAGCCTGAGGTAAAGATCTCCATCTCCATTCGATCACGATTCGCAGCCAGTCGTTGATCGCACTTTTGCTGCAAGAAAGGGAGGATTCCCACCATCCGAAGAGGGAATAAGTTCTTTATTGTAAGTATTGTTATTTCATTTTGTTGATTCTCAACATCAATAAACTCCAGGTCGCCGCTCATAGATGCCCGGAAGGCATCTTTCAGCTCTTTAATGAACCCTTCTTTGTTTGCTGCTTTGGGAAGCATGACTACTGTCTTTGCGACCAATACCTGGGAGCCAGTAGGGATTCCAGGCGCAACCTTATCTCTCTCAAGGGGATTGATTGTCAGGAAAGTCCCAGCCTGATTAACTAACTCGTGAATCTTAAGTCTGAGTGCCGCACTGTCAGAGCCATATCGCTCTTCTAGTTTGGAAAGTATTGATACACCCAATATTCGCTGGTTGGACTCAGCGATCATATTGGCATGAGCAGCAAGAGCACTTTCCTCGGATGCAGCTGTAACACTATCCACAAGGTCAACGACCGAAACCCTTTCATGAAGCCGTGAAAAGGAAAGATCGTCTCCTAGTTTGGCCAGAAGGATCGAACGGATCTTAGAGGCATGAGCTGATTGAAAGGATTCATTTATGGCCAGTTCCTTGATTGCTGATCGGACCCCAACAGGCTCGTAAAATCGAATCATGTGCCCTTTAGAGTCTGCAGCGCTGTTCGCGATAAGTCTCTCTTCAAGCGATTTGGCGATCTGTGTAGTTGCTTGTTGAATATCTGCAGTTAGTGAGTCAACAGTGACCTTGAGGTCCCGGATCTCGGAGACAATCTCGAACAATAACAATTTAGCGAATGCATACGCTTCAATTCGCGTGAGTTCAATATATAGACTTTGTAGTAGGACGGATTGCCTTTCGAAGATATTGTCGCGCTTTCCAAAAGCCTTGCCAATAACCCCAAGCGATGCCCAATCGTTCAGGTTACTGGCCACTTGGCTTCTTAGTTCATCAAGCTGAGAATCGATTTTCGCTACTCGAGTTTCATTCTGCTCAATCTTTTCTTGCAGCCAAGCTGACAAGGCATCAATAATCTTGCTGATCTCCTGGAGCGAGCGGGATCCATTCTTCCACTGTTCAAGCAAGTCTCTCTCAATCAGCCTGCGAATCTCTTTAGCCATGGTAGCCTTGGAAAGGCCTTTAATTCGGTAAAACTCTTTGACTCCGAGATTCCTATAGCTTTCGTCAAACCGCTTTTGAAAAAAGCTACTTAGAGAAGTTATCCACGTCTTTGGCTCCTGCTGCTGGGCCAACTGCTTAAAGGCAGGATTTACGCTTGCCCACTCTTCAACAAGGGATTTCCAAGAGCGTTTCGGATCATCTGAGCCCAAGATACTTTCGGCAAGTAGAAGATAGTCATCGGATAGCCTCCAATCAGCAAGGACATCAGCCAAACGAACAACTGCGTTTGGATCAAAGTTCTTGCTCTCATTGACGTAGCCGAGAGCTTGTTGCCAATTGTTGAACCGGAGTTGGTGAATCCCCTGCTGGGCAAAAGAAAGTGTCAGATACTCTTTAATCTCTTCCTCAGGAATTGAAATTCTCTTGATTCCAAATCCGAGAAATCTTTTACTGCGTTCACCAGTTTTTGATGTTGCTGCAGTCTCTGGCGTACCATCCCCATTTTCGGCATTCTCCATCCTGGCAATGGATGTCAGGCCAACTGCGCCAGCAACAAATATTTTTTGGAAAAGGAATTCTGCAATGATGCCTGGCACTTCAGTGTCAACATTGGCTATGTATCCATTCTCATTTTCATTGCTGATAATATAGGCCCCGTTGAATGGATCCTTAGCGTTCATCTGAGTGCCGGTAGATACATCAACGGGTTTATAAGCGCCTGCAGAGAGGGCGTTGATCTCTGTTAGGGCCGCGAATCCATTGGCGTGATAGTTGCCTGTGTCCCAGTTTGGCTGTGGGTACTGATCTGGCAACAGGAGATAGGGCATGATTCTATACTTCTGCCCATCAGGGTATGTATTCCGGAGCTGGGCAATAACGTCAACAACAGAGCCACTGCCGGTGCCGCCTGCGAGCCCTGCAATCACATGGAAGGTAACACTTGCATCTCCATTGGATTGGAGACCTTGGACGAGAGTCTGGATCTTAGTCTTATACTCATTGACCCGACGGGCAAATAAGAACCTCCCTAGCCTGCGCTTCTGTCCACCAAGGGCTTCGCCAACAATTGTTCCAAGGATCTCCTTCCACGTTCCTTGTGAGCCTATCCAGTCACGGATGCCAGGGTAGTTGTTGATGTTATCCAGCAAGCTTGACAGATCTTCCCCGGTGATTTGCAGCTGGGATGCAGCTGACAACTGGACAGACTTTCCTAGAACCTTCCAGCTAGGATCTGTTTGCGACATCATCTCGCGAGATGAGTCTATGTACAAAAAGTCAATACTCGGAGCCGACTGGGTGGATAGCCTTTGCTCAGAAAAGATCAGCTTGCGAAGTGCCCTGATGCTTTTGCCGCCTGTTCCGCCCAGGCCTATCACCAGATGATTCATGCTGTGGTGGCTGCTCTACAGTAAGATAAAGCCCATGCTTCAATTTTACCAGCTGACAGTGCTACCTGCCTCTGCTTACCAGAGCGAAGCCCGTTAAAGTGGTTAAGACGAAGTTAATTTCCTTGATGGCATCGACGCGACCTCGAAACCGTGTAAGTTTTCGAAATTGCAGATTCCGCACAGTAACTGCTCTGTCCCATTGACAAAGCGAGACTCTCTTTCAACTAGTGCAGCGCACTTCCTTCACTGCCAACTGGGGGCAGCATGCTCCAAGCGCTCACTTGCAGTGTTGACAGGGAAAGGATCCCTAGTAAGTGTCAGAGAGGAGGCAGAGGTAGGCTGAGTCCTGCACGTAAGGCAAATATTTGTAGGTGGTACCTGTTTTGAAGCGACACTTCGAACACACCCCTCGAGTGGACAGGCCACCTTCAACTATCTGCTGCGCCACCCCAGGCTCATTGCCTGCCACTCAGGGGCAGCGTTGGATGGGCCTCTTATATCATGAATGAAGAATAACTGATACAATCCATGCAAGCCACCGCGCCAGCTTATCTCCGAAGGAGGCCAAGTTCGTGACTGACCAAGAACTTCAGTCCTTGCAAAGATCATTAAGCAAGCTTGAGCTTTATCAAAAGGCCGAGCTTATTCGAAATGCCATTACGCGAACATTTTCAGAGAAGAGCCCGCATCGCATATCGCAGCTTAAGGAGCTAGACGAACTTGTGGGCAGCATGGCAGAAACACTTCCTCCATGCTCGGCAAGTCAGCTACAGTCATTCGAAAACTCGATTGCAGATGCTGCGAGCTTAGCGCGACGCAGGAAGATCATCGCCGAACTTGAAGCCATTGCAGCTCTTCTTCCAGAAATAAATCTTGCAATTGATAGGGGTATTTCACGCTGGGAGCAAAATGCGCGATTGCAGGAGGAAGATGAAAAGAGAAAACTGGCGTTAGCTCAGGCGCTAGAAGAAGCCAAAGCGACAGTATCAATTGATGTAGAGCAGGCTTTGGAAAACGTAGCTCATCAAGAAGGTCAAGATGCCATTACTTCTGGATTGATTATCGAAGCACTACTTCGAATTAAAGGGTTTTGTGCTGCAGTATCAGGAAACAGTCCGCTTCGAGATCGCTATCTAAGCGAAGCGTCGCGGCACATCAATCCGCCTCACTTGTCATTGATAGAGGAAGCAGCCGGATTTTTTGCCATGTCGAATGGTGTGCTAATTTACATGAGACATCCTGCTTCGCCTCCCAAATCATTCTTTGGGTTAGGTCAAGATTTTGACTTTCGCCCTACGGGTGTACTGATCCGACAGATATCGTCCGACACCTTTCAAGCAGAGCATGCAAGCCGCGACAGAGTTGAATACGGGAAGCAGGTAGATGGAAGAGAGCGGTTACGGGTTGAGCCATTGCCCTCGGCCGACAAAGCAATGGCTTATATCAGAAGTCTTGGAGCCAAACATTGGTACACTAACTTTCTGCATCCGAATTCACCACTTAGCCAAGCCCCTCGCTATCCCTATCCCGAGGAACAGCATAGGGTCTTCATAGGCTGGAAAGACCGTGCTCAGAACAGCTCTAACCCATGAATCGTTAATCAACCAGCCATCCAACAATGCTATTCACCTGATCCGCCACCTGAATCTCTTCGCAGTTAATGATCACCCAGAGACAATACTCTCGGCGGCCAGGTGATAGCAGGGCGTTAGCTGTGCGAGGACGATCAGTTCTACAGCTGCGAGTCGGTATTCCTGCTGCGACATTTGGGTGTCACCATCGGACTGTTGGGATGTACCGAAGGCGGTCCCGGTGGTAAGCCCCGGCCAATCCCTGTACCCTGATTGAGAGTCCGCTGAGGCGACATAGCCATGAATTCTCGAGATCCGATCAAGGATTTCTTCACTTTCTTGCTCGGGGGTGTGCTCCTATCGATGGGAGCGTTTCTGTTCTTTAACCAGATCATGGTGAGTTCGCAGCCCAGCGGCCTGGGCCGGGGGCTCCGCGTCGGTCAGGGTTTTGGGCGCTCCTGGGGTGGGGCTTCTGGTGCGCTTTTCGGTGGCGGCGGCTGGGGGGGCGGCTTCGGGATGCCCCAGGGGCTTGACAACAGCTTCGGACTTTTGCTGATTCCTCTTGTAATCGGTCTCTGTCTGCTATTCGCGCTGCGCAATCAGCGTTGGGGCTGGTTTCTAGTGCTGTCCTCGCTGGCGGCCCTGGCGGTGGGGGTGCTGCAGACGTTGATTATGCGTTTCCAGCCCACTACGCTCTGGAATCTACTCACGATGATGGCCCTGATCGGCAGCGGTGGTGGCCTTATGTTCCGTTCCCTCCGCGGATACGACGGTGACAAGGAACAAAAAGACCGTTGACGATCTGATCGCCGAGCTGGAGGGGAAGGCCCCTGCCCCAAGCGGATCTCCGCAGGGCAAACCTCCCGGCAGGCAGACCCGCCTTACGGCTCTGGCATCACAGGGTTTCGGCGGCCGATTGATGCTGGCCGTCGTTCTCCTGGCCATGGGTTTCGTCGCTGGTTCGACCTTGGCAGGCCTGCGCCAGCAGATCTCCGGCGCCGTCGCCGCGAAACCGGGTGGGGAGACGCGGCAGACCCTGCTTGAGGCGGGTTGGCAGGATGCGGATCAAGGGGTGTTTACCCGCCGCTGCCAGGACAACTGCCGCAAGCCCGTGCTCTACGGGGGTGGGGTCGTCGATGTCATGGAGGTGAATTGCCTGGAGCGGCCCTGCGGGGAGATACGGGTGGCATTCGATGTTGTTGATGGCCGAGGTCAGGTGATCGATCGGATCGATGAGATAAGGAATGGGCGGCAAGGCGAACGCCTACAGATCGTGCTTGAATCACAGAATTCAGAAGCACACAGGTTTGTGCTGCAGTCTTTCAGCGCTAAAGCACGACTGGACTAAGACTTTCTCTCGCCAGCTAACAATGCCATTCACCTGAGCCGCCACCATGTGCGTCCGAATGCTCCCTTTAATCTCTGCGGCCAGGTGATGGCAAGCGTTGGAAAGATGCATAAAGCAGTCTCGCCAAGCCATCGTCCTTGGCATGTGAGGCTTGATTTTGAACCTGTTTGCTCTCCCAAGGTGGGAACCCAGGCTATGCTGAACATCAAATAGAAGGGGGGCGCTTGTCACCAACCGTCTTCCGGGAAGGCGAGTTTCGTTTTTTCTTCTTCTCACGAGAGGAAGCCGTATGCACATCCATGTGAGTCACCCAGATGGTGAGGCTAAATTCTGGCTGGAACCAACCATTGAGCTCGCCCGCAATATTGGGCTAAGCTCATCAAAGATGAAAGAGGCAGAACGCCTCGTGGAGTCCCGCAAAAAGGAGATCTCGGATGCCTGGAACAACCACTTTGGGGGCTGAAGTCACGAATGTTTCCGGCCATTGCGTCTGGATGCTTATCGACGATGAGGAGCTTGCACTTCCGTATTCCGAATTTCCCTGGTTCAAGGCAGCCACAATTCAGCAGATCCTCAACGTCTTGCGACCTGGCCCCGACCACCTGTATTGGCCAGATCTAGATATTGACTTGTCTGTTGAGTCGATACGCCATCCTGAAAGGTTTCCACTGAGGGCGAAGAGCAGGGCCGCCTAAAAGTCTGTCCACGGTGTCATCCGCGCCCCTGTCAGCATCGGTTTAGGTCGGTGGGTCTCACCGCTGGCGATGCCCGACATCTCTTCCGCCG
>NZ_NQLA01000077.1 GCF_002252705.1 Vulcanococcus limneticus LL
CCGGCTGACTTGCGCAGCCCTTGAGGCCACCCCGGACCATGAGGAGGGCTGCGCGAAGCCGATCCACAGAAAGCCGGTGGGGCAGGGGCTGCACCGAGCGCACCCATCGACGCCATGGGCTGGGCGACCCAGCGGATCCATCCGATACTGGGGTGCTCAGACTGTTGAGATGGCCAGCGCAGCCGCCGTGCCTCTATTCGGCCCTGATCAGGTCCTTTCGCTCCTGCGTGAGCACCAGAGTGAGTGGCGGCAGCGCTACCAGCTGCAACGCATTGGCCTGTTCGGCTCCACGGCCCGCAACCAGGCCACAGCCACCAGCGACGTGGATGTGTGGGTCGAACTCGATCCCCTCACGCCCTACGCCACGGTGCACCTCAAGCAGGAGCTGGAGGAGCTGCTGCAACGCCGGGTTGACCTGGTGCGCCTGCGCGAGCACATGAATCCAGCCCTGCGCCAGGCCATCCTTGACGAAGGCATCAGCGCGTGAGCGGCGACCTGCTGTTGCTGCTCACGCCGCTGCGGCAGGCCCTGGAGCGAATCGAGCGCAAGGCACAACCCTTGCTGAGCGATCCGGCACTGCTGAACCATGAGGAAGGCCAGGACCTGCTCGATGTGATCTGCATGCAGTTCCTCGCAGCAGGGGAGGCCCTCAAACGACTGGAGAAGCTCCAGCCTGGTCTGCTGGCGGCCAGCTTTCCTGACATCGACTGGAAGGGAGCCATGGGGTTCCGCGATGTGATCGCGCACCAATACTTCGATCTCGATGCCGAGCAGGTGCTGTTGATCTGCCAGCAGGCTCTACCAGGCCTTCTGGCTGCCATTCGCACCTTTGAACAACGCAGCAAGGAGACGACCTGAGCCTTTGGTTGCCCTGCCTACACGGGTTGTGTCAGGCGAGGCCGCCCCGGGCCATGAGAAGGCCTGCGCGAAGCCGATCCTCAGAGCGCCGGAAGGGCTGCGGCCCAGGGCGCTGGCGGATCTCGCCTCTGAGCCGCGACGTGACCTACCGCAGCGAGAACCGCTTCATGGCGGATCTGCCCGCTGAAATCCGGCCAGGATGGACGCACCGTGAGCGTTCCACCCCATGGCTCTCGAGCTGATCCCGCTGCAACCCGAGCACGTTCCTGAGCTGGCCCGGATCTGCCACGACGCCTTCGCCAGCCTGCACGATCGCCATGGCGTGCCCCGGGACATCGCCGACGTCGACACGGCGGAGATGATCCTCTCCCATGTCGCCGGCCGACCCGACTACACCGGCGTCGTGGCGGTCCTCGACGGGCGTCCCGTGGGGTCGAACTTCCTGCTCCATGCCGATCCGATCGCCGGGGTGGGACCGATCACCGTGGATCCGGCGCTCCAGTCCCGGGGCGTCGGCCGTGAGCTGATGCGCTGGGTGCTGGGGGAAGCGGAGCGCCGGGGCATCCGTGCCACCCGCCTGTTCCAGGAGGCCATCAACACCACCTCGCTGGCGCTCTACAGCCGGCTGGGCTTCGCCTGGCGGGGCACAGCGGCAGCGATGCAGCCCACTGCCGCGCCCGCCGATGATCCCGCGATCCGGCCGCTCAGCGCCGCCGATCTGGTGGAGGTCCGGAGGCTGAGCGCGGCCGCCTACGGCTTCTCCCGCGCCGGCGACGCCGCGGGGTTGCTGGCGGGAGGCATTCCCGGCTTTGGGCGGGAGCGGGACGGCCGCCTGGTGGGTTATCGGATCGTCTCCCTGTTCGGCCACGCCGCCGCCGAGACGGAGGACGATCTGCTGGCCCTGATCGCCCACAGCGCCCGGCATGTCCCGGCCCCCATGGCCGTGTTCCTCTGCCCGCTCCATCACACGGATCTGTTCCGCCGTGCGCTGGAGGCCGGCCACCGCACGCTCAAGCAGCTCTCCTACATGTCCTACGGGGAGTACGCCGAACCGCCCGGGGTCTACCTGCCCTCGATCCAGTGCTGACGAGCTGCTCAGGCGACGGCGCCCTGCCCCCCGCCGAGCGAGCCGATGCCCTGCTCTCGCAAACGTGCGGTGCAGGCCTGTCGCCAGACGCGCTGCCAACTCCCGGCCGCGCCTGAACACCGGCCGGTTGTCCCGGCCGGTGCGGGAGGCGAAGGCCTCCCGCCGGTCAATCAGAGCACCGACACCGTGGTGCCGAAGCGCCCCTGCAGCTTGCGTGCCAGGGCATGGGCCCGCTCAGCAGGGATCAGGCGCAGCTTCTTGACGGGCTTGCCGCGACGGCCGAGCGGTGTGGTGAGCCGCTCATGGCCATAGGCCTTGATGCCATCGGGATAGACGTGCAGCACCAGGGTGCGGATCTCGCAGCAGGGAGCGGAGGGGAGGGCCATGGAAGCAACGGCGTGGAACACCCCGACCGAGGCCCGCTGCGGTGGCGGCGGCAAGGACCGCGCCAGCGGCCCGGCCTGATCCTTGCCGCCGCCGGCGCCGTGGGCACGCTGGGAGGGGCCACGCCGTTTCCATGGCACTCAACTGCGCCGGTGCGCAGGGTTCCGACCCGCTCAGCGTTGATGCCGGCGGACAACGAGACCGGAGGCAATCGGGCTGGGCCTGCCGGAATCGAGCGGGGGCAAGTCCGCCGGAGAGTGCCAGTAGCCTTGGCTTGTTCGATTTCGAACCTCCATGCTGATTGGAGCTGAACTGGTCGCCAAGGTGCTCGAGCTGGGCGATACCCCCAAGGCCGACATCGTCCGGACCTGCGGGTACGTGAGCACCACCAAGAAGGGCAGCGAGCGGCTGAACTACACCGACTTCTATCTGGCCCTGCTCGCCGCCAAGGGCATCGCCCTCACCGATGGTGATGAGAACGAGGTGCGGGAGCTGACCTACACCACCAAGGTGCAGGCCAGCGGTTCGGTCACGGTGGGTCGGGCCTACACCTCCCAGATCCAGCTCAAGCCCGGCGACGGGCTGCAGATCAAGGTCGGTGAGGGAGATCTGCAGCTGGTGCCGATCACGGCGCCTGCTGAGCCTGTGGCGGTGAGCGAGCCTGCGGTCGTGCCGGTGACGGAGACCGTTGCCCCCGTGGAGCAGCCTCTCGCCGCCTGAGTCGCCGGCTCAAAGCAACGTGTCAGGGGCCGCTGCAGCGGCCCTTTTTTTATGGCCTCAGAAGGCCGTCAGCCCTGCCGGTCGCCGCGATCGGCGGTGCAGCTGCAACCGCAGTCGCAGGTGCCGCCGCTGGTGCAGGCACAGGTGCTGGAGCAACCGCAACCGCAGGGGCAGGCGGCGGGCTGGGTGAGGGGAGTGGAACAGGTCCAAGCCATGGTGATTCTCCGGGTTGGTGATGGTCTGGGGATCGCGGGAGGAGCCTCAGCCCCGCCCACAACCCAACCATGCACCCTCCAGTCGAGTGGAGAGTCAAGGGCGAGAAGGGCGGGGAGCCGCCCAGTGGGCCAGGCGAGTGCTCGCCTGGCGGGACGCCCGGGCCCTCAACCACGCGTCAAGGGATCTGGAGACCCTCTGCATCGGGCTGCGGCATGCGGGTAGGGCGCTCCAGCCGCTCGGCAAGCCACACCTTGATGATCGACTGGCGCGTCACACCCAGGCGACTGGCTTCCCGGTCC
Source organism: Vulcanococcus limneticus LL (assembly GCF_002252705.1). Lineage (GTDB taxonomy): Bacteria > Cyanobacteriota > Cyanobacteriia > PCC-6307 > Cyanobiaceae > Vulcanococcus > Vulcanococcus limneticus. The sequence continues at coordinate 3,565 of NZ_NQLA01000077.1, forward strand.
AGCTGTTCCACCATCCAGAGCGGAAAGTCGACATTGACGCGCTTCTGCTCGAGGCGATGGCGACGGGCCTGGGCGAGATCGAGGGCATCGAGCACCGTCTCCCCATCATCGAAGCGCCGATCAAAGTCAGAGCTGTTCATAGAGATCCACCTCTTCTGGACGAGACCGCCTGACGGAGATCAGACGCACGGTCTGCTGGCGATAGGTGATCACGGCCGACCAGTGGTTGTCATGGATCCGGCCAATGACCAGAAACCGCGGTTCGCCCGCGGTCTGGGCCGGGATCTCCAGTAGGGCTGGATCCCGCCAGAGGTCCTGGGCGGCAAGGAAGTCGACGCCGTGCTTGGCCCGGTTGCTTGCACTCTTGGAGGGATCGAACTCAAACCGCATACGGTGTTCAATCTATACCTTTTTCATACCGGAGCTGTGGGTTAGACCTCCCTAGCGGATCCGCCCTCCCCCAGAAACACCTCGATCCACTCCCGGTGGCGGGCCGTCGTGATCAGCCCTGCCAGGGAGGGTTGGGCCTCGGGCACCTGAAAGGCAGCGCGAAAGCCCTTGGCAAAGGCCTCCCGCCGGGCAACGGGCAGGGCCTTGATGCGTTCCTGCAGTGCCTGGATCGTGGCTTGGACCAGGGGAGCCGCTGCGGCCGCTGCCGCAGGAGTGGGCCGGGCCGTGGCGGGCCGTGCCACCGCGGCGGCACTCACGCTGCGCGGCGCTGTGGGCCCAGCCGCGGGGGCGGCTGCGGGCGCCGCACTCACCTGCCGCTGGCGCTTGTCGTAGAGCGCCAGGCCGAACGGGTTTCCGAAGGTCATCAGGGCCCGTTTCATGGCGTCGGTCTCGGCCTCCTTGAGGGCCGATTCGTGGGCCTGGCCCAGGTCGCAGTCGATGCCATGACCGGCACCACTGCCCTCGCGGATCACCTGGGCCTGGCCGGGGCCGCCGACCGTGATGCGCACCTGGGCGGTGTAGGTGACGCCCCAACCGGGCTTCTGGTCACGGCCGATCGGGCGCTCCCGCTCGTTGACGCAGTGCTGGGCGATGGTCTGCCGCTGCCAGCCGTCGAAACCAAAGATGCGGTTGGCCTCAGCGATCACCTGCCAACCCTCGAGGTAGCTGACAGAGCTGCGGCCCTGCTCCCGCTGGCGCACATGGGCGCGATCGAGAGGAGCGGCGAGGGCGGCGATCTGATCGGCGGAGAAGCCGCCAGACGGCTGTGTCATCGCTGCGGCAACGGAGTGACCAGCAGCTGACGCGGATGGAACGGGGGCTGGTTCGCCCGCAGCGGCCTCCTGCTGGAGGGTGTCGCGCAGCAGTTGCAGGGTGGAGGGAGCACGGCCGGCGGGCCCGGCCCGGCGCAGAGGAGCCGCAGCGGTATGGGCAGCCTGGGCAGCGGTGGTGATGACAGTCATGGCGATCGATGAGAGACGTGCTGTGGCTCGATGGATCAGCGGAGCGATGGATCAGCAGAAGGGGCGCGACGCAGACCGGGAGTCCTGAGCCAATCCCCGGCCTGCCGCTGCAACACCCCATCGCAAGGGGGACCCTGGCCCCACCCCTCAGTGGATGGACCAGTGGCGGCGCTTGATCAGCCGGGCGCCGGGCACGGCGGTGGCGGCGATGGAGAGGGCCAGCTGGGCGGCATCCGGCTTGGCGAGGCCAAGGGTGGCGGCGGCGATGGCGGCGCGGATGCGGGCCTTGATCGACAGCTTGTCCGGCGTGCGGCTGGTGTGGAGGGCCACCAGTTCGGCGGGCAGGGCGTCGGGGTCGTCGATCTCCACCACATCGCTGCTGCGGCTGGTGAGGCGGTGATCGATCAGCCGATGGGTGGTGGCGGTGGGATCGAGGCGGCTGAGCAGCTGGATCAGGGTGGATTCGAGCGCATCGGCGCGGCTGTCCTCACCCTTGGCGAGGGCGGCGTAACGCTTGGCCTGACCCTGGTGGTAGCCGGCCTCGGCGCGCAGGCGGCCAATCACCCAGCAGGTGGCATCGGCCTTGCGGGTGAAGGCCTCGCGCTTGTCCTGCTCGATGGCGAGGGATTCCTCCAGATCGGCGATGGCACGGGCGCGTTCGGCCTCGTCGTCGGTGTCGAGGCGTTCGGCGAGACGGGCGATCCAGTGGGTTTCAGACTGGAGTTCGCTGCCCAGCTCCCAGAGGCTGGGCAGGGGGGCACTAGATGCGCCCGCTGCCGCGCTGGGCTGTGCGGGAGCGACTAGAGCGGTGATCGGAATGGCGACGGACATGGCGAAGCAGACGTGTGTGAGAAGTGCCCGAGCAGAACCCCGGCAATGCAGCAGAACCCAGCCACAAAGGGGGCGTAGCCCCCCCTCAGGCGCGGATGGTGAGCAGCTCGATCGATAGGGAGGAGCGGGCCTGCAGGCTGCGGGTGAGCTGCACCAGGGAGGCGGTGCCAGGGCCGCCCGGGAAGGCCACCACGAGCAACGCGGCACCGGCCGGAAGCAGGGCGAGCTGGGCGAGCTGGGCGATGGCCTGGTGGAGCATCTGGCGGTTGCGGATCGGACCGGCAGATCGGCCGTGCTGCTGCCAGAGGGCGGGGCAGGCGATCACGGGCCAGCCGAGCTGATTGGCGGCGGCGGCAATGGCGCGATCGGCGCCGGGGGCGGCGCCATGGAACAGGGCCTGCACGATGCGGCCTCCCGTGATCTCCAGGAGATGGACGGCGACGCGGCTGGGGCTCCAGGCGAGTGTGCGGCCACCAGCGGCGACGACCACCAGCTGACGGCAACCGGGAGGATCAGGAGCGGGGGAAATTGTGCGCAGAAGCAATGAATCAGGCGGCACCAAGGCGGCGGCCTGAGCAACGGATTGCATGGGATAACGATCAACGCGAAAGGGGCTGACTCAAGGAGCCCGGCCCGCCCGGCGCCATCCCTTGAGCACCTTCTAATTATATCAGCACGGGCGTACTAGCCACGGAAGCGGGGCCGGGAGCGGGGCCCTCTCAATGACTCTTTACGGACCTGAATTAGCCATCAGTGCGAACGAGACCATGGATCAATCAGCAGCCGCAAGGCCAGCCATGACAGGCCAGATGACACCCCCAGAGACAGCCCACATTGCAGCCCCAACGACAGCCGAAACCCTTGCCCTCAGACCTCAGCACGGGCCTACGAAAGGCTGGCCACCGCAGTCGCGGGAGAGCGCCGGGCGGGCAGCAGCAACGCCACCAGCCCCGGCGGCGGCAAGGACTCCAAGATCACACGAGCGCCAGGGCCGGTGACCGCGCAGCGGCCTCGCCGGCTCGCGCAGCCCTGGCGCCGTGTGACATCCTCACCCCCTGCCGCCGGGTGGCGATCAAGCACTGTCGGCTGATCCAACTACCCCTGAAAGCAACTCAGGGGACGTGCAGCAACAGCAAGACCAGTGACTCCGATTGCATCAGAACTGGGGGCTTGTTTTGATTGTGCAAGGACAATCAGATGACGCCTGACAGCGATGGTCCTTGCGGTCAAGCAAGGATGGGCAGCTGGAGTAATTGGGCCGCCTGATTGAGGCGACTGTCAAAGCAGGCAAAGGTGACCGGCTGCTCCATGCTGCTCTGCAGTTGATGGGCAGCGGCCAGCTGAACGCTGTCATACCCACGCAGAGCAAAGCCATCGGCCAGGCGGCCGGCGGCTTCCACCAGCGGCTGGTTGACTTCCACAATCACCAGCGCCGACCAGAGCCCACTCAGGCCCTGGCGGGCCTGCTCGATGGCGTCGGCACTGGCCGGATCCTCTCGGGCGCGACGCGCCATCGCGGCGGTGGCCTCAGCCCAGGTGATGCGGCAAACGGCAATCCATTCCGCCGAGGCGGCTGCGCAGAGCATCCGCTCGGAGTCCGGCTCCTCAATCAACAGCTTGATCAGGGCGCTGATGTCGCAGAACAGCGTCGACGCTCAGCCCCGGTCTTCCAGCACGATCGCGCTCACCAGCTTCCCCTCGCCCTGTAACCGGACCGGCGCAGCCAGGACTGGCTTCTGCCCGTTCCAGCTCACGATTCCAGCGTCCAGGGCCTGCTGCAGCGGTGTCGTTGCCGCAGGCCCCTCGGCCCGGATCGCCTTGATGCGGGCAATGCGCTTGCGGTGCGAGGTCACTTGGACGAAGTCACCGGCCTGGGGGCGTGACAGCCAGGCGGAGAGGTGGGTCTTGAGATCCAGGACCGAACCCTGAGTTGTGACCACAGCTGCCATGGACTGCTCCGGCGCTGGGGCCATTTTAGTCGCCTTGCCCGGGCCTGGATCGGCAGTAACCCCCTGTTGTTGCTGGGCTCCAGCGCCACCAGAGCCTGATCGAGCCCACGGGAGGCCGCCGCCTCAGGCCGCCTGGTGCCGGTCGCTCACCAGCGCACCAGTGCAGGCCACAGGCAACAGGCTGGAGCGACCAGCTCGGTACCAGGTCTCCACCAGGGCCTGGCTGGAACGGTGCGGGAGCTCACCGGCCAGGAGCCAGAGCTCGTCATGGAGCACCTGGGTCTGATCCGGCATGCCCACGTACCAGGGGGTCTGCGGATCCACGGACAGCTCCTCGTGGAGCAGCAGCAAGGCCTCCAGAACAGAGGCCGCGAGCTCGGGTGTCATCGCAACGGAAGAATCACCATCCACGCACAGCACGGTGACCGGCATCAAGGGCGCCAGGGCCTGGCCCATCCCGCAGCGGCAGCTCTGCTGCAGCGAACCGCCGCGCTCAACGGCGTTGCTGAGGCCCCGACCAGATGCGCTCCAGCGAACGGCGGAACTCCTGCTCCGTCATCGGCCTGGCCAGGCGACGGCCACGCAGGGTGCTGCCGATCCACCAGAGCTGCAGACCCCCAAAGACAAGGGCAAACAGCCCCAGCTGGACATAGCCCCCGTTCAGATGCTCCATGACGCCGGGCGGGCAGCATCAACGCCACCAGCCCCGGCGCCATGGGACACCCTCACACTCCACCTGACGCCGGTTGACACCACGGGCACGTCATCCCTGTCCATCAACCCCTTAGGGCCTTGAGATCCTTGATGAGGGCATAGAGATGCAAGGGATCGGTAGGGGAGGACTGGAAGCCGAAATGGCCATAGAAGCTGCGGGCCCGTTCATCCTTGGCGTGCACAACCAAGGCGCGGATACCGGCAATATCAGCGGCCGCCAAAGTGCGCAAAATGGCATCTTTCAGCAGTCCAGCCCCAAGGCCCTGGCCCTGGTGAGACCGGGCGACCGCCAGGCGCGCCAGCACCATCAGCGGAACCGGATGGCGGGCCAGCCCCTTGCGCACACGTTCGGGCGCCTGATCAGGCGCCACTTCTCCCACCACCAGGGTGTGAAAGCCCACCACCTCCGCGTCCTTGAGGGCCACATAGGTGCGGCTGGCGTGGGCCCGCTGGTTCACCAGCGCGTAGCGCACCAGAAAGCGATTGAGGGCGTCATCGCCGCAGTTGAAGTCTTCCACCGCGTGGCCGGCGTGCAGCGGCTCGATCGTCCAAGGGGGCATCTGGGATCAGCTGGCTGCTCAGCCCTCGAACACGCTGGGCTCCTGCAGCAGCCGCTGCATCCGTGGATGGCGCTGCGGCGGGGCATCCAGAGCGGCCACAAAGGCCTGCCAGCGCTCCGGATCCAGAGCAAACACTCGCCGGTCCGCCAGGGTCTCGGCGGCACTGGCCAGGGCGCTCTCCAGCACGAACTCACTCACACTGCGCTGGGCGGCCTCTGCCGCGCGCTGCAGGGTCTGCTTGGCGGCCGGCGTCAGCCGTAGGTCGAGCTTTTCGCTACGGCGCTGGGATCCGGCCATGGCGTCCTCCACCTGGAAGCCACGCTAGCCCTGAATGCCCGACATTGTCAGGACATAGGCCTCAGTCCGTAGCGCGGGCGCGGTTCGGTACTGAACCGTCCTGGCACCGGGGCGGGGTGGGAGCGGCGGGATCCATCCTCGGGGGTTCTGACCTCACGACTGCCAGTCCTCGTCTTCAAAGCAGGTAAGCGTGAGCACGCCTCAGGCACTTGGCGGCAAAGGCTCCAGCCAATCCATCAGCGCCTGCAGCTCTGCCTGCGGATCCCGCCGCAGCAGCTCCACCACCTCCTCCCCCGGCGCGGCAGCCTGGCGCAACAGGGCGGCGGTGCTCCCGCCCAGCTGTCCCGCCACCTGCAGCAGCGCCGC
>NZ_NQLA01000078.1 GCF_002252705.1 Vulcanococcus limneticus LL
CCCATCGAGCCCCCCAGCGCCAGCCCGGCCAGGATGCTGAGCCCCTGGCTGACGGCGTCGTCGATGCGGCCCTGGGGCCGGGCACAGAACAGCGCCAGCGGGTGCACCGGCAACGACGAGACTGAACCCGCCACAGGCGGCGTGGGGGCATCGGGGTCGAGGACGCCGCCCCGACCCCGGGGACGCTGCAGCGCCGGCTCTGGCGCCGAGGCCACCGAGCGCTGCACGGCGGCGTCAAAGCCGTGTAGCCGCACGTAGAGCCAGGAGAGGGCCGTGCAGTTCAGCAGGTCAAAGCAGAGGGTGAGGCCCTGAAACCCCAGGATTCCGGTGGAGATCCAGACCACCAGACGGCGGGATTCCATGGCGAGAGGCAGCGGCAACCCCAGAGGGTTCCGGGCCTGCGCCGCCACCCCGGGCCTGCAGCCCCCCGGGGCCGAAACGGTGGCTACCATTGGTATCTACCAGAGGGTTGGCTGATGGACACCGCGCGTCTGTTTCAGTCGGGGCGGAGCCAGGCGGTCAGGTTGCCCAAGGACTACCGCTTCAGCGGAAGCGAAGTCGCCGTCAAGCACTTCGGCAATGGTGTGCTGCTGTTGCCGATCGAGGACCCCTGGCAGACCCTGGAGGCCGGGCTGGAGGCCTTTGAGCCAGGGTTTGTGCTCGAGCGCCAGCAACCTGAGCAGCAGCAGCGGGATGCGTTCAACCCGTGATCCTGCTCGACACCAACATCTGCATCTACGTCATCAACGCCAGACCCGCAGCCGTGCTGGAGCGGTTCCGCCGCTACCGCATGGGCGAGATCGGCATCTGCAGCGTGGTCGCCGCTGAACTCGCCTACGGCGTCGCCAAGAGCGGCTCCAGCCGCAACCGCCAGGCCCTGGAGTTGTTCCTGGCGCCCCTCGTCATCCTTCCCTTTGATGAGCCGGCCATCTGGGTCTACGGCGACCTGCGCGCCGAACTGGAGCGCAGGGGCACGCCGATCGGCTCCCTCGACACGATGATCGCCGCCCATGCCCTGAGCCAGCAGGCGCCCTTGATCACCAACAACACCCGCGAGTTCGCCAAGGTGCCAGGTCTGCGGCTGGACAACTGGGTGCCCGCCAGCTGAGTCGACGGGTGCCTTAAACGCAGGCCCAGCGGGCCCAGGCATGGGCTGTGGAGCGGCACCACCCGGAACCCTTCCAGGTCTGCGCACGCTCCCCCTTTGACCCTCTCCCCCGACGGCTGGCAACTGCTCAAGCGCTGGGAGGGCTGCCGTCTGGCGGCCTATCCCGATCCTGGCAGTGGCGGCGAGCCCTGGACCATCGGCTATGGCCATACCGGCCCAGAGGTGGTGCCCGGTCTGGTGATCAGCCCGCAGCAGGCGGAAGCCTGGCTCCAGAGCGACGCCGCTGAGGCCGCCGCCGCGGTGGATCAGCTCCTGGCCGGCTGCTCCGTGACCGCCCGGCAGCGGGAGGCGCTGGTGAGCTTCTGCTTCAACGTGGGGGCAGGGGCGCTGGAGGGCTCCACGCTGCGGCGGCGGCTGTTAGCGGGGGAACCGGCGGCGCGGGTGATCGCCGAGGAACTGCCCCGCTGGTGCCGCGGCGAGAACGGCCCGCTGGAGGGATTGCAGCGGCGCCGCGCCGCTGAGGTGGCCCATGCCCTGGGAGGCACGGGAGCCGCAACCTCGCCGGTGCCATCGGGCCAACCCGGACTGCCGCAGGACCAGGCGCCCGTGGACGGGCGGCCGATCCAGCTGCGCGACGCAGCGGCCTTCCACCGGGATCTGCCCCACCAGCGTCAGGCCTGGGAAGCCCTGCAGCGCTCCCTCAACGCCGAGCAGCTGGAACAGTTCGCCAGGGCGTACCGGCAGGCCTCGGCACCAGCGGGGCAGCAGCCATGGCCCCAGGCGATGGCCCAGCCCGAGACACCAGCCAAGCCAGCAGCACTGCACCAGGGCCTGATCCATCTGGCAGTGCCCTATCTCGCCCAGAACGACAGCGCCACCGGCCAGGGCCCGCGCATGTGCTTCTCCTCCAGCTGCGCCATGGCCGCCGCCTATCTCCGACCGGGCTGCCTGAACGGACCCGGTCAGCTCGACGACCAGTTCCTGGCCCTGGTGCAGCGGCACGGCGACAGCACCGAGGCCCCGGCCCAGCTGGCGGCCCTGGCAGGGCTTGGCCTCCGTGCCCGCTTCCGCAGTGATGGCCGCATCACCGATCTGGTGGCCCAGCTGCAGCGGGGCCTCCCCTGCCCCGTCGGCTGGCTGCACAAGGGCGCGGTCAGTGCCCCCAGCGGCGGCGGCCACTGGAGCCTGGTGATCGGCTGGGATCCGGCTACACGCCAGCTACTGATGCACGACCCCAACGGCGAGGCCGATCTCGTGGCTGGCGGTTATGTCAGTACCGCGATCGGCAGCGGCAAAGGCCTGCGCTACTCGGAGCGCAACTGGAGACGCCGCTGGATGGTGGAGGGGCCTGGATCGGGCTGGTGGGTTGAGCTGCTGACGGCCGACTGATGGGCTGAGGAATCCGTCATCTTGACCCCGGTGGGCCCTGTCCCATCGGGCATCGGTGGCGGAGCGGCGGTAACGCATCGCCAGCAGTGCGCCCGTGTAGCAAAGATCCCGCTGGCTGCATCTGCCCAGGCAGCGACACAACGACCCACGAGGGGCTCTGCACCCTCGTTGGTATGGCGGTGTCTCCGATCGAGGGAGCAACAATCAACACGGGGCGACCCACGGGCAGCACCATGGGTTGCTACGTTTGTGGGATCACGAACTAACCTCCATGGCCCTAACCGGATCCGATCTGCTGGCCAAGGTCAAGGAGCTCGGCGATGCCTCCAAGTCCGATCTGGTGCGGGCCGCCGGCTACGTGAGCACCAAGAAGGACGGCAGCGAGCGCCTCAACTTCACCGCCTTCTACGAGGCGCTGCTGGAGGCCAAGGGCGTCAGCCTCGGCGAGACCGGTGGTAAGGGCAAGGGCAAAGCTGGCCGCTCCCTGAGCTACGTGGCCAAGGTGCAGTTCAACGGCAACCTGCTGGTGGGCAAGGCCTACACGGCCCTGCTGGACCTCAAGCCCGGCGATGAGTTCGAGATCAAGCTGGGCAAGAAGCAGATCCGCCTGCTCCCCGCCGGTGGCAGCGACGAGGAGGAGTGAGGCGCAGGGGGGCTCGCTGAGCCATGTGGTTGTTTCTGCCGGACGGCTTCCTTTCGATCGTGGCCGTCAAGGGTGAGGAAAACGGCCCCACCCTGTTGGTGCGGGCGCGGGCGGCAGGCCATATCGAGGCCTGCTTCCCGGCCGCCGAAGTGATCACCACCGCCGATGCCGACTACCGCTACCGGGCCTTCGTGCCCCGGGAGCAGGTGGCGGCAGCCTTGGCGGAGCAGGTTCGGCAGCTCTCCTACACGAACTTCAAGAACGCCATCTCCTCCGATGCGTATCACGACGCCGCCCTGGAGGCCTGGGGGGTGATGCACCGATTCCAGGGCCAATCCTGCAGCTCAGCCAGCAAGCCCTGAATGCGGGGATGGCGGCGACAGATCAGGAGCAATTCAGGTCCGATCCGAAGGCCCCCCGTATAGGGGCTGCCGAGCACGGATAGTTCCGCCTCGCTGATGATCAGGCCATCCAAGAGGTCGTTACGGATCAATTCCGGCGCCGCCTGCAGCAGCAGACCCTCCAGGCCAACCCAGTGAAGCCACGGATAATCGGCCATCTGCTGCTGGTGCTCCGGCCGACCGCCGACGCGCAGGACCCCCGCCTGCCAGCGGTGCAGGCTCAGGCCCTTGCGCAGCAGCCGCAGGCAGCTCGACTCCCCAAAGCGGCGGCCAGGCCTCTGACGGGGCCGGCGCTCCAGGCCTAGATCCTGCGCCAGGGCCCGGTAGCGCCGGCTCACGGTCGGCTGCGACAGGCTCAGCACCCGGGCCGCTGCGGCCGTACTGCCGGTGAGCTCCAGCATGTCGATCAGCAGCACATCCCGGAGCAGATCCGGGGCGCGGTAGGGAGTGCCCTGCTCCTGGTTGACCATCGTCACGACCTCAGCCTCAGCGGGGTTCACCCTCTCCCGCCTGGCTGTTGCTGGGCTGAGCTCTCCTGCGAAGCACGACGGCGGGGCACGTTGTTCGCACGACGGGAGCAGCACAATGGCTGTGGGCCCAGCAGCGTTGCGCCATGTCCTCCCCCATCCGCTGCCATCTGCTGATCGGCCCCCCAGGCAGCGGCAAGACCACCCTGGCCCACAAGCTGGCACCCCTGCTGCAGGGACCCAACGGTGAGCCGGGCCTGGTGCTCTCCACCGATGTGATCCGCGCCGAGCTGTTCGGCGATGCGGCGATCCAGGGCCCCTGGCCGGAGATCCGTGATCGGCTGCTGCAGCGTCTTCACGAGGGGATCGCCGCCGGCATCCCGGTGATCATCGATGCCACCCACGCCCGCCGGCCCTGGCGCCTCATCTACACCCAGGCCATGACCTATTCCAGGCCGGTGGAGTGGATCGGCTGGTGGCTGACAACCCCCGAGCCGACCTGCCTGGCCTGGGCCCGCAACCGCGAACGGGAGGTGCCCGAGGCCGTGATCCGGGAGTTCGCCGCATCGCTGGCCCACAAACACTTCGGCCCTGATCGCAGCGAAGGCTTTGCGGCCCTGGTGACCGTGAATCCAGCGGCCGAGACGGTGGATGGGGCACTGCTGCAACGGCATCTCGATGGCCTCGACAAGCGGATCCGCAATGCAGTGAACCTGGATCGGGGCCGCAAGCTCCCCTACCTGCACCGCTACTCCCGCCTGCTGGATCTGGAGCGGCTGCTGTTCCTGATCCGATTGATGACAACCTTCAACGGGCTCGACATCAGCGATCCCGGTACTGCCAGCGCCCTGCTGCAGGTGCTCAACCCAGCGCCCGAGGGGGATCTGGCGGAACGGGCCGCCGCCTATCTTGCCAGCTGGAGCGAGATCCATGGCGGCAACTGTGAGTGCTACGCCGATGTGGACGCGATCCGCTCGGATCTGGCCTGGCTGGCGGCCAATGGTTTCTCCAACCTCAACTGGAGCGACAATCAGCCCTTGGATCTGGGCCCAGGGGGGCCTGTGCAGGGCAGCAGCATCCACGGGGGCTATCCAGCCCTCGGCGATGGGCGCATCTTCCGGCGGGTGTTCACCCTGCTGCGCCACATCCTCCAGGAGCCCTTTGATGCGCCGGCACCGACGGCCAGCGGATCCAAGGGGTCCAGGTCCGGCACGGAGAAGGACAAGCTCTACCGCCACCTGATCGAGGTCCTGGGTGACATCGAGGGTGGCTACGCCCCGGGGCAGGAGGCGTCGCTGCGCAAGGACCTCGAGCTGCTGCTCACGCCCTATGGATTTCGCCCCAAGCCCAGCTCCGGCCGTCCCGACAACCTGCGCCACGGCTACGCCCTCGGCACCGCCCTGCTCTCGGCCGATCAGCTGCTCGAGGTCTACACAATGCTCAAGGCGTCGGTGGAGCGCCTGGGCGATCCATCCCAGCAGCCGGTGCTCGATCAGCTGCGTGAACGCCTGCTCTGGGCGGGGGTGCTGCACGAGGGCTCGGTATCGCGTCGCTTCTCCAAGCGAGCTCTTGCCAACCGCTCCTTCACGGAGGAGAAGCCCGGCACCCTGGCCGATCCCGAGCTGGTGCAGCGGCTGGAGCGGGCGATCAAGGACCGCCGGCGCGTGCGCCTGCGGCACCTGCCCGATCCCGAACCCAGCGAGGCGGAGAAGTTACGCGGTGAGGACGGCAGTTTTCGCGCCTGGCCCCTGCAGCTGCTGTTCCACAACATCAGCTGGTATCTCGCCTTTGAGACCTACACCCCCGGCCGCAGCCAGGGTCTGATCCGCTGCCTGCGGTTGGATCGGCTCGTGATGCTGGGCGAGGACGGCAATGTGCGGCGGAGCAGCGAGGACGAGCACAGCACGGCGATGGAGCGGCTGCAGCGGCTGTTGCACGTCTGCGGAGGGCTCTACTTCGGGAATGGGGTCGATGATCAGCTCGCGGTGATGCCGCAGGCCAGGGCCCGAGCCAGGGCCGATGGGCAAGCGGAGGTCGCCGCTGATCCCTACGCCGTGCTGCGCTTCTCCTGCACAGCGGCGGTGTTCAGGCTGATCCGTGAGGAGCCGCGGCGCTTTCCTCCGGAGCATACCGCCCATGCCCGGCCCAGGCCTGGCGATGACCTAGGACCGGCAAGCCCGCGCGACACCCTGGAGCCCAATCCCCCCGGCGACAGCCACCCCTACCCGGTGGAGATCCGCCTGCCGCGCTGGACCGTGGAACAGGACTGGGACCTGCGCAACTGGCTGTTCCGCTGGGGCGGCGGCATCCGCATCGAGCTGCCGTTAGAGCTGCGCCAGCAACAGCTACAGCAGGCACTGGAGGTGGTGGCGCTCTACGAGAGCTGCTGATCCTGCCTATCCCCCGTCTGAGCAGTCAGCGCTTCCGTGTCTGTTCACGGTACGGCTGCCGATTGGTGGTTGATCTATTCACCGTACCACCAAATCCGCTGCTGGGGCGCTATGGCGTTCAACGCACTCGCTGCACCCGTGCTTCGCACGAAAGCGGTGCAATCCGCCCCTGGCCCTGCGGACACTGGCGGGATCCCGTCCAGAGCTGGACACCGCAACAGACCCAACCCATGCGCACCCAATCCCCGGGCTGGCTGGCGATCAGCACCGATGGCTTTGCCGCCATGAATGCCGCACGGCCGCCGGAGCACCTGATCAAGGAGCTGGTGCAGAACTCGCTCGATTCCATCGCCGCCGGCCAGGCGGGCTGGATCCAGCTCAGCACCAACCACGACGGCACCAGCCTGCACGTGCACTGCGCGGATAACGGCTCCGGCATCGACAACCTGGCTGATCTGCGCGTGGTGTATCTCACCCACAAGACCGACAGCCACCAGAAGCGGGGCCGCTTTGGCCGGGGCTTCAAGGAGGCACTCTGTATCGCCCAACAGGCCCTGGTGGTGAGCGGCGGCGAGCAGCTGCACTTTCTGCTGGAGAACGGCGAGCGCGTCACCCGCCAGAGCCCGGCAGCAGCCGCCAGAGCGGGCACGCGCGTGAGCATGCAGATGGCCTGGCCGGCCGAGGTGGTCGAGCCGCTCGATCGATACTTCGCCCGCTTCCTGGTGCCCAGCGGTGTGGCCCTGGAGGTGAATGGCCGGCGCCTCCAGCACCGGCCCGCCGAGCATGTCCTGGAGGCCAGCCTTACCACCGAGATCTACGACGCCACCAGCCAGAGCTGGAAGAAACCCAGGCGCAGGACCGCCATCCACCTGGTGCGCTGCCTGCAGGAGGAGACGCCCACGATCTACGAGATGGGGATCCCGGTGGCCCAGCTGGAGTGGAGCGTTCCCTTCCACGCCGACATCCAGCAGCGGGTGCCGATGAACCCCAACCGCGATGCGGTGGCCTCGGGCTACGGCGTCAGCCTGCACGTGGCCTGCCTGCCCGCCCTGCTGGAGGGCATGGACGCGGACACCATCAAGCAGGACTGGGTGGGCCAGGCCGGCCGGCGCTGCAGCACCGCCGTGCAACAGCAGATCATCAAGCGGGCCTTCGGGGCCAACATCGCCCGCTCTGTGCCGCGGATGGGCAACCGCCACTTCGATGAGGACGCGCGCGATCTGGGGGTGCAGGTGATCAACACCGCCCAGACCAGCGGCGGCTTCCGCGAGATGCTGCGCCTGTTCGTGCCCTCAGCCCAGGAGCTGGTGCGCCGCGAGGAACGGGCCAAGGCGGCCCAGGTGGGATCCGCGGGGTTCAGCGTGGCGGTAGCCAGGGCGGCCGAGGCGACGGATCCGCGCCAGACCTGGATCACGCGGCAGGGCGGCGAGCAGCACGTGGCGCGCTGCCTGGCGTTTGCGGTGTGGTTCTGCCAGCAGCTGGTGACCAGCTGTCCCGTCCGCCAGCAGGCCGTGAGCGGCCAGCTCACCCTCAACACCGATCCCTCCCAGACGCTCTATGCCCACTGGAGTGAGGGCAACGTGCTCACCCTGGCCCTCGATCAGGACTGCTTCTGGCAGAACCCGCTGGGCCCGGAGTGCCTGCAGGTACTGATCCATGAGGCCGCCCACGCGATGAACATGCACCACGGCTACGAGTTCCGCAAGGAGCTGGAGCGCCTGGCCGGCGTGGCCGCCAGCCTGATGCTGCAGCGGGGCGGGGAGATCCAGGAGCGCTTTTCGGACCTCAGGGACGCCGCCAGGCGATAGGGAGTTACTCCAGGCCTTCTGGGCTGGATCAGCTGCGCCGGTTGTGCTGCAGCCCCCGCCAGTGGGCCCGATTCGCCGTAGGAGAAGGTGGCGCCTCCCCCAATGACCTCGCTGCTCAGCCGCCGATGGTCTGAACAACCTGCACCAGGAGGTCGCGGGGGCTCCTCACAGGGCCAGGAGTTCCTGCCGGACGTGGTGGAGGCGGATCAGTGGCGGGGCTTCCCCATCCTCAAAGTGGCAGTGGACGGCACCCCGGATGTCCTGATGCAGCTCCTCCAGGCTGTCGGCCTCGGTATGGATGGCGGCGCCAACCGCACTCGCCCGGTAGGAGCCGTCATCGGCCTCCTCCACGACAAACAGGACCTCGTTCATGGGCTGGCCACCTCTTTGAAGTCTGGCTGCGTCAGTGCGGTCGTGGACCTGCCGGACAACCCGGGCCCTGCGCTTCCCCTGGCAAGGCTGACATCTCTGACAGCGCATCTAGGATCGGTGCGCTGCTGGCGTCGGCCATGGCCACCCCTGCAACCCGCAAACCCAGGCCCACGCCCCATGCCCAGGAGGCCTTCCAGGTCGCCCTGATCGAGCGGGTGGAGAAGGCCGGCCTGACCCCCCAGGCCCAGGCGGCACTGCTCCAGGCCGTGGATGCCGCAGCTGCAGCCTCTGGTTCCGCCGAGCCCGCTGCTGAGGGGGACGTCGGTGAGCTGCGCCGCTGGCTGGGACCCGGCCCTGCCAATCCAGCCCAGCTGGAATTCGAGGCACTGCAGGCCCGCTTTGCGATGCGTCGCGACCTGCTCGAGCACACCATCGGCAGCCGCGAGGTGGTGGCCCTGTTGGGGGCCCGCAATCGCCAGACGCCGCTGGATCGGATCAAGGCCGGCTCGCTCCTGGCCTTCCGGGATCAGGGCCACTGGCGCTTTCCCCTCTGCCAGTTCGACCCTGACGGACCCGATGGGGTGGTTGCCGGGCTACCGGAGGTGCTGGCCGCTCTGCGGCTGCCGGATCTGAGCAAGACCCGCTGGTTGCAGCGCCCCCAACCGGTCTTCGGTGGGGACACACCGTTGGAGCGGCTGCGGCAGGGCCAAGTGCAGGCCGTGCTGGAGGAAGCGCAGGCCGTGGGCCGTGGTCAGGATTGATCCACCCCCACCGAATCGGCCGACCCAGGCGAAACTCCGGACCCTGGATTCGGGCAGCCCACTGTTGCGGATCTTCCAACCCCAGCCCTATGGATCTACGGCCTGTGGGTTTCGCTGCATGGGTCCATTCTCCCGCTTTGACCACCACCAGCAGGGAGAGCCTCGATCCATTCTCTACTGCGCCCAGAG
>NZ_NQLA01000011.1 GCF_002252705.1 Vulcanococcus limneticus LL
GGCTGGAGCTGGCGACGGGCCACGCTGCCGAAGGCCACCCCGGCGGCCCGGTCGCCGGGGGGCAGCAGGGCCAGGCTGCGGCCATTGGTGCCTCCCGCCAGCTGCAGGGGGCCCGGGGGCGCCCAGGCCTGCAGCTCCGCCAGCAGGGCCACCGCCGCTCGCGCGGTGCCGGCCCCCACATCGCCGCTCATCGGCCGGCCATCCAGCTGCCAGAGCGGCCGCAGTCCGGCGGCCCGCACCAGGGCGAAGCGCTGCCACAGCTCGGCGGCCAGCTGTCGGGACGTGAGAGCCGCCCGGGGCTGGGCCGCCTCTGGCCCCGCGGCCCCCCGCTCCAGGCCGCAGCTCACCGCCAGGCGCCGCAGCGGCACGCCGCTGGCTCGCACCTGCTCGAGGCGCCGCGCAAAGGGTTCCAGGCGGCCGGGCTGGGTGTGCAGCTCCACGGCGTCGGGGCGCAGCTCCGCCAGCAGCGGCGCCACCGCCTCGGCCGCGAGGATCTGATGTACTTCGCCGATCAGCCCGAGCGGGCAGGCCGGCAGGCAGCGGCCGCAGCCGTAGCAGCGCTCAGGGATCACGCCGCCGTCGGCACTGATGGCCAGGGCGGGGCAGACCCGCTGGCAGGGGCGTGGGCAGTCGGGCGGGCAGAGAGCGGGATCGAAGCGGGCCTTGCGGAAGTGGGGGTCCTCACCGTCGCTGAGGCTCACCATCAGCCATGGCCGCGGGGCCTCCGGACGGCCCTCTGCTGGCGGCTGCTCCTGCTCGGCAGCCCAAGCCAGGCCACGGCGGGCGGCGGCGACCACGGCCCGGTCGGCCGCCACGTCGATGCAGTGGACCCCGGCCAGGGCGTAAATGGCGCAGAGGTCCTCGATGGAGGCCAGGTCCTGGTTGCCGGCGCCGCAAATCAACTTGACCCAGCGGCCAGCGGCCAGGGCCTGCTCGGGGGAGTCCGGTGCGCCGGCCAGGGGCGGGGGGGCCGCAACGGCGCCCAAGGCCTCAGCCCACCAGCTGCTGCAGGGGCTGCCAGCGCAGGGCCCGGGCGCCGCCCATCTCCACCACGATCTTCAGCCGCGGCTCGCGCCGCGTCAGGTTCACCAGGGCCGCCAGTTCGGCGCTGGAGAGCACCTGGCCCTCGAGCAGCCACAGCAGGATCGGCGCGTCACCCTCCAGCAGGGCTCCGAGTTGCGGCGCGGCCATGTGCACCTCACCGACCGCCGCCCCCCGGCCCACGCTCTGGTGGCCCAGGTGGGGTGGCCGCACGCCGTGCAGCTGCAGCAAAAAGGCCTCCGGATCGCCCAGGCCCCGGGCTGAGGTCATCTGGGCCCGATACCCTGCGGCCCGCAGCCGGCGCAGCAGCCGGGTCTCACTGCCGCCCTCCAGGGGCGCGTAGAGGGCCAGGGCTCCGGCCTGCTCCAGTTCCTGGCGAAATCCGCGACCGGTGAGCAGCAGGGGCATGCAGGCAGCAGAGCGCTGGCGTCAGTCTGGCAGCTGGGCCCCGGTCTTTGGTTCCCCCCTGGAGGAGGAGCTGGGTCGATGCGGTACCATCTTCGCTTGTGCAACTGCAACTGTGCCCGTCCGCTAGCCGGGCCTCCAGCGCACTGCACCAGGTCGCCAGTGGTGGCGACCTTCCCAGGCCAGTGCGGCCTCCCCAGCCCTCCTTCGGGATCGGCGCAGGAGTCACCGCCGGGAAACTGCTCCACGCGCCAGGACTGACCTCGGGAGAACCGCTTCGGCGATTCCTCCCCTGCAGATCAATCCGGTCCCCTCGGGGATTGCCTGGTCCGGTCGAGCAAGTCCCAGCCCGCTGTCTTCGATGCCGCTAGCTCCCCCGGTTTCTGCCGCCGCGCTCGCTTGAGCGCCACGCCCCGCCGGGTCAGCCCGTGAGCGCCGATTCAGCCCACACCATTGCTGACTGCAGTCGCAGAGGGCAGTGGTGGTCCTGCTGGCGTTGTTCCCCTTCCTATGTCCATCGGCATTCTTGGGAAGAAACTGGGCATGTCCCAGTTCTTCGACGACGAAGGCAGATCCATCCCGGTCACCGTGATCGAGGCGGGTCCCTGCCGCATCACCCAACTCAAAACCGACAGCACCGACGGCTACACCGCCGTCCAGCTGGGCTTCGGTGACATTCGCGAGAAGCTCGTCAACAAGCCGGCTAAGGGTCACCTGGCCAAGTCCGGCAGCG
Source organism: Vulcanococcus limneticus LL (assembly GCF_002252705.1). GTDB lineage: Bacteria > Cyanobacteriota > Cyanobacteriia > PCC-6307 > Cyanobiaceae > Vulcanococcus > Vulcanococcus limneticus. The sequence continues at coordinate 2,180 of NZ_NQLA01000011.1, forward strand.
AGCCCCTGCGTCACCTGAAGGAGTACCGCGTCGACAGCGTCGACGGTCTGGAACTCGGCAGCGATGTCACCGTGGCCGCCTTTGAGGCGGGCCAGAAAGTCGATGTGAGCGGCGACACCATTGGTCGCGGCTTCTCCGGCCTGCAGAAGCGCCACGGCTTCAGCCGCGGCCCGATGACCCACGGTTCGAAGAACCACCGCGAGCCCGGTTCGATCGGCGCCGGTACCACCCCCGGCCGTGTCTACCCCGGCAAGCGCATGGCGGGCCGCTACGGCGGCAAGCAGATCACCACCCGTGGGCTGGTGATTCTCAAGGTGGACACCGAGCGCAATCTGCTGGTGGTGAAGGGCTCGGTTCCCGGCAAGCCGGGCACCCTGCTGAACATCCTCCCCGCCAAGCGGGTGGGCGCCAAAGCCGCGAACTGAGGAGGACAGAGATGACAACCATCGTCGTTCGCGACTGGCAAGGCAAGGAGGCTGGTTCCGCCAGTCTCGACCTGAAAGTCGCCAAGGAGAGTTCCGCCAAGGACCTCGTGCACCGCGCCGTGGTGCGCCAGCTGGCCCATGCCCGTCAGGGCACCGCCAGTACCCTCACACGCGCCGAAGTGGCCGGTGGCGGCCGCAAGCCCTACAAGCAGAAGGGCACCGGTCGTGCCCGCCAGGGTTCGATCCGCACTCCGCTGCGTCCCGGTGGTGGTGTGGTGTTCGGGCCCAAGCCCCGCACCTACAACCTGGGGATGAACCGCAAGGAGCGGCGCCTCGCCCTGCGCACCGCCCTGGTGAGCCGTACTGCGGACATCACCGTGGTGAAGGGTTTCGCCGCTGGCCTGGACACCCCCAAGACCAAAGAAATCACCGCCGCCCTCGGCCGCCTCGGCATTGCCGAAGGTTCCAAGGTGCTGGTGGTGCTGGATGCCCCCAGTGAGGTGGTGCGCCGCTCGGTGCGCAACCTCGAAAAGGTGAAGCTGATCGCCGCCGATCAGCTCAACGTGTTCGATCTGCTCCACGCCAACGCCCTGGTGGTGAGCGAGGAAGCACTCGCGAAGATTCAGGAGGTCTACGGCGATGGCTGAACGTTTTGCAGGCCGGCTCGCGGATGTGATCCGCCGGCCGCTGATCACCGAGAAGGCCACCCGGGCCCTGGAGCAAAACCAGTACACCTTTGAGGTGGACCACCGGGCTGCCAAGCCCGACATCAAGGCCGCCGTCGAACAGCTGTTCGATGTGAAGGTCGTCGGGATCAGCACCATGAACCCCCCGCGCCGCACCCGGCGTGTGGGCCGTTTCGCCGGCAAGCGCGCCCAGGTGAAGAAGGCGGTGGTGCGCCTTGCCGATGGCAGTGCCATCCAGCTGTTCCCTGAGTCCTGAGGGGTCTGAACTGACATGGGAATCCGTAAGTACCGCCCGATTACGCCTGGCACCCGCACCCGGGTCGCCAGCGACTACGCCGAAGTCACCGGCCGGGGCCGCGAGCGCGGCCTTGTGGTGGCCAAGCACCAGCGCAAAGGCCGCAACAACCGCGGCGTGATCACCTGCCGCCACCGCGGCGGCGGCCACAAGCGCCTCTATCGCCTCGTCGACTTCCGTCGCGACAAGCACGGCGTGGTGGCCAAGGTGGCCGCCATCCACTACGACCCGCACCGCAACGCCCGTCTGGCGCTGCTCTTCTACGCCGATGGCGAGAAGCGCTACATCCTGGCTCCGGCCGGGGTGGCCGTCGGCTCCACGGTGGTCTCGGGTCCCGAGTCCCCGATCGAAAGCGGCAACGCCCTGCCCCTTTCGGCCATTCCCCTTGGCTCCAGCGTTCACAACGTGGAGCTGTATGCAGGTCGCGGCGGCCAGATGGTGCGCACCGCCGGCGCCAGCGCCCAGGTGATGGCCAAAGAAGGTGACTACGTCGCCCTCAAGCTGCCCTCCACCGAGGTGCGCCTGGTGCGCCGTGAGTGCTACGCCACCCTCGGCGAAGTGGGCAACGCCGAAGTCCGCAACACCAGCCTCGGCAAGGCCGGCCGTCGCCGTTGGCTCGGTCGTCGTCCCCAGGTGCGCGGCTCGGTGATGAACCCCTGCGACCACCCCCACGGTGGTGGTGAGGGTCGCGCGCCGATCGGTCGCTCCGGCCCTGTGACCCCCTGGGGCAAGCCGGCCCTCGGCCTCAAGACCCGCAAGCGGAACAAACCCAGCAATCGGTTTGTGCTCCGGAAACGTCGCCGCACCTCCAAGCGGAGCCGTGGCGGACGCGATTCCTGATGAACCACACCGCTTTGCTTTCCGCTTAAACCGCCATGGGACGTTCACTCAAAAAAGGCCCGTTTGTTGCCGACAGCCTGCTCCGCAAGGTTGAAAAGCAGAACGCCGCCGACGACAAGTCCGTGATCAAGACCTGGTCGCGGGCATCCACCATCCTGCCGATGATGATCGGCCACACCATTGCCGTTCACAACGGCAAGGCCCATGTTCCCGTCTATGTGACGGAGCAGATGGTGGGTCACAAGCTCGGGGAATTTGCGCCCACCCGCAACTTCCGGGGCCACATCAAGGACAAGAAAGGAGGCCGCTGAGGACATGGCTAACAGCTCCAACCAAACGGCTCAGGCCCATGGCCGCTACATCCGTGGCTCCGTGTCCAAGGTGCGCCGGGTGCTCGATCAGATCCGCGGTCGCTCCTATCGCGATGCGCTGATCATGCTCGAGTTCATGCCTTACCGCTCCACCGGCCCGATCACCAAGGTGCTGCGCTCCGCGGTGGCCAACGCCGAGAACAATCTGGGTCTGGATCCCGCCAACCTCGTGATCTCTGCGGCCACGGCCGACATGGGTCCCGTGCTGAAGCGCTTCCGCCCCCGCGCCCAGGGTCGCGCCTATGCGATTCAGAAAAAAACCTGCCACATCAGCATTGCTGTGGCTCCTTCCGCCTGATCCCGAGGACACCGAACGATGGGACACAAGATCCATCCAACCGGCCTGCGCCTGGGGATCACCCAGGAGCACCGGTCCCGCTGGTACGCCCCCAGCAAGACCTATCCGACCCTCCTTCAGGAGGATGATCGGATCCGCAAGTTCATCCACAAGAAGTACGGCGCCGCCGGCATCAGCGATGTGCTGATTGCCCGCAAGGCCGACCAGCTCGAGGTCGAGCTCAAGACCGCCCGTCCCGGCGTGCTCGTGGGCCGTCAGGGCAGCGGCATTGAGGAACTGCGCGCCGGTATTCAGAAAACCGTCGGGGATGCCAGCCGTCAGGTGCGCATCAACGTGGTCGAAGTGGAGCGCGTCGATGCCGACGCCTATCTGCTGGCCGAGTACATCGCCCAGCAGCTGGAGAAGCGCGTGGCCTTCCGCCGCGTGCTCCGCATGACCGTCCAGCGCGCCCAGCGCGCCGGCGTCCTGGGCCTGAAGATCCAGGTGAGCGGCCGCCTCAACGGCGCCGAGATCGCCCGGACCGAGTGGACCCGCGAAGGCCGTGTGCCCCTGCACACCCTCCGCGCCGATATCGATTACGCCACCAAGGTCGCCTCCACCACCTACGGGGTGCTGGGGATCAAGGTGTGGGTGTTCAAGGGGGAAGTCCTTCCTGGTCAGCAGGACAAGGTGCCCGTGGGTGCGGCACCCAAGCGCCGCACCAGCCGGCGGCCCCAACAGTTCGAAGACCGTTCGAACGAAGAGTGATCAGGAGGCCTGAACCATGCTGAGTCCCAGACGCGTCAAATTCCGCAAGCAGCAGCGCGGCCGCATGCGCGGCATCGCCACCCGAGGCAACACCATTGCCTTCGGTGACTTCGCGCTCCAGGCCCAAGAGTGCGGGTGGATCACCTCCCGCCAGATCGAGGCCTGCCGTCGTGCCATGACCCGCCATGTCAAGCGGGGCGGGAAAATCTGGATCCGGATCTTCCCAGATAAGCCGGTCACCATGCGCCCCGCCGAGACCCGGATGGGTTCCGGTAAGGGCAACCCGGAATTCTGGGTGGCCGTGATCAAGCCCGGTCGCATCCTCTTTGAGATGGGTGGTGCCGAAATCACCCCCGATATCGCCAAGGAGGCCATGCGCCTGGCGCAGTACAAACTGCCCCTGAAGACCAAGTTTCTGAGCCTGGCTGACCAAGAGGCCGCCCAGGTCGCAGAAGTCGCCACCGTGGAGTCCTGACCATGGCACGTCCCGACATCGCCGAACTGCGCAAGCTCTCCGGCGAGGAGATCACCGCCCAGATCGACGGCACCCGCCGCGAACTGTTCACCCTGCGTTTCGAGCAGGCCACCCGCCGGCTCGAAACGCCGCACCGCTTCAAGGCCGCCCGCATCAAGCTGGCCCAGCTGCTGACGGTGCAATCCGAGCGCCAGCGCTCCGCCGCTTCCTGATTCCCCCCATACCAGTCATGGCACTCAAGGAAAGGGTCGGCACCGTCGTCAGCGACAAGATGGACAAAACGGTGGTGGTGGCGGTGGAAAACCGCTTCCCCCATCCCATCTATCAGAAGACGGTGAGCCGCACCACCCGCTACAAGGCCCACGACGAGACCAACGCCGTCAAGGTGGGCGATCGGGTTCGCATCACCGAAACCCGTCCCCTCAGCCGCACCAAGCGTTGGGCCGTGGCCGAGGTTCTCTCCAATACCAGCGCCAGCTGAGGAAGACTCCCGATGATTCAACAGGAAACTTTCCTCACCGTCGCTGACAACAGCGGCGCCAAGCGGATCCAGTGCATCCGTGTGCTGGGCACCAACCGTCGCTATGCCCACGTGGGCGACGTGATCGTGGCCGCCGTCAAGGATGCGATGCCCAACATGGGCGTCAAGAAGTCGGACGTGGTCAAGGCCGTGGTGGTGCGCACCAAGGCCACCCTGCGCCGCGACACCGGTAACTCGATCCGGTTTGACGACAACGCCGCCGTGATCCTCGGCAACGACAACAACCCCAAGGGCACCCGCGTCTTTGGTCCTGTCGCCCGCGAACTGCGCGAGCGCAATTTCACCAAGATCGTGTCCCTCGCTCCGGAGGTGATCTGAGATGGCGACTGCCACCCCCAAGGCCAAGGCCCAGGTGCGCATCAAGATGCGCATCAAGAAGGGCGACACCGTCCAGGTGATCGCCGGCAAGGACAAGGGCAAGACCGGTGAGGTCCTGCGCACCCTGCCCTACGAGAACCGCGTGGTGGTGCAGGGCATCAACCTGCGCACCCGCCACGTCAAGCCCACCCAGGAGGGCGAATCCGGTCGCATCGTGACCGAGGAAGCCTCCGTGCATGCCTCCAACGTGCAGCTGTATTCCACCGAGAAGAAGGTGACCAGCCGTGTGGAGATCGTGGTGGAGAAGGACGGCACCAAGAAGCGCCGCCTCAAGAAGACCGGCGAGATCCTGGACTGAGTCTTCTCACCCCAGGCCCCTGATCGGTCTCCGCTACATCCGCCTCTCTTCCCTTCTGTCCCTGTCCGCCTTCTGACAACGCCCAGAAGCGCAACCCCTTCCCCCCGTCATGTCCCTCAAACAGAACTATCGGGAGAAGATCCAGCCCAAGCTGCTCAAGGATCTCAATCTCTCGAATATCCACGAAGTCCCCAAGGTGGTGAAAGTCACCGTCAACCGGGGCCTCGGTGAAGCCGCCCAGAATGCCAAGGCCCTCGAGGCCTCGATCGTGGAGCTGGCCACCATCACCGGCCAGAAGGTCGTGGTGACCCGCGCCAAGAAGGCCATCGCCGGCTTCAAGATCCGTCAGGGCATGCCGATTGGTGTGGCCGTCACCCTCCGCGGTGATCGGATGTACGCCTTCCTCGAACGCCTCATCCACCTCGCCCTCCCCCGCATCCGCGACTTCCGCGGCGTGAGTGCCAAGAGCTTCGACGGTCGGGGGAACTACACCCTGGGTATCCGGGAACAGATCATCTTCCCTGAGATCTCCTTCGACAAGATCGATGCCATCCGGGGCATGGACATCACCATCGTGACCACCGCCCGTAACGACGAAGAGGGCCGCGCCCTCCTGCGCGAGATGGGAATGCCGTTCCAGAGCAACTGAGCCCTCTTCGGATCCGACCATGGCTAATCACGACCCGATTTCCGACCTGCTCACCCGCATCCGCAATGCGAGTGAGAAGCGTCACCAGACCACCAAGGTGCCGGCCTCCCGCATCGTCCGCAGCATCGCCAACGTGCTGCAGCAGGAGGGCTTCATCGCTGATATCACCGAAGAAGGTGAAGGCGTTCTCAAGCACCTCGTGCTCGAGCTGAAGTACAGCGGCAAGCACCGCCAACCCACCATCCGCACCGTGCAGCGCGTCAGCAAGCCCGGCCTGCGGATTTACAAGAACACCCGCCAGCTGCCCAAGGTTCTTGGCGGCCTCGGCGTGGCCATCATCTCCACCTCCAAGGGTGTGATGAGCGACCGCGATGCCCGCAAGCAGGGCGTCGGCGGCGAAGTGCTCTGCTACGTCTACTGATAGGGAGGTCAACCCATGTCTCGTATTGGTAAAGCGCCGATTCCCGTACCCAACGCGGTCACCGTCAGCCTCAACGGGCTCGACGTGACCGTGAAGGGTCCCAAGGGGGAATTGAGCCGCACCCTCCCCGATGGCGTCGCCATCGCCCAGGACGGCAACACCCTGGTGGTGAGCCCCGTCAACGGCAGCCGCCGTTCCCGGGAGCGCCACGGCCTCTGCCGCACCCTCGTGGCCAACATGGTCGAGGGCGTCAGCAACGGCTTCACCCGCAAGCTCGAGATCGTCGGCGTGGGCTACCGCGCCGCTGTCCAGGGCAAGAAGCTGGTGGTGAGCGCCGGCTACAGCCATCAGGTGGAGCTGGATCCCCCCGCGGGTGTCAGTTTCGCCGTTGACGGCAACACCACCGTGTTGGTGTCCGGTGCCGACAAGGAAGTTGTGGGCAACGAAGCCGCCAAGGTGCGCGCCATCCGTCCGCCTGAGCCCTACAAGGGCAAGGGCATCAAGTACGAGGGCGAACGCATCCTGCGCAAGGCCGGTAAGACCGGTAAGAAATGAGGTCTGCCTGAGCGTCGTTACCCAGTACCCCAATGTCGTCCCTTACTCGCAAGCAGCAGACCCAGAAGCGGCACCGCCGCCTGCGTCGCCATCTGGCCGGCACCGCGGTTCGCCCCCGGCTCGCCGTGTTCCGCTCCAACAATCACATCTACGCCCAGGTCATCGACGACGCGGCCCAGAACACCCTGTGTTCCGCCTCGACCGTCGACAAGGAGCTCCGCACCAGCCTCACGCTTGGTTCCAACTCTGACGCTTCCGTCGCCGTTGGTCAGCTGGTCGCCAAGCGGGCCCTTGCCAAGGGCATCCAGCAGGTGGTCTTCGATCGCGGCGGCAACCTGTACCACGGCCGGGTCAAGGCCCTGGCTGATGCCGCCCGGGAAGCGGGCCTTCAGTTCTGATCCCTGCTCTCACCATGACGGAAACCAACGATCAAGTTCAGTCCAACGCGGTGCCCGCCGCCTCCGACGTTCCTGCCGCGGCCGAAGGCCAGCAGGAGCGCCGCGGTGGCCGCGGTGACGGCAGGGGTGGTGACCGCAAGGGCGGTCGGGGCCGCGACAACCGTCGCGGTCAGGAGCGCGACTCCGAGTGGCAGGAGCGCGTGGTGCAGATCCGCCGGGTCTCCAAGACCGTCAAGGGCGGCAAGAAGATGAGCTTCCGGGCCATCGTTGTCGTCGGCAACGAGAAGGGCCAGGTGGGAGTGGGTGTTGGCAAGGCCGGCGATGTGATCGGTGCCGTCCGCAAGGGCGTGGCCGATGGCAAGAAGCACCTGGTCAAGGTGCCCCTCACCCGCCACTCCTCGATCCCCACCCTCGGCAACGGCCGTGACGGCGCCGCCAGCGTGCTGATCCGCCCCGCTGCCCCTGGTACCGGTGTGATCGCTGGCGGCTCCATCCGCACGGTGCTGGAGCTCGCCGGCATCAAGAACGTGCTTGCCAAGCGCCTGGGCTCCAAGACCCCCCTCAACAACGCCCGGGCCGCCGTGGACGCCCTCAACGGCCTGCGCACCCACAAGGAGACCGCCAAGGAGCGGGGCATCTCCCTCGAGCAGATCTACTCCTGAGGCCCGCCATGACAACGCTCAATCTCCAGTCCCTCAAGTCCCAGACCGGGGCCCGTCGCCGCAAGCTCCGCAAGGGCCGCGGCATCGCCGCCGGCCAGGGTGCCAGCTGCGGTTTCGGGATGCGCGGTCAGAAGTCCCGCTCGGGTCGCCCCACCCGTCCGGGCTTCGAGGGCGGTCAGATGCCCCTCTACCGCCGGGTGCCGAAGCTCAAGCACTTCACCCTGATCAACCCGAAGAACTACACGGTGATCAATGTGGGCAGGCTCGCCGACCTCAAGGCCGGCAGCACCGTCAACATCGACACCCTGGTCAAAGAGGGCCTGGTCACCAGCCCCAAGCACCCCCTCAAGGTGCTCGGCAACGGTGAGCTGTCCGTGAAACTCACGGTTCAGGCCGCCGCCTTCACCGCCAGCGCCCGCGCCAAGATCGAGGCCGCCGGCGGCAGCGTCGAAGAGATCTGAGCCATCGGTCCGATCTCTCCCGTTCTTCAGACCCCTTAGGGTCAGAGCCGTCTGACAGTGCCGTTGGCCCTGCAGGCGGCTCTTTTGTTTTGCTCTTCCACCTCCACCGCCCCTCTTCGCCATGCTCGTCAGCCGGGGTCGCAACCCCAGTGCCGGAGAAATTCTCAGCCAGCTGATCCAGGCCAAGGGCCTGCGCGATCGCGTGCTGATCACCCTGGGCCTGCTGCTGCTGGTTCGCCTGGGGATCTACATCCCCGTGCCCGGCATCGACCGGGTCGCCTTCCAGGACTTCATCGCCCGTGGCGGCCAGCTGATCGGCTTTCTGGACATCTTTACCGGCGGCGGCATCTCGACCCTGGGGGTGTTCGGCCTGGGGATCCTGCCGTTCATCAACGCCTCGATCATCCTGCAGCTGCTCACCTCCGCCATCCCCCAGCTGGAGGATCTCCAGAAGAACGAGGGTGAGGCCGGGCGCCGCAAGATCGCCCAGTACACCCGCTACGTGGCCCTGGGCTGGGGCATCCTCCAGAGCGTGGTGTTCGCCCTGATCCTGCGGCCCTACGCCACCGCCGGCACGCCGGATCTGGTGTTCGTGACCCAGACCGCCGTGGCCCTGGTGACCGGCTCGATGGTGGTGATGTGGATCAGCGAGGTGATCACCGAGCGCGGTATCGGCCAGGGCGCTTCGCTGGTGATCTTCCTGAACATCGTGGCCACCCTGCCCCGGGCCCTCGGTTCCACCATCGAGCTGGCCCAGAGCGGTGACCGCAGCACGGTGGGCGGGATCGTGGTGCTGGTGCTGGTGTTCCTGGTCACGATCGTGGGCATCATCTTCGTGCAGGAGGGCAACCGCCGCATCCCGATCGTGAGTGCCAAGCGCCAGGTTGGCGGCGCCAACCTGCTGGCCGCCCGCCAGAGCTACCTGCCGCTCAAGCTCAACGCCGGCGGCGTGATGCCGATCATTTTCGCCTCGGCGGTGGTCTTCCTGCCGCTCACGATCGCCAACATGGCCAAAGCGCCCTGGCTGATCAAGCTGGCCGGCTATCTCAGCCCCAACAGCAGCACCCCCTGGGTCTATGCGCTGCTGTATTTCGCGCTGATCGTTGGCTTCTCCTTCTTCTACGCCTCGCTCACGGTCAACCCGATCGACATCGCCACCAACCTCAAGCGCTCGGGCGTGGCCGTGCCCGGCGTGCGGCCCGGCTCCGCCACGGCCCTCTACCTCTCCAGCGTCCAGAACCGGCTGACGCTGCTGGGGGCCCTGTTCCTCGGCGCGGTGGCGATCATCCCGTCGGCGGTGGAGTCGGCCACCCAGGTCAAGACCTTTCAGGGCCTGGGTGCCACTTCGCTGCTGATCCTGGTGGGTGTGGCGATCGACACCGCCAAGCAGGTGCAGACCTACGTGATCTCCCAGCGCTACGAGGGCATGGTGCGTCAGTGAGACCGCAGTGCCCAGGGCCCACCGGGTGTGGGTCTCCCATCTGCTGACGCGTCTGAACCTCTGCTGCCCTTGAACTGCCGCTGCCCAAGATCCCGGCCGGCATCCCCGATTCCCGTCTCTCTTCCCTCCCCATGACGCAACGCCTCCTCTTCCTCGGTCCTCCCGGCGCCGGCAAGGGCACCCAGGCCCAGCGCCTGGCCGCTGCCCAGGGCCTACTGCACCTCTCCACCGGCGATCTGCTGCGGGCCGAGGTCCAGGCGGGCAGCGCCCTCGGCCAGGAGGCCGAGGCCGTGATGGCCCGCGGCGAGCTGGTGAGCGATGCCCTGGTGCTGGCGATCGTGCGCAGTCGCCTCGAGCAGCAGCAGGCGGCCGGTGGTGGCGGCTGGCTGCTGGATGGTTTCCCGCGCAACCTGGCCCAGGCCGAGGCCCTCGGCCAGCTGCTCGACGAGCTGGGCCAGCCGATCCAGCTCGTGGTCCTGATGGAGCTCGACGATGCGGTGCTGATTGAGCGCCTGCTCTCCCGCGGCCGCGCCGACGACAACGAGGCCGTGATCCGCCATCGCCTGGAGGTGTACCGCGAGCAGACCGCGCCCCTGATCGCTTACTACCGCGAGCGCCAGCTGCTCCAGGCCGTCGAGGCCGCCGGCACTGTGGAGGCTATTGAGGCCCGGATCGCGGCCCTGCTCACCTGAGCCGCCTGGTCCGCCGTAATTGACCCATGTGATAAGGTCGTCGTTTGGAAATTCGGAGAGACCGCCCCCATGAAGGTGCGCGCCTCGGTCAAGAAAATGTGCGACAAGTGCCGGGTGATTCGCCGCCACGGCCGGGTGATGGTCATCTGCACCAACCCCAAGCACAAGCAGCGCCAGGGTTGATCCCCGGCTGAGCCTTGTCCGCTGGTCCGGAACTTCCGGGCCATCCCTGAGACCTCGCCCTTCCGTGGTCTCCCCTGGCCCCGACCCCCTCGGGAGCCTCCCCTGAGCCCAACCCCGTTGGCCTCCCCTCTGCCCACCCGATCGTTTTTTACGTGGCTCGGATTGCCGGTGTCGACATTCCTCGTGACAAGAGGATCGAGATTGCTCTCACCTATGTGTATGGGATCGGCCTGACCCGGGCCAAGAAGATCCTCGCCAAGACCGGCGTCAACCCCGACACCCGCGTCAAGGACCTTGAAGACGCCGACGTGCAGAAGCTGCGCGGCGCCGCCGAGTCCTTCACCCTCGAGGGTGACCTGCGCCGCCAGGAGGGCATGGCCCTCAAGCGTCTGCAGGACATCGGCTGTGTGCGCGGCCGTCGCCATCGCGCCGGCCTGCCCGTGCGCGGCCAGCGCACCCGCACCAACGCCCGCACCCGCCGCGGCGCCCGCAAGACCGTTGCCGGCAAGAAGAAGTAAGCCCTTCTTGCTTCCCCTTCGCCCTGCCGCCGCAGTGCCCGATGGGCACCGGGCGTCACCAGGGCGATTCCCCTGTCAGTCCCCCGATCACCTCCCTGCCCTTGCAGGGCCTACTCCATGGCAAAGCCCGCCAAGAAATCCGGCGCCAAGAAGGCGAAGCGCAATGTGCCCAACGGTGTGGCGCACATCCAGAGCACCTTCAACAACACGATCGTGTCGATCACCGACACCGCTGGCGAGGTGATCTCCTGGTCCTCCGCCGGCGCCAGCGGCTTCAAGGGCGCCCGTAAGGGCACCCCTTTTGCCGCCCAGACAGCTGCCGAAGCCGCCGCCCGCCGCGCCCTCGAACAGGGCATGCGCCAGATCGAAGTGCTGGTGCGTGGCCCCGGCTCCGGCCGTGAGACCGCCATCCGCGCCCTGCAGGTGGCTGGCCTGGAGATCACCCTGATCCGCGACGTCACCCCGCTGCCCCACAACGGCTGCCGCCGCGCCAAGCGTCGCCGGGTCTGATCCGACGCCCCGCGCCCAGCGCGTCGCGGCCCATGCCCAGCCGGGCCCTATCCATACTTTCCGAGCTTCAGACCGTGCTGCAGTACCAGATCGATCGGGTCGAGCATCAGATCGCTGACGACCGCTCCCAGACGGGCGTCTTCGTGATCGGGCCCCTGGAGAGGGGCCAGGCCATCACCCTCGGCAACTCCCTGCGTCGCGTGCTGATGGGAGCCCTGGAGGGCAGCGCCATCACCGCCGTGCGCATCGCCGGCGTGAACCACGAGTACGCCACCGTGCCGGGTGTGCGCGAAGACGTGCTCGACATCCTGCTCAACTGCAAGGACGTCACCGTCCATAGCCGCAGCCGCGAGCTCGAGATTGGCCGCCTGGTGGTCAACGGCCCCGCCACCGTGACGGCCAGCGACCTGCAGTTCTCCTCCCAAGTGCAGGTGATCGATCCCGAGCGGCCGATCGCCACCGTGGCCGAGGGCCACAGCCTGGAGCTGGAAGTGCACGTGGAGCGGGGTGTCGGCTATCGCCCCGTGGATCGCCGCCACGAGGACAGCAGCGCCATCGACCTGCTCCAGATCGATGCCGTCTTCATGCCGGTGCGCCGCGCCAACTACACGGTGGATGAGACCGCCGTGGGCGAGGGCGGTTCCGCCCGCGAACGGCTGCGCCTGGAGATCCAGACCGACGGTTCCGTCAGCCCCGACGACGCCATGGCCCAGGCGGCCAACCAGCTGATCGCCCTGTTCCAGCCCCTGGCCAGCCTGACCGTGGCCGACGAGCCCGGCCTGGAACCCGAGCCCTCCGCCGAGGCCCAGATTCCCCTTGAGGAACTGAACCTCTCCGTGCGCGCCTACAACTGCCTCAAGCGCGCCCAGGTCAACTCCGTGTCCGACCTGATGGGCTTCAGCTACGAGGACCTGCTGGAGATCAAGAACTTCGGCTCCAAATCGGCCGATGAGGTGATCGAGGCCCTCGAGCGCATCGGCATCTCCCTGCCCCAGAGCCGCACCAGCGCCTGAGCCGGGGCTTCCGCCACTCGACTCGACTCTTCCACCCGTCAACGCTTCACCGCTCCTCCCATGCGACACCAGTGCCGAGTCCCCCTGCTGGGACGCCCCGCCGACCAACGCAAGGCCCTGCTGCGGGGTCTCACCACCCAGCTGATCCGCGAGGGTCGCGTCACCACCACCAAGGCCCGCGCCAAGGCCCTGCGTGACGAGGCCGAGCGCATGATCTCCCTGGCCAAGGAGGGCAGCCTGGCCGCCCGCCGCCGCGCCATTGGCTACATCTACGACAAGCAACTGGTCCACGCCCTGTTCGACAAGGCCCAGGAGCGCTACGGCGACCGCAACGGCGGCTACACCCGCATCATCCGCACCGTGCCCCGTCGCGGCGACAACGCCGAGATGGCGATCATCGAGCTGGTCTGACCCGCTGGGCTTCTAGCCCGCGAGCATCCCGCTCTGGACCGCGATGGCCTTTCGGCCCATCGCGGTTTTTTTCATGGCCAGGGTTCGCCCTGGCCACCGGTCGCCTCGCGGCCCCTGGCCCTCCGCCCCGCCGTCCATGCCGTCCCTGGTCCCTGCTTCGGCAGCCCCGGCCCCTGGGGGTGGCCCCCTGGCTAGGGTTGCCCTCTGCCTCCAATACGACGGCGCCGCCTACTGCGGCTGGCAGCGCCAGCCCCGCGACCCCAGCGTGCAGGAGACCCTGGAGGGCGCCATCGCCCAGCTGGATCCGCAGCGGCCCGCGCTGGCCGTAGCGGCCGGGCGCACTGACAGCGGTGTCCATGCCGCCGGCCAGGTGGTGCACTTTGATGCGGCTGGCCCGATCCCTGCCCAGCGTTGGGCGGCCGCCCTCAACGGCCGCCTGCCGGCCAGCATCCGGGTTCGGGCCGCCGCCGCAGTGCCGTCCGACTGGCATGCCTGCTTCTCTGCGACCTACCGCCGCTACCGCTACACCCTCCACAACGCCCGGGTCCCCAACCTGTTCCTGGCCCCCTGGAGCTGGCACCGCTACCAGGTGCGCCTGGATGAGGGCCTGATGCGCCGGGCCCTGGAAGGCATGTTGGGTGAGCACGATTTCGCCGCCTTCGAGCGGGCCGGCAGCAGTCGTTCCCACTCGCGCACCACCTTGCAGGAGGTGAGCGTGGAGCGCTGCGGGGATCTGATCACGGTGGAACTCCAGGCCAGTGGCTTCCTCTACGGCATGGTGCGGCTGGTGATGGGCCAGCTGGTGGCGCTGGGGGAGGGCCGCCTGGCCCTGGCGGACTTCGAGCGGCGCTGGCGCAGCCGCGCCCGCTCGGAGGTGAAGGAGGCGGCCCCCCCCCAGGGCCTCTGCCTGCTGCGGGTGGGCTATCCCCACGAGATCTTCCCCCGAGCCGCCTGGTATGATGGTCAACCGCGGTATTCGCTGGAGTGCTCTGATCCTCCAGCCGCCGGAGCGTCCCAGCCGCAAGGCTGAAGGCTCCGGCGCCGGGAGGCCAGAGCACCCTGCCCCTGCTGATCGCTGCGGGCAGTTTCTCCCCAGAACCCGGCCAGGACTGCGATCCCGGCCGGCCTCGTCGACTTTGCTCAAGGTGCTCGCCACCGAAGAGGTAAGGTCGCTTGACGAGCTTCTGTCACCCGAGCGATCGGGTGCCCCTGCCGTTCCCCTGTCCAGCCCCGTCGGCCCGGACCCCGATCCGCCTGGTTTCCAGAGCAGATCCGTCCAGCCACGGCGCGCTACCCGATCCGGCCCGCCGGCGCGATGAACAAGACTCTCGTCCCCCCTCAGGATCCCGCCTCCCGCCAGTGGTATCTGGTGGATGCGGCGGATCAGACCCTCGGTCGCCTCGCCAGTGAAGTGGCCTCCGTGCTGCGGGGCAAGAACAACCCCAACTACGCCCCCCACATCGACGCGGGTGACTTCGTCGTGGTGATCAACGCCGACAAGGTGCGGGTGAGCGGCAACAAGAACACCCAGAAGGTGTACCGCCGTCACTCCGGCCGGCCCGGCGGCATGAAGACCGAGACCTTCGCCCACCTGCAGGCCCGCCTGCCGGAGCGCATCATCGAGAAGGCCGTCAAGGGCATGCTGCCCCACAACGCCCTCGGCCGCCAGCTGTTCCGCAAGCTGAAGGTCTATAAGGGCGCCGAGCATCCCCACGCCGCCCAGCAGCCCCAGGTTCTCGCCCTCGATCCCGCCGCCTCCGCCCAATGAGCACCAACACAGTCGTCTACTGGGGAACCGGCCGCCGCAAGACCGCCGTCGCCCGTGTTCGCGTCGTTCCCGGCACCGGCACCGTGACCATCAATGGCCGCCCCGGTGACAATTACCTGAACTACAATCCCGTCTACCTGGCGGCCGTCAAGGCCCCCCTGCAGACCCTGGGTCTGGCCACCGAGTACGACCTGCTCGTGAACGTGCGCGGCGGCGGCCTCACCGGCCAGGCCGATGCCATCAAGCAGGGCGCTGCCCGGGCCCTGTGCGACCTGTCGCCCGAGAACCGCAAGCCCCTCAAGACTGAAGGGCACCTCAGCCGTGACCCGCGCGCCAAGGAGCGTCGCAAGTACGGCCTGAAGAAAGCCCGTAAGGCTCCCCAGTTCTCCAAGCGCTGATTGCCGGTCTTTTCCGTTTTCAGCTCCGTATTCAGCCGTACCCCGCCATGCCGAAGGCCGACATCCATCCCACCTGGTATCCCGATGCCAAGGTGATCTGCAACGGAGAGGTGGTGATGACCACCGGCTCCACCAGCCCCGAGCTGCACGTCGACGTGTGGAGCGGCAACCACCCCTTCTATACCGGCACCCAGAAGATTCTGGATACCGAAGGTCGGGTGGACCGTTTCATGCGCAAGTACGGCATGGCCGGCGCCAGCGATGCCAAGGCGGCCGACGCCAAGCAGGACGCGGCCACAGCCGAGGCCTGAATTCCAGCCACCAGCTGATCTCCAGCCCTTCGGCCGGGTGCTCACGGGCATCCGGCTTTTTGCTGTCACCCGCCACTCCGCCATGGATGCCACGTTCCTGAGCGACCGGCTGGATACCGCCTGCCGCACCTTCGAGACCCTGGAGCGCCAGCTGGCCGATCCCGCGGTGGCGGCGGATCCGGCCCAGCTGGAGCCGCTGGCCCGCGAGCGCTCCCGGCTGGAGCCCCTGGTGCTCGGCTACGGCGAGCTCCAGGAGCTCCAGCGCCAGGAGATCGAGGTGCGCCAGCTGCTCCGCGACCATCGCGGCGAGCCGGAGATGGAGGGTCTGGCCCAGGCCGAGCTGGCGGAGCTGGCCGAGCGCAGCGCCGCCCTCACCCAGCGGCTCACCCTGGCCCTGCTGCCCCGCGATCCCCGCGACGAGCGCAGCGTGATGCTGGAGATCCGCGCCGGTGCCGGCGGTGATGAGGCTGCTCTCTGGGCGGGGGACCTGGCCCGCATGTATGAGCGCTATGCCCAGAGCGTGGGCTGGAGCGTCCAGCCCGTCAGTGCCTCGGAGGCCGAGCTGGGCGGCTACAAGGAGCTGATCCTGGCCATCCGTGGCGAGGGCGTTTACAGCCAGTTGAAGTACGAGGCGGGCGTGCACCGGGTGCAGCGGGTGCCGGTCACCGAATCCCAGGGCCGGGTGCACACCTCCACCGCCACGGTGGCGGTGATGCCGGAGGCCGATCCGGTGGAGGTCCAGATCGACCCCACGGACCTGGAGATCAGCACCGCCCGCTCCGGCGGCGCCGGCGGCCAGAACGTCAACAAGGTGGAGACGGCGGTGGACCTGCTGCACAAGCCCACCGGCATCCGCGTGTTCTGCACCCAGGAGCGCTCCCAGCTGCAGAACCGCGAGCGGGCCCTGGAGATCCTGCGGGCCAAGCTCTACGAGCGGGAGCTGGCGGCGGCCAACGCCCAGCAGCGCTCAGCCCGTCTGGCCCAGGTGGGCAGCGGCGACCGCAGCGAGAAGATCCGCACCTACAACGTCAAGGACAACCGCACCACTGACCACAGGCTGGGCCGCAACTTCTCCCTGGAACCGGTGCTGCAGGGCCAGCTCGCCGAGCTGATCGGCGCCTGCGTGGCGGCAGACCAGCGGCGTCAGCTGGAGGAGCTGGCCGAACAGGCCGCCGGCGTCGGTAGCTGAGGGCCTCACACAGCTGCGCCGGCTGGCTCAGGCCGCCCCCAGCATGTACTTCGCCCACTCGCGGTGCTGCCCCGCCTCCATCTGGCGGGTGGCCTCGAACACCAGGCTGCTGCTGGGGCGGTGTGGGGCGCAGGCGAGCACCATGCCGGCTTCGCGTGGCGTGCGGCTGCCCTTGTGCACGTTGCAGCGCAGGCAGGCCGTGGTCACGTTCTCCCACACGTCCCCGCCGCCGCGGCTGCGGGGGATCACGTGGTCGATCGAGAGGGGTTCGCCGCTGCGGCCGCAGTACTGGCAGCGGTGGCCGTCACGGTGGAACACGTTGCGGCGGGTGAGCGGCAGCGGTCGGTAGGGCACCCGCACGAACTGACGCAGCCGGATCACGGTGGGCTGGCGCAGGCCGGGGCGCAGGTGGCGGCTGGGGTGGTGCTCCAGCCCCTCGGCCTTGCCCTTGAGCAGCATCACCGTGGCGCGGCGCCAGGTGGTGATGTTGAGGGGTTCGTAGGACGCATTCAGAACGAGAACGTGGCTCATGCCAGCTCCCTGGTTCCACGGCATGCTATCGGGGTCGTGCCGGTGCGTCCGCCCCTGACTGCCTGCCTGCCCGGATGCCCGAACCTTTCCCCACGCCCCCATTGTCCGCCGCCGACTCCCACAGCCCGGCCGCGCCCCGGCTCCCCGGCCGGCTGCCCGACCTCTGGGCCCACCCCCGGCAGCGCGCCTGGGTGGAGGTGGATGAGGCGGCGATCACGGCCAATGCCCGGGCCCTGCGGGCCGCCCTGACGCCGGCTACGGAGCTGATGGCGGTGGTCAAGGCCGATGGCTACGGCCATGGGGCCTTGCCCGTCGCCCGCGCCGCCCTGGCCGGCGGGGCCAGCTGCTTCGGGGTGGCCACCCTGCAGGAGGGCTTGGAGCTGCGCCAGGCCGGCATTGAGGCACCCGTGCTGGTGCTCGGCAACCTCACCCAGCCCGAGGAGCTGCGCACCTGTCTGCACTGGCAGTTGATGCCCACCCTCAGCGGCATGCGCGAGGCCCTGCTCTGCCAGAACATCGCCGCCGGCAGCGGCCGCGCCATGGCCGTCCACCTGAAGCTCGACACCGGCATGGCCCGGCTCGGCGCCGACTGGCAGCAGGGGCCCCGCCTGGTGGAGGCCATCGCCGGCCTCGATGCGGTGCAGCTGGCCGGCACCTACTCCCACCTGGCCGCCGCCGATGCCCCCGAGGGCGATGAGGGCCTCACCCGCCTGCAGCAGCAGCGCTACGAGCAGGTGCTCAGGTCCCTGGCCGATCGGGGCCTGGACCCCGGCACCCGCCACCTGGCCAATTCGGCTGGCACCCTGCGCAGCCCCGCCCTTCACTTCGATCTGGTGCGGGTGGGACTGGCCCTCTACGGCCACCGTCCCGGCCCCCACCTGGGCGGCGCCCTGCCCTTGCGACCGGCGATGCGGGTGCGGGCGCGGGTGAGCCTGATCCGTGAGGTGCCTGCTGGGGTGGGGGTCAGCTATGGCCATCGCTTCATCACCCGCCGGCCCAGCCGCCTGGCCGTGGTGGGGATCGGCTATGCCGACGGCGTGCCGCGGCTGCTCTCCGACCGGCTGGAGGTGCTGTTCGGCGGGCGGCGGCTGCGGCAGGTGGGGGCGATCACCATGGATCAGCTGGTGCTCGATGCCACCGACGTGCCGGAGCTGGATGTGGGTGGCGTCGTGACCCTGCTGGGAGAGGAGGGGGATGCCGCCATCGGCCCCGAGGCCTGGAGCGAAACCTGCGGCACCATCCCCTGGGAGATCCTCTGCGGCTTCAAGCACCGGCTGCCGCGCCTCGCCAAGGACGGGGCCGAGGGCTGATAGGCTTTGCGAGCCGCTGGAGAGGTGGCTGAGTGGTTGAAAGCGGCTCCCTGCTAAGGAGTTACAGGAGGCAACTTCTGTCGAGGGTTCGAATCCCTCCCTCTCCGTTCCAAAACCAAGTTCCGATCCTGCCGGAACTTGGTTTTCTTGTGAGTGGTTCTCCGCTGTTCGGTTAGGCGGTGGCCGTGGACGACTCGATCGTGGCCTCCTCCGCCAGCCGGCAGCTGGCGGCCAGGGCCCGGGTCAGCTCCGGCAACAGCGTCGCGTCCTGGGCCCGCTCACTCCCCTCGCTGAAGATCACCAGCAGGAAGGGCCGATGGCCCTCCAGTTCCACGTAGGCGGCGTCGTGTTGGGCCTGGGTCATCCAGCCGGCCTTGCTCCACAGCCGGGCATCCAGGGGCAGGCCGCCGCCGATGAAGCCATCCACCTGGTTCTCGGGATCGGCGGCCCGTTCAGCGGGATCCAGGGAGCGGGCCAGCAGCTCCTGCATGCGGATGCAGGCCGGTGGCGACACCAGCGCCCCCGCCATCACCCCGTGCAGCACCCGGGCCGTGAGGTCGGTGCTGAGGCGGTTGCGGTTCTGCAGCTGCTCCCCGTAGGACTGGCGCTCGCGGCCGTAGGGTCCGTCGCCCCAGGTCTTCTGGCAGGCGTTGCAGCCGGCCCACTCCGGCCAGCCCAGGCCCTCGAACCACGCGTTCACTAGCTGGCGTTGTGCGCTCCACTGGGCGAAGGCGGCCGGCGGCAGCTCCGGGCCGCTGCTGGTGCCGCTGAGCAGGTCGACTACCAGGCCGGTGGCGTCGTTACTGGAGTCGCGGATCATGTCCGCCAGGGCGCGGCGTAGCTCGGGGCCTTCGCCGATCAGCTGGCGTTGCAGCCAGGCCTCCGCGGCCACCAGGTAGAGCAGCTTCACGACGCTGGCTGGATAGCGGGGGCGTTCGCCGTTCCAGGCCGCCCCGGCCACGGGCCGCTGCCAGAAGCCCGCGGCATCGAAGTCGCTGCTGGCGCCGGCGGCGCTCTGGCGCAGCGAGTGTCCATAGCGCAGCCAGGTCACCGACAGCTGCTGGCCCAGGCCCGGGCGGCCCTGGGCCTCGAGGGCGCCAATCTGATCGGCGAGGATCCGTTGCATGGCCCCATCCGGGCTGTAGAACCCCATCGCGGCCCCTGCTGGCAATGGCGAGATTAGGCATGTCGGCGGGGGCGCATCCCGGCCAGGGGCCCCCGGCCCTGGGCTCCTTGGACTTGGTGGCCTCCCTGGGGCCCGGCCAGCCTGCTGCCCCCGAGCTGCTGCGGCCCGGGAGCCGCTGGCGCCTGGCCGCGCCGCTGGATCTGCGCAGCAGCCCCCGGGGGGCAGGCCTGGCCACCCAGGCTGCGGCGGGGCGCTGCCTGCAGGTGCTCCAGGCCCCCGGCGATTGCGGCTCCCCTGTCCCGGGCCGCCTGCGGGTGCGCCTGCTGGAGGATGGCTACCCCGGCTGGCTGGCGGCCGAGGAGCTGCTCGGCATCGCCTTCGCCAGCGGCCCCCACCGCCCCCGTCTGCTGGCGGCGCCCGCCATCGCCGCGCGCCTGCCCCATGTGCTGGCCTTCGCCGAGGCGGCCCGGCGGCGGCCCAACCGCTACCTGTGGGGCGGCAGCCTCGGGCCCGACTTCGACTGCTCCGGCCTGCTCCAGACCGCCTTCGCGGCCGCCGGCATCTGGATTCCGCGCGATGCCTACCAACAGGAGCGCTTCTGCCAGTCCGTGGCGGTGCGGCCCGGCCACTACGCCCTGCTGCGGCCCGGGGACCTGATCTTCTTCGGCAGTCCCCAGCGTTGCAGCCACGTGGGCCTGTACCTCGGCCAGGGCCGCTATCTGCACAGCTCCGGCCGCGAGCACGGCCGCGACGGCCTCGGCATCGACAGCCTCGATCCCCAGGTGGGCGATCCGGTGTCGGTGCACTACCGGCTGGAGCTGCGTGGCGCTGGTCGGGTGGTGCGCTGCCATGACGGCACCCCCCTTCCCTAAGTTGCTGCGGCAGTTGCTCCGATCCGGCCCGCCCCCGATGAGTGAGCATCCGCCGCACCATCCCAGCCCCAGCCCCAACCCAACTGCCCTGGCTGGCGCCGCCCTGGAGCTCTCAGTGGTGGTGCCCCTCTACAACGAGGCCGAGAGCCTGCCGCTCCTGGTGGAGAAGCTGCTGGCGGCGCTGCGGCCCCTGGGCCGCCCCTTCGAACTGGTGCTGGTCGACGACGGCTCCAGTGACGGCACGGCTGAGGTGCTGAAGCAGCTGGCGCCTGCCACCCCCGAGCTGGTGGCGGTGCTGCTGCGCCGCAACTACGGCCAGACCCCGGCCATGGCGGCTGGCTTCGACGCCAGCCGCGGCGCCGTGATCGTGACCCTCGATGGCGACCTGCAGAACGATCCGGCCGACATCCCGATGCTGCTGGCCGAACTGGAGCGGGGCTTTGACCTGGTGAGCGGCTGGCGCCACCAGCGCCAGGACAACACCGTGAGCCGGCTCCTGCCCTCCAAGGTGGCCAACCGCCTGATCGCCCGCGTCACCGGCGTGCGCCTGCACGACTACGGCTGCTCGCTTAAGGCCTACCGCCGCGAGCTGGTGGACGACATGAACCTCTACGGCGAGCTGCACCGCTTCCTGCCCGCCCTGGCCTTCATCGAGGGGGCCCGGATCAGCGAGGTGAAGGTGAACCACAGCGCCCGCCAGTTCGGCCAGAGCAAGTACGGGATCGACCGCACCTTCCGGGTGCTGATGGACCTGCTCACCGTGTGGTTTATGAAGCGCTTCCTGACCCGGCCGATGCACGTCTTCGGCTTCTGGGGGCTCGCTTCGATCGCCCTCGGCCTGGTGCTGAGCCTCTACCTCGTGGCCGAGAAGCTGTTCGCGGACGCCGACATCGGCAACCGCCCCCTGTTGCTGGTGGCGGTGCTCGCCCTGATCGCCGGGGTGCAGCTGTTCTGCTTCGGCCTGCTGGCGGAGCTCCAGATGCGCACCTACCACGAGAGCCAAGGGCGCCCGATCTACAGGGTGCGCGCGACGTTGCGGGGCAGCCTCGGCGGTTGAGGCGCCACCGCCGCCTGGCTGCGGCCGCGGAAGGCCTCCATGGCCCGGGCCGCCAGGCCAGCCACCACCGGATCGGCATCCCGCAGGCCCAGCTGCACCAGCGGCAGGGTGGCCCGATCGCCCCAGGCGACGCAGCGGGCCAGGGCGCGGCGGCGGGCTGTGCCTGCTGCGGTGAAGTCCGCCTTGAGCTGGCGCAGCAGGGCTGCGCGGCTGGGGGCATCGAGGGGGCGCTCCAGGGGCCAGCCCAGGACGAGCTCTGGATCCGATGGGTCCCCGGCGGAGGGCTCGGCCGAATCCGCTGCGGCCGCGCCGCCGGCTTGAGCGCTGGCCGCCCCGGTGCCGCCCGTCGCGATCAGGGCCATCTGGGTCCGGTTCAGGGCCGCCACGGCCGCGGTGTCGGTGGAGCGGATCAGCGCCGGCCGGCGGCGGCCCAGCAGCCAGGCAGCCACCAGTACGGCGGAGACGACGGCGCCACCGAGGGCCTGGGACATGACGAATACCGAGGGGCGGGCAGGGGGCGGATGGGGTGTGGCGGGACAGCCGATGGGGCGGGGGCGGGACTGCGGATTGAACTTTTATGTCGCCACCCAAGCCCCCCAAGAGCAGCTCTGGAGGTGATCCGTACAGTGCCGACGGTAGCTGTATTGGCCCACGCTGATGACCGGAGATTTCGCCGCCGCCTGGTTGCCCTCGGTGTTCGTGCCCCTTGTTGGGTTGCTCGGCCCCGCGGTGGCCTTTGCCCTGCTGTTCAACGTGGTTGAAGCCCGCGACTGATTCCGCCGCGCGTCCAGCCCCAGCCAACCGACCTTCCCCACCGATGACCGTGACCCCCGTCGCCGACCCGACCGTCGGCAATCTGGCCACCCCCGTCAATAGCAGCTACTTCGCCAAGGCGTTCCTGAACGCCCTGCCGGCCTACCGCCCCAGCCTGTCGCCCAACCGCCGCGGCTTGGAGATCGGTGCTGCCCACGGCTTCTTCCTCTACGGGCCCTTCGCCATCACCGGCCCCCTGCGCAACACCGACTACGCCAGCACCGCCGGCCTTCTCGCCGCCATCGGCCTGGTGTCCATCCTCACCGTGGGGCTCTCCCTCTACGGCACCGCCGGCACGGGTCCCAACGTGCAGCCGGCTGATGCCACCATCGACAATCCTCCGGCTGACCTGTTCACCAAGGCCGGCTGGGCGGAGTTCGCCAGCGGCTTCTGGCTGGGTGGCACCGGCGGCGCGGCCTTCGCCTGGTTCCTGGCCGGCACTTCGGTGGTGGCTCCTCTGGTGAAGATCGCCGGTGGCGTCTGGAGCGTTGGCTGACCTCCCCCTCTTGGGCTGCTCCTGCTGCCCCATCGTTCTGCAAACCCCGCTGCGGCGGGGTTTTTTCATGGCCGCGCCCGGCGGCGCCCGGTACTCTGGAGCCCGGCGGCCCGACTGGGTTGTGCCGCCGTGCCAGTTGTGCTGTGGCAGGCGAATCTTGGGTGTGGTGAGATGTCTCGTCGGCTGCTGAGGGCCCTGCTCGGTGAGCGGTACCGCGGTGGGGAGCAACGTCAGCGGCAGCAGCAGCAGGCCAGCCAGCACGACACCCTGCTGGACGGGGCCTTGCGGCGTGACGGCTCCTCCCGCCGCAGCGAGCACAACCGGCGTGCCCACCGGCGGCGGCTGGCTCCGATCGGAGCCGCTGCGGTGCGCGGTGTGCTGCTTCTGGAGGATGGCCAGCGGCTCTGCGGCAGCCTCTGGGACCTCAGTGAGGGCGGCCTCTGCCTGGCGGTTCAGGGGCACCTCTCGGCCAGCTGCGGTGCCTGCGGCCAGGTGTTGCTCTACGACCCGGTGGGGCCTGAGAGCGTGAGCATGGCGGTGGAGATCCGCTGGCTGGGCAGCAAGAGCCACGATGCCTTCCTCGGGCTCTGCTTCAGTGGCGGCGCCCAGCTGCCAGAGGGCACCTTCCTCGACGCCTACCTCGATCACCACTGGAGCGATCTGGGGCGTGAGTCTTAGCCAGTCCGCTCCTGGTTCCGTTGGACGGCGACGGTGGCGGCGCCCGCCCGCTCGCGCTGGGTGTAGGCCATGAACTCCTCGGGGGGCAGGGGCTTGGCGAACAGATAGCCCTGGATCTCATCGCAGCCCTGCTGCTGCAGAAAGCGCCGCTCCTTGAGGCATTCCACCCCCTCGGCCAAGGTGCGGATCCCCATGCCCCGCGCCATGTTGACGATGCCGGTCACGATGGCGCGGGCGTCGGCGTTGACGTTCAGATCGCGGATGAAGGAGGCGTCGATCTTGAGCTTGTAGGCCTTGAGCTGGCGCAGGTTGCTCAGTGAGGAATAGCCGGTGCCGAAGTCGTCGATGGCGAAGCGGATGCCGAGCAGGCCGAGCTGATGGATCGTGTGCCTGGCGGCCGCTGGGTTTTCCATCGTGGCGTTCTCGGTGAGTTCGAGCTCCAGCAGATCGGCGGGCACGCCGGCCCCGGCCAGCAGGGTGGCGGTCCGTTCGGCCAGATCGGCCTGGCGGAACTGCAGCGCTGAGAGATTCACGGCGATGCGGGGCGGTGCCAGGCCCGCTTCGATCCACCGCTGCAACTGGTGGATCGCCTCCGCCAGCACCCAGCTGCCGATCGGCAGGATCAGCCCGTTGCGCTCGGCCACGGGGATGAACTCCGCCGGGGAGATCGGGCCCAGCTCCGGATGCTGCCAGCGCAGCAGGGCTTCCGCCCCGAGCACCGCCCCAGTGGTGGTATCCACCTGGGGTTGGTAGACCACCCTGAATTCGTCGCGCTCAAGGGCGAAGCGCAAGGCGTTGGACAGCTGCATGGTGCGGGCCGTGCGGGCCTGCAGCTCGTCGGTGAAAAAGCGGTAGCCATTGGGCTGCTCCTGCTTCACGTCGTGGAGCGCCAGGCTCGCCTTGCGGGCCAGCAGGTCGCGGTCGCGGCTGTCCTCCGGGGCCATGGCAATCCCCACCGAGGCGGTCACGACCACCTCGTGGCCGTCGTCGTGCCAGGCCTCGGCCACGGCGGCCTGCAGTGTGGTGGCCACGATCGCCGCGTCGCGTGGTGTGAGCTTCGGCAGCACGATCAGGAATTCATCGCCACCCACGCGGGCGATCACATCGGAGCTGCGCAGCGTGCGGCGCAGCCGCTGGGCCGTCTCCACCAGCAGCCGGTCGCCGGCTTCGCTACCCAGCGAGTCGTTGATCACCTGGAAGTGATCCAGGTTGAGCAGCATCACCGCCACAGGCTGCTGTTCCCGCAGGCAGCTGCTGAGCACGAACTGGAACTCCTGGTTGAGTAGGTCGCGGTTGGCCAGGCCCGTGAGCTGATCGAAGTGGGCGAGCCGCTCCACTTCCTGCTCCGCCTGCTTGCGCGAGGTGATGTCGCGGGAGACGCCGTGAAATTCCGGCCGGCCGCTGGAGCCCTGCGGCACCAGGCTGATCGAGCTCTCCACCCACACGGCGGTGCCGTCGCGGCGGCGCAGCTCTATCTCCTCGAGCGGCAGGCTGATCGGGCTGGCCCCGTGGCCCCGCTCCTGCCAGTGGCCGTAATCGAGCTGGCGCTGTTGCCGCCAGAGCCGGAACCGGGGGCCGAAGGCCCGCAGCGGCAGCCCCTGTAGCACCTCCTCGGGGGCATAGCCCCAGAGCTGCTGCACCGAGGGGCTGAAGTAGAGCGGCCCGAGGCTCTCCGCCTCGATCCGCCACACCACGTCGTTGATGGTTTCGGTGAGCTCCCGGTACTGGCGCTCGCTCTGGAGCACCGCCTCGCGCAGCTGCCCCTGTTCGGCCTCGTAGGCAAACCGATCCAGGGCCAGCTCCAGGTCCGTGGCCATGTCGAGCAGCAGCCGCTGCACGCTGGCGGTGAAGGCGTTGGCTTCGCTGGCATAGAGCGTGAGGGCGCCGATGTTGCCCCCCCCACGGTGCAGCGGCAGCGAGGCCGAGGCCTTCCAGCCAAACAGCTCGCCCCGCCGATGCCAGGGGGCGGTGGCCGGATCGTGCTGGTAGTCCTGGCACCAGAAGGGCCGGTCATCGCGGATCGCGGAGCCGGTGGGGCCCTGGCCGTAGGGGCTGTCCGCCGCGACCGAGATCTGGATGTCCGTCAGGTAGTCGGTGCCCACGCCGGCCCAGGCCAGGGGTTTCACCCGCCCGCAGGCGGGATCCACCAGGCCGATCCAGGCCATGCGCAGCACCCCGGTGCTGATGGCCTCGTCGCAGATGCGCTGCATCAGCTCGGCCTCGCTGCGGCTGGCGAGGATGGCGTCGTTGCAGCGGCTGAGGATGGTGTAGAAGCGGATCTGGCGCTGCAGTTCCTCCAGGGCGAGCTTGCGTTCGTGGATGTCGCGGGAGATCACCACATAGGTGTCCGGCGCACCAGGACCGCCGGGCTTCTTGGCCATCGACACCTCAAACCAGCGCTCCCCCTCCGGCAGGGGCAACAGGATCTGGTGGCCCCTGGCGCTGCCCCGCCGATCGGCTTCGGCCAGAGCCTCCAGGCAGGTGGCGGCGGCGGCGGGCGGCATCACGTCGTGCACGCTGCGGCCGATCAGCAGCTCCCGCTTGACCACCAGCTGCTGGGGATCCAGGGCCTGCACGGTCAGGTACCGCCCTTGGCGATCCAGTTCGAACAGCAGGTCGGGGACGGCCCGGAGGGTGGCGAGGGCCTGGGTTTCGCTGTGTCGCAGCTCCTGCTCGCTGTGGCGCAGATGGCGGCGCAGCTGGGCGTTCCAACCGAGCAGGCCGGCGCAGAGCAGTGCCAGACCACCGATCAGGGGAACCGCCCCTGGGGGAGCAAGGTTTGCCTGGCCCTGCGCCGCGCTCACCGGCCGCTGGCGTTCCGGCGGGGGCGGCAGCGGGGTGAGGCTCCGGCGAGAAATGTCCTGCTCTGGCATGGCATGCCCAGCCAGAGCACCGGGCAGGGCCAGGAACCCCAGCAGCACC
Source organism: Vulcanococcus limneticus LL (assembly GCF_002252705.1). Classification (GTDB taxonomy): domain Bacteria; phylum Cyanobacteriota; class Cyanobacteriia; order PCC-6307; family Cyanobiaceae; genus Vulcanococcus; species Vulcanococcus limneticus. The sequence continues at coordinate 28,919 of NZ_NQLA01000011.1, forward strand.
GGTCGCACTCCCAACGCTCTGTGTCGTCGTGGCGGTCGCCCGAAAGCCAGTGCCACCGTCCCCATCTCAGCCCTCGCTCCGGGAGTGGCGCCGGCCGGTCGCAGGTTCGCAGGCCGGGGTGCCCAGGGGGTGGAGGGTCATGGGCGTTGCGGCCAGGGCTGGTTGGACTCTGGCCCGCATGGCCCGCTCAAGCTAGCCGCAGTCCCTGGCGAAGAACATCGCGGCCCTGCAGCCCGTGATCTCGCGTCGGGTGCCGCGCGCCGCCTCAGAGGGGCAGCTGCAGGAAGGCCTCGTTGGTCATCGGCTTGCCGATCCAGTACCCCTGGATCTCATCGCAGCCGGCCCGGCGCAACAGCTCCATCTGCTGGGGCGTCTCCACCCCCTCGGCGATCGTGCGCATGCCCATCGTGCGGGCCAGGTTGATGATCGTGAGCACGATCGCCCGGTCGTCCGCGTCGGTCTCGAGGCCGCGCACGAACGACTGGTCGATCTTGAGCTTGTGGGCGCGGATGCGCTTGAGGTAACTCAGCGACGAATAGCCCGTGCCGAAGTCGTCGATCGCCAGCTGGATGCCCTCGTTGAACAGGCGATCCATCAGCAGCACGGCGCGCTCCGGATTGTCCAGCGTCACCGTTTCAGTGAGTTCCAGTTCCAGCCGTGCGGGCGGGAACTGCTCCTCGGCTAACAGCCGCAGCACCCGGCCGGGCAGGTCGCTGTCGCGGAACTGCACCGCCGAGATGTTGACCGACACCGTGAGGGGTTGCGCCTGCCCGGGACTCGCAGGTCGGATCCAGTGGCTGGCATCGCGTAGGGCGTGACGCAGCACCCAGTCGCCGATGGGAATGATCAGGCCATTGGCCTCGGCAATGGGAATGAACTCCGCCGGCGACACCGGCCCCAGCTCCGGCGAGGTCCAGCGCAGCAGCGCCTCGGCCCCGATGATCCGGTTGCTGTTCAGCTCCGCCTGGGGCTGGTAGTAGAGCTCAAATTCGCCGCGTTCCAGGGCCTGGTGCAGGGCGTTGGAGATGCGCAGGTAACGGGAGCTGCGCTGCTGCACGCTGGGGGTGAAGAACTGGAAGCTGTTGCGGCTCTCCTGCTTCACCTGGTGCATCGCCGCATCGGCGTTGCTCATCAGGGTTTCGATGGTGGTGCCGTCCTCCGGGTAGATGGCGATGCCGATTGAGGCGGTGAGAAAAAGGGGTTCGGTGCTCACCTGATAGGGCGTCGCCACCGTCTGGATCAGGCGGCGCACCAGCTCCAGCGCCGCCTCGGCGTCGGTGTCGGGGAGTAGCAGCAGAAACTCATCGCCGCCGGAGCGCGACAGGGTGTCGCCGGGGTGCATCTGGGCCTCCAGACGCCGGGCCACCTCGATGAGCAGCCGATCGCCCACCGAGTGGCCGAGGCTGTCGTTGATGGTCTTGAAGTGGTCCAGGTCCAGGTTGAGCAGGGCCAGGTGGCCAACCTGCTTGCGGGCCAGCCCCAGGGCGTTGCGGAAGCGGTCCCGCAGCAGCACCCGGTTGGCCAGGCCGGTGAGCTGGTCGGAGTAGGCCAGGCGCTTGATCTGCTCATAGGCGAACTTGCGCTCGGTGATGTCCCGCGTCACGCCGTGCAGCTCGATGCGGCCGGTGCCGGGGTTGCGGATCAGGTTGGTCACCACCTCCGTCCACACGCTGGAGCCATCCCGGCAGGGCTGCTCCACCTCATCCACCGACACGATCTCGCTGTTGCGTAGGCCCTGCTTGAACTCCTCCAACTCGGCCCGGATCTGGTCTTCCATGCGGCGGGCGCTCTCAGGCAGTAGCGAGGCCGCAAACGACTGGGTGATCACCTCCTCCGGCGCGTAGCCCCGCAGCCGCTGCACCGAGGGGCTCACATAGAGGTAGCGGAACGTCTCAGGATCCAGGGTCCAGATCACGTCATGGATCGACTCGGTGAGTTCGCGGTACTTCGCCTCACTGGCCGCCACGTCTTGCTCCAGGCGGCGCTGGTTCGCCAGGGAATTGAGGCGATCGAGGGCAACGTCGATGTCGCGCGCCATTTCGATCAGCAGGTCCTGGCTCTGCTCGTCGAAGCCGTTTGCCTCGGCGCAGTAGAGCGCGATGCTGCCGATTACGGCCCCCTCGCGATGCAGGGGCAGGGCGGCCACCGAGCCCCAGCCGAAGCGGCGGGCTCGCTCGTGCCAGGGCTGACAGCTGGGGTCGTTCTGGAAGTCCTGGCACCATTGGGGCCGGTTCGCCTGCAGGGCCCGGCCCACTGGCCCATGGCTGGTGGCATCGTCGGGGTCGGTGCTGATGCTCAGGCCACGCAGATACTCGGTGCCAGCCCCGGCCCAGGCCACCGCCTGGACGTGCTGGTCGAGGGGATTGAGCAGGCCCACCCAGGCCATCTTCATCTCGGCGGAGGTCACGGCGATCTGGCAGATCTCTTGCAGCAGCGCGGTGCGCTCCTCCTGGCGGGCGATCGCCTGGTTGGAGCGGCACAGCGCCGTATAGAGCCGATTGAGGCGCTGGATCCGCTGGGCGTCATGCTTGCGGCCGGTGATGTCGCGGCTGAGCAGCAGGAATCGGGCCTGTCCATCGGAGGGCAGCTTGCGTCGCGTCACCGACAGCTCAAACCAGGCCATTCCACCTGGCACCGGCACCTCGATCTCCTGACCGCTTGCGTAGCCCTGCCGCGCCGCCTCCGCTAGGGCCTCCAGCACCACGGTGGCGGCGTTCGCCGGCAGCACCTCTCGCACGTGGTGGTTCACCTGCTCCTCCGCTGGCCGGGTCAGCAGGTCGCGGCGCGGGCTGTGGATGGCGAGGATCTGTCCCTCGGCGGAGAGCTCGATCAGGGGATCGGGCACGGCCTCGATCGTGCTGCTCAGCGCGTCCCTGGCCTCGGCCAGTTCGCGGGTGCGTCGGCGCACCAGGATCCGGAGAGTGGCGGCCCAGATCACCAGCAGGCCGGCGATCCCCAGCGCGGCGGCCAGCAGGGCCAGCCCATGGCGGGTCAGCCAGCTGAAGCGGGGCTGGATGTCTGTGCCCAGCCACTTGCGCTCCATGGCGGCCGCTTCCGCCGCGCTGATTCGGTTGAAGCCAGCGGCCACGGTGTCGCGCAGCTCCCGATTGCCTTTGCGCACCGCCTCGGCGATGGCCGAGGTGAACAGAGGCGGGGATTGCAGGAATGTCTCACTCAGACCGTCCTGGCTGAGGATGTAGTTGGCCGGCAGCTCCTTCATGCAGAACACATGAACGGCGCCGCTGCGGGCCGCCTGGATCAGGGCGGTGTGGTTCGGGTAGAAGCGGAAGAGTCGGCTGCTGTCGGCCTTCAGCCTCTCGATGCATTCGTCGCCGGCACTGACCCCCACCACCAGTGACTGGTGGCTGGCCGGATCGACGATGCCGCGCAGCTTCCGGTCGTAATAGAGATGGGCCGCCAGCGCCAGGTAGGGCGCTGTGAAGTCGTAGCGCTGCTCCCCGGCCTTGGTCCTGGCCATGGCGGCGATCACATCGGCGCGACCGGCCAGCACGGCCTGCTGGGCCTCCAGCCAGCCCATCGCCTGCAGTTGCACCGGGATGCCGGTGCGGCGCTGCCACAGCTCCCAGCGCTCCCGCACCAGCCCTTGGATCGTGCCCTGGCGATCCACGAAGCTGATCGGCGGGAAGGACTCACTCACCACAACCCGTAACGGCCGCCTGGCCGGCTGGACAGCCGCTGTGGCCACGGGGAGCAGCAGTGCCCACAGCACCAGCAACGGCCCACAGGTGTCGCGAAGGCCCATCAGCGGCATTGCGCGGTTCTGACCAGGCCGGGGCGGCGTCGTGTCGTCCTCAGGACGGGTTGGGTTTCAGCCTACGGGGACTACTTCGCCCGGGGGCTGGTGCTGCCCGAGCTGTCACCGTTGCCGGGCTTGTCGAGATTGCCGCCCAGATCCGTCTCCAGGAAGGTGCTCACCACGCCGGAGAGCGAGCTGATCTGATTTACGGCCCCCTGCAGCACTGGAAGGTTCACGGCCAGATCGCGGCTGGGGTAGGCCCGCAGGAAGCCCACCGGCGAGAGGGTGCCGTTGCCGGCGTTCAAGGCCAGGATCGTGGCGCTGCGCAGGGCCGGGACCCCGGCTGCCGGGGCCCGCAGCGGATAGATGATGCGGGCCACCCGCTCCAGGGCCACGCCGCCGATGCGGGTGTTGAGTACCCGGCTGGTGGCCACCAGGGGCAGGGTGATCTGCTTGTTGAGCAGCCGGGCGACGGCCTCCGGCTTCTGGCGACCCAGCCGGATCGCATCGGCCAGCAGTCCTCGGGCCTGGCCGGTGCTGGCCAGGTGTTCCAGATCGGCCACGGGGATCGAGCGGCGGAAGGCCCCGCTCACGAACACCACCTGCTCGGCCGCCTGGCCCGGGGCGCCCAGCAGCCCGCCCGCCAGAGCGGCCAGACCCAGGGCGACGCAGGCGAGTCGGGTACGGCTGGGGCCGCTCCGGCGGCTGTCGCGGCGGGGGTGGTGCATGGGGGCTCCTGGGGCGTGGGGCCAAACCTAGGCAGTCCGGGGCGATTGGCCTACTCCTCCGGCCCCGGTTCGAGCTGGAGGGTGCTGTGGGCGATGCCGAGCCGGGCCAGCACTTCCTTGGCCTCGTGCAGCAATGCCATGTCGCTCAGGCCGCTGGGGCTCCGCAGCAGGTGGGCGGTAAGCGCGCTCTGGGAGGTGCTCATGCCCCACACGTGCAGGTGGTGGACATCCACCACGCCAGGCACCGCTCGCAGCGCCTGCTCGACCGCCACCAGATCAATGCCAGGCGGCACCGCATCCAGCAACACCACCAGCGATTCCTTCAGCAGCTTGGCGCCGCTCCAGGCCACCGCCAGACCCACGCCGATGGCGGTGGCCGAGTCCAGCCAGTTCCAGCCCGTGAGCATCACCAGCAGCGCACTCACCAACACCGCCGCCGAAACGGCCGCGTCGGTGAGCAGGTGCACCATCGCCGCCCGGCGGTTGAGATCGTGCTGGTGGCCGCCGCCGCTGAACAGCCGGGCCGAGAGCAGGTTGACCACCACGCCGAGGGCGGCGGCCACGGCCACGGGCTGGCCCATAACTTCCACCGGGCTGCCGAGCCGTTGAATGGCCTCGACGATCACCACCGCGGCCGCCATCAGGATCAGCACGGCATTGATCAGCGAGGCCAGCTGGGTGCTGCGGCCAAAGCCGTAGGTGAAGCGCGGCGTGGCGGGCCTGGCGCTGAGGCGTTCAGCCCCCCAGCCGAACAGCAGGCCAGCTACATCGCCCAGGTTGTGGATGGCGTCGCCCACCAGGGCCAGGGAGCCGAAGCCGAATCCGATCACCAGCTGCAGCCCGGAAAGGACGCTGTTGAGGATCACGCTCCAGCGGAAGGCGCTGGCGGAGCCGATCCGGTGCTGGTGCTGGTGGGGGTGCGGCAGGCGCTGGATCTGCACCGCCGGATGGATGTCGGCCGGGTGGACGTCGGTGTGGGAGTGCTCGGGCATGCGATCTGTCCTGTGATCCGTCCTCCGATCCGCCATCTGATCTGTCCCGTGATCCTTTTGGCGATCCGTCCTGGCCTCGTCATGTTGATGGCTGACGCGATGTTTGGAGCCGGGGGCTTGGTGATTCGCCGCACATAGCCCCAGCAGAAAGGCCCAGCAGAAAGCCCCGACCGAAGCCGGGGCCCAACTGCAGAGCCGCGGCGGTGGGCCGCGGACCTAAGCCTGTGATCGCTGGCCTGGGATCACTCCTCTTCGTCGGTGCTGCCGGCGGGGATCAGGCGAATCTGCTTGCGGCCGAGCTTGATCTCAAACTCATCGCCGGGCTGGAGATCGAGCATGGCGGTGTAGGCCTTGCCCACCAGCAGGTTACCGTTGCCTTGCACCGTGGCCACGTAGCTGAGCTTGCGGCCACCCTTGCCGACGCCCTTGCCACCGGTTTCACCCAGGCTGATGCCCTTGGCTTCGAGCAGGGCCTCGTAGAAGGCCGTGAAGTTCAGCCGCTCGCTGCCATCCTTCTTGGTGCTGACATAGCCGCAGCTGCGTACCAAATCGGACTTGGACGCATCGCCCAACTCCTTGACCTTGGTCAGCAGATCGGTTCCCGTGAGCATGGTGTGTCCCCCTGTGCAACACAAACCTATCACTGCGATGCACAACCCGCCGCCATGCATTGCACAGCGCCAGTGGTGCTCATTCCAAAGCGCGGTGCTGTTGGATCATGGGCACTGGCTACAGCACAAGCCTGTGTCGTGGATCTTGGCCACTGCTGTGATCGCAGCCAGGCTGATTACCCTGGCGCCACCGCGATGGTGAGTCCCGAGCCATTGCCACGCTGTCTGGGCCGTAGGCCTTCGCTGGTGCGCTGCCGTCAGGTCTGGGATCATGGATGTTCTCTGCCCATTGCCTGCATCCCTGTGCTGGGTTTCTGCTTCAAACCCGCTGCGAGGCGCCAGGCCCGGACCGCCCTTGTCCTGCTGGTCTGTGGGCTGCTGGGAAGTTGCGGCTGGGGGCCGGCCCCGCGCGTCAGTGACCAGGGCAAGGCGCGCTGCGAGATCCGGGCCCAGCGCGAGGGCGGCGTGATCAAGCGCTGGTACACCTACAACCGTTGTCTCGACACGGTCGAGCAGCACCTGGCCCAGGAGCGCGCCGCCGTCGCCCGGCGGCAGGCCGCGGCCCTGGCCCAGCGCCTGGCGTTCTGCCAGCGGACGCGTCCCCGGGTCACCCTGTTGGTGGCGGAGTTTCGGCGGGAGCAGGCCGATCTCGACCGGCTCCGCGGTGAGGTCTACCGGCCCACTCCCAAGCCCCAGCCCCCGGATCCGGCCGACTTGAGCAAGCTGCCCGTCTACGACCAGGAGCTCGATCAAGAGCGCTACGCTCAAGCCGTGCAGGCCTGGCAGACCAAGGAAGCTGCCCGTTCCGGGGCCTGGGCTGCCGAGCACAGCCGGCTGCTGTCGGGCTCCGAGGCGAGGCTGGCGGCGATTGCCCGGGATCTGCGGGGCCTCAATCCCGCCCTGCTCAGTGCAGAAGCTGTGCCTCGCCTTGATGAGCAGGCCGTGCGACGTTTTGCGGATTGCGGACCGGAGGCCTTTCGGTGAGGCCGGCGCCGCTCCTGCCCGTCATGGCCTTGCTGTCGTTGGGCCTGCCCTCCGCCTGGGCCCAGCCGGCCCCAGCTCTGGCGCCACCGCCGCCCCTGCCGTCATCCCCCAGTCCCTGCGTGTCCCGTTACGGCGAAACCGGCTGTGGGGCCCGCCTCTATGCCCAGCTCCTCTGTGACAGCGTCGCCCGCCCGCTGCCGGTGCCAACCCTGCAGCAGCAGCTCCAGGCCCAGTTTGAGCAGGCCGGCCTGCGCTTTGTGGGCGTGACCGTCGAGCAGGTGGAGGGTGCCGCGGTGCGCTACTACGCCCCCCAGATCTGTCCGGCCCAGGCCGGGAGCCTGCGCGATCTGTTCTATCCCGCCGGCAGCGCCGCCCAGATGGCCCGCTGATCGGCCGGTGTGCCGTCGGCACTGCAGTGGTGGCCTGATTGTTGGGGTTAGCGGCTGCGCTGCAGGCGATCCAGGAAGGTGCCCGGCGGAATCTTGCCGCCCGTGCGCAACTTCAGGCCCACATAGGTGCCCGCATCTTCAACGGAGCTCCAGGCCACCTTCGTCTTGAGCGCCAGCTCATCCCGGCCGCCCTTTTCCTTGATGGTGAGGGTGCAGAGGTCGTTGACGTTGAGGCTGGTCACGTTGCCCTGCACCAGAACGCAGGCACCGCCCTGGCTGATGTCCCAGAGGGTGGCCAGCAGTCTGGTGCCATCCAGCAGGGTGAGGTCGCCGCTTGGGGCGTTGGTGTAGATCACGCGACGGTCGTGGTTGCGCCGCACCGCTCCCTCGCGCCGCGGGGTCGCATTGGACCGCTCACCGCTCCGGCGCTCGGGCTGGCTGCGCCGATCTCCAGTCAGGCGTTTGAGAAACGAAAGGAGGGGCAGTGCTCTCTTCCGCCAGTTCAGGCTTCAACACTAAGCGGACTGTTTGGCTCTGGCCCCAGATCCCTCACGTCTGACGGGGTTTCGGCACCGTGCTGGCGTTGCCGTTGCGGATGGCGTGATAGCCCGGGGACAGGATTTCCACCTCGGCGGCGGCGAAGGCGTCCTGTACCGCCGCCAGCAGCTGGGAGAGGGTCTCGCGGTAGCGCTCCACCTCCCGCACGAACACGGTCAGCTCATAGCTGATGTGGAAGTCGTTGAGGGAGGTCTGCAGCACGAAGGGGGCCAGTTCGTCGCTGATTCCATCGACGCTCCTGGCGGCGCTAAGCAGCAGGGCGTGCACCTGGCGCCAGGGCACGTCGTAGCCGATGGTGACCGTGGTGGCCAGCGCCACGGGTTGTGCGATCTCGCGCCGCGAGAAGCTGAAATTGGTTACGGAGGTGGCGATCACCGTGGCATTGGGCACGCTCACCAGTTCGTTGCGGGGGGTGCGCAGGCGCGTCACCAGCAGGGCCCGCTCCTGCACCACGCCCACCACTCCCCCGATCTCGACCCGATCGCCCTCCTGGAAGGCCCGGGTGTAGATCAACATCAGGCCGCTGATCACGTTGGTGGCGATCGCACTGGAGCCCAGGGCGGCCAGTACGCCGAGAAACAGCCCCGCCCCCTGGAACACCTTGCTGGTGGAGCCCGGCACGTAGGGGAAGGCGATCACACAGCCCGCCAGCACGATCAGGGCGGTGGCGATCCGCGAAGTTGGCTCGGCCCATTCGGGATAGAACCAGCTGAAGCGCAGCCGACCCCGGCCCATGGCCCGGAACAGTCCCTGGCTGAGCCGGACCGTGCCGACCGTGATCGCCAGGATCAGCAGGATCGTGAGCAGGTTGGGAATCGCCGCCACCACCTGGGCAAGGCCCGCCTGCACCACCGCCAGCAGCTGGCTGCGCAGGCCGGCCGCCATCACCTTGGTGGGTGGGAAGAAGCCCAGCAGCATCGGCACCAACAGGTAGCTGACCACCACCAGCAGGGCCCAGTGGGCCACCGTCAGCAGCCCCTGCAACAGGCCGCCGACCTGAGCCTCCTCGAGCAGTTGGTTGCCTGCCAGCCCCAGTCCGCTGATCCGCAGCGATTTGCGGGTCTGGATGGCCCTGGCCAGCCGCTGTTTCAGCCGCGATTGCCAGCGGATCCAGATCAAGTAGATCGTCAGGACCAGCGCCGCCAGGGCGGATCCCGTGAGCCAGGAGCTCAGGCTGTGCTCCTGGCGGTAGGCGCGGATCGCAGCGCGGACCTGGTCGCGGTAGCGCAGGGCCAGGGTCGCGCGCGACACGCCGAAGCATTCGCCCGCCCGGTCATCCAGGCTCAGCAGGCGCTGGAAGAGGTCGCCGTTAGGGGGCTCGATGCCGATGTAGCTGTAGACGTCACCATCCCGTACCACGACCGATTCAGGCGTCACCAGGGGGTTGCTGGCCAGTCCGCTGAGCCAGGCGGTGCCTTCGGCGGCGGTGGCGGCGGGATCCCGGCCACCGACGGCCCACCGCAGTTCCACCACCTTGGTCCCCTCCAGGGTGATCCACGCGCCGTGCTCGGCGCAGCCGGGAGGTGTCCAGGCCTTGCGGGGGGCGCCGAGCACGCCCGCTGGGGCGATGGCCAGCAGCGCCACCAGTCCCAGCAGCAGGACGGTGGTCAGCGCCCGCCAGGGGTGCGGTCGCCGGGACCCGCGCACGGTCATTCCAGGTGCAAGGGACACCATGCCGGCGGTCGCTCGGGGATCTCTGGGCTCAGTCTTGGGCAGCGCCACTCCGATGTCTGAGTTGGGGCGCCATGGTGTCATGGGGTGCGATGTGCGGCGTCAGAGAGGAGCGAATCAGTTGGCAATGAGCGCCGGGGTGTTCAGCCATCGCCGTTCCAGTGCCATGGTGATGTCCTGCCAATGCCATTGCTACCCCAGGCCGATGCCGGTTGGGTCTGATATGCCTTGGCTGGTTGGTTGTGCAATTCGGCATGGCTTGATCCGGTCGGATCATGGGTTAGTCGGCCATGGTGTGTGCTGGGCATAATGATGCCTGCCCATGTAACGATGTCGCTAGCCAGGTTGCGATCCATCGAGCCACCTGGCCATGGTGTCAGCAGCATGGTGTCCTGCATCGGATGCCTCTCCTGCTCCTCCCGATTTTCTCCCGATTCATGGCATCTCCCCGGCCTGTTCCCCGCTGCGCCCTCGCCCTGGCGGCCCTTGGTGCAGCAATGGTCTGGAGTCCGAGCGCAGCTCGTAGTGAGGTGGTCTACAAGCTTGAGACGCGCTGCTCACTCCAGGGCGCTCCGGCCCAGGCCTGCACCATCGAGGCCGAGAACGATGGCACGGCCACGCTCTATCGGCATCGCATCGGATCGGTGAGTGAAACCATCCGGATCACCGAAGCGCCGGTGCGGATGCAGCGCTGGGATGGGAGCCTCAAGCAATGGCAGCCCCTGGAGCGCGCCCAGGCCCGCTTCTCCACCAACACTGTCTGTTTTAATGACCGCAATCTCTGTGTCATCAATCCCAACTACCTCAACAGTATTCGGGAAGACAACCCCAATACATTCAGCGGCCGTGACCTGGTCAAGGTGCTGTTTGATTCGACGGGCCGCGTGACCGCCAGCTGCTACGACTCCGGCTGTGATCTGGTGAAGAAATGAACACGACATCTGGGTTGTCCCTATTCCTCATCGGCGCGCTGGCGGCCCCCATGCTCCCGGCCCAGGCCCTGGCTGCTGGGGCTTCGGTGCTCACCGGATCGGTTCCTCGTTCAGGTGCCCTGGCTGACGCGGCCGAGCTGCTCGCCCGTGGCGGCGGTGGCGGTGGACGCGGCGGTGGCGGTTCCCGAGGCGGCGGCAACTTTGGCGGCGGCGGCGGCCGGGCCAGCAGCGGCTTCGGTGGGGCCGGCGGCGGCCTGAATCGGGGGGCCAGTCGGCCGTCCGGCGGCTGGAGCAACAGCGTGGGTGGTGGCAGCGCCTCCCGACCCTCGCTTGATCGCCCCAGTGGCGGGCGGGATTTCTCCCGGCCCTCCGGCGGCACACGCGATCTGGCGCGGCCCAGTGGCGGCCTGGGCTCCAATGGCCGCACTCCGATCACCAATCGCCCGGGAGCCGGCACGCGCGATCTGGGCACCAACCGGAATCTCGGTGCCAACCGGGACATCAATCGCGATCTGAATCGAAACGTCAATCGCGATCTCAACCGCGATTTCAGCAGGGACGTCAATCGGAATGTCAATCGAACGATTAATCGCGATGTGAACCGCAACTGGAATCGCCAGGTCAACATCAACAACGTGAATGTGCGGCCCGGTTGGGCCCGGCCGGGCTGGGGTGTGGCCAGGCCCTGGAACTACGGCTGGTATGGCGGCTGGGCCACCCCAGCCTGGGGCTGGTGGGGTGCCCGGGCCGCCGCCTGGGGGGTGGCCACCCTGGCCACGGCGGCGATCATCAACAACGCCGTCGACGACGCCATCAGCAACAACCAGACATTCATCGTGGTGCCGAGCACGAGCTATCAGTTGCTCTACGGCAGTGTGCAGCCCTCCAGCAGCTCCTCTGTGACCTTCGTGGTGATGGCGGATGGCAACAGCTACCAGCTCAGTGCCGACTGCAACAGCGGTCTGCTGGATGGTCGCGAGCCCCAGAGCCTCGAGGAAGCCCAGCTGCTCAATGCGGCCTGTCAGGTGGCCTTTGGCGCCGCCTGAGCACCAGGGGCCTCCCCTGCTGGGGTGGGCCCGTCTGCCGGACAGGGTTGAGATAGCCGCCGGCCCTGCTCAGCTGGGGAACAGGCCCCGATCGCTGCGGGTTCCGTTGAGGATGGCCCCCTCGAATCGGGTCCCGAGCAGCTGGGCACCGCTGAGGTCGGCACCGCTGAGATCGGCGCCAGAGAAGTCGGCATCGCTCAGGTCGGCGCCCCGCAGATCCGCCCCGCTCAGGTTGGCGCCGTGGAAGTCGGCGCTGCTCAGATCACTCTGGCGCAGGTCGGCTTGGCGCAGCACGGCGCCGCTGAAATTGGCGCCGTGCCAGCGGCTGTAGGGAATCCGCAGGCCCTCGAGATTGGCGTCGTGGAGATCAAAATGGTCCTGCCACAGTCCTGCGGCGGAGAGATCCTCGATAGCCCGTATCCGGGCCAGGCTCATGCTGGTGCCGGCTTCCCGTTGGGTGAGCAATAGGTCGAGCATCTCATGGTGCTCCTTTTCCTTGCGTTGCCCGGCTTCCATGATGTAGATCAGCGCCGCCGCCACGATGCTGAAGGATTCCACATTGCCGACGCTCACGATGTCCCAGAAGTTGCTCGTGATGCACGCGGTCTTGGCGTCTGAACCTTGGCAATTCTCGAAGCGATGCACCACTGCCAGGAGGGAAAAGGAGGCGGCCGCGGCGATCAGCAGCCGGAAGCCGAAGGAGCGATCCAGCAGGCGATAGAAGGGCGAGCCCCGGCGCTGCTGCTGCCGTGAATACCAGGTGGATCGACGGGGTGTGGTCATCGCAGGCGGTAAGGATCCAATGCGAGTACAGATGGCATTGTCGCGGCGCAGCTGTCTGGATCAGGGCGCGCGCAGCGGTTCTGGCCTGCCTGATTCTGGCGCTTCGGCATGTCCACCCCGGCATCCGGGTGGGGAGTGGGGCCTGATGGCCGGCTGGACCTCCATGGACGCCCACCTGTGGAGCACGCCTTGCCGCGCACGTCTGGCCGCCATTTGCCGCTGGCGTCATTCCATGGTGATCCACTTCAGGGATGACCCACTTCAAGGAGGATCTGCTTGATCATGGCTGCGCTGCTTAGTTACTGCTGCTTGATTGCAGCGGCTGGATTGCAGGCAATTGGAGTTGTCGTCGGGAACCCTTGCCAGATTGAACTTCATCTCGCGTACTTCTGGCCCTGAGCCTGTCCGCGGCGTGCCTCGGTCAGCTCCGTGGAGCAAGGGCATCGGATCGTTCTCCGGGCGCCACCTCCCCCGGCACCACGTTGAGCAGCACTGCGGAGTGATTCCCCCACGGGCATGGCCGGTGTGGTTGCCACCCCCACGGCCGCCGCAGGCAGCGAGGAATCCCTTGGCGACACGGGCTGGGCAGGCACCGTGGCGCTCTACGGCTTCCTCCCCTGGCTCAACAGCACCACCACCGTTCGCGGTTTCCAGGCCGACACGACCCTCAACCCCGATCAGATCCTCAGCACGCTGGAGTTTGTGGTTTCGGCACGCGCTTCCTTGGAGTAAGGCCGCATCGGTCTGCTCACCGGCATCGTCTACCCCCAGCTGGGTGCCCAGAAGTCCGTCACCACCCGACGCGGCCTGTTCACTGGGTCAGCCGATGTCACTGCGAGCAACGGCATCAACGACCTCGCCCTGCGCTACCGTTTCGGGCCGCGGGAAGTGGCCACCGGCAGGACCGGTTCCGTCAGGGTGATCCCCTCTGCCGGCATCCGTTTCTTGGGGGCCCAGCTCGGAGTCAATGCGGAACTCGGCGGCAATGGCCCCTTCGGATTCCGGCGCGAGCGGCAGGGTGAGGTGAGCCGAACCTGGGCCCAACTGACGTGAGTGGTTTCGCGCTGGTCGGCGCCGAGGACCTCACCGGCAATGTCCAGCTGGGTCTCGGTCATGCGGTTGGGAACAGCACAGTGATCGATGTGGCCTGGCGTTCCCTCGGTACGGTCTCCTCCAACGGGGCCAGCCGCAGGAATGGCTTCACAAGCAACCAGAACGGCATCGAGCTTGGGCTGAAGTTCTTCTTCTGATCCGCGGCGCTGCCCGCCGCTCAGCCCTGCCCCATGCCCTGACGGCTCTGACGAAGCAGGTCTGAGAGGCGCACGCCGAAGGCCCGGTTGCAATCACGGCTGAACTGGGAGAGATGCCGGTAGCCCAGGGCCTGGGCAATCGTCGACACACTGTCGTCGGGACGCGGATTGAGGAGCCGTTCCCGGGCGGCCGCGAGCCGTTGCTCGCGGATCCACTCGCTGGGGCCGCAGCCAAAACGGTTCTGGAAGGCGTTGCGCAGGGTGCGTTCCGAATAGGCGCTGCGCTGCTCCAGATCCGAGAGGGAGATCGGCCGGTCGAGGTTGGCCCGGATCCAGTCCACGAGCTCATCGATGATCACCGCCTTGGTGCTGCCGCGGGGGCCCTGGCCTGCGGGCCCCGAGCGGATCACATCGCCGCAGAGGGCCAGGGCGATAGTCCGGTAGATCAGGTCGTCGATGGCGAGCAGGGGCAGGGTGCCCTCCAGCTGCAGGCCGGGGGCATCCAGCAGGGGGAAGGTGTGCTGCAGGGTTTGCAGCACGTCCCGCTCCACGCCCGTGTGGGCCTGAAGCCGGTGCGGACTCGCCAGGCGCTTCCGCAGCTTACTGGTACTGACGCGAAACCCGGTCATGCCAGCGGCGGTGCGTGCCAGCCGATCGGCATCCAGGGAGAACAGCACCCCGCGCACGTGCTCCGTTTCCTCCTCGAAAGCGCAGCCGGGCAGGTAGAGCAGATCCTGCGGCTGGTCGAGCTGGATCGCGCGACCATCGGCTTGGATTCGCACGACTCCGCTCGGATCAACATCACCGTGGCGATCGAACTCTCCTGGGTGCAGAGGCGGATCGGCGTGTGGAATCCCGTGCTCACCGTGAGATCGCCGATCTGAACGGTGCTGGCGTGATAGAGAAAGGGCTCGTCGCAGCTGGCCCGGTCGAACTCCCGCAGCGCCATGCTGGCCGCATAGCGGTGGGCCAGCGCGTCCACGTCGGTGTCGGTGACGGCGATGGCGCTGCCGAACAGCAGTGGCTGCCGCTTGAAGGTCTCGATGGGATTCACCGTGCTGGATTCGAGCAGGCCCGCACGATGCAGCGGAACCCCATGTGACAAGTGGCGGTGTCGATGCCCTGGGCCATGCGCGCGGCCGGGCGGTAGCGGCGGCAATAGCTGGGAGCACACAGGAAGGATCCCCCCTTCACCACCTTGCGGGGCATCGCACCGTGCTGCGAGCTGTGGTCGATGCTGGCGGCGCGGGCGGTATCGGCCCCGCAGCAGCCGCCATCCCGAAGCACCACACCGTGATCGCGATACCAGGTATCCGTCCATTCCCAGACGTTGCCGATGATGTCGAGCAGGCCGTAGCCATTGGCTGGGAAGGCGCCCACCGGGGAGGTGCGCGCGTAGCCGTCGAGCAGGCTGTTGTGGTGGGGGAAGTCCCCCTGGAAGGTGTTGGCCACCGGCACGCCACCGGGGTGGAGTTCATCGCCCCAGGCGAATTCCGCTTGCTCCAGGCCACCCCAGGCCGCCCGCTCCCACTCCGCCTCGCTGGGCAATGCCTTGCCGCTCCAGCTGGCATAGGCCAGCGCATCCTCGTGGGCGATGTGCACCACCGGATGCTGCTCTCGCCCCTTGATCGAGCTGCCGGGACCTTCCGGATGGCGCCAGTTGGCACCGGGAATGTACTGCCACCAGCGGTAGGGATCCGCGGTGCCGACGGGACCGGGGGGAGGCACAAACACGATCGACGCTGGGGCCAGCAGCTCGGGCCTGGCGTCGGGGTAGAGGGCCGGATCGGCTGGCCGTTCGGCCAGGGTGCGGTAGCCGCTGGCCTTCACGAATTTCTGGAACTGGGCATTGGTCACCAGGGTGCGGTCCATCCAGAACCCCTCCACCTGCATCGGATGGGCCGGGGCCTCCTCCGGGTAGTGGTGGTCCGAGCCCATCCGGTAGGTGCCACCAGGAATCCACACCATGTCCCGGGCCGGTGGGCGCCCCGGCCGGGACTGCGCCGTGGCCGGGGCTGGCTTGGATGGGCTGGAGGGGGACTGGGATCGGGCCATGGGGCTCGGACCGGTGGATGGGATCAGCCGGCGCCGCTGGCCGCCTGTTCGAGTTTCTCCATCACCCGCTCCAGGGAGAAGCTGGCGGCCTTCTGGCGCGGCGGATACTCCGCAAACGTCTTCAGGAACTCACCCACGTAGGCCTGGGCCGGCACGAGCATGAACACGTGGTCAAACATCCAGTCCCAATAGGTGTTGGAGGTGATGTCGGCCCGCTCGTAGGGGTCGGTGAGCAGGTTGAAGATCTTCGGCACTCGCAGCTCCACGAACGGTTCGGCCCAGATCTGGCATGTGCCGGTGCAGCGCTGCTCCTTGAACACGAACTTCCAGTTGTCGTAGCGCAGGCCCACCAGGTCGCCGTCGTCGGAGAAGTAGAAGAACTCCTTGCGGGGGCTCTTGTCGGTCTTGCCCGTCCAGTAGTCGAGCATGTTGTAGCCATCCAGGTGGATATGGAAGGTCTTGTCCCCCACCTGGTAGCCCGTGAGCAGCTTCTCCTTGATCTCCGGCTCGCCGGCGGCGGCCAGCAGGGTGGGCAGCCAGTCGAGGTGGCTGCAGATGCCGGGGATGTTGGTGCCAGCGGGAATCTGGCCGGGCCAGCGCACAAGGGCAGGAACGCGGAAGGCGCCTTCCCAGTTGGTGTTCTTCTCGCTGCGGAAGGGGGTCATGCCGGCATCGGGCCAGCTGTTCATGTGCGGCCCGTTGTCGGTGCCATACATCACGATCGTGTTATCGGCGATGCCCAGTTCATCGAGTAGGTTGAGCATCTTGCCGATGCACTCGTCGTGATAGATCATCACGTCGTGGTATTCCGACTGCCAGCGGCCGCTGCGGCCTGCATCCTGCGGGCGTGCATAGGTGCGGAAGTGCATGTGGGTGGTGTTGAACCACACGAAGAAGGGTTCGCCCGATGCCACCGCATCGCGGATGAAGCGCTTGGCCTCCACTATGAACTCATCGTCGGCGGTTTCCATGCGCTTGCGGGTGAGGGGGCCCGTGCTCTCGATCCGCTGGGTGCCATCGCCGTTGGCCCAACAGTGCAGCACGCCGCGCGGGGCAAAGCGCTTGCGGAAGTTGGGGAACTCCGGATCGTCCTCCTTGGGGTAATCGCGCAGCTCCGGCTCCTCCTCGGCGTTGAGGTGGTAGAGATTGCCGAAGAATTCGTCGAAGCCGTGCATCGTCGGCAGATGCTCGTCGCGGTCGCCGAAGTGGTTCTTGCCGAACTGGCCGGTGCGGTAGCCCTGGGGCTTCAGCAGCTCGGCGATGGTGGGATCCTCTGCCTTGTAGCCCTGTTCGGCGCCGGGCAGTCCCACCTTGGAGAGGCCGGTGCGGTACACGCTCTGGCCGGAGATGAACGCGGCGCGGCCGGCGGTGCAGCTCTGCTCGGCGTAGTAGTGGATGAATTTGGCCCCTTCCTTGGCCACGCGATCGATGTTCGGGGTCTGGTATCCCATCAGCCCGTGGCTGTAGCAGCTCAGGTTGCTCTGGCCGATGTCATCGCCCCAGAGGATGAGGATGTTGGGCTTGGTGGTGGGCATGGGAGCAGGTGCCGCGGGAGAATGGCTGGCCCAGGCGGGCTGACGGGACACCGGCTCCCCGGGGCTGGCCTCCCGTTGGGATGGCTCGGGCCGTGGGCGCGGAGGTGCCTGTAGCCAGTGTGCTGCCGCTGAGGGGTTCGTACATTCGAAAAGTGCATTTCGACGTGCCGGCGTGGCCGTGATGTCCGTGGGCTGCGTGGAGCAGCTGGCCGAGTGCCTCACGGCCAGTGGCCTGGTGCTGCACCTCACCCAGCTCGCGCCCGGCCCCCTGGACAGCACCCTGCAGCTGTTGCGCGTCGGTCCGCTGCTGCTGCTTCGGGGCCGCCTCGATCGCCAGCTGCATGTCGCCGGGCCCAAGCTGCGGGGCCATCAGATCCTGGCCCTGGATCTGGCGGCGCGCCCCGGTACCCGCTCCTGCCGTTCCCACGGCACCTTGCTGCCGTCCACGGCGGTCTTCGGGCTCGCCAGCCATGGCGACGTGCATCTCACCACCGCCGACCGCACCGATCTGGTCCTGGTGGTGCTGGATCAGAGCCGTTTCCTGCGGTTGGCCGGCGGCTTCGGCTGGAGCGAGCTGGAGCAGCAGGGGTTTGCCGCCAACTGGCTGCGGGTGGAGCCCCTGCGGTTCGCGCGGGTGCGCAGCTACCTGCGCCAGCTGTTTGGCCTGGCGGAGGCCAGCCCGGGCCGGCTGGCTGAGCCGGGGATGGCGCGGCTGATCGAGCAGGATCTGCTGCCCCTGCTGCTGGAGGCCCTGGCCCAGGGCAGCGCCGCCCGGCTCGATCGCCCTCCCGCCCGCCTCGAGCTGGTGAAGGTGGCCCAGGACTGGATGCATCGCCATCCCGACCTGCCGATCACCCTGGAGGAGCTCTGCCACCAGGTGTACGCCAGCCGCCGCAGCCTGATTCAGGGCTTCAGCGAGCACCTGGGCATGGGGCCGATGGCCTACCTGAAGCTGCAGCGCCTGCACGCGGTGCGCCGCCTGTTGCTCGCCGCTGCCCCCGAGCAGACCACGGTGGCGGCGGTGGCGGCCCGCTTCGGCTTCCTCAGCGCCGGGCACTTCTCGCGTGACTACCGGCGCCTGTTCGGCGAGCTGCCGCGCGAGACCCTGGCGGCCCGGCTGCGGGCGGCCTAGATCGCCCCCTCCCGCCAGGAGGGAAGGGGGGATCGCGCCCGGTGTCGGTCATGCCACCCCCTGGCGCCGTTGCCAGCGCAGCACGGGCATCGAGAGCAGCACCGTCACCAGCAGGTAGGCCAGCACGGCGATCTTCACGCTCGGCTGGCTGGGCGCATGGGTGGTGGCCAGCAGCAGGGCCAGGCCGGGATTTCGCATCGAGGTCACGAGCGCCACGGTGGTGCGTTCCCGCGGCTGGGGGCCGGCCAGCAGCAGGCCGATGCCCAGGGCCACCAGCACCATCACCGCCATCAGGGCCAGGGCCAGCAGTTCACGGCCCACGAAGGGCAGCAGCAGCGGGGCGGTCTTGATCAGCACCACCACGAGCAGCAACAGCAGCAGGGCATTGGCGAGCCGGTCGAGCGGCCCCTGGATCCGCGCAACGAGCCGGCGCTGCCAGCGCCTGAGCGCCAGGCCCGCCAGCAGGGGCAGCAGCTGGACCTGGCCGACCTGCAGGGCTACCTCCGCCGGCCCCACGTCCCAGCCGCTCAGGCCGAAGCTGGAGCTGTAGAGGTCGGCCATCAGCGGCACCGACACGATCGCCGCCCCGGCGGCACAGCCCTGCAGCAGCGCCGCCAGCTGGCGATCACCGCCCTGGTTGCCGGCCTTGCGCAGGATCAGGGGGGCGCTGGGGCAGACGGCCATCAGCCCGATCGCCAGGCGCGCCGCAGGACTCAGGGCGAAGCTCAGCGGCAGCTTCAGCAGCAGCAGGGCCGCCAGGGGCACCAGCAGGCACGAGCCGACCAGCACCCGCAGCACCAAGCCCCAGCGCTGGCGGATCAGGCGCAGCCCATCGCCCGGCAGGCCGAGGCCGAGGGCGAACATGATCGTGAACAGGGTGACGCTCACGATCAGGGCGGGAGCCTGGGCCATGGCGACGGGTGTGGGGGGAGAAAAAACGGAGGGGGGAAGCGGCCGGTCGTGGTCAGGCGGTGAAGGCGCCGGCCATGAGCATCAGCAGGGCGATCACCCCGATCAGCGTGATCAGCACGGCTGTCACCGTCGCGATCGAGAGCTGGTCCCGGTAAACGATTTCATCGCGCTGGAGCCGCTGCACATAGCGCCGGTGCTGCAGGGTGGCCAGGGCGAGGGCGAGCACGCCCGTGGTCACGAAGCCCATCGCCACCAGCTGCACCCCCAGCCCGGCGTGGGCGATGCCGCCGCCGCGCCCGTTGATCGCGGCGATGATCTTGTCGAGGCCGAAACCGAAGCTGATCAGCGACAGGCTGGTGCGGATCCAGGCCATCAGGGTGCGGTCGGCGGCCGCCCGGTTGCGCTCCTTGGCCAGTTCGTTGGCGACGTTCACCATGGTCAGGGCTCCCCACTGGGGCCCTGGGCCGGCGGGGCCTTCTGCCGCTCCAGGCGCGTCTCCGCCTCCAGCTCCCGGGCCAGGAACAGGTTCAGGAAGGTCCGAATCACCGCCACCACGCCCAGCTGGATCAGGTGCTGGCCAGAGGGGGTGGTGGTGGTGGCGACGATGTCGGCGCCGAGCTGGAATTCCAGGGCCAGCGACAGCCAGGCCCCGAAGCGCAGTCGCACCCCCGCCAGGGGCGGCCCGGGTTGGGCACGCCGCCGCCAGGGCCGTTGCAGTTGGTTGGCGCAGGCCAGCAGGCCCACGAGCACCGTTCCCACCGAGAGGGTCTCGAGCAGGAAGCGGGTGGTGCCGGCCAGCGCCAGCAGCAGGGTTTCGGCGCTCTCAGCGATCGGCATCGGGCTGCGGGTGAGGGGAGCGCAGGGGTGGCTGATCCAGCAGGTGGATCAGCCACCCTGGCACCGCGATCGCGGTCACGAGGATCGTGAGCGAGGTGCTCAGACGGCTGGAGAAGGCCCGGGCGGGATCGAGGCCGGAATGCAGGAAGGTGAGGGTCACCAATACCGCGAAGATGCCGGTGGTGAGTGCGCTGGCCGACCGCAGCAGATCCCGCGGCGGGTGGCCGCCACCCAGCCGGGCATCCCGGCTCAGGCGTCGACCGGCCAGGCCACCGGCCAGGGCAAAGCAGCCCAGCGTGAGGGCCCGGCCCGTGACATCCCCCGTGGGGGCGCTGGCCTGCAGCCGGCTCGCCAGTACGGCGGCCGTGCCAAGCACCGATCCGGTGGCAGCCCCCAGCAGGCCCCACCAGCGCAGTGGATCCACGGTGCGGCGGCTCACCTGGGCCGTGGCTGCCAGGGCCAGGGCGCCCAGCAGGCTTGCGGGAACCTCCGGCAGCCTGCTGGTGAGCCCGTAGCCCAGTACGGCGCCCAGCAGCCCACCGGCCAGCCGCTGCAGCTGGAGGACCGGAGCGGGGCGGGGAAGGGGGAGAGGACGCATGGCCTGGCCTGGCGGAGCGGAGCCCAACGCCCCTCGTGCCGCAACGTATCGACCTCCCAGGCCCCTGTCCCGCCGCTGGTGAGGATTGCAAAGTCGACGAATTCGGCTGGGTTTGCGGGTAGCGGCAGGGGAGCCGGTTCGGGCCAGACGCTCCGTCCGCCGGCCCGCGCTGGAGTGGATCCGTCCGCCGCTGGCGTGGCGGGCATCACCATGGGCTGTTCCCGGTTTGACCGCTGCCGATGGCGGCGCAGAGCTGGCATGCGGCCTGATGGACCCTGGCCCTTGAGCGCAGCAGCCGATCGACCGGTGATCGCGATCGTGGGGGGGGCTTCAGCGGCACCCTGCTCGCCAGCCACCTGCTGCGCCGCAGTGCCCGGCCGCTGGAGCTGTTGCTGATCGATCGCAACGGGGGCTTCGGCAAGGGCCTGGCCTACGGCACTGGCGATCCGGGCCACCTGCTCAACGTGTCGGCGGGGGCGATGAGCGCCTGGCCGAGCGATCCCAGCCATCTGCTGCGCTGGCTGGAGCTCAACCGCGAGAGTCTGTCGGACCTGCTGCCGGCGGATCTGGACGCCAGCAGCTTCATCCCCCGCCAGGTCTACGGGCTGTACCTGAGCTCGATCCTGCAGGACGCGATCGCCCACGCCTCGCCGGAGATCCGCTTCCGCAGCCTGACCGCCGAGGTGGTGGATCTGGAACCCGGCGCCCAGGCGGGGGCGCCCTATCGCCTCAGCCTGCGGGACGGCGAACAGCTGCAGGTCGATCGGGTGGTGCTGGCCTGGGGCAACTCCGCGATCCCTCCCGAGGCCCCGTCCGATCCGCTGCAACGCCATGGCTGGCTGGCTGGCGCCACGGCGGATCTGGATCCCGACGCCACGGTGGCGCTGCTGGGCACCGGCCTGACCATGGTGGACATGGTGGTGTCGCTGTTGGGCCAGGGCCACCGCGGCCCGGTGATCGCCCTCTCGCGCCGCGGCCATGCTCCCAACGGTCACCGCCGGGTGCGGCCGATCGCCCCCTGGCTCGATCCCGCCGAGGCCCCCGGTACCGTGCTGGGCCTCTGGCGCCTGATCCGCCGGCGGGTGGCCCAGGCCGAGCGCGAAGGCGACGACTGGCGCGCCGTGATCGATGCGCTGCGGCCGGTGAGCCAGCGGCTCTGGGCCCAGCTGGGGGAGCGGGAGCGCTGCCGCTTCCTGCGCCATGCCGCCGTGGTTTGGGATGTGCACCGCCACCGCATCGCTGAGCCGCTGCAGCGCCAGCTGCAGGCCCTGCTCGAAGCCGGCCAGCTGCGGCTCTGGGCTGCGCGGCTGGAGCGGGTCGAGCCCCAGGCGGGGCGCCTGGCCCTGCAGCTGCGCCGCCGCGGCCACACCACCAGCGAAACGGTGCATGTGGACCGGCTGATCCGCTGCACCGGCATCCCCCTCGACTACGCCCGCGCCCAGGAGCCCCTGCTGCGCCAGTTGCGCGAGCGCGGCCTGCTGCGCAGCGATGGCCTCGGTCTGGGGGTGCGCAGCGCCGCCAATGGCGCCCTGTTCGCCGCCCCTGTCCACGGCAGCCCTGTCCCCTGCAGCCCTGCCGATGGCAGCGGGCAGCCATCGCCGGTGCTCTACACCATCGGCTCCCCCCGCAAGGGCGACCTGTGGGAGACGATCGCCGTGCCGGAGCTGCGCCACCAGGCCCAGGCCCTGGCCGAGACCCTGCTGCGCTCGCTGCCGCGCTTCCTGCTGCCGGTGGAGCCGGTGCTGCCCCAGGTGGGCGCGGCGGAGTCTGGTGCTGGTTCCGCGGTCTCCGCCCCCGCGGTGGCGCCCCCTCCCCCGGCCTTCCTCTGGCGCCAGCTGTTCGACCCCGACACCAGCACCTTCACCTACCTACTGGCCGACCCGGCCAGCGGCGAGGCGGCGCTGGTGGATCCGGTGCTGGAGCAGCTGGAGCGGGATCTGCAGCTGCTCCAGGAGCTGGGGCTGCAGCTCAGTTTCTGCCTGGAGACCCACCTGCACGCCGACCACATCACCGCCGCCGGCGAGTTGCGCCGCCGCACCGGCTGCCGCCTGATCGTGCCGGCGGCCCCCGGGATCACCAACGCCGACCAGTTGCTGGTGGGCGGTGAGCGGCTGCGGCTGCAGGCAATCGAGCTGGAGGTGATCGCCACGCCGGGCCACAGCCCCGAGCACCTGTCCTATCTGGTGCAGGGCAGCCACCTGCTCACGGGCGATGCGCTGCTGATCCGCGGCTGTGGGCGCACCGATATCCAGAACGGCGATCCCGGCCAGCTCTACGACTCCCTGCAGCGGCTGCTCGCCCTGCCGGAGGCCACCCTGGTGCTTCCCGCCCACGACTACCTGGGCCGCACCTCCAGCAGCATCGGCGAGGAGAAGCGCCACAACCCGAAGCTGGCCGGGCGTAGCCGCGAGCAGTTCATCACCCTGATGACCAGCCAGCGGCTGGCGCCGCCCCGCCGCATCGATCAGGCCCTGCCCGCCAACCTGCACCTGGGGGACTGGCTGCCGGGCGACCACCACGACGCGGACCTGCAGGCCCACCTGGCGGGCCAGGCCCATGACGCCCGCGAGGCCCTCGCCAAGGCGGATGCCAACCGCGACATCTACAACGCCTACATCGGCATGTACATCTGAGCCGATGATCCGGGCGCCCCAGCGCCCCACCGCGCGGCGGATCAGCGCCCCACCGCGTAGTTCTGCATCAGGCGTGCATTGGCGGCGGCCCGCAGCACCGCTCCCTCGGGGCTGAGGTCCCGGGCGCAGGCGCACAGCCGCCCCTCTGACCAGGGGCCCTTGCGCTCCAGCCGGTGGCCCCTGGCCTCCAGGGCGGTGATCGTGGCGGCCGGAAGTCGCGACTCCACCGCCAGGTGGCCCGGCCGGGCCGGGCGGGGATAGAAGGAGCTGGGGGCGTGCTCGCTGTGCCAGGCGGGGGAATCGATCGCCTGCTGCAGGCCCAGGTCGTGGTGCGCCAGCTTGAGGAACAGCTGCAGTGACCACTGGTCCTGCTGGTCGCCGCCGGGGGTGCCGAAGGCCAGGGCCGTGCGCCCCTCGCGGAAGGCCATCGAGGGGGAGAGGGTGCTGCGGGGCCGCTTGCCCGGGGCCAGGGCGTTGGGGAGTCCTTCCTCCAGCCAGAACATCTGGGCGCGGCTGCCCAGGCAGAAGCCCAGGCCCGGAATCATCGGTGAACTCTGCAGCCAGCCCCCCGACGGAGTGGCTGCCACCATGTTTCCCCAGCGGTCCACCACGTCGATGTGGCAGGTGTCGCCGCGCACCACGCCCACGGTGGGTTCGCCAGTGCCGGCACCGCCCACCGCCGGGGCTTCGATCCCGCTGAGCCGGGGCGCCCGCCCCATGGGGGTGCCGGGGCGCAGCTCCAGCGAGGCCTGGGGGCCGATCAGCTGGCGGCGCTCGTCGTTGTAGTCCTCCGAGAGCAGGGCCTCGATCGGCACCGCGCCAAAGGCGGGGTCGCCATACCAGGCCTCCCGATCGGCGAAGGCCAGCTTGCCGGCCTCGGTGAGCAGGTGCACGAACTCGGGGCCATCGGGCGCCAGCCCGGCCAGGTCGAAGCCCCGCAGCAGGGCCAGCTGCTGCAGGAACACCGGCCCCTGGGTCCAGGGACCGCACTTGGCCACCAGCCAGTCGCCGTAGCTCAGGGTGAGCGGTGCCTCCCAGCTGGCCTGCCAGGCCGCCAGGTCGGCGCCATCGAGCAGGGCTCGGTGGCGGCGGCCGGAGGCATCCCGCAGCTCCGCGGTGGCGCAGAAGCGATCGATCGCCTCGGCCACGAAGCCCTCGCGCCAGGCGTGGCGCACGGCCTCGATGCGCCGCTCGCGGCTGCCGCCGGCCTGTCGCGCCTCTGCCACCAGGCGCTCGTAGGTGTCCGCCAGCTCCGGCCGGCGAAACAGGCTCCAGGCCCTGGGCACCTCGCCGTTGGGCAGCCACACGGCGGCGGAGCTGGGCCATTCGGCCTGGAACCACTCCCGCATCCCGGCGATCGTCTCCACCGCCTGGGGCACCAGCGGGCAGCCGCTGCGGGCGTAGTGGATGGCGGGTGCCAGGGCCTCGGCGATGTCGATCGTGCCGTGGTCGCGCAGCAGCAGCAGCCAGGCATCCACGGCCCCCGGCACGCAGGGGGCGAGCAGCCCCGAGCCCGGCACCATCGCCAGGTCCAGGGCGCGGAAGGCCGCGATCGTCGCCCGCCGCGGCGCCACCCCCTGGCCGCAGAGCACCGTCAGCTGCTGGTTCGCCGCCGACCACACCAGGGCTGGCATGTCGCCGCCGGGGCCATTGAGGTGGGGTTCGGCCAGGTGCAGCACAAAGCCGGCCACCACCGCCGCGTCGAAGGCGTTGCCGCCCCGCTCCAGCACCCCCATCGCCGCGCTGGAGCCGATCCAGTGGGTGGTGGCCACCATGCCGAAGCTGCCGTGCAGCTCGGGCCGGGTTGTGAACGGCTGGGGGGTGAGGGCCATCGGGCCAGAGCGCTGGGGGCTCAAGGGTGGCGTGGCGGTGACGACGCGAATCCCCCGGGGGCGGCGGCGATGATCGGCGGGATCACAGCCCCGTGGGGCCGGAGCGCCAGGGATGACCGCCATTCTCGATCGCCTCACCGAGCGCATCGGCAACACGCCGCTGGTGCGCTTGCACCAGACGGCCAGCCGCTACGGAGCCCAGGCGGAGGTCCTGCTCAAGCTCGAGTACCTGAATCCCCTTGGCAGCGTCAAGGACCGCACCGCCTTCAGCCTGATCGAGGAGGCCCGCGCCAGCGGGCGGGTGAATGGGAGCACGGTGCTGATTGAGCCCACCACCGGCAACACGGGCATCGGCCTGGCCTTCGCCGCCGCCGCCGCCGGGCTGCGGCTGATCCTGGTGATGCCGGATCGAGTGAGTGCCGAGCGCATCCGCCTGGCCAAGCTGCTGGGGGCGAAGGTGGTGCTCAGCCCGGGCGAGGCGTTCATGCTCGGTTGCATCGCCAAGGCGGAGGAGCTGCAGCAGGAGATTCCGGGAAGCGTGATCTTGCAGCAGTTCCGCAACCCGGCCAATCCGAGCATCCACGAGCGCACCACCGGGCCGGAGATCTGGCGCGACACCGGCGGCCAGCTGGATGTGGTGGTGGCGGGCGTGGGCACCGGCGGCACCCTGATGGGGGTGGCTCGGGCCCTCAAGCCCCTGCACCCCGATCTGCGTTGCGTGGCGGTGCAGCCGGCCCGCTCGCCGGTGCTGGGCGGCGGCGAACCCGGGCCCCACCAGCTCACGGGCATGGGCCCGAACTTCGTGTCCCCTCTGGTGGACCAGGGGCTGATCGATGAGATCGTCTCGGCCTACGAGGAGGATGCGATCGCGGTGCTGCGCCACTGCGCCGCCCACGACGGCATCCCCCTGGGCGTCTCCAGCGGGGCGGTGGTCTGGGCGGCGCTGCAGCTGGCGCGCCGGCCGGAGCATGCGGGCCAGCGGATCGTGGCGATCTGCGCCTCCGGCAGCGAGCGCTACCTCTCCACCAGCCTGCTGGCTGGGATCGGCCTGGAGAGCGACGACGTGAGCGACTGGTTCGGCGACGGGGCTGCTGTGGGCGGAGGGGGCGTGGACGGGGCGGCGACCGCGGCGGTCCCGGCTGAGCTGCAGGGAGCCTCACTCCATGGGGCCTGATCGCCTGTTGGCGGCCGCGCCCCCGGCGGTGGGGCTTCTGCAGGGCCTGGATCTGGTCTGGGTGGCGCTGGCGGCCGCGGCCGCGGGCCTGATCAACGCCCTGGCCGGCGGCGGCTCCCTGATCAGCTTTCCGGCGCTCACGGCCCTGGGGTTGCCGGCGGTGATGGCCAACGTGACCAATACCGTGGCCCTGGCCCCCGGCTACCTGGGTGCCACCCTCGCCCAGCGAAGGGACCTGCACGGCCAGCGCCGCCGCCTCTGGCTGCTGCTGCCCGCCGCTGCGGTGGGGGGGCTGGTGGGCGCGGTGCTGCTGCTCAACACGGCTGAGCGGGTGTTCGCTGTCCTGGTGCCGTTTCTGATCCTGTTGGCCTCCCTGCTGCTGGCCGCCCAGGAGCGGTTGCGGGCCTGGGTGCTGCGCCGAGCTGCCCACCATGGCCGCCACCCCAGCGAGCTTTGGTCGATCGGCCCTGTGGCCCTGGCCGCCGTCTACGGGGGCTATTTCGGCGGCGGCCTCAGCGTGATTGTGCTGGCGGTGCTGGCCCTCAGCCTCGACGACGACCTCACCCGCCTCAACGCCCTCAAGCAGGCGGTCGCCTTCGTGACCAATCTCACGGCCGCCGTCTTTTTCCTGTTCTCCGATCAGGTGGCCTGGCGCACCGCCGTGGTGATGGCCCTGGCGGCCCTGGTCGGTGGGGCCCTGGGGGGCAAGGTGGCCGGCCGGGTCAATCCCCAGGTCTTGCGCAGCCTGGTGGTGGGGGTGGGGATTGCCGTGGCGCTGGCCTATTTCGTGCGACTTTTCGCCTTTTGAGGGCCCAGGACGCACCCCTGGCGCCTTGGCGGGTGGGCCCGGGTGTGGTGCTGACTACCTCGCCCCTCTGCCGGGCCACTCCGCCGTTGCTACCACGGGCGCAGACCGGGAAGGCCACCGCCTGCTGGTCGCTGTGCCAAAGCTCTGACCACCATGACTGCCACCGGACTCAAACCTGGCACCACCCAGGCCGTTCTGCCGGCCTTTGAGGACAACAGCCTGTCAATCGGCCATACCCCCCTGGTGCGGCTCAACCGGGTGGTGGGCCTGGACGCCAAGGCCACTGTTTACGCCAAGATCGAGGGCCGCAA
This sequence comes from Vulcanococcus limneticus LL, assembly GCF_002252705.1. Classification (GTDB taxonomy): domain Bacteria; phylum Cyanobacteriota; class Cyanobacteriia; order PCC-6307; family Cyanobiaceae; genus Vulcanococcus; species Vulcanococcus limneticus. The sequence goes on from NZ_NQLA01000011.1 coordinate 56,447, forward strand.
CCCCGCCTATTCGGTCAAGTGCCGGATCGGCGCCGCCATGATCTGGCAGGCCGAGAAGGACGGCCTGCTGGGTCCGGACAACGAGATCGTGGAGCCCACCAGCGGCAACACGGGCATTGCCCTGGCCTTTGTGGCCGCTGCCCGGGGCATCCCGATCACGCTCACCATGCCCGAAACCATGAGCCTGGAGCGGCGCAAGCTGCTCACGGCCTACGGGGCCAAGCTCGTGCTGACCGAAGGGGCCAAGGGCATGTCGGGCGCCATCGCCAAAGCCCAGGAGATCGCCGCCTCCGATGCTCGGCGCTACGTGTTGCTGCAGCAGTTCGCCAACCCCGCCAATCCCCTCATCCACCACGACACCACCGGCCCTGAGATCTGGGCCTCCCTCCAGGGCCGGGTGGATGCCCTGGTGGCGGGGGTGGGCACCGGCGGCACGATCACCGGCGTCAGCCGCTACATCAAGCAGACCCTGGCCCAACCGTTGGTGTCGGTGGCGGTGGAGCCGGTGGAGAGCCCGGTGATCAGCCAGACCCTGGCCGGACAGCCCGTGCAGCCTGGGCCCCACAAGATCCAGGGCATCGGCGCGGGTTTCGTGCCGGCCAACCTGGATCTGGCCCTGGTGGATCGGGTCGAGCAGATCAGCAGTGCTGAGGCTGTGGCCTTCGCGCGGCGCCTCACCCGGGAGGAGGGGATTCTTTCCGGAATCTCCAGCGGTGCCGCCGCTGCGGTGGCGGTGAAGTTGGCCCACGAGGAGGCTTTTGCCGGTAAGACGATCGTGGTGGTGTTGCCGGACTCCGGGGAGCGCTATCTCAGCACCGTGTTGTTCGAGGGGGTGTTCAACGCCCAGGGGCTGGCGGAGGGCTGAGGTTGGGGCGGCGTCTGGGGCGCCCCACACCCGGGCCTGTGGCGTCTACCACCCCAGCCCCCCGGCCCTCGCCGCAGGATCGAAGGTCATGCCCTGCCTGCCCATGACCTTTCTGCCAGGACCGGATCACCAGCAACGGGTCGAGGCCGCCCGCCGCCAGATCCGCGAACTTGACACCTCCGCCATCAAGATCCTGCTGGCCTTCGGCACCCAGCTCATCGACCTGCGGGACGCCGCGGCCTTCGCTGCCACCCACATCCCAGGCGCGCGGCGGGTGGAGCGGGAGGTCCTGCTGGCCCAGGCGGCCTCGCTGCTGCCCGAGCCTGACGCGTCGGTGGTGCTGGTGAGCGCCTCTGGGGCCACCAGCGCGATCGCGTCACTGGCGTTGCAGAACCTGGGCTACACGGCAGTTGTGTCCCTGCGGGGCGGGCTGCGTCAATGGAGTGGGCCGCTGCAAGGGGAGCGCGCTGCCGCAACCTGAATCCTCGTTACACCAGGCCGTCGTGGGTGGGCTCGCCCTCGGCCCAGGTCTCTTCCAGGTAGGGAGCCAGGAAGCAGTCCTCGGGAATGTCCGCGCCGCCGTTCAGGAGCACGCCCAGGAACGTCTCGTGCCCCTGGTAGAACTGCCAACACACTTTTACCTCCAGCTCCAGGCTGTCGACCTGCATGGTGTCGTGCAGGGTCAACAGCGCCGAGTCGCCGGGCTGGAGGCTCAGTTCGCCGATCACCACAAGGCAGGCACCGCGTCGGCTGATGTCCCAGAGGGTCGCAGGCCAGCGCTGGCCTGCCTGGCCGCGCAGCACGCCCGTGACCGCCCAGGCGCCGAAGGGCACCTGATGGCGCGGTAGCTGGCGGCGATCGCCCGGGGTGCGGCGCGTTTCCTGGTCGAGCCGGTCTGGAGAGCGGCGATCGGCGCCGCTTCTCCTGTCGCCGACGGGGCGGCCTGGCGAGCGAGCATCCATGGCAAGCCCCTACGACATGACTCAACCCTACCCCTTCTGGGGTGGGGAGTCGCCGCATCTGGGGTGGCGTGTTGGTTGGCCTGGCCGATGGCCTGGATGTCCCCCACAGCGGAAGCCGGCTAACGGATTTGAACCGATGGCCTTCGCTTTACAAAAGCGCTGCTCTACCACTGAGCTAAGCCGGCAACGGGGCTTGGCCCCGCTGGGGAGCTTATCGCTGCCGGAGCGCCCAGAGCAGCAGCTGGGTGCGGTTGCTGCAGCCGGTCTTGGCCAGCAGGTTGCCGATGTGCCCCTCCACCGTGCGTGGGCTGAGCACCAGGGCCGCGGCAATCCCCTTGTTGCTGTGGCCCTGCAGCAACTGATGCAGCACCAGGGATTCGCCGGGGGTGATCGAGAACAGGTTGGGAGCCATGGCCGTGGCGGCTGAGCTGCCCGCAGTGTTCCCGCAGTTCAGGCCGTGGCGATGGCGCCGTCGCCCGCCGGCGCGCTGCTGGCGCTGGCGGGATCAGCATCGGCGGCAGTGCCGGGCTCGGCAAGGGGCCGGGCCCGCTTGATCGGCAGGTTGGCCACCAGGGCGGTCACCCGGTCTTCGGTCTCGAGGCTCACGTCCCCCTCGTCCAGGTCAATTTCCACGTAGCGGCTCACCACTTCGAGGATCTCGCGCCGCATCTGCTCCAGCAGTTCGGGGTTGAGGTCGCTGCGGTCGTGGGCGAGCACGAGCTGCAGCCGCTCACGGGCCACGTTGGCGCTGGCGGGCTGACGACCGAGCAGCTTGTCGATGAAGTCGCGCAGGGTCATCGCTTCAAAAGATCTTGGTGGTCATCAGGCGGCCGAGCTTGGCCCGCAGGCCCCGGCCGGCCTTGGTGGGATCCAGCAGCGGCACCTCCTCGCCGCGCAGGCGCCGGGCGATGTTGTTGTAGGCCAGGGCCGCCGGCGACTTCGTGCCGTTGAGGGTGAGCGGCTCGCCCCGGTTGGTCGACACGATCACCTGCTCGTCCTCCATCACCAGGCCCAGCAGGGGCAGGGCCAGGATGTCGGTCACATCGGAGACGCTCAGCATCTCCTGGTTGGCCATCATCTTGGGCCGCACCCGGTTGAGCACCAGCTGGATCGGCTGGACGCCGTGGCTGTTCAGCAGGCCGATCACCCGGTCGGCGTCCCGCACTGCGGACACCTCCGGGGTGGTGATCACGATCGCCTCCTGGGCCGCGGCCACCGCGTTCTTGAAGCCGTCCTCGATGCCCGCGGGGCAGTCGATCAGCACGATGTCGAACTGCTCGCCCAGCATCGCGGCGATGCGCTGCATGTCCTCCGGCTTGAGCCACTCGAGCATGCGCGGATTGCCGGCCGGCAGCAGGGCCAGGTTGGGCTCCTGCTTGTGCTTCACCAGGGCCTGCTCCAGCCGGCAGCTGCCCGCGAGCACCTCCTGGGCGGTGAACACAATGCGGTTCTCCAGGCCCAGCAGCAGGTCCAGGTTGCGCAGGCCGAAGTCCGCGTCCAGCACCGCCGTGCGCACCCCCTGCCGGGCCAGGGCGATGCCCAGGTTGGCCGTGAGGGTGGTCTTCCCGACGCCCCCTTTGCCGGAGCAGATCAGGATGTAGCGAGTCCCAGGAGCGGTCACGGCAACGTCCGACGTCGCGGCAGGCTAAGACGACCCCCCGGCTTTGGTCCGTGTCCCGCGAGCCCATGCCTTGCCGCTGGTGGGGTCTAGAACACGGGGGCCCGAACGGCCCGCGATGACCCCATCCCCAAGCCATCAGCAGAGGCTGCTGGTGATGCCCGACGACGGGGCGCAGGCCGTGGTGGAGCTGATCGACCAAGCCCGTGAGCAGCTGCTGCTCAAGCAGTTCAAGCTCCAGTCCCGGGAGGTGGAGGAGGCCCTGCGGCGGGCCCGCGAGCGGGGTGTGCGGGTGCGGGTGATGCTCAACCCCCACACCTCCGGCGGCGACCGCTGGAACGACGAGGCCTACGCCCTGCTGCAGAGCTGGCAGATCGAGGTGGCCTGGACCAGCGAGGCCTTCCCGGTGACCCACGAGAAGTCGCTGGTGGTGGACCGGGAGCTGGCCCTGATCTCCACCTTCAATCTGGCGGACAAATACTTCACCCAGACCCGGGACTACGGCGTGGTGACCTACGCCCCCGAGGTGGTGGCCCAGGTGATCGCAGGTTTCGAGGCCGACTGGCACCGCCAGTTCTTCGAGCCCGATCTCGGGGTGGGGCTGGTCTGGAGCAGCTTCCACAGCCGCGGCCAGATGGCCCGGATCGTGGATGCGGCCACCACCACCCTCTGGATCCAGCACCCCAAGTATGTGGATGCGGTGATCCTGGAGCGGATCATCGCGGCCCGCGAGCGGGGCGTGAAGGTGCGGGTGCTGTGCGGCGGCAAGCACGGCGTCAGCGACTGGGACATCTACGACACCTTCAGTTCCCTGCGGCTGATGGGGCGCTTCGGGGTGAAGGTGCGGCGCCAGAAACACCTCAAGCTGCACGCCAAGCTGATCCTCATTGATGGCATCGCCGCCCAGACCGGCTCCATGAACATCGACCGCAGCGCCTTCGACCTGCGCCGTGAGCTGGGGATCGAGTCCGACGCCCCCGATGTGGTGGCGCGGCTCAAGGCCACCTTCGAGGCCGATTGGGCCCAGGCCGCCAAGTACCGGGCCCCCGATCCCCTCGATCCCAGCCTCCACGAGGAGGGCGAGCTTCCGCCCGATCCCCACTTCGTGCACAACTGAGCGGCATGGCCAGCTCCCCGCCCCCCTCGGCAACGGCGTCACCCAGCGCCACCCCGCCACCTGCGGCCCCGCCGGCACCGCCCCCGTCGCTGGCGGAGCTGTTCCTGGGCATGCAGCAGGTGGCGCTCTCCTCCTTCGGCGGCGGTCTCTCGGCCTGGAGCCAAAGGATCGTGGTGGAGAACCGCCGCTGGATGAGCAACGAGGACTTCATCACCGGCCTCACCGTGGCCCGCCTGTTCCCGGGGCCCAACCAGATCAACATGGCCGTCTACATCGGTGCCCGCTTCCATGGCCTGGTGGGCGCCATGGCAGCCCTGGCCGGGATGCTGCTGCTGCCCTTCAGCGTGCTGCTGCTGATTGGGCTCGCCTACTTCTACCTACACCTGGTGTTGGCGGTGGATCGGGTCCTGGCCGGGGTGGTGGCCGCGGCGGCGGGCATGGCCCTCTCGATGGGCTTCAAGATCCTCGGCGAGTACCGCCGCGACCCCCTGGCCCTGCTGCTGGCGGCGGTCAGCTTCGTGGCCATGGACGTCTTCCACGTGCGGCTGATCCCACTGGTGCTGGTGCTGGGGCCGATCGCCATGGCGCTCTACTGGCCGCGCTCGCCTCGCCCGCCGGCTCCTGCCCCTGGGCTTGGGTCATGATTGTGGTCGCCTGCCAGCCGGCCAGCCTCACCGACCTCGCCAACCTGGCGGCGGTGATCTGGGATTTCCTCAGCCTGTCGCTGTTCTCCCTGGGCGGCGGCAACACCCTGCTGGCCGAGTACCACCACCTCAGCGTCGACAAATACTGCTGGCTCACATCCCGCCAGTTCGCCGACATCTACGCCCTGGCGGAAGCGGCTCCAGGTCCCAGTTCGATGATCGTTGGACTGCTGGGCATGGGGGCCGCCTGGCGGGAGGGGCCGATCTGGGGCCTGCTGAGCGGCGTGGCGGCGGAAGTGGCGATCCTGTTGCCCTCCACCCTGCTGATGGTGGCGGCGGCCCTGGGCTGGAATCGCTTCAAGGATTCGCCGTTCCGCGTCGCCTTCGAGCGGGGCCTGGGCCCGATCACCCTTGGCATCCTGTTCGGCGTGGGCGTCAAGATCCTGCGCACGGCAGACCAGGATCTGCCCGCCCTGCTGGTGTCCCTGCTGGTGTGTGCACTGATGCTGTGCACCCGCATCTCGCCCCTGTGGTTCATGGCGGTGGCAGGGGTGCTGGGTGGTCTGGGCCTGATCAACCGTTGAGGGGCCAGCTGGGCTCGGCCGGCCGGATCGCGATCGCTCCCCCCTCCAGCACGGCCTCCTCGGTGAAGCCGGTGGGGGGCTGATCCTCGGGCCCCCGGGCCACGGCCGCGGCGATGCGCAGCTGCAGGGGCCGCAGCTGCAGGGCCACGATCCGGGCGCTGCCATCGCCGCGGCAGCCGGCGTGGGCCACGCCCCGCAGCCGTCCCCACACCCGCACATCGCCCACCGCCGAGATGCGCGCACCGGGGTTCACGTCCCCCAGCAGCAGCACCGACCCCTCGGCCTGCAGGTGGTCGCCGGAGCGCAGGGTGCCCTGGTGAATCGTGACCGGCGGTGCGGGGCGATCCCTTTCCCCTCCGGCTTCTGCTTCGGCCTCCCCGTCCGGTTCGGCCCGCCACCCGGTGGCCAGGCCCAGGGCCGCGGCGGCCACCAGGGTCTCGGCCCGGCTGCCCTCCACCCGCTCCAGCGTCAGGCCCAGGCCCTCCAGCAGCTGCTGCAGCGCCCGCAGCTCCGGCAGGGTCAGCGGCCAGTCGCGGCTGTGCAGCACCAGCGGACCGCGGGGTGGCCGACTGCCGAGGCCGTGGCGCACCTCCGCCAGGACGCCGTTGCCGGCGCTGTTGTTGATCGGGAGCTGGAGCTGGTGGGGCAGGCCAGGGGCCGGGGCCGGTGTCAGCAGGGCGGCCATCTCACCGGGGCGGGCATCTCAGCTGGGCCAGCATCCCACTACTGGCCATCGGCCAGGGCCAGTTCCTCGCGTAGCACCGGACTTACCTCGGCCGGATGGATCAGCCAGGCGGTCTGCACCGGCTGGCTGAGGCTGGTCACCAGGGCCGAGCTGGCCTCGAGGGCAGCCAGGCGCGTGCCATCCCAGAGACGCAGGCCCCCCTTGTAAGGGTGGTAGCCGCGGCTCTCCCGCTGCTGCAGGCCGCAGCAGCTTTCGGGATCCAGGCCCGCCGCGCCGCTCAGGCTCCGGGCCCGGGCCAGGAACTCCAGCCGCCGCTCCGGGCGCAGCTGCGTCACGGCCGTGGCCTTGAGCAGGCGGCGATCCAGCAGCCGGGCGCAGAGGCCGCGCAGGGGCTCCGGAGCCTCTTCCCGCCAGCGCAGCAGGTGGTAGCCGGTGCGCAGGTCGTCGTTGGCCAGGTAGGTCTCCAGGTCGATGGCGGTCGGGTGCCACAGCCAGCGGGCCATCACCGCATCGGCCTCCAGCTGGCTGGGGCCCAGTCGCCGGGCGGTGGCGATCACCTGGCTCAGCAGCCAGTTGCACACCACGTTGAGCCGGTGGTTGTAGACGCTGCGGTACATCAGGTTGCGCACCACCAGGTAGTGCTCCACCGCCATCAGGCCCTTGGGGTGCAGGGCTAGCTGGCCGTCGGGGGCCAGGGTGAGGGCCGCCAGGATCCTCTCCAGATCCAGCTGGCCGTAGCGGGTGCCGGTGCTGTAGCTGTCGCGCAGTAGGTAGTCGAGCCGGTCGCAGTCCAGCTGGCTGCTCACCAGGGCCTTGATGGCGGGCTGGCCGTAGCGGCCGTGCTCCAGCAGGTCCGCCACCGCATCGGCCGTGCCGGGGGCGTAGGCCTCGAGCCGCTGCCGCAGGGCGGGGTGCTCCCGGATCAGCCGGCCCGACCAGCTCTCGTGGTGCAGGCCATACATCTCCTCGCCCGAGTGGCTCAGGGGGGCGTGTCCCACGTCGTGCAGCAGCGCCGCCGCCAGCAGCACGCCACGGTGCTCCTCCAGCTGGGGGGCCTGGGCGGCCAGGCCGTCGAGGGCCTGCCGCGCCAGGTGCAACACCCCCAGGGAGTGGGTGAAGCGGCTGGATTCGGCCCCGTGGAACGTGAGGAAGGCCGGGCCGAGCTGGCGGATGCGCCGCAGCCGCTGGAAGGGTGCTGTATCGATCAGATCGATCGCCAGGGCCTCGGCCGGATGGCGCGGGTCCAGGCGGATCGCCCCATGCAGCGGGTCGTGGTAGGTGCGCGGACCCATCAGCCGGCCCTCCCGCTGGCGCTGATCGGCTCACGCGAGCCGCCATCGAGGTGGCTGGCCAGCTCGGCGGCGGCCGCCTCCAGCCAGTGGTCGCCCGCTCCACCGGGATCCAGCGGCTCGGGGCCGGGCAGTAGCAGATCCGGCTCAATGCCCAGGTTCTGGATGTCGCGGCCGCTGGGGGTCACGTAGCGGGCCACGGTCACCGCCAGGCCGCTGCCGTCGCTGCCCAGGCCGATCAGGGTCTGGATCAGGCCCTTACCGAAGGTGCGACTGCCCAGCAGGGGCGAGCGGCCGTCGTCCTGGAGGGCGCCGGCCAGGATCTCGCTGGCGCTGGCGGTGCCGCTGTTCACCAGGGTCACCATCGGGCCGCCGTAGAGCAGGCCCCGGTGGGCCTGCTGGGCATCGGCGAAGCCCTCCCGGTTGCGGGTTTCCACGATCGGCTCGCCATCCAGCAGCGCATCGGCCACGGCGAGGCCGGCCGCCACTAGGCCGCCCGAGTTGTTGCGCAGATCCAGTACCAGCCCCTCGGCCCCATCCCGCTGCAGCTGCTCCAGGGCGTCCTGCACCTGCTGGGGCACGGGTTCGGCGAACTGGCTGATGCGCAGATAACCCAGGCGGTGGCCTCTGGCCTCGATCAGGCGGTGGCGCACGGGATGCAGGTCCACCGTGCGCCGCTGCAGCTCCAGCTCCCGGGGCCGGGCGCCAGGGGACTGCAGCGTCAGAAGCACCCGCGTGCCCGCCGCGCCCCGCAGCCGCGCGGCGGTTCCCTCCAGCCCGAGTGTCTGCGTCTCGAGCCCATCCACCCGCAGCACCGCCGTACCGCTGGTGATGCCCGCCTCATCGGCGGGGGAATCCTCCAGGGGGGCGATCACCACGATTGCGGCATCGCTCCCCGTCGCACTGCCGCTCAGGCCCAATTGCAGCCCCACACCACTGACGCTGCCCTGGGTATTGGAACGGAGGCTGGCGTATTCGGCTGGCCGCAGCAGGCGCGTGTAGGGGTCGCCGATAGGGGTCAGCAGGGCCTCGATGGCGTCGTAAGCATCGCTGCTGGTCTGGATCGGATGCTCCAGGGCCTTCTGGCGCAGCCGCTTCCAGCCGATCGCCTCGAACCGCGCTGGGTCCACGTAGCTCTGGTTCACCAGCCGCCAGCTCTCCACCACCAGCTGCTGGGCGTCGTTGAGGGCCCAGGCCGCCGCGGGTTGCAGCAGCAGAGCCGCCGTCAGCAGCGAGCTGAACAGCGCGGCAAGCAGGGGCGCCAGCCCCCGGCCGGTGCCCGCTGGCGAGGGCGGCAGGCGATGGGGCTGGGTCGGCGGGGCGCTCACGTCCGGTCCGGGGCGATCGGTAGACTCTGCCAACCAAACCCTCTCGCTGCATGGCGAACTCCTCTCCCGCCGCTGGCGGAAAGTCCTCGCCGGTCTACGACTGGTTCCAGGAGCGGCTCGAGATCCAGGACATTGCCGACGACATCGCGTCGAAGTACGTCCCCCCCCACGTCAACATCTTCTATTGCCTGGGCGGGATCACCCTGGTCTGCTTCCTGGTCCAGTTCGCGACCGGGTTCGCGATGACTTTCTATTACAAGCCCACGGTGGCAGAGGCCTACGCCTCGGTCCAGTACCTGATGACCGATGTCAGCTTTGGCTGGCTGATCCGCTCGGTGCACCGCTGGAGTGCCTCGATGATGGTGCTGATGCTGATCCTGCACGTCTTCCGCGTGTACCTCACCGGCGGCTTCAAGCGCCCCCGCGAGCTCACCTGGATCACCGGCGTCACCATGGCCGTGATCACGGTGTCCTTCGGCGTCACCGGCTACTCCCTCCCCTGGGACCAGGTTGGCTACTGGGCCGTCAAGATCGTGAGCGGCGTGCCTGCTGCCGTGCCCGTCGTGGGTAACTTCATGGTGGAGCTCCTGCGCGGTGGCGAGAGCGTCGGCCAGTCAACGCTCACCCGCTTCTACAGCCTGCACACCTTCGTCATGCCCTGGCTGCTGGCTGTGTTCATGCTCATGCACTTCCTGATGATCCGCAAGCAGGGCATCTCCGGTCCCCTCTGAAGCCAGGCTTGAGATCATCCGGGTCGGCTGGGTTGCGAAATGCTGCAATCCAGGTCGACCCGCAGCCCCGGGGTCAGCACCAGCTCAGTCCCGGTTCCTAGGTTTCCCCCACTCGGTTTACGCCGGCTCGCCGGCTCTCCAACCCGGTCACTCTTCAGGCCTCCTCCATGCACATCCTCAAGAAGCCCGACCTGAGCGATCCCAAGCTGCGGGCCAAGCTGGCCAAGGGCATGGGCCACAACTACTACGGCGAGCCCGCCTGGCCCAACGACCTCCTCTACATCTTCCCGGTGGTGATCCTCGGGACGATCGGCTGTCTGGTGGGTCTGGCCGTTCTCGACCCCGCCATGCTGGGCGACAAGGCCGATCCATTCGCCACGCCTCTGGAAATCCTTCCCGAGTGGTACCTCTACCCGGTGTTTCAGATCCTCCGGGTCGTGCCCAACAAGCTGCTCGGCATCGCCCTGCAGACGATGGTCCCCCTGGGTCTGATGCTGGTGCCCTTCATCGAGAGCTTCAACAAGTTCCAGAACCCCTTCCGTCGTCCGGTGGCCATGGCCGCCTTCCTGTTCGGAACCGCCTTCACCATCTACCTCGGCATCGGCGCTGCCCTGCCGATCGACAAGTCCCTCACCCTGGGTCTGTTCTGAGCTTCAGGGCCTTTCGCGTGAGAGTTTATGGATACGACCCTCGGCTCCATGTCCTCCACCCCCTGGCCTAGGCCAGGGGTTTTTTTTGTGCCTGGCAGCGGGGGGCCTCAGGGGGTGTTGATGTCCAGCAGGGTCACGTCCCTGGGGTTCACCCGCAGCAGGTGGTGCAGCAGCAGGAAGCCCACGATCGTCCAGGTCTGGTAGGTGCGGGCCTGCTGGCCAACCCAAGTGCCGGTGGGTCCATCGAAGTACTCGGCCCACTGCTGGCGCGGCAGTTGGTTGAGCTGGCTCCAGTAGCACTCCTCGAGCATGGCCTTCATCTGGCCCATGAGCAGCACATCCGCCGAGGGGTGGCGCTGCTCATGCAGCAGGATCGCCCCGCCCAGGAACCAGAGCAGGCTGGGCCAGTGGCCTCCGTTGTGGTAGCTCCAGGGCCAGTTCTTGGGATCGGAGCCGGTCTTGTCGCGCCATTCATCCCCCTCCATCGGTGGGTGGCAGATGCGCATCGGCATCTGGGCCATCAGGTGCTCCCGGTTGTGCAGCACCAGCCGGAACAGGGCGCGCTGCTGCGGTGCCGACACCAGCCCGAACAGACAGGCCAGGGCATTGCCCAGGCTGTAGAAGCGAAAGTCCGGCCGGCCGGTCCGCATGTTACCGATCAGGTAGCCGCCCCGCTCCTCCAGCCAGTCCTGCAGCCAGGGTGGGATCACCTGGGGCTGCACGTTGAATTCGTTCTGGTGCTGATGATCGCCGTACTGCTCCGTGGGTCGGCGCCGCAGCACCTGCAGGGTCTTGCTGGTGACCCAGTAGTGCTTGAGCAGAAACAGGCGCAGGTCCCGCTGCCAGGCGCGGGTCAGCAGCAAGCGCTGATCCAGCAGGCGGCTGGTGTTGCCCTTCTGGGCCAACTCCATCAGCTGGCAGCAACTGCGCAGGCAGCCGAACAGCAGCACCTCCACCTCGAGGGGGGCTCCCCACACGTCCATGGGGCGGTCAATCATGAAGGCGCAGTCGGGCACGAACAGCACCGGCGTGCCCTCGAAGGTTGGGTGCAGCACCAGATCGAGCAGCAGCTGCACGCCGCGCTGCACCTTCTGGCTCACGCCGAATTCCCAGTCGCGGCTGCGGCGCACGTACAGCCAGCAGAGCACAGGCCACCACAGGCTGGCGTCCACCGATGTGATGCGGCCGATCGAACGCTGGCCGTAGTCGGCCAGCACCCTGCCGTCGTGTTCCACGAAGCTGGTGGGGAACACGCCGCGGGTCTGGTAGGCGCTGCTCTGCAGGTCCAGGCACACCTCCAGGAAATGGCGCACGATGTCGTGGCGTCCCTGCAGCAACAGGTAGAGCATCACGGGCACGTTGTCCCGCAGGAACACCTCGTCGTAGTTGAGGGCGCCCTCCCGGCCCGGGTGCTGCAGGGCGGCCATGGAGCCCACCGGCTTGCCGCCCACCTGGATCAGGGTGCGCTCGAAGTACTCCTGGGCACGGGCCACCACGGCGTCTTCCCGGGAACTGGGACGAACCCGCAGGCGCTCCTGACTGAACTGCTGCGCCATGGCGGGCTCCAGACCCCTGGGCCTTCGGACCAACGCTAGTCATGGCAAGGGGTTGCGTCAGCCATCCACCTCCTGACCGCGACCCGTTTGCAAGATCGGGGAGAGGGGTGTTATGGTTTTGGACTGCGCGGGAGCCGAGAGGCGAGCGTGCGGCGCCAAGGAGCCACCGGGGGAACCCGAGCGGAATTCTGAGGCGACTTACGACGAAGGAGGCGCGAGCCACCGGTGTTGTAAGTTCAAGAGGCGGTCGCGAGGCCGCTGAAACCGGAAGCCCGAGAGGGCGG
>NZ_NQLA01000079.1 GCF_002252705.1 Vulcanococcus limneticus LL
TGTTCGATATAGCATTCTCCTTCTCTGCCGCCTCTTTGGCGGCTTCTTCATGTCTTCAGAACCTCTGCGATTTGCTGATTATTCGAGGTGCCCTTAAGAGAATAGCAATCTTGCAGTTTCGCTGCTCTTTCAAAAATGATACAAGGCCTAGCACGTCAAGAGCAGGAAGTGCTCGCCCGCGGCGCTCTAAGTCGTCTAGGCAGATTAATGTGTCGCGAACCGAGAAGAATGCAAGTGCATCAAGCGCGGGGGATGCATTCTTCACAAAGGCAGACTGCGTAATAATTCTCCATGACTTTCTACCTAGTGACTTGGCAATGCCTGTCGTATTGCTTTGCAGAGTACCAATTGTAGGCTGCATACCAATCAATCTACAGTCAATTGACTGTTCAAAGATGGTGTACTTTAGTTCATTGAGCGAGGTGACGCCAAACAACGATACATAGGCATAGCGTTGCCGTGAGATCCCATTCAGCCTATTTGCTTGCTGAAGAAACTTGCTCCAACTGTAAGTCTTTCCAATGCCCCATTTACCACTTAGCGCAAGAACCTCTGCGTCCTCGCCTCTCAGAAAACGCGAGAGCTCTTGCCGGATCAGATTTATTGTCATCTGGAGATGTTAATGTGCATATAACGCTTGCTAGATAGTTTCTGAGAGCAGCCAGCCACAGGATGCCCCTTTCCGAGAACCACGGCGCATCGCCGGACAGGCAACTTGCCAGACGACTGCAGCACAAGCCTTTCTGACTCAAGCCCATCAAGGGTAGCGCCGGTTCACAGGGCCGCTATGCACAGGTTCCCGCGGACACATCGACCTCGACCGCCAAGTGGGGTACACCACGTGGTCCTTAAAGACATGCAGTTCCTCAAAACGATCACTGCTGCAATAGATCCCACCCACCGCCGGTAGCCTTCCTCCCCTGCGAGTGTCCATGGGATGTGTGCACCGTCGCCCCAGCGGCGACAACCCCTGCCCAAACGGCAACCCTGACCGCGACCTCCTGCAGTTCAACGTGCGTCTGGCCAAGAGCCGCCAGGCCCTGGCCGACAGCAACCGCATCGAGCGCAAGGCCTTCCGCGAGCACGCCCGCATCGAGAACGCCGTCGCCGCCTACACCCGCGAACTCGGCGCCCTGCTCGATCAGCGCGGCTTCACCAGCGCTGTGCCCCTCAGCCCCATCCCGGATGGCGGCGAATCGGTGCTGATCGTGCAGCTCAGCGATCTGCACTTCAACGAGCGCGTCGAGCTGCCCTCCAACCGCTACGACTTCACGGTGGCCGCCGCGCGGCTGGCCAAGCTCGCCGGCCGCGTCAAACAACTGGCCCGCTGCTTTGGCGCCCGCAAGGTGGTGGTGGCCTGTCTGGGGGATTTCCTCAACAGCGACCGGCGCCTGGATGAACTGCTCAGCAACGCCACCAACCGCTCCAAGGCCACCCTGCTGGCGGTCGACATCCTGCGGGCCTTCCTGCTGGATCTGCGCAGCGATCTGGCCGTGGAGGTCTACGGCATCACCGGCAACGAGAGCCGCGTGAGCAAGGAGCTGGGCTGGAGCGATGCCCTGGCCACCGACAGCTACGACCTGATGATCTACGAGATCCTCCGCCGCGGCTTCGCGAACACCAGCGGCATCCGCTTCTGCGGCTTCCGCGCTAACGAACTCCTCTTTGAAGTGCTGGGCCGCACCTTCCTGTGTCTGCACGGCCACCAGATCGGATCGAACCTGCAGAAGTCGGTCCAGGAGATCGCCGGCAAGTACGCCAGCCAGGGCATCACGGTCGACTACACACTCTTCGGGCACCTGCACGCCACCGCCATCGGCGACTATCACGCCCGCAATGCCTCGCTGGTGGGCAGCAACGCCTATGCCGAGGCCGGCCTGAACTTCTGCAGCAAGGCCGCCCAGAACGTCCACATCGTCACCGCCACCGGCATCGATGGCCTCAAGGTGGATCTGCAGGACACCACCGGCATCGCCCCCTACCCGTTCGCGGCGGAGTGGGAGGCCTACTGCCCCAAGAGCGAGCGCAAGCTCCACACCCCCTCGGTCGTCTTTCAGGTGGTGGTCTGATGAACACCCGTCCCCAGACCCAGCGGCCCTGCGCCTGCAGTGGCGCGACGCAGGCTGAGCTGCAGGCCGCTCTGCTCACGGCCGTGCGCGGCCTGGCCGAGCTGGTGGCCCAGCTCTCGGGCCAGTTGGGTGCTGCGTCCCCTGCCAGCCCCGGTCCGGCGCCTGAGGCCTGGTGTCAGCCGCTGGCCGAAGCCCAGCCGGACTCCGCCAGCGGCCCCAGCAGTGGCACCAGTACCAGCCGCCGACTGGATCCCGCCTGGGAGGAGCTGTCGGTGGTGGAGCTGCGGGCGCTGCTGCGCAGCTACCCCATCGATCGCACCTCCCTGCCGGCCCCGATCGAGCTGCTGCGCCGAGGCGAACTGGTGGAGGCCCTCAGCCAGCTGCAGGCCATGAGCGCCTGAAGGGTCTCCAGCGGCCACATCGCCCCCACCACCTCTGTCCCCCTTACCCACTCCCTATCGCCCATGACCGCCACCCCGATCGCTACCACTCCCGTCGTCACCGCCCTGGCCGCCCCCAGCGCTGAACCCGCCCCGGGCTCACCGGAAGCCCTGCTGCTCCTGGCAGGCCTCGGCGTCCTGCCCGCCAGCGCCGGCTTCGTCGATCCCCGCTTCTCCCCCGACGCGATCCAGGGCTGCGTCGCCCGTCTGCTGACGCTCAAGGAGGAGCAGGAGGCCCTGGCCGAGGAGCAGAAGCAGCTCCACGACCAGCTGCGGCTGGCCCACCTGCGTGGCGATCTGCAGCAGCAGCTGCCCGCCGGCAAGGACGGCAACGGCTACCGCATCGCCCCCCAGACCCTGCTGCTGCGCCGCCCCGGCCGCAGACAGTGGCGCTACAGCCTCAGCTGCAAGGAGCTCGAATGCCAACTCAAGGCCCGCCAGACCTACGAGCAGCACAGCGGTGAGGCCACCTGCAGTCTCGGCGCCAGCTTCTGGGAGGTGAGATCGGTCAAGGACTGAGGCCTGAGGTCCCTGGGCTGCGCCGGTGGTCGGCAGCGCCCTCATCCACAGCCAGGCGCGATCAGGATCCTTGGAACGGATTCAGCAGCCGCACCCCCGTGCCCGCAAAGTCCGCGGTGTTGCGGGTCACGACCGTCAGGTCATGCAGCAGGGCGATGGCAGCGATCTGCTTGTCGATCGCGTGGTGCGGATCGGGGACGCGCAGGCGACCCCAGAGCTGGGCCCCGTCGCCATCGAGCGCCAGCACCCGCTCGCCGTAGGCGTCGAGCACCTGAGCCAACCACCGTTCGAGCAGCTCGGCCTGCTGGTGATCGCCGCGGTGACGGATCAGCTCCACACCGCGGCGCAGTTCACCGATGGTGACGGACGCCAGGAAGAGGGGCGTCTGCAGGCGGGCCACGTCGGCCCAGAAGGCCACGACACCGGGATCCGCGCGGCGGCCCTTGCGGGCTTCGCTGATCACATTGGTGTCAACCAAAAACATCCGCCGCCTCGCCGGGCCCATCGAGCCGCTGGAAATCAGCATCGCGGCCCACATCCGGCATGGAGGCGAGCAGTTCGGCCAGGTTGCGCCGCGGGGGCGTCAGCAACGCCGCCGCCAGGATCGCCCGGTGCTCAGCCTCGGCGCTGCGCCCATGGGCGCCCGCCCGCTTCTTGAGCGCCTTCACCAGCTCCTCATCCACCCCGCGCACCAGCAGGTCGGCCATGGCGCCACCCCTTGAGTGATCGCAACGCTAGCGGCGTCAATCCCCGTGGAGCCAGGCGGTGGTGCTCTCAGCTCAGGCATTCCAACGCCAGCACGACGGGGAGTCGCTGGTGGCGTTCATCCGTCGCTTACCGCTGGTGGAGGCCAAGGAGCTGGACCTGGAGCGGGACCCCAATCTCACCAGGGAACTGGAGCTCTGAGCCGCTGCGATTGAAACCGGGCGACCTGCACCAGGCCCTGGACGCCACCGGCTACTCCGAACTGCGGATCAATCTTCAGCCAGAGCCGTGATGGCACGCAGCGTCTTCAGCAGATCAGGTAGCCGCTGCTGACTTGCCTGATCAGGCGGGAGGAATGCAGGAAGGGCGTCGATGAAGGCGGCGGTGTTCAGCAGGTTATTGAATTGTTCCGCGAGATCGTTGCGCAGCTCAGGTGGGCTCTGCCGGCACTCCTCCAGCAACGACTCTCGGCCGTCCACCACGGCCATCAGGTCTTCCAGATCGTGGCTGAAGAGAAAATCTCCGTTGCCGCGACCGTGAAAAGCCTCCAGCTTGGTGGCCACGAACACGGGCGCCGTCACGATTCGTATCGAGCTGCCGCTAGGCAGCCCTTGAAGCTGTGCGGTATCCAGAGCCAGGGGATACCAGCGATTGGAGAAACCCAGAATGTCGCACTGGGTTGGCATCAGATCGAGCACGAGGTCGTCCGTACACCAGCGGCACAGGGGTGCTCCTGGCCTGGTGTCCTCCTGGAAGCCACGCTGCCGCAGTTGCATCCCCAGCTGGTGGTAGTCAGCCCTGGCGATCACGCGGCAGATCACATCCACATCCTGGGTGGGTCGGATGTCCGGCATGGCCGGATCTGTGATCAACACGCCGGCCACGGCCCCGCCGACAAACACCAGGTGATCGAGCAGGGCCTCACCCAACTGCTCAGCCGCTCGTTCGAGCAGGGCGACGTTGGGGTCATTCGGGTTCATGGCTGCAGCCTCTCTTCCAGCAGGGCCAGGGCCATGGCCTGTTCGCGAACACTGCCGCCACGCACCGCATCGAACAGGGCCAGCAGCTCCCCCAGGGCCGGGTTGCGGGCGGCCGCCTCGGGGACACTCGGGTAGAGGGGATAGAGGGCGATGCCGCGGGCCGAGCCGTTCTTCCACGGCCAGACCGGGGGCGGGTCGTTGCCCGGCCGAATCAGTTCGCTCAGGGGTGAGGCGGCGTAGCCGGTGGGAATGCCGCGGGTGAGTCCGCCCTGACAGGCCGGAAAGCAGTAGCGCGCACCGTGTTGCACAAAGGACTTCAAAGCAGCCCGCACGACCTGCGCCTTGCTGTCGTCACCCTTGATCGCAAGCTTGGCGGCCACGGCACGTTCCACCGCCGCATGGGCTTCTGAGGCCGTCATGCCAAGCTCGGCGCCCAGGGCCGCATAGGTGGGCGCGGGGCCTGGATCAAGGGCCAGGCGCAGCAACACCACCAGATCCTGCGGCCGCAGGACGAGCTGGGGATTGGAGGGGGAGCGCGCCAAAGTGGAGACCGTATTCGCTGTTTGCGAATAGCGAATATAGGACTCTCCTGGGTCGTGCGGCCAGGGGCGATCGGCGCGCGGCGATGTGGGCTGCACGGTGTCGGGCGACATCACAAACAGAGACCCCCCGCGGACGCAACAAGCGAGAGCCGCAACCCAGGGCCAAAGGCCTGGGGCAACCCCAGCAGCCGGCCCGCGCGACAACCAGCCCAAAGCTTGCTAGTACAGGCGTACGCATTCTGGTGTCGCCGTGGTCCTTCCCTCCCCCGTCTCCGCTGAGCCGTGTCCAGAAGACTGGCCCTACCTCGATCAGGCCGTCCTCCAGACCAGCCGCAGCCGGCAGGTCTGCATGACCTGCCACTGGTTTCGCCACCACGCCGGTGCCAGCTGCATCCCGCTGCTCACCTGTCAGCTGCACCGCGGCCTGATCGCCCATGGCGAGCACCTCACCCGCCGCTGCCAAGGCTGGACCGATGACCGGGTGCGGCAGAGGGGCTGGGCGCCGGAAGGGGCATGACCAGTGCCATGGGCACGAGCACCAGGGGCCAGAGCGCTGGGGCCAGCAGGCGGCCGCCCCTCTCCCCCAGGGAGGGCTGGCTCGGTGACGGCCGCCGCGTGCTGCACTTCCGCCCGACCCTTTGGGACCGCTGGACCCAGCGGCTGGAGGTGACCAGCGGTGAACTGCTGCCTGATCAGCCCGTGCCGCTGCTCATAAGCCGCAAGGAGCTCACCCGCGAGCAAGCGATCGCGCTCTGGCGTCAGAAGCGGCAGGAGGGCTGGAGACCCTGCGGACCGCAGTGGTGAGGGGTCTAGTGGGGGCTGTGGTGGGGGCGCCGGTTTGCCCCACACACACCACGGCGTGGAAGGGTTAGAGGATAGGTAGGCACCCGACCGGGGGTTCACCAACAGCTCCCGCAACAGGGGCAAGGGCCCTCAGCACAGGGGGCTCTTCTTCTTGGGGTAGCCCAGATGCAACAAAGCCCGGGGTGTTGGCCCCGGGCGTCTGTCTGCTCAGCCGTGGTGCCGACCCAAGGGGGTCGGAGCAACCGGCACTGGCACCTGGACGGTGCGTGGACGGCGGGGCTCTTCTGCAAACAGCAGCGACACGCCAGGACCGTCAGACAACCATCCTGGGTGATGGAGCACTGGCTGGATCGTCAACCGCCTCCAGGGAGGATTCAGCGCGATCCGATCCATCCAGCCCCCACCCGTAATCCCATCTCATGGCTCCGAGCCCAGAGAAACCAGACTGGGAAGGCAGGTACTGCCGAAGGAAAGGCGCGAGAGCAGCGGATTGTTACCCGACCGTTCGCCGTGGTGGATGCCGGGCATCCGGTCAACGATCTCCCGCAGGGTGCGGACCATGGCGGTGATGTTAGGGCCCTTGTTCAGCATCACCACCTCCGCACGCGCCCCCATGGCGGCATCGGTGATGTCTCCCCGGGTAGCCCAGGTGCAGGGCACATGGGCGGCGGCACAGATGCGCAGGATCTCCTCCTGGATCTCCACCAGGTGTTCCCAGCCGCACTCGATCGCCAGGTCGCCCCAGGCGATCATCACGCCGACGGGCGCAGGCCGTCGCATCGCCGCCAGCAGAAGTCGCGGCAGGTTCAGGAAGGCTCGGCGGGTCCCGATCTTCAGCACCACCGGCAGATCCTCGCGACCGAGGCGGCGCAGGGCGATCTCCAAGGCCTCGATGTCGCTCGCGCAGTTGACGAAGGAGTAACTCAGCAGATCGGCATGCTCGGTGGCGAAGGCCAGGTCGTCGAGGTCCTTGGCTGTGAGTGCCGGGATGCTGAGGTCGCTGTCGGGGAAGTAGATGCCCTGGTCGTCCCGCAGTCGGCTGCCGCGGGGCCGGGCCTGGGTGATCGTCACGCCCACCTCCGCCAGCGAGACGCTGTGGATCACACCGCCGATCCTGCCGTCATCGAACAGCACCCGTTCTCCCACCTGCAGATGGGCGAAGACCTCCGGCAGGGTGCAAGCCACCGCAGCGCTGTCATGCGTGGGCGCGGCCGTGAGACGCAGCGCGTCACCTTGATGCAGCAGCAGCACTCCAGGCTCGGCAGGCAGGCTCGCCACCTCGAGCCAGGCGTTGCCGCCCTCCTGCTGAAAACGCAGGCCACCGATAAAGCGGCAGCGCTGGTTGCAGCTCAGCAAAATCCCATTGGCCTGGGTCTCCACGACCACCAGTTCGCGCCAGCGGCCGGAGGCGTCACGGCCCCGCAGCCGCTGGCCCAGCTGGAGCTGCTGCAACCCTGAACCGACCACGGGCAGCAGCAGCACGTCAGCCGCAGGCCTGGCCGCGTCGATCACTCTGTCGATGGCTGCGTCGGTCGCCAGGAGACGGAACGGGCGCAGCAAACGCCCCAGACGGTCCCGCTGCGGGCGACCATCAATCACGCCCTCTTGGTGGGGCAGCCCCCAGGTACGCAGTTTGGGACCGGCAAGGTCCATCGCAATCCGGCAATTCATGCCGGTGCGGGCACGGACATCGTGCACCTGTTGCACCAGCTCCCGCCAGGTGTCCGGTCCGTCGTGGGCACAGTTGATCCGGGCCAGGCTCATGCCGGCCTCCACCAGTTCCCTGATCAGCTCGGGATGCTGGCTAGCTCCGGAGGGAAGCGTCACCATCATCGCCGTACGGTCATGGTTGCCTTCAGCGCCGCCACCGAGGCCGAAGAGAAGATCGCAGTGGGCCTGCAGCAGCTGCGCCCCCTCCCGCAGGTCCGGCCCCGTACGCTCCGCCGGGTTGACATGGAGCGGGCTCAACCATCCCTGCACCGCCGATAGGGACTGCTGGAGGTGGGGTTCGCACCCTGTCAGCGAACACAGGCCCCGCTGCCGCAGCGCCGCCTCCAGCTGAGGTGGATGGTGGCGGTGGAAGGCGATGAAGTGGAGCAGGTTGCGGGCGCTGGCCCGGTACCGGACATCCACAGCAGCGAGGGTGTCCTGCTCCTCGGCCTCGATGTGCCATAGCGCGGACTGGATGCGCTCCAGTTCCTCCCGCAGGTTGCAGTCCACATCAGTGGAGAGAGCAGAGACCAAGAACGCTCGGCGAAGTACCCCAATCTGATGCACGGCAGCCGTAGACCAAGTAGGGCCTCCTGAGAAAGTCGGAGCCGCTGCCGCCAATACAGATTCTGGCAGTCAGGTGCCTTGCTGAGTGATTATCAAGCCGCAGCTGTCTCAACGCTTGATGGCAGCTTGTTGCACCTCAGAGCTACAAGCTGGCTGCTCAGGATCTGCAGCCAGAAGGCAAACAAGGCAAAAAGAA
>NZ_NQLA01000080.1 GCF_002252705.1 Vulcanococcus limneticus LL
GGGCGTACGCCCCTGGAGGCAGCTCAACAGGGAGTTGCAGCATGACCACATCCACCCACTCTCATAAGGACTGGACCGACAAAGGGGGTCACGTCAGCCTCGCTGGAAGCGGCAGGTGGGGGACAGCCAGGCACAGGCCAACCATCTGGGGGGTGTGGCACCGCCCCCGTTAGCCGCTGCGTCGGTGGCTGCTGCACCTGTTGTCACGATGCATGATCTCGGGATTCCGAGCCCATCGGTGAAGGTCATGGGATCCGTTCAGGGTTGGTGGTCGTGGTCCAACCAGGTGATAGACCTGCCCACCCCTTGCCACGACTGACGTTTGAAGAGCCGACTCATAGCGGTTGATGGGAAGCTGCTTCAATTCCGATTTCTTGATATGGTTTGAGTGAGCCGACACCCTGAATCATGAAGGTATAATTATGAGAATTGCGCAAATTTCATCGCTACACGAAAGGGTTCCGCCGATCGGATACGGTGGAACCGAAAGGGTGGTTCACTATCTCACTGAGGAGCTGGTGCGGCGTGGCCATGAGGTGGTCCTCTTTGCCAGCGGTGACTCTCTCACCACGGCCCACCTCTGCCCGTGCGTACCGGAGGCCTTGCGGCTGGGCGGCCAGGAGGGTGACCCCAGCGTGCATGACGCGATCCAGCTCGATCATGTCATCGAGCAGCTCGATGACTTCGATATCCTCCATTTCCATAACGGTACCTTCCATTTCCCTCTGGCACGCCTGTTGGCAGTGCCCCATCTGAGCACCGTGCATGGCCCCCTCCATGGGCCCGAGCAGAGAAAGCTCTATGCCCACTTCAATCAGGTGCCCCTGGTGTCGATCTCCGAAAACCAGCGCCTGCCCTTGCCTCATGCCAACTGGCTTGGGACCGTGTACCACGGGTTACCCAGTGACCTCTATCGCTACCATGCAAATCCCGAACCATACCTGGCCTTCGTTGGCCGCATCTCGCCAGAAAAACGGCTGGATCGCGCCATCGCCATCGCCACGGCTGTGGGCCTGCCATTGAAGGTGGCCGCCAAGATCGATCCCGTCGATGCTCCCTATTTCCACGAACAGATCGAGCCGCTGCTGCTGAACAACCCATCAATTGAATTCGTTGGTGAGGTGAATGACGAGGGCAAACAGGATCTGCTGGGCAATGCTTTAGCCTTGTTGTTTCCGATCGACTGGCCGGAACCCTTCGGTCTGGTGATGATTGAGGCCAACGCCTGCGGCGCCCCGGTGATCGCTTGGCGCAACGGTTCCACCCCTGAGATCATCCGAGAGGGGGTTAACGGATTTCTCGTGGCATCGATCGAGGAGGCCATCGCCGCAGTCGGCCGACTGGAGCAGCTGGACCGATCGCGGGTCCGCAGCCACTTCGAGGTGCGCTTCTCGGTGACGCGTCAGGCCGAGGACTACGAACAGCTCTACCGACACCTGATCCAGGCCCGTCGCAGTTTCAGCCCCGCTCCCAGGACTGGGGTGTATGCCTGATCCAGTGCCTCCCTTCGTTCTCAAGAACGAGGAAACCTTCGCGATCCTGGATTCCCGTGGCGAGATCTGCCCGGAGCTTCAGCACGAAGCCGGAATTTTCCATCGTGGTACCCGTCACGTCAGCAGGCTGCAGCTGTTGCTGTGGGGCCGATCGCCGGTGGTGCTGAGCTCTACCGAGCGCGGGGCGGTGGGAGTGCTCGTGAGCCACCTCAGCAACAACAATGGTGATACGGGTGGACCAGCCGCCATGACGGTGCATCTGGAGCGCAGTACCGTGCTGACGCCCACGGCCTGCCTGCAGCAGTTCTGCTTCACCAGCTACCAGGACCGGCCCATCCAGATGCCGCTGACCCTGCGCCTGGATGCGGATTTCCGCGACATCTTCGAGGTGAGGGGATACCACAGGTCGGAGCGTGGCCGCACCCATCGAGGTCATGACGGCACCCTGGAGCTCATCTACAGCGGCCTGGATGGGGAGGATCGGCTGACTGTCCTGCGCCTGAGCGATCCCATTCAGGACGTGAGCGAGGACACCATCGAGCTGCTGATCACCCTGGAGCCCAGGCAGACCCGTCGGCTCTTCCTTGTGCTGGATTTCCATCCTGCCTCTATACCGCTGGGCCCGGAGGAGCATTACCACACGGCCATGGCCGCCACGGTCGACCGGTTCCGGGACGCCAGGCGCAGCGCCGCTGCGGTGGTCAGCGACAACCAGGCCTTCAACAGTTGGTTGATGCGCTCCTTCTCCGATGTACACCTGCTGGCCAGCCAGGTTGAGGATGGGCTCTACCCCTACGCCGGGGTTCCCTGGTTCAGCTGTGCGTTCGGCCGTGACGGCCTGATCACGGCTCGCCAGATGCTGATGGTGGAACCCAGGCTGGCGCGGGGCGTGCTCGGCTACCTGGCCAGACGCCAGGCCAGTGTTGATGATCCAGCCCACGATGAGGAACCGGGCAAGATCTTGCACGAATCACGGCTTGGAGAAATGGCGGCCCTCGGAGAAGTACCCTTCGCACGTTATTACGGAGCCGTCGACTCGACGCCGCTTTTTCTGATGCTTGCGGGCGACTATCTCTGCCGCAGCGATGATCGGGACTTCGTCGCCAGCCTCCTGCCTGAGCTCCAGGCCGCCATGGCCTGGATCCACAGGGCCGAAGCCACCAGTGCCGATGGGTTCCTCCGTTACCTGCGGGTTGCCGAGGGCGGCCTGAGCAATCAGGGCTGGAAGGATTCCGACGATTCCATACACCATGCGGATGGACGATTGGCCGAAGGCTCAATCGCCCTCTGCGAAGTGCAGGCCTATGCCTATGGTGCGCGCCGATCGCTCGCCTCGATTCTTCAGCGCCTGGGCCGCTGCAGCGAGGCCCAGGCGCTGCTGGAGGAGGCCGCCGCTCTGCGCCAGCGTTTCCACAAGGCCTTCTGGAGGCCGGCGATCGATTCCTATGCCCTTGCCCTTGATGGCGAAGGTCAACCCTGCGAGGTGAGGGCGTCGAATGCCGGTCACTGCCTCTGGACCGGAATCGCCACGGCACAGGCGGCTTCTGCGATCGCGCGGCATCTGATGGCCCCCACCAGCTTCAATGGCTGGGGGGTACGCACCCTGGATGAACGGGAGAACCGCTACAACCCGATGAGCTATCACAACGGCTCGATCTGGCCCCATGACAACGCCGTGATCGGCATGGGTCTGGCCAGGTACGGCCATCGCTCCGAAGCGCTGCAGATCCTGACTGGCCTGTTCGAGACAGCCAGTGCCGTGCCGATGTTCCGGTTGCCGGAGCTGTTCTGCGGGTTCCCGCGCCGGGAGGAGGAGGGCCCCACGTTCTACCCGGTGGCCTGCAGCCCCCAGGCCTGGGCCAGCGCCAGCGTCTTCGGCCTGCTGGAGGCGGTCACCGGCATGTCGATCGAGCGGGAGCAGGGCAGCAGTCGAGTGCAGGTCCGCCTGCGTAATCCCTGTCTGCCGAAGGGACTCAACCTCCTCGACATCAACGGGCTGCGACTGGGAGAGGAGGAGATCAATCTTCAGTTCCACCGTAGCGATCACGACGTGGGCGTGCTTGTGCGGGGTCGAACTCCTGGGGTGGACGTGCTGATCATGAAGTGACTTCCAAGCCAGGGCCACCCAGCTCACAGTACCCAGCTGGCGATACGACGCGGTAGCTTCTCCAGCGTCAAGGAGTTGATCGCCATGATCGAGCAATTCGAGGCGCCCTACAACAAGACCAAGGCGCCGTACAACTGGAGTGTGACGGCGGACTCAATACTGGAACAGCTCCAGCGACTTTGCTCGTCAAATCTCCGGGACGGCAAACTAGGCTCCGCCTGATGCCATCAGCTTTCCAAAGCAGAGGGGGGAGCTGTTCCGGACCACTTAGAGGCGGCATCAGCGGCGCCCACCCTTGCCGTTTTCTGAATGCTGCTGGCAGTTGAACGCGCGTCTGCCCCCCCCAGGACTATCTCTTGACATAGGGAGAATCCAGGCCAGGAGCCAGGACGCATACCTCGGGATCAACAGCAATAAACTGCCAGGAGGTCGCCATGAAGCTTGGGTGCAGCTGCGTGAGCTCCATTATCTACGAACCAAAGCATCTGCCAACTCCAGAATCGATCTGGCATAGCTCCATCCGTGACACAGAAATCAAGAGAAGCATCGTCACATAAACAACCACAAATGCTATTCCCAAAAAGGAGCCGAGAGTCAGCCAAGTCAATCTACCACCTCCAATGGTTGCAGCGCTACCCCAATGTCTCACCTCCCCACTATCACAACTCTCTGATTCAAGCGACTAGACAATCGGCAAGCACCTAGTCGTGCGTCCCTTCATTAACGTGCTCAGCAGCCTCTCCCGGGAGAATCGGAAACCTGGTGGACTTGACGCGAATGAATGCACCCGCTTGTAGCTCCTTGAGGCTATAATTGATCTAAGTGGGCCCCCATAGCGGCGTCAGTATAATGGTATTACTGGCTGGCTCCATTCGGTGGGGGCAAGCCAGAATGGCAGGGAGCTTTATGGCCTGAGCAAGAAGTACCAATAGACCGGTGGACGAGAGGGCTTTGAAATGAAAGCTCTGCCGACGCCTATCAACGACCACCTTATCGGCCATTATCGCCAATGTTCCATGAGAAGGGCATCAAAGGTGATAAACACACCCGATCACGGAGATCGGCTCGGCATGGGGAGTCCAGAGGCGAAACGACACACCATCGCCATAGGGAATAGAGCCCAGGCGTAGTATCAATGGCCCCTGCCCGCTATGGCCATGATGCAAGAACGTAACTTTGGGACGGCCAATGAACGTCATTTCTCACCCTACTCTGGTGGTTCAAATCCGCTCAATGTGCCGTGTCCCACACCTTCTTTTGTCAGATCTGCAACAACGGCCCCCCGAAGCGGTTTGAGACGGCTGTATCTGCCGTTGAAGCAGCAGTAGGCAATGGTTATGCCTGGTTGCACTACGGCGGTCCATCACGGAAGGAGCTATCTGGACTCGTTGAGTTGCTCGGCCTCCATTCCCTATCGATTGAAGACTGCCTGGATGACAATCAGGTTCCCAAGATCGAAGACTTTCCAGACAACACGTTCATTCTTTTTAACATCTTCGAGTATAATAGAGGCATTCTAGAGGTTGGCGAAATCAATATGTTTATCGGTGACAAGTTTTTCGTTAGCATCAGTCACCTCGATTCCATGCAGCGGCCATATCTAGATGATATTCAGCGTATTGTCGAAAAGAACATTGAAGGAGTCCGGCAAGGCCCCTCCCACCTCATGTACTTAATTCTTGACTACATTGTAGATCATAAGTTTGTTGCCATAGAGGCCATCGAAGATGAGTTGGATGATGTGGAGGGACTATTGATCGCAGAGCCCGCAAGTTTCAAGCCAGCAGAATTGATCAGGTTTCGGCGCTATCTTTTAAGGCTGCGAAAGAGCCTGTTTCACGAACGCGAGATCCTCAACAAGATTTGCCGAAAAGATTGCCGGTTTATTTCGGAACAATCAATCTATCATTATCGCGACATCTACGATCACCTTGTCCGCTTCTACGAGCTGACCGAGTCGTATCGGGACATCGTTACTGGCTTAATGGAGATGTATCTATCAATGCTCAACAACGAAATGGCAAGAGCGGCAAATGAGACGAATATGACGGTCAGGCGTCTGACACTGATCACTACAATCTTCATGCCGTTGACACTGCTTGCCGGAATTGGGGGGATGTCCGAATGGTCGATGATCACAGGCCCCGACAACTGGCGTGTGTCCTATCCAGCCTTCATGCTCGGTATGGTCTTCCTGGGTTTGGCAAGTTACTACTTTCTCAGTCGGTTGGATAGGAAGCGAGCCGGTCCGAAGCGCATCAGGCATCGTTGAAATGAGCGCATCCACACCCCCTCCATTGCCCCTCGCCCCACCTCCCAGCCCGCGCATCAAGCGAAGCCAAACCTCCATGGGTTGGAGGCGATGGGTCCCTGGATTGTCTGCCATCCGCCAGTACAAGATCGCCTGGCTCCGCCATGATATTGGAGCAGGCCTAGCCTTGACGGCCGTGTTGCTACCGGTCGGCATTGCCTACTCGGTTGCTTCCGGTGTTCCGGCCATCAGTGGCCTGTACGCCACCATCTTCGGCTTGCTTGCCTATGCCCTGTTTGGCCCCAGCCGGATGCTGGTCCTGGGACCGGACTCTTCGCTCGTCGCCCTCATCCTCGGCATCGTGCTACCGCTGTCTGCGGGTGATTCCCAGCGCGCCATGGCCCTGGCCGGGATGTTGGCACTCGTCTCCGGCAGCCTGTGCGTACTTGCCGGAACCGCTCGCCTGGGTTTCATCACCGAATTGCTCTCCAAGCCGATCCGCTACGGCTACATGAACGGCATCGCTTTGACCGTGTTGGTCAGCCAGTTGCCGGCCCTGTTCGGTTTCACAGTCAAGGGCGACGGACTGCTCAACGAAGCTTGGGCCTTTGTGGTAGCGGTTCTGGCCGGCAGGACGAATGGGGCAGCTCTGGCCCTTGGCATCGGCACCTTGGTATTGATCGGGCTCCTCAGACGCAGCAGGCGCGTCCCAGGAGTTCTGCTGGCTGTCGTTGCCGCGACTGTCAGCGTTACAGCCCTCAATCTTGCGACCCGATTCGGTGTGGCGGTGCTCGGTCCACTTCCCAGAGGTCTGCCCACTCTGGCTGTGCCCTCCATCAACGCGGGCGACATCGTGCCCGTGTTGCTCGGTGGCTTCGCCATCGCCCTTGTGTCGTTCGCTGACACGAGCGTGCTGTCGAGAACCTACGCCGCGCGGATCGGGGACAAGATCGATGCCAATCAGGAGATGGTCGGATTGGGCGCGGCCAACCTGGTCGCAGGTTTGTTTCAGGGCCTCCCCATCAGCGCCAGCGCTTCGCGCACGCCGGTGGCCGAAGCGGCAGGCGCCAAGACCCAGCTGACCGGGGTCGTGGGGGCGCTCACGGTCGCCGCGCTGCTTCTGGCGGCGCCGAACCTCTTAAGAAATCTGCCCACCGCCGCGCTCGCAGGGGTGGTGATGGCTTCAGCGATCGCCTTGATCGAGGTGGCTGACCTTCGACGCATCTACCGCATCCAGCGCTGGGAATTCTGGTTGTCAATGGTCTGCCTGGCCGGGGTCGCCTTCCTTGGCGCCATTCCTGGCATTGGTCTGGCGATCGCCATTGCTGTGATTGAGTTTCTCTGGGATGGGTGGCGTCCCCACTCAGCGGTCCTGGGACGGGTCGATGGTGTCAAGGGCTATCACGACATCAGTCGTTACCCAGAGTCGCGCCAGGTCCCGGGTCTGGTTCTGTTCCGGTGGGATGCGCCCCTGTTTTTCGCCAATGCTGAATTCTTCCGGAATCGTGTGATGGCGGCTGTCGAGTCATCACCAACTCCGGTGAACTGGCTCGTCGTGGGAGCTGAGCCTCTTACCAGCATTGATGTCACCTCTGCCGACACTCTGGATGAACTGGATCACAACTTAGCAAAGGCAGGAATCAGGCTCTGCATTGCTGAGATGAAAGATCCCGTCAAAGACAAACTCAAGCGCTTTGGCCTATTTTCACAATTTGGAGAAGATCGTTTCTTTGCCACGGTTGGGGAGGCCGTCAGTTGTTATCTCAAAGCCCACGCCGTTGATTGGGTTGACTGGGAGGATGAAGTCAAAGATCTCGATGGCGCAGCTTCAAGCTGAATCAATGAGCTTGAGTACCCAGTTCGCTCAGCAGCCATCTTGCCAAGAGGCTAGGATTGAAAACAGAGATCAGTCGCAACTCACGACTCTTAATCGAATCCAATTCCAGATAGGCTGTGTTCATGCCTTAGCTCCAGCTCCTGTTCGACACAGAGGAGCAATGCGAGCCCGCTTTTGAGAAGGCCCGCTTGCCTAATGGCTTTCATTGTCGCCGCAGCAACGGCCATAAGCAAAACCTGTATACAATGCCCAGAGCAGGCCTTGAGGGTCGTGCAGATGTATGGTTGATCGAGTGACTGATTGCCAAGACTGTTCGATTCTTAGCAATCAGTCTCGAACATTGCTGGACTACTGAGGGCCTCCTGAGAAAGTCGGAGCCGCTGCCGCCAATACAGATTCTGGCAGTCAGGTGCCTTGCTGAGTGATTATCAAGCCGCAGCTGTCTCAACGCTTGATGGCAGCTTGTTGCACCTCAGAGCTACAAGCTGGCTGCTCAGGATCTGCAGCCAGAAGGCAAACAAGGCAAAAAGAA
>NZ_NQLA01000081.1 GCF_002252705.1 Vulcanococcus limneticus LL
GATCTACGGCCTGTGGGTTTCGCTGCATGGGTCCATTCTCCCGCTTTGACCACCACCAGCAGGGAGAGCCTCGATCCATTCTCTACTGCGCCCAGAGTCTCTCGTGTTGTGTTGTGGAGTGCTTTGGCGATACCGGTGTGATCGAGTCGCAGGGCAGCCGTCTGGCCTTCCTGAACACCACGCGTGCGCTGACGCTGCTGGACCTGCAGGGCAATGGCGCCATGCTTGCCGGAAGTGTGGCGGCCCTGGCTGCCACCGCTGACCGGAAACTCAGCCAGGCCTGGTCTCGCTATTTCTACGAGACCCTGCCGGTTGATGGGATTCTCTACAGCAACGCCCACAACAGTGAACCAGCGATCGCGCTCTATGAGCGCGCCGAGCCTGCCATCCAGTGCCTGGAGGATCATCCCCTGGGCGATCCGTGGGATGCGTGGCCACCTGCTGCAGGTGGCCGTTGACCACGCGTTGATCCTGGCCGCGTCTGTCGTCTGACACCTGGGCAAGTTCATAACTCTGTTTCCTGCCAGCCCTGGACAGTCCTCCAGCGCACTGTCACGCCAGCGTCGGGGTCGAGCAGGTCGTCATCGCCGGCCGGCAGCGACTCTGCCCAGGCCTGAATGCCCACGGCGGCAGTGGCCGTGCTGTCGGGGTGGGGCTCGTGGAGCGACCGCAACAATGCCTGACGCCGCTGCTGGAACGCCTGGTCAACAGAACGCGGAGAGATGGGCGGCATCGACTTGACACTACGTGGCTCTTCTGGACTCAGATGCACCCTTACAGACCCCGCAACGCTGCATCCAGCCCCTCAACCACTCCCGCCAGGAACGGCAGGTCCAGCGTCTCCACCGTGTCGGTGGGCTGGTGGTAGTGGGGATTGCGCAGAAACGAGGTGTCGGTGACCATCACGGCGTTGTAGCCCGCATCCCAGAAGGGGCTGTGGTCGCTCAGGCGCACATCCGGCAGCAGGCGCCCATGGAAGGGCACCGGAAGCACCTTGGTCTTCACATGGGCGCCCATCAAGCGGGCCAGGGCCGGCAGCAGGGGCGCCACGCCGGTGTTGCCCACCAGGGCGATGAAATCACCGCGATCGCCGTAGATCGCCTGCATCCCAGGCAGCGGATAACTCTGGGTTTCGGCGGTGTAGCCGAGCATCTCCAGGCTGAGCATCAGCTGCAGCGGCTGGCCGCTGGCCTTGAGCTCCCGGGCCAGGGCCCGACTGCCGAGCATGCCCCACTCCTCCTGGTCAAAGGCGACGATCCACAACGGACGGCGCGGCGGGGCCTGTGACCAGCGGCGGGCCAGCTCCAGCAACGCCACCAGCCCCGTGGCGTTGTCGTCGGCGCCGGGGGAACCGAGCGGGCCGTCGTAGTGGGCGGCTACCAGCAGCGGCGCCAGTTCCGGCTTCTGACCTGGCAGGCGCAGAATCAGGTTGGTGCCTTCGCCGGCGCCCTCATTGAAGCGGTGGCGCTCCACGGCACCCAGTGGACTGAGCTGCTCCACCAGTAGCTCGCGCACCGCCAGCAGGCCGAGGGGATCCCAGCGGGCATGGCGCGGCCGCGCCAGCGGCTCCAGCTGGGAGCGCAACCGCCGCTGCAGATCCTGGTGGTGGGAGGGCCCAGGGGTGGGGGATGGGAATGGCATCGGGCTTGGTTGGACTGCTGATCACGGGATCTCCCCAGGCTGCGGGGTTGGCCTCATTGACGCCGCCGCGATTGCGCGAACAACGGGCCCATGGGCCTGGTGATTCGCACGAAATGCCGCATCTGCTGCCGGTACCGCCGTGAGCATGCAGATCCCACGCGATACGACCCATGCCCTTCCAGGACGCCGCCGCCGAACGCCGCAAACAGCTCGCCGCCCAGCTGCTGCGCGGCGAGGAGGTGATGGTCACCCAGCAGGGGGCGATCCGCAGCGCCGATGAGCACGACGGCAACGAGGTCGCAATCACTGTGCCCGAAGGCAAGCTCGCCGCCCGCTCCCTCTACTGGTACGAACGCGATCCCGAACTGCTCCAGGGCGAAGTGGAGGCGATGCAGCACTTCTTCCCGCAATTCCGCCGCGACCGGCTGCCCGATGGCCGCATGTCCTGGCTCGGATCCCTCGCCAGCGGTGTGCCGGGCAGCCACCGCCTCTGGCATCTGCAGGTGGTCTACGACCACGACCATCCCCACAACGACAGCTATGGCGGATCGATCAACGTCTACCCGATCGAACCGGACCTGGCGTCGATCGAGGCCGAGCTCGGAGAGCCCATTCCCCATACCCTGCGCCATCAGGGCAGCGGTGAGCTGAGCATCTGCACGGTGGAGGCCGGGGCCTTCCGCAGCAACCGTAACCACTCGAGCACCGCCGCCAGCAGCCTGGCCTGGGCCGCCAAGTGGATCGCGGCCTTTGAGCTGTGGATGCTGGGCGAGCTGAGCAGCCGCGACTTCGCCGGTCACCGGATCTGAGCCGATGCGTTTCCCCTGGAGCCCCCAGCAGGCGGCAAAGCGGGTGTGCTTCTCCGATCGCGCCCACGCCGCGATCGTGGCCGAGACCGCTGCCCAACACCCCAACGAGACCGGCGGCATCCTGCTCGGTCACAGCTGCTCAGGTGTGTGGCACGTGATCGAGGCCATCGATCCCGGCCCCGCCGCGCGCTTCTCGCGCGTGACCTTCGAATACGACACCGCCTATGTGAACCATCTGGCCCGCAAGGTGGCCGGCCACTACCAGCGACCGCTGCGGCTGATCGGCCTCTGGCATCGCCACCCGGGCAGCTTCGATCAGTTCTCCCTCGACGACGACATCACCAATCACCGCTACGCCTGCCAGTCGCCCGAAGGGGCGATCTCCTGCCTGGTGAATCTCGATCCGCACTTCCGGATCACCGCCTATCACGTGCCGCAGGACCTGCACTACCGGCGCCTGCCCCACCAGATCGGTGATGGCGGCATCCCCGCCGAGCTGATGGAGCTGCGCCACGCCAGCTGCCTCGATCCCGGGCAGCTGGAGGACCGCCGCCAGCGGCAGGCCCTGGAGCGCCTGCTCCCCAGCGGCCCCCAGCCGCCGCAGGCCGGCCCCCTGGCCCCAGCCCTGGCTGCGCTGGTGGCCCCCCTGCTGGAGGTACTGGATGGTCAGCGCCGCTTTGCCTACGGCCTGCAGGTCTGCGGCCCCACGCTCGTGCTGGCCCTGGTGGAGCGGGGTGGCGCCGGCCTGCACCGCCTCACCCTGCTGCAGGAGCCGCACGGTGAGGTTCGCCTGCGGCGCCATGGCGGCGATCACTCCTGGCCGTGGGATGTGGCGCGATTCCGCCGCTGGCTGCGGGGTGGCTGCCATGGCTGAGCGGAACAACACCACTCCCCACACCGTCTGGTTTCCCTGCGATCTGGCCGCGCTGGCCGATGGCAGCGCCCTCTATGGCTATGCCCATCCCGAGACCCGTCAGCTGGTGGTGGTGGGAGGAGAGGAGCAGGGCCGACTCCAGCCCGGGGCGCAGCGGCTCGGCTGGCTGGAGCCCGCTGCTGCCGAGCTCGCCAGCGGCGGTGGCGCAGGCAGTGCCGATGGAGGCCTGGTGGCGCGACGGGGCGAGGGCAACGGCGCGCTGCAGTTCCGCTGGCAGGGGCACCCTTGCCACGGCGAGCCCTACGACCTTGAGGCCGATCTGTTCTCCCGTCACCAGGGCCTGCTGGAAAGCGCCGCGATGGGGCAGTGCGGCGTGATCGTGTGCGGCTGCGGATCGGTGGGCAGCCTGGCGGCCCTGGATCTCGCCCGCAGCGGCGTGGGCCGGTTCCTGCTGATCGATCCCGACCTGCTGGCGATCGAGAACCTCTGCCGCCACCAGTGCGGCCTGGCCGATGTGGGCCGCGCCAAGGTGCGGGCCGTGGCGGATCGCATCCGCCAGATCAACCCCCGCGCCGTCGTGAAGGTGCACAGCACCAGCCTGGAGCGAGTCGATCCGGCAGTGGTGGCAGCCTTTGCGGACGCCCGCACCAGCGAGGGGGAGCGGACACCGACGCTGATGCTGGCCTGCGCCGACAGCCGCCGCGCCGATCGCCACGCCGCCCGGCTGGCGGCGGCGCTGGAGCTGCCATTCCTGGCGATCGGGCTGTGGGAGCGGGCCTTTGCCGGGGAGATCTTCTACAGCCACCCCGATACGCCCATGCCCTGTTACGGCTGTGCCTTTGAAGGCCTCCCGGACGCCCTCGGCAGCAGGAACGAGCCGGCGCGGCGGTTCTACAGCTCCGAGGCGGATCTGCAGAAGCTCGATGTTCAGCCCGGGATCGCGATCGATATCGCCTACGTGACGCAGATCGGCCTCAAGCTGGCGATCGATCTGCTCAACCGAGCCAACCCCGCCCATGTGCCACGGCTGCTGGGGCAGCTGAGCCAGTACACCCTGGTGTGCAACAGCAACGACCCGCGGCTGGGCGGAGAACGCGCCGAGATTTTCTCCCACCCGCTGCAGGTCACCACCTCGATCCAGGTGGCCCATGGCGCCTCCTGTCCGCCCTGCCGCTGGCGGGGGTGAGGCGAGCGATGCCGTTCAACGACAAGGGTGAATTCATCCGCCCCGAACCCTCAGGCCCCAGCCCCGGCCGCCGCTCCAGGCGCAGGCGCGTGGTCCCCAGCCAGCCGCCGATGCGGCCTCCGGGCCGGCCGCGCATCACCACCGGCCCCGATGCGCGGCCGCCGCCGCGGGCGGCGGCGCCGGCGGACTCCACCAGCCCCTGGGAAGCCATCGCTGCGCTGATCGGCCTGGTGCTGCTGCTGGCCGCACTGGCGGGGGTGGGCTGGGTTCTGTTGCTGTTCCACAAGTGGATCCTGATCGCGCTGGTGCTCTGGGCGCTGCACGGCGTGAGCAACTGGCTGCGCTGAGGGGGTCCGGATCACGGAACGCAAACCCACTGCACCGCAATGGGTCCTGGTTGATCGCACTGGACAGGCTGCCTTCCCCGTCCACCGGCGCGATCCTTAGCACATCGCCGCCGCAGTCCCGATGAGTTCCCCCGCCGACCAGCCCCAGAACCCCTCCGCCGGTGAGCCCCAGAACCGCAGCGGCCGCTACCGCTACCGCGCCGGCAAGCCCGTCGATCCCAACGAGGGCCTGCATCCCGAAATGTTCGAGGCCGAGATGGCCCAGGCCGAGTCGGCCGCCAGTGCCGCGAGCTCCATCCCCAACAGCCCCCAGGAACTGATCGCCATGCAGGAGAACAAGCCCGAACGACCCGAGAAGCCCGAACGGCAGCAGAGCCCCAAGGTGAAGCAGGTGATCGAGCTGATCGAAAAGCTCGACACCACCGCCTACGAGGACCAGCAGATCGCCCTGGCGATCCTGCGGCACCTGGAGACCTTCCACGACGAGGTGGTGGATGAGATGAAGGATGACGTCGACGCCAAGCACAGCCAGATCGCGGCCTGGGCCGTCGATGCCGACCGGCTGATGCGCAGCCGGATGCTGCTCGACTCCGTCGATCTGGAGTGATGCATGGTCGCTGCCTCTATACGGCAGCGACCGCGAAGCGCACGGGACCCTTAGCTGCCTTCCAGGAGATGGGCGATCAGGATTCCGCTCCTGGCAGACCTGCCTAGCGTCGGACCAGAAACGCCGCACCCATGGCCCCCAAGGGCACCCTGTTCCGCAGCCTGCAGGACTTGGAGGCTGCGGGCTCCGCCGAACGCCGGGTCGCGCGCCAGCGCCGCCAGCAGGAAAGCAGCGGTGAGATCCTGCAGACCTTCCTGGCCTATCGCCTCGCCGATGCCGCCGAGAAGATGGCGCTCGGCATCGCCATCGGCGATCCGCTGACGCTGCGGCATGAGCCGACGAACGAATGGGATCCGAATGCCGTGAAGGTGTTCTGGAAGGATCAGGAGATCGGCTACCTGCCCAAGGGGATGGCGGCCCTGGTGGCCGCAGAGGTGCCGGAGGCCGCCACCGGCCTGGAGGCGGTGGTGAGCGGCCTGGCCACCACCGCGCTGCGGGATGCCTTCCGGCTGCAGATCTCGATTCCGATCGAGAAGCCCAGCCGCCGCCTCAAGGACCTGGGGGTGACCGGCGACTTCGCGTGGGACTTTGATCGCACCAGCGGGCCCGACAAGATGCGGCTGGTGATCAACGCCACCGAGACCGCCTTTCGCGAACTGCAGGAGCTGCTGCGCGTCAGCTACGACGTGAGCAAGTGCGGCTACAGCTACTACCCCACCCAGGACGGCCGCCATTACCCCTGGTACCTCAGCCTCACCGATGCGAGCGGGCGGGCGCCGGCGGATGAGGCGCCGGTGGAGCAGCTGATCCGCAGCCAGTTCGGCGTGCCCAGCGAGACCACGCGGCGGCGGGAACGGCAGCAGCGCCTTGAGGAGCTGGAGGAGAAGCAGGAGGAGATCAGTCAGCGCCTGCAGGTGATCCGGGCTGATGAGGCCCGGCTGCGGCGCGAGCTGGAGGCGAGCCAGAAGCAGCTGCAGGAGCGCAAGGGCAAGACCAAGGACCAGAAGGCCAAGGCGAAGGAGAAGGCCAGGGGCCTGAAGCTGGAGCTCTCGATCGCCCGCCAGGAACTGGAGCTGGCGCTGAACGAAAACGCTCGGCTGGCGCTCGACCGTCAGGAGCTGGAAACCACCCTGGCCGCGCAAGAGGAGGATCTCCGCTACTTCCATGAGCTCAGCGAGAGCATGGGGAGCTTCCCGGGCAGCGGCGCCGGCTACGGCCCGGCGGGCGGAGCTCCGGATCGCGCCGGCGCGCCGGACGCCGAGACCAGCGAACGGCTGCTGTCGGCCCTGCGGACCACGACGGCGGACCTCAAGCCCCGTCAGATTCTCGACCTGGCGACGAAGATCTGCCCGGACAGCTTCGTGGTGCTGGAGTCGGCCTGGAAGTCGGCCGATGACGCGGCCGGCTTCGAGAAGGGAGAGCAGCTGTTCGAGCTGCTCTGGCGGCTCGGGACCCGCTACCGCGAGGCCAGGCTCGCGGGCCAGCCGGATGTGGCTGGGATCCAGGTGTTCGGCGCCAGCACCTTTGCCAGCCGGGAGTCGAGCACGATCGAAAACAACCCCACGGCCCGGCGAGCCCGCACCTTTCTCTACAAGGGCCAGGAGCTGCCGATGTGGCAGCACCTCAAGATCGGCGTGAAGGATTCGATCAACCACACCCTGCGTCTGCACTTCCACTGGGATCCGGAGGCCGGCCAGGTGGTGATCGGCCACTGCGGCAAGCACCTGCCGGTGCCGGGGCATTGAGGCCAGGCTGGGCCGGCCTGCGCCTGCACTCAGGCTGGACGCTGCAGCCGCCTGAAGCGCAGCTCACTCACGGCGGCGATGGCTTCGAAGTCGGCATCGAAGCTCACCAGCACGGCGTTGTGGTGCAGGGCTACGGCGGCGATCAGCAGATCCAGGCTGTAGACGGTGCGACCGGCCTGGCGGCAGGCCTGCCCCAGAGCGGCCGCCCGCTCCCAGAGATCCCCCGGGGTGGCCAGGCAGGGCAGGGTGGCGAACTGGGCCTCCAGCAGGCGGACCTCCTCCGGCCGGGCTGAACGCAACAGCTCAAAGCGCACCGGCTCGGCCAGATGGGCCTCGGGATCGAGCACATAGGGCGCGATGGCCTGCTTCAGGGACGCGGGGCTGCGGGTCCGGGTGAAATCGATCCAGAGGCTGGTGTCAAGCAGCAGCGTCATGGGGCGATGGCCTGATCCCGCAGGCGATCACGCTCCTGGTCGCCCTCGAAGGCCTCCAGCTCCACCCCCCACTCGCCGCTGAGGAAGCGCTGGGCGATCCGGGCCCGACGCCGCTGCTGCAGGGCCT
>NZ_NQLA01000082.1 GCF_002252705.1 Vulcanococcus limneticus LL
CTGTGTGCCTGGTGCGTTTCATGGTCGAGTCCCCGGCCCAGTCTGGCCGGATGAGGACTCTCATTCACCCTGGACCGGTTTCCGGGGTCCACGTCAAGGCGACGCGTTGTTGACGGTCAACACCAGCGAGGGACTTGATGAGATTGCCAGCGCCCAAGCGGTTCCGGCCAGTTCCAGAATTGTACTTGTGCACTAGTAGCTGACGCCATGGCCTTCAACCGAATCCTGTTCCAGCCTGGAATGTCCGTACCCCAGTTCATGGAGCTCTGCGGCGCCGAGCAGAACTCCGAGGCCGACCTTGAGGCAGCTCGCTGGGCCAGCAGGGATTCCACTGCCCTCGGTGTGGACAGAACGAGCATGGCTTCTTCTCTGGGCGCCGCCACGAGCGGTATCAGTGTCGAGAGTGTCGTCATCAGATACCATTCACTGCTGGAATCATCACAGAAGCGACGATGTTGCCTCTCGCGATCTGCTTCCTAGCCGTTTACTTGATTGGCCAGGCAAAGATCAGTACATTCTCTCTGGCTCTGGTGTGGCAACTCGGGGTCAGCTACCGCACAGCATTGTTGATGCACAGCAAGATGATCCAGGTCCTGAGCGAGCAATAGGAAGGATGTGACCTGCATGAAAGTTGCAGCTGGATCATGCTTGCCTTCGCGGAGAATGCAATGGTGGCAAGCCAGGCCGCGGATCTGGGAGCAAGGTTTCGACCGTGGCCGCCGTCTCCCTGGATGAGGACGGCGGCCCCATTCACGTGACGGTGTCCAAGCTTCAAGCGTTCTCATTTGTGGTAATCGAAGACAAGGCCCAGAGCGCTTGGCTCTGTCCTGCTGGACCTGGTGGAGGAACTGGATCACTCACAGGCCTTGATCCCCGCTCAGGCCAGGGATACCCGCGGGGAGAAGGGGTTTGATCCGCGGATGATGACGATGCTGTTGCTCTACTCCTACTGCGTGGGCATCGTCTCGCCCCGCAGGATCGAGCGTGCCTGCTATGAGGATCTGGCCTTCAGGGTGCTGACCGGCAACCACCAACCGGACCGCAGTCGCATCAGCGAGTTCTGGGGTTCTCCCGGTTACAGGCGACGAGGGAATGGAGACTGGCTTCAGGGTAGGCACGGCAGCGGAACTCTCCGGATTCAGCACCAGCCGGGATCAGTTTGTCTGGCTTACGGTCCTGCTCGATCTCAAGCACTTCGTATGGCTTGGGGTTGAGCGCCGGGGTGGAGCCCAGCTTGCGGCAACGTTCCTAGGGTTACGGCATGACATGGACGTACAGGAGAGAAGCTTGGAGCGAACGTCCGCTGAACTCCAGGCGGCCCTGGCGGTGCCACTGCCTGTGTTGTGGCGTCAGCTGAGCCAGCGTCAGCTCAGGCCTGAGCTGATGGATCAGCCTGGCCTTGATCCCCAGGCGCATCAGGCGGCCCTGCTCGGCCTGGCTCGCATCAATGCGTTCACTCGCAGTGCCGCCTGCTTCTTCCCCGCCATCCGTCGTCTGGCGAGGCAGGCACCCACGCGGCGGCTACGCCTCCTCGATGTGGCCTGCGGTGGGGGCGACACGGTACGGGCCATCTGTCGCATGAGCCAGCGAGAGGGGATCGATCTTGAGGTGCACGGCTGCGACATCAGCGCCCAGGCCGTCGCCGTTGCCAGCGCAGCGGCCAGGGCGGAGGGTCTGGAGGCCCAGATCTTCCAGGCCGATGCGATCGGTGCCCCTCTCCCCAGTGGCTATCACCTGATCACCACATCGCTGTTTTTGCACCACCTCATCGAGCCTGACGCCGAAACCCTGCTGCGCTCGATGGCCGCCGCCACACTGGATCAGCTGTTGGTGCACGATCTGATCCGGAGCCACCAGGATCTGTTGCTCACCTGGATCGGCACCCGGCTGCTGAGTCGCTCCCCGATCGTGCAGATCGACGGACCACTCTCGGTGGGGGGTGCCTTTCGGCTCGACGAAGTGGCGCGTCTGGCCACCGCCGCTGGCCTGGCGGGCGCGCAGATCACCAGGTTCTGGCCCGAGCGCTTCCTGCTCTCCTGGCGTCGAGATGCCCTCAGCACCTGATCCTCTCTTCCCGCCGCTTGCGCCCTGCTGGGATGTGGTGGTGGTGGGTGCTGGACCCGCAGGTGCCCTTGCGGCCCATGGCCTTGCCAGTTCCGGGGTGCGGGTGCTGCTGGTGGAGCAGCGGCTCTTCCCCCGTTGGAAAGTGTGTGGGGCCTGCCTCAGTCCGCAGGCCTTGGCAGCGCTTGAGGCCGCCGGACTCGCGGGGCTGGTTGAGGCGCAGGGTGGGCTTGCCCTGCAGCAGCTGCAGCTGGGGGTTGCTGGCCTGGTGAGCCCGATCCCACTGGGGGCTGGCCGGGCCCTCTCCCGGGCCCGCTTGGATCAGGCCCTGCTGGAAGCCGCTGAAGCCGCTGGTGCCATGGTGCTGACGGGAACCCGGGCCGTGCTGGGCGCTGCCGCTGCAGGGACGGAGTCTTGCCGGGAGGTCGTGCTGCAGCAAGGCACCGAACGGTGGAGTGTCAGCGCCAAGGTGGTGCTGATCGCGGCTGGTCTCACCCACCGCTGCCTGCAAGCCGAACCGACGTTCAACTCCAACATCGAACCCCACAGCCGTGTGGGGGCTGGTTGTGTTCTGCCTGGGGAAGCCGCCGGACTTCCGCCCGGTGTTCTGCAGATGGCTGTGGGCCGTGGGGGGTACGTGGGTCTGGTGCGGGTGGAGGCTGGAGAGATCAACCTGGCCTGTGCCATCGATCGGGCCTTGCTGCAATCCAGCGGCGGTGCGGCCGGGGCCTGCAAGACGATCCTGTCGGAAGCGGGCTTTGCGCCGTTGCCCAGCCTCGATGATGCGGCCTGGCAGCTCACCGCAGCGCTGAGCCGCAGCACCCGCCCTCAGGCTGGCTTCCGGCTGCTGCTGCTGGGTGATGCCGTCGGCTATGTAGAGCCCTTCACCGGCGAAGGCATGGGCTGGGCGCTGACCTCCTCACTGGCTGCCCTGCCCCTGGTGCGGCATGCACTGGAGCACTGGGATGGTGCAATCGAGACGGAGTGGCGGCGCCTTCACCACCGTTGGGTGACGCGGCGACAGACCTCTTGCCGCGCCCTGGCGCTGGTCTTGCGGAACCCCGAGGCAAGCTGGGCACTACACCGGATGGCGAGGATCTTCCCCTCGATCACCGGTTCGCTGATTGAGCACCTACAACGGCCCGTCCTGCCATGCCCGACGGACTGATCGATCATGCCTTTGTCCTTGCTTGGTCTTGGCACTGCGGTGCCGGAGTGGCGCCTCAGCCAGCGTGAAGCCCTGGCCCTTGCACCGCAGATGGGCAGTGCCAGCCCCCGTCAGCAACGCCTGTTGGAGCGGATCTACCAACACTCGGGGGTGACGAACCGCCATTGCATTCCCCTCTCACACTCCACCAACCCCTCCACGGCCGAGCGGATGCGGCGCTATCAACCGGCGGCGCTGGATCTGGCCCTGCGCGCGTCTCGCCTGGCCCTGGAGGATGCCGGCATCAAGGCAAACACGGTCACCCATCTGATCACCGTGTCATGTACGGGGTTTGGCGCTCCTGGCTTCGACCTGGCCCTGATCGCCAGCCTGCCCTTGGCCATGGAAGTGGCCCGCACCCATGTGGGCTTCATGGGGTGCCATGGGGCATTCAACGGCCTGCGGGTGGCTCGGGCATTCGTGGAGGCCGATCCCAGCGCCTGTGTGCTGCTGTGTGCGGTGGAGCTTTGCAGCCTTCACCTGCAGGAGGGTTGGAACCCCGACCACATCGTGGCCAATGCTCTGTTCGCCGACGGCGCCGGCGCCGTGGTGGCGGTGGGTTCCGATGGCGGAGGTGTCGGAGCCAGCCAGACACGGGGGTTGCAGCTTGTCGCCTCGTCGTCAACGGTGCTCCCCGGTACGCAAGATCTGATGAGCTGGATCATCGAAGATCATGGTTTTTCGATGGTCCTTTCGGCCCAGGTCCCCAGTCGCATCGCCACTCAGCTACGCCCATGGCTGGAACATTGGCTGGCTGGCCTGGGCCTGACGTTGCCGGATGTGGAAACTTGGGCCGTTCATCCTGGCGGGCCTCGCATTCTGGGGGCGGTGTTGGAGAGCGCCGGGTTGCAATCGGCTCAGATCGATCTGTCAACCTCGGTGTTGCGCGAGTTCGGCAACATGTCGTCGGCAACGATTCTGTTCATCCTGGAGAGGCTGCGCACCAGGGACTGCCACGGGCTATGCCTGGCCTTGGGCTTCGGCCCTGGCCTCACGGTGGAAGCGGCTTTACTCACGCAGGAGCAGGGCCTCTGATTGAGGATCTCAGCAGCTGCGACGCCCGGATCAAGGCCTGGATGCAGGTTCAGCGTATTCAATGCCTGCGATTGCGGCTTCAGCAAGATCCCAACACTGATATCCAGGTAGGCTTCGCTGACGCCAAGAGCCCGGGGAACGGCACTGATCTCGATCGGCTCCTGGAGATGCAGGCCGACAAACCGCCGTGCCATGGCGACGACCTCCGTTGGGCTTCCGCAGGCTCGAGGTACTGCGTCAGAAGCCAGTTGTGCCTCATCTCAGGCGCTACGTAGATCATCTGGAATGCAACAATCACATGGCAGACATGAATCCCTGCTGCCGCCGGCCGGCATCACCCGCACCGGCCAGACGGGGAAACTGACCACTCCGATGGTTGCGGGAACTAGACGCCAACTGAGGAGTCAGCCAACACAGAGTACGTAAAGCTGTATTGATACAGTAGATCGCATGCATCACCTCCCCAGGGCCTGCACGATGGAATCAACCGTCCGCAGCTCCTGTCGGGCGGCGCAGGGAGTTCCAAGCGTCGCCCCGGCGGCGCTTTTTGATGCGTGAGCCCTGGCCGAGGGCAGCACGCCAGCCAGTAGACGATTCTGCAGCCGTCCACAGCCATGGTGTTGGCAGAAGTCGTTTCGACGACCACTCTCCTGTGGCCTTCTTCCCCAGGCGGCGAGTTCCAGGGGCTTCGGGCCCCTGTTGATCACCAATCGGGCAGCGACTTTCTTCAGATCTTTCAGCGAATCAGAGTCATCAGTTTGGTTCAATTGATCACCCTTTTCGTCGGCAACCTCTCTTGCGACGCCGTAGTGGAGGACTTTCAGCGCCTGTTTGCCGAGTACGGCTCGGTGTGCAAATGCAGTCTGCCCCTTGACCGCGACACCGGCCGCAAGCGTGGCTTCGCCTTCATTGAGATAGCGGACGCCAACGACGAGACCAAGGTCATCCGTGACCTCCAGGACGGGGAGTGGGTCGGTCGCACGATCAGGGTCAACTAGGCAGATCCCCGTCCACCACAGGCTGCG
The DNA here is from genome assembly GCF_002252705.1 of Vulcanococcus limneticus LL. Taxonomy (GTDB): domain Bacteria; phylum Cyanobacteriota; class Cyanobacteriia; order PCC-6307; family Cyanobiaceae; genus Vulcanococcus; species Vulcanococcus limneticus. The sequence continues at coordinate 5,329 of NZ_NQLA01000082.1, forward strand.
TGGGTCTGTGCGCTTCCCTGGGGCGGCTTTTGTCCTGGCTGGCCTCGGGGTGCGGTGCTGGCTTGCTCGACGGCGATGACCCTTCGTCGGCTTAAGCAAAGCCCCTTCGCCAGTGCCTTCGCCTTCCCTGAAACCTGGACTAGTCGCCTCGCCATCATCCGCATGCTCACCGCGGCCATCACAGGCTCCGGCATCGCTGACCCCATCGGCCTCTGCCCCCTGGTGGCTGGCTTCTACCCCTGTCATGCCCGCTACCTCCCCTCCTGCGTCTGGAGGCCCCGGGCTCCAGCGTTAGGGAGCCCCTGGAAAACCCAGGCTGATCACGGGACAATGGTCCTGTGAACGCAGGCCAGGACCAAGTCCATGGGTGGCAAGCAGCTCGGGTTCGGCGATTACGAGCAGACCACGACCAAGAAACGCACCAAGCGTGAGAAGTTTCTGGCTGAGATGGAGAAGGTGGTGCCTTGGAAGGCACTCATCGATCTGATCGAGCCTCACTACCCCAGAATCAGCACAAAAGGCGGCCGACCTCCCTACCCGCTGGCCACGTAGCCCTTGGCTTCCGCGAAGCGGTTGCTGCGGATTCACCTGATGCAGCAGTGGTATTCGCTCAGCGACCCAGGCATGGAAGAGGCGCTGATCGAGGTGCCCACCATGCGCCGTTTCGCCGGGATCGACCTGATCAGCGACCGGATTCCTGACGAGACGACGATTCTGGCGTTTCGGCACCTGCTTGAGAAGCACCACCTGGGAGAGCAGATTTTCCAGACGGTCAAAGCCCATCTCAAGGAACACGGCATGGCCATGAAGCAGGGCACGATCATCGATGCCACCTTGATCGCTGCCCCCAGCTCCACCAAAAACAAAGCTGGGAAGCGGGATCCCGAGATGCACCAGACCTGCAAGGGCAAGCAGTGGCACTTTGGGATGAAAGTCCACATTGGCGTGGACAAGGACACAGGCCTCATCCACTCGGTGGAGACCACCGCCGCCAATGTGCACGACCTCACCCCAGCAGCAGACCTACTGCACGGCGAGGAGGAGGTGGTGTACGCAGACGCTGGCTACCAAGGGATTGAGAAACGAGAGGAGATGGAGGGCAAAACCGTCAAGTTTCGGGTTGCCATGCGCCCCGGCAAGCGCCGGGCCTTACCGGATACACCCGATGGCCGGCTGGAGAATTTGGTGGAGGCTGCCAAGGCTCACATCCGGGCCAAGGTGGAGCATCCCTTCCGCGTGATCAAGCAGCAGTTCGGCTTTCAGAAGACCCGGCTGCGGGGCATGACCAAGAACCACTGCAAGATCAATGTGCTGGCTGCACTGACAAATCTGTTTCTTGCAAGGCTTCAGTTGCTATGTGGAACATGAATGGGGAAGTGGTGTGCCCGTTGGGGACAGACTGGCCACTGAGAGGAGGAAGAAATAGCCGAAAAGCGACGAAGTCAGAGCAAATCATTGCTCACATCCATCAAGAATCTCTGTCCCGAGCACCTGGGAGCCCCTGGGGGCTCCAGCAGCCTTGTTGCCCAGAGGTTCCTTGGCGACGTAGCCGGGGCCCGACGCGCGTAGAAGCAGACCTTCGCGCGACAGTGACGCACTCCGATGAGCCACTTCGCAAAGGAGATGGCGGAAGTCCTGGAGCTGACGGGTGAGCCCAAGAACGGCTCCGCCATCCGCTGCCTGATGGAGGAGGCCCTGCAGCCGCGGCGCCGTGCCCAGATCGCCCAGCGCTTTCTCTGCGGTGAGTGGGGAGTGGAACTGGAGGCCTTCGAGGCCAACCAGGAGCGCGATCGCCTGCGAGACCAGGGGAATACGCCATGACCTTCCTGCTCGACACCAGCCTCTGGATTGACTTCACCCCGACCCGCAGATCCGCCCCCCTGAAGCAGTTCATTGCGTCGAATGTGCTCGATCCCGACGCCCATCTCGCCGAGCCCGTGCGCATTGAGGTGCTGCGCTCAGCCCGCCCGGAGGAGGCACGCCTGCTGGAGACCCAGTTCGCCACCTTGCCCTGCCAGGCAGGGCCGCCTAAAAGTCTGTCCACGGTGTCATCCGCGCCCCTGTCAGCATCGGTTTAGGTCGGTGGGTCTCACCGCTGGCGATGCCCGACATCTCTTCCGCCG
>NZ_NQLA01000083.1 GCF_002252705.1 Vulcanococcus limneticus LL
GTCAGCTGTGGAGCCGATCGCCTGAGGTGCGCGGCCCACCCCAGCTACGCCGGGGTGGGAGTGCCGGGGGAATTACACCACTGAAGGGGACGCCAGCTCCATTTCGAAATCCCTCCAGAGGATCAGGTCAAAAACCACAAGGAGGTCTTCGCCGCATTGATGGCGGAGTTCACCAAGGCCTTTCCCGATAAGGGCCTGTTGTTTGTCCTCGACGAGCTGCTCGACTACCTGCGCTCCAACCGGGAGCAGGAGCTGATGCGGAACCTCAACTTCCTGCGTGCCATCGGGGAGTTCTGCAAGGGTTCACGCTTCCGCTTCATTGGTGGGGTTCAAGAAAGCCTGTTCGACAATCCCCACTTCCAGTTCGCAGCTGACAGCTTGCGGCGCGTCAAGGATCGCTTCGAGCAGATGCGGATCGCCCGTGAAGACGTGGCCTACGTCGTGGCACGGCGCATTCTGAAAAAAGACAGCAAGCAGCAGGCCTTGGTGCGTGAGCACCTGCAGGGCTTTACCCAGCTGTACGCCACGATGAATGAGCGGTTGGAGGAATTCGTCCGCCTCTACCCGGTTCATCCTGCCTATCTCGACACCTTTGAGCGGGTCTACGCGGCCGAGAAACGGGAGGTCCTCAAGACCCTCAGCTCGGCGATCCGCTCCCTTTTGGACAAGGAGGTGCCCAGTGATGATCCAGGGCTGATTGCCTACGACTCGTACTGGATGACGCTGAAGGACAATCCCTCCTTCCGCTCGGTGCCTGACATCCGCGATGTCATCGAAAAGAGTGACGTGCTGGAGGCCCGCATCCAACAGGCTTTCACTAAACCGCAGTACAGGCCCGCCGCCCTGAGGATCATTCACGCTCTCTCCGTGCATCGCCTAACAACCGGCGACATCTTCACGCCGATGGGGGCCACGGCAGAGGAGCTCCGTGATGATCTCTGCCTGCTGCTGCCGCTTCCAGAGCGGGATGCAGATTTCCTGAAATCAACCGTTGAGACCGTTCTGCGCGAGATCCTAAAAACGGTCAGCGGCCAGTTTCTGTCGTTCAATCCAGAGAATGGCCAATATTATCTCGATCTCAAAAAGAACATCGACTTCGACTCGCTGATCGACAAGCGAGCCGAGACCCTCGATGACAGCAAGCTCGATGAATACTACTTTGATGCCCTGCGCCGGGTAATTCTTGAGGAGCCTGATGCGCCCGCCTATGTGAGCGGTTATCGCATCTGGGAGCATGAACTTGAGTGGCGTGAGCATAGGGCTGGCCGTAGTGGCTATCTGTTCTTTGGTGCGCCGAATGAACGCTCTACAGCCCAGCCGCCACGCGACTTTTACCTCTACTTCCTGCAGCCCTATGAGCCCCCGTATTTCAAGGACGAGCGGAAGCCCGATGAGGTGTTCTTCCGGCTGAAGCAGGGAGGTGACGAGGCTTTCAAGACCGCGGTGAAGCTCTACGCAGGGGCACGCGAGATGGCACTCACGGCTTCGGGCAGCAATAAGAAGATCTACGAAGACAAGGCGATGCAGCAGCTGCGTTCCCTCACGCAGTGGCTGCAGCTGAACCTTTCCAGCTGCTGTGAGGTCACCCACCAGGGCACAGCGCAGCTGCTGGGAGAGCGCCTCAAAGGTGGTCTGGCCCGCTCAGGCGATCGAGGCGGCGTGAAGGATGCGGTGGATGCAGCCGCTGCCTCCTGCCTCTCTGCCTGCTTCGAGAACCAGTGCCCGGATTACCCGGTGTTCACGACCACGATCACCCGGGACAACCGGGAGCAGGCTGCCCAGGACGCTTTGCGCTGGATCGCGGGAAGTGTGAGGGGCAAGCTCGGGGCCTCGGTGCTTGACGCCCTGGAGCTGCTGGATGGTGACCAGCTCCGCCCCAGGGGTTCGCGCTACGCCAAGCAGGCGCTGAAACAGCTCACCGACAAAGGCGAAGGCCAGGTGCTGAACCGTTCAGAGCTGGTCGGCGAGGAGGCGGGGATTGAGTACTGGACGCGGTTCCGGCTGGAGCCGGAGTTCCTGGTCGTAGTGCTCGCTTCCCTGGTGCACAGCGGTGATCTGGTCCTGAGCATTACGGACAAGAAGATCGATGCCAGCGAGATCGACCTGTTCAGCAAGACCAGTATCAAAGACCTGCTCCAGTTCAAGCATGTGGAGCGCCCTCGCGATCTGCCCCTGGGCCCGCTCAAGGAGCTCTTCGAGCTGATCAACCTGCCTCCCGGTCTGATCGCCAACGCAGCGAAGCGGGACGAGGCGGTTGCCCAGCTGCAGAGCACGGTGGCCTCGTTGGTGGAGAAGGTCGTCACTGCCCAAGGGCAGCTGGCCGACCTCGCGCTTTGGGGTCGGCCCCTGCTGTCGGAACAGGAACAAGGGGAGTGGCGGACGGCGCTGCAGAACCTCCAGAAGTTTCTCGAGTCACTGCAGCCCTTCAACTCCGCCGGCAAGCTGAAGAATTTCCCGCATACCGCTGAGGTCATCACCGGCCAGAAGCAGCCGTTGGCCTTGGTCCGCGAGGTCGGTGAGCTGCTCAGCCTGGTTCAGCATGTGGGGCCTCTCACCGCGTACCTAGGCACTGCCGAGGCGGTGTTGCCCTCGGACGACGCCTGGGTGCAGGGGGTTGGCGAGCAGAAACGTGAGTTGCTGGCCAAGATCACCAGCCCGAAGCACCGCGCCGATGCCGGCTTCCAGCGCCAGCTGGGCCAGAGCCTGGCCCAGCTCAAGGCCACCTACCAAGACAACTACCTCGACCGTCACGCCAAGGCTCGTATGAACCAGGCCGATGACGAGCGCAAAAAGCGCCTCACCCAGGACCCGCGCCTGAAGCAGCTGCAGCAGCTGGTCAAGGTCGAGATGATGCCCGCCCAGCAGCTTCGCGATTTCGAGAACAGCCTGTTTGGTCTCAAGACCTGCTTCAGCTTGGGGCGTCCAGATCTGGAGCAAAGCCCCGTCTGCCCGCACTGTCAGTTCCGCCCGGCGGAAGAGCCAGCAGCGTCCACCAAGCCAACACAGCTCATCAGTGTGCTGGATGAGCGGCTCGACAGCCTGGTGGCCGACTGGTGTCAGCGGTTGCTCAGCAACCTGGAAGACCCCACGGTGAGCGACAACGTGCAGCTCGTCACCGACAGCAGCGGCAAAGCAGCGCTGAATGAGCTTCTCGCGAGCCGCGAGCTGCCGGAGCCGATTGAACCGGCCCTACTGAAGGCCCTACAGGAGGTGCTCCAGGGGCTGGAGAAGGTGGTGCTCACAGAGGACCAGCTGCGCTCGGCTCTGACCTCTGGCGGGCTGCCCTGCACCCTCGAGGAGCTGAAGGATCGCTTTGCCTACTACCTGAACGAACGCACCAAGGGCAAGGACAAGGCCAAGGTTCGGCTGGTCTTGGAGTAGGTGATGTCCGTGCCGATTTCGCCGATCAACCAGTTCAGCTGCAGAGCAGGCTGGGCCCTGCGCCTGAGCGACCGAGCAAGTCACCGGCCATGTGACCGAGCAAGTCACCGAGCAAGTGGAGCAGCGCCAATGGGCCACCAGCGACGATCCACTCTGCGGGCTCAAGGTCACTGCTGAACACACTCTCCGGCCAGCAAGTCAAGCCGTCAACCCACCGCTTTCACCACTGCAGCCATGCCAAGCACCACGGGACAGGAACAACAAGGCACCCTGGAGCTTCAGCAAGAGAAGAAGGGTGCCGGTTCGGTGGAATGCCTCGGGCTCACCTTCGAGAACGAGCAGGCGCGTCGTGAGCACTTCATGGCGCTACTGAAGGAAAAGCTTGAGGATCCGGAGTTTCGGAAGATACCTGGCTTTCCTCAAGGCAGCGATGAAGCAATCCTGAGGATGTCAGATCCGCCGTATTACACCGCATGCCCGAATCCCTTCCTGGAAGACTTTGTCAGCTGCTATGGCAAGCCCTATGACCCTGACGAGGTCTACGAGCGGGAGCCATTCGCCGTTGACGTGAGCGTCGGCAAAACGGATCAGCTCTATCGAGCCCATGGCTATCACACAAAAGTGCCGCACTTGGCGATTGTGCCTTCGATTCTCCATTACACCAAGCCAGGGGACCTGGTTTTAGACGGATTCTGCGGCTCTGGAATGACCGGAGTTGCAACTCATTTCTGCACTAGCGCATCACCTGAGTACAAGGCCGAGATAGAAGCCGCATGGGATAAAGAAGGCCGCTCCAAACCTCAGTGGGGGCTGCGCCGCTCAGTGATTAATGACTTGGGACTTGCGGCCACTTTCATCGCTGCAAACTACAATCTTCCATTTAATACAGAGACTTTCACAAAGGTCGCCGAAGAGATGCTCGGCGAGATCGAGTCCGATCTAGGCTGGATGTATGAAACCTTACATGCCGACGGCATCACAAAGGGACGTATCAATTTTACAGTGTGGAGCGAGGTCTTCAGTTGTCCTCATTGCGGTGGTGATGTTGTTTTTGCAGAGGAAGCCCTGGATGCTGATACCAAGCGTATTCGGCAAGAATTCCCATGTCCTAGCTGCGGAGCAAGCCTAAGCAAGAGCAACCTCGATCGAGTATTTGAATCCACTATCGACCCAGCATCAGGCTCGCCTTGGAAGCGCATTAGCTTCCGTCCAGTGTTGATTGATTACAGCATCGGTAAGTCACGCTTTGAGAAGCATCCAGACTCGGAGGATCTAAAACGCCTTGAGCGAATTTCCCAGTTACCCTTACCGATCGACGTTCCGGTTCTTGAATTTCCAAAACACGACACAGATGACGGGCGTTGCAGGAGCTCCGGAGGATGCTGTCATAGCGCTGGCCTAGCGGATAAGGGGTTCATCAATGTCCATCACGTCTTTCTTCCACGAGCGGCGCAATCCTTGGGTGCATTATGGAATCGCGCATTGGCGGTTGATGATTGTCGACTAAGAAACATGCTGCTCTGGTATGTAGAGCAGGCAATTTGGGGGATGTCGGTGCTAAACCGATACAGTCCTTCGCATTTCTCTCAGGTCAATCGTGCGCTCAACGGTGTTTATTACGTGGGATCACAGCATGCAGAGGTAAGCCCTTGGTACATCCTTTACGACGCCGAGCGGCGAAGCACCAAGCTTAGTCGCCTGGGGAGTGCATTCTCCCCTATGTACGCAGTGCCTTCCGCCGCGATCGTCCAGACGGGCGACTGCGCTTCTCTTGGCATTCCGGATAGGTGCATTGACTATATCTTTACTGATCCTCCATTTGGAGAAAACATTAACTACGCGGATCTAAACTTCCTTGTAGAATCCTGGCACGGACTAATTACTGCTCCTGGCAAAGAAGCAATCGTCGACATCGGCAAGAAGAAGGGTGTCCACGAGTATCAAGAGCTGATGCGGCGCTGCTTTCAGGAGTACCACCGCGCACTCAAGCCCGGTCGGTGGATGACCGTGGTCTTTAGTAATTCAAGTAACGCAATCTGGCGAGCGATTCAAGAAGCCATGGGATCAGCTGGATTTGTCATCGCTGACGTGAGAACTCTCGACAAGAAACAGGGTTCGTACCGTCAAGTCACAAGCTCAGCCGTCAAGCAGGATCTTGTAATTTCTGCCTACAAACCCACGGAAGAACTTGAGAAGAGATTCGTAATCGGTCAATCAACCTCAGAGGATGCCTGGGCATTCGTGCGAGAGCATCTGCATAACGTCCCCGTCTTTGTAGGTCGCTCAAGTGAAGTTGAGCTTGTGGTGGAGCGTACAGCTCAAATGCTGCTTGACCGCATGATCGCGTTCCATGTTCAGCATGGCATCAGCGTGCCACTCTCGGGTCCCGAGTTTCTACAGGGTCTCCAGCAACGCTTCCCTGAGCGGGATGGGATGTATTTCCTGCCCGATCAGGTCACGGAGTACGACCGCAAGCGCACCACTGCTACTCAGCTTCGCCAGCTCAGCTTTTTTGTCAACGATGAGCACAGCGCGATTCAGTGGATTCGGCAGCAGCTGCAAGACAAGCCGCAGAGCTTCCAGGATCTGCAGCCCCAATTCATGCGCGAGCTTCAGGCCTGGGCCAAGCACGAGCTGACCGTGGAGCTCAAGGTAATCCTTGAGCAGAACTTTCTGCATTACGACGGACGCGGCCCGGTGCCGAGCCAGATCCACAGCTATCTCTCCAGCAACTTCAAAGATCTACGGAACCTCGATAAAGAGGATTCCAAGCTGATCGAGAAGGCGCGAGACCGCTGGTACGTTCCAGATCCCAACAAGCAGGCCGATCTCGACCAGATCCGTGAGCGTGCCCTGCTCAAGGAATTCGAAGATATCAAAGAAAGCAGCCAGCGCCGCATCAAGCAGTTCCGTACAGAAGCAGTGCGGGCCGGCTTCAAGGCCTGCTGGCAGGAGCGGGATTACGCCACCATCGTCAAGGTGGCGGCCAAGCTCCCAGAGGCGGTCCTGCAGGAGGACGAGAAGCTCTTAATGTATGTGGACAACGCCCAGACCAGGATCGGAGATGATGAATGACGATCACACGCATCGAGCTTGAACGTTTCACCGCGTTCGAAAAGCTAGACTTTCAACCCTCTCCAGGCGTCAATGTTCTGATTGGAGGTAACGGCACAGGCAAGACGCATCTGATGAAGATTGTTTATGCAGCCTGTGATATCACCAAAACCAAGCAGTCCTATGGCGAAAAGATTGTCTCCTCCTTTCTGCCTTCGGAGGGCAGGCTTGGCCGGCTGGTCAAGCGTGTTGGCCAGAGCTCAGTCGCCAGCATCAAGATTTCCCGTGGTGACTCATTGCGACTAGGCCTGGCCTTCTCCAATCACATCCAGGATCCTTTGCATCCCAAGGTCAAAGTGACTGGCGCAACAAACTGGGCCAAAGAGGAAGTGGAGAGCGTTTTCATCCCCGTGAAGGAAATGCTCGCCAATGCGCCAGGCTTTCGCTCTCTCTACGCACGGCGTGAGATTCACTTTGAATCTGTTTATGGGCACCTCGAATAATCAGCAAATCGCAGAGGTTCTGAAGACATGAAGAAGCCGCCAAAGAGGCGGCAGAGAAGGAGAATGCTATATCGAACATTGA
>NZ_NQLA01000012.1 GCF_002252705.1 Vulcanococcus limneticus LL
CTTCTTCTGGAGGTATGGCCATGTAAGACCGCACAGCGCACTGGGAGGCAAAACTCCCCATGAGGTCTACACTGAGACCAAACCCTGTTCTTCCCGCTCGGGGTTAACGATGTCAGGGGCCGAATCTGTCCAATAAAAGCCATCCACCTCAGTGGTGGGCCTGCACGGAGCTCTACCGTCAGCCTGGAGGAACCATGCGCTCAGCGATCACAGCAGCCGTCGTTCTCCTCGCCTCGCCCGCACTCGCCGATGGGTTTCCCGTTGTGGGCGGCTATGGCTTCGATTGGCTGAAACCGAAAACAACAAGCTGCCACCGGATCACCCAGGCGGAGGCGAACGCATTCAAGGCATGCAGGTATTCCGCCTCCGGCAATGCCTTTGGCCTCCCGTCCTCCTACCACTCCTGCGTGGCGCCCTGGCGAAGCGAGGTCTTGATCTATGCGTCTCAAGCCAAGTGCGCTGCAGCGTTCAACACCATGCAAGCCAATGAACCGTAGTGCTTGATGAACCGTAGTGCCTGATGACATTCGCCCAAGCGATGGCGTCGATTCGCGCAGGTGCGCGGTGCCTCGACAACCCCTGGGTGTGCTGATCCTGCACGGCTTCACCGGTAGCGTCGATAGCGTGCGCCGCCTGGAGGCGCCGATCCAGGCCCTCGGGATTCCCACCCACATGCCGGCGCTCCGCGGCCATGGGGCGCCGTCGCCGGCAGCGCTGAGGGGCGTCACCTGGCACGACTGGGTGGATGACGCGGAGACGGCCCTGCAGGCCCTGCTCATGCAAGCCGAGCGGGCCATCGTCGTGGGGCACAGCATGGGCGGGCTCGTGGCCCTCACCCTGGCCGCCGAGCATCCGCAGGCGGTGGACAGTCTCGTGCTGGCGGCGCCCGCACTGCAACTGGCGTCGCCGCTGGCACCAGGCCGGCCGCTGCACGGCCTGACACCGCTCATCCGTCGCTTGGTGAAGAGCTGGCCGATTCCGCACCTCTATACCAATCGGGCCCTGGCCGAAGGCGATACCAACTATCCCTGGGCTCCCATCGACGCCATCCTCTCGCTGTTCGAGTTCCTGCAGGTCACGCGGCGCCGGCTACCGGAGATCCGGGTGCCCACGCTCATTCTGCAGAGCCACCAGGACAGCGTCGTCGTGCCGGACTGCGCCGAGGCCATCCTCCAGGCCATCGCCACGCCCGAGCCGCAGAAGCGCATCGTCTGGTTTGAGCGGACCCAACACCAACTCTTCCGCGACTGCGAACTGGACGCCACCATCGGGGCCGTGGTCGACTTCGTGCGCGGGCGACTGGATCAAGCGGGCAATCCCTGGGCCACGGCCATCGAAGGGACGCCCCCGGGCCACAGCCCGCTGGACATCACACCTTCGCCAGCGTGACTCGCTCCGGCTGGTGCTGATACTTGCCCTCGCGATCCCGGTAGGTGGTTTCGCAGGGATCTCCCTCGAAGAACAGCAGCTGGCAGATGCCCTCGTTGGCGTAGATGCGGCAGTCGGCCCCGGAGGAATTGCTGAACTCCAGGGTGAGGTGCCCCTCCCAGCTCGCCTCGGCCGGCGTGGTGTTCACGATGATCCCCAGCCTTGCGTAGGTGCTCTTGCCCAGGCAGATCACGGTGATATTGGCGGGCACCCGCATCCGCTCCAGCGCCACCCCCAGGCCATAGGAATGGGCCGGCAGGATGAAGTAGGCGCCGTCCTCGTCCTCATGGAGGGGGGCGGGCTCGAGATTCGCCGGGTTGAACCGCTTCGGATTCATCACCGTGCCAGGCACGTGGCGGAAGATCAGGAACTCCTTGCTCGATAGACGCAGGTCGTAGCCATACGAGGAACAGCCGTAGCTCAGCACCGGCTGGGCGGCGTTCTGCGGATCCAGGTGCCGCACCAGAGTGGACTGGAACGGCTCCAGCATGCCGGCGGCGGCCTGCTCGTTGATCCAGCGGTCGTTCTTGAGCATCAGAAGCCCCGGCGCAGCTGGGTCACCTGGTCTGCCATGGCCAGCAGCGCCGCCGGCATCGCCGGGCCCGTGAGGATCACATCCACGTGGGAGGGGCGCCGCTCCAGAGTAGCCAGCACCTCCTCGGCGTCCAGGTAGCCCAGCTCCACCGCCAGACCCAGCTCATCGAGCACCAGCTGGTCCAGCTGGCCGGCCAGCAGCTGCTCGCGGCTGTAGGTCCACACCTCTTGCACCGCCGCCAGGTCGTCGAGCTCGGCTTCACCCGCCCCCAGTGGCTCCACCAGGCAGCCCACCACCGCGGGCCGCAGCCACTGCAGGCGGCCGCACAGCCACAGGCTGCGCTCCAGGCCCTGATCCACACCGCCCTTGAGGAACTGGCTGATCAGCACGCGGCTGCCCAGGCCGGCGCTGCGCAGGGCCTGGCTGAACACGCCGCTGAAACTGCCGCGGAAGGGGGCCGTGTGGATCTGCAGCAGGCCTTCCTGCTGCGCCACCAGCCGCAGGCTGCGTGCGCCGCTGGAGCGACTGGCGGCGGCGGCGGGGCGGGCGGGGGCAGCACCGCGCCGGGGGGGCTCCTGCCGGGGTTGGTGCTTGATCAGGCTGGCGGTCATGCGCTCGCTCGCTTGCTGCCCGGCAGGCCGTCGTGGAACCTGAATGTAGCGGTGCGAAGCCCGGTGGCAAGCCATAGGCACTACCGGTAGTGCAAACACCCGTACCATCAGGGCACCCCCACGGCGCCGTTGCGATGAGCGAAGTCCCTGCCAGCGCTGGCCCGAGCGCGACCGGCCGCCGCGATGGCCGGGCCGCCGATGCGCTCCGCCCGGTGCGCTTCGACTGGGATCCGATGGGCTTCGCCCTGGCCTCGGTGACGATCCACGCCGGCCGCACGGCGGTGCTCTGCAGCGTCTGCCTGGAGGAGGGCGTGCCCCGGTGGCGAAAGGGTTCGGGCAAGGGCTGGCTCACGGCCGACTACCGGCTGCTGCCCGCCTCCACCCCCAGCCGCCAGCCGCGGGAGCTGATGAAGCTCTCGGGTCGAACCCAGGAGATCCAGCGCCTGATCGCCCGCAGCCTGCGCGCCGCCCTCGACCTGGAGGTCCTGGGCGAACGCACCCTCCAGATCGACTGCGATGTGCTCCAGGCCGACGCCGGCACCCGCACCGCCTCCATCACCGGCGCCTGGGTGGCCCTGGCCCTGGGGCTGCGGCGCCTGGAGGCCCGCGGCCTGCTGCCGGCCTCGCCCCTGCACCAGCAGGTGGCGGCGGTGTCGGTGGGGCTGGTGGAGGGCGCCGCCCTGCTGGACCTCGACTACAGCGAGGACAGCCGCGCCGACGTGGACCTCAACGTGGTGATGGACGACCGCCAACGGCTGCTGGAGATCCAGGGCACCGCCGAGGGGGCCCCCTTCTCCCGCCCGCAGCTCAGCGCCCTGCTGGATCTGGCGGAAGCCGGCCTGGCACAGCTGCAGCAGGCCCAGCGCCTGGCCTTGGCCGAGGCCCCCACTTAGTGTCGATTGCTACAGGGCCGGCCTGGGGCGATCCGTAGGGTCCGAGCCACCTTGCACCGCTGCCATGGTTGGCGCCACGCGCGGATTCAGCCGCTACTCCGCCAGTGGCGCCGCCGGTCCGGCCGGCACCCTGCCACCGCCGGGAGCCGGGGGGAGTCCGGTGGCCCACACCACCCTGCTGGAGGTGATCCGGGGCCTGGCCGGCAGCACCACCGAAACCGTGGAGCGGGGCAAGACGATCTTCTTCCCAGGCGATCCGGCCGAGAAGGTGTACCTGCTGCGCCGCGGCGCCGTGCGCCTCTCGCGGGTGTACGAGTCGGGGGAGGAGATCACCGTGGCGCTGCTGCGCGAGAACAGCCTGTTCGGGGTGCTCTCGCTGCTCACCGGCCAGCGTTCGGATCGCTTCTATCACGCCATCGCCTTCACCCGGGTGGAGATGGTGACGGCGCCGGCCACCTCGGTGCGGCGGGCGATCGAGGCCGACGCCAGCGTGGGGCTGCTGATGCTGCAGGGCCTTTCCTCGCGCATCCTCCAGACCGAGACCATGATCGAAACCCTCACCCATCGCGACATGAGCTCGCGACTGGTGAGCTTCCTCCTGGTGCTCTGCCGAGATTTCGGCGTGCCTGGCAGCGAGGGCATCACGATCGACCTGCGCCTCTCCCACCAGGCCATCGCCGAGGCCATCGGCTCCACCCGCGTCACCATCACGCGCCTGCTGGGGGACCTGCGCAACGCAGGCCTGGTGCAGATCGACCGGAAGAAGATCACCGTCTTCGACCCCCTGGCCCTGGCCAAGCGCTTCAGCTGAGCTGAGGGCCGCGCAGCTGCGGCGCTGGTCGGTCGGAGCGGGCCCAGGGGGCGGGGCACACCGATACTGACCTTTCACGCGCGATCCCGTGTCCGGCTGGCTGCTGATCCTGGCGTTGCTGGTGCTGGGGGGTGCCCTCTCCACCCTCGGCGACCGGCTCGGCACCCGGGTGGGCAAGGCCCGGCTCAGCCTGTTCCAGCTGCGCCCCCGCAAGACCGCCGTGCTGATCACGGTGCTCACCGGCAGCCTGATCAGCGCCCTCTCCCTTGGCCTGATGCTGCTGGTGAGCGAGCGGCTGCGGGTGGGGCTCTTCCAGCTCGACCAGATCGAGCATCGCCTGCGCAAGAGCCGCCAGGCGCTGGGCCGCAGCCAGGAGGAGCTGCAGCGCAGCCAGGCCGAACTGGCCACGAGCCGCCAGGAACTGCGCAGCGCCGAGAGTGGCCGGCGCCAGGCCCAGGTGCGGCTCGGCCAGGCCGAACGCCGGGCCCAGGCCCTGCGCAGTGAGCTGCAGCCCCTGGTCCGCCAGCGGGCCGCCCTGGAGCAGGAGCGCGACCGGCTCAGCAAGGACATCAGCGCCAAGGACGCCGACATCCGCCGCAACCGGGCCGAGCTGGAGAAGGTGACCCAGCGCATCGCCGCCGGAGCCAAGGAGCTCAAGCAGCTGGAGACCAACCTGATCGCCCTGCGCCGCGGCGACGTGGTGATCAGCAGCGGCCAGACCCTGGCCACCGCCAAGATCAACCTGCAGAAGGCCTCCCAGGCCAGGGAGGTGATTGAGGCGCTGCTGCGCCAGGCCAACCTGGCGGCCTACCAGCGGGTGCTGCCGGGTGAGCAGCCCAACCGCCAGATCCTGCTGGTGCCCCGCGGCGACATCGCCAAGCTGGAGGAGATCATCAGCCGGCGCGGCTCCTGGGTGGTGAGCCTGGTGTCGGCGGCGAACGTGCTCAAGGGCGAGCGCCAGGTGCTGGCCTTCCCGGACGTGCGTCCCAATCGCCAGGTGATCCGGCGCGGCGAACAGATGGCCACCACCGTGCTGGAGGGCGAGGAGACCGGCCCCGAAGCCGTGCGCAGCCGCCTCAACCTGCTGCTGGCGGCGGCCTTCACCAAGGCCCAGCGCCAGGGCTCCCTGGCCGATGGCCTCCAGTTCGACGTGGGCAGCTTCAACCGCCTGGGGCTGGAACTCAGCAACCGGCCCGCCGGCCAGCAGGTGCGCCTGGAGGCCGTGGCCGGCCGGGACAGCGACATCGCCGATCCGGTGGTGGTGGAACTGCGCTGGAGCAACGGCCCCGCCGGCAGCAGCGCCGGCCCGATGCCGAGCCGCAGCCGACCATGACCCCTCCGGCCGCACCCAGCCCGCCCGCCGGGCCCTGGGCCGCCCTCGACCCCGGCCGCAGCAAGTGCGGCCTGGTGCTCAGCGATCCCGAGGGGCGCCAGATCGTGGCCGCCGCTGTGCTGCCGCCGGAGGCCTGCTGGCAGCGGCTGCAGGACTGGCGCGGGCGTCCTGGGCCAGAAGGGCCGGAGGCGCTGGGCCGCCCGACCGGCCTGGCTGGTGTCGTGGTGGGCGATGGCACCGGCAGCGGCCCCTGGCGGGAGCGGCTGCGGGAGCTGGGAGTGCCCGTGGTGAGCGAGCCGGAGGCGGGCACCACCCTGGCGGCCCGCCAGCGCTACTGGCAGCTGCATCCTCCGGGGCCGCTGCGGCGCCTGATCCCCCCTGGCCTGCGCCAGCCCCCGCGGGACTGGGATGACGTGGTGGCCCAACTGCTGCTGGAGCGCCATCTGGGCCGCACCCTGAGCCGCCTGCCCGGGGCGCTGGAGCGGGCCTGAAGTGCCGGAGGGCGCAGCGGGTCTAAAACTTGGCCCGTACCGTGAAGGCGTAGTCGCCGCCGGGCTCGAGCTGGTAGTCGGCCCGCAGCAGGAAGCGCAGCAGGGCGTCCTGGATCAGGGCCCGGCCCAGGGACGGCTCCACCTGCAGCTCGCCACGATCGAAGAACCAGCTGAAGGTCCAGTGGAAGCCGCCGGCCACCACCTCCCCTTCCACCAGGCGCCGGCTGAAGCTCTGGTGCAGCACCCGCAGCTGGGCGGTGGTGGAGGGCAGACGACTCACGACACGGGGGTAGCCGCAGCGGGTTTGGCGGCGTCGATCAGCTTCGCGGCAGTCGGGGCCACAAAACCGTTCAGCCGGTTACCGGCCCGCTCCAGGCCAGCACGCTGGATCAGGGCGATTCCGGCCAGCACCTCATCGAGCACCTCCGTGAGGATCGGCTGATCAGCTGGGGCAAAGCGCCCCAGCACATGCCCCACGGTGCGCTGCTTGCGCTCCACCGGATTGAGGGCCGGGGCGCCGATGCCGATGCGCAGGCGCGGGAAGGCCTGGCCACCCAGGTGGCTGATGGTGCTGCGCAGGCCGTTGTGACCGCCGGCCCCGCCCGAGGCCCGCAGCCGCAGCCGGCCCAGGGGCAGGTCCATGTCGTCGACCAGCACCAGCAGGTGCTCGGGCTGGAGGTCAAACCAATCGAGGGCGGCGCGGATCGAGCGACCGCTCTCGTTCATGTAGGTCTGGGGCATCAGTAGCCGCAGCCGGCTGGGGCCGTGGCCCAGCTCCGCCAGCAGGCCGTGCAGCTTGGGCTGCGAACGAAAGCTCGCGCCCTCACGGGCCGCCAGGCGTTCCAGGGCCATGAAGCCCACGTTGTGGCGGGTCCCGGCGTACTTGTCGCCGGGATTGCCCAGACCCACCAGGAGCTGCAGCGGTGCAGGGTCGGTTGCCATGGCCGTCTGGATGCCGCGATCAGGCCGCCGGGCCGTCGGCCGCAGGCTGCACTGGAGATACGGTCACCGCCTCTGCGGCGGTCGCCTCCAGGGCCTCGGCTTCGGCGCGGGCCAGCGAGCCGGTGTCCGCGACGGAAACCTGGGCCCCGGTGACCGGAGCGGCCGCCAGCTGGCCAGCGCTGGCGGGAGCGACGGGGGAGTCAGCCACGGCGGGCTCGGAACTGTTCACCTCGGCCTCCACCGTGTCCACCACCTTGCGGAACTCCTGCTCGAACTCCCGCGAGGCCGACTGGAAGCCCTTCAGGGTGCGGCCCAGGGTGCGACCCAGTTCCGGCAGCCGCTTGGGGCCGAACACCAGAAGGCCTATGGCGGCAATGACCGCCAGCTCCGGCAGTCCGATCCCAAAAAAGTTCATGGGCTCCACTATGGGACAGATACGGGAACGAGCGCTACCCGCCAGGGCAGCGCTCGAAACACGCGGATAACCAGATGTTGATGACAACCCAGGGGCGGCCATCAACCTTGGACTTTTTGATCAAACGGGTTCAGCCGCCGGCAAGCGGCAGCTGAACTCGCGACCGGCCAACCTTGCCGGCTTCAGCGACGTCAGCCGGCGCCGTTCCAGTTGACGGTGATGCCGTCGAGCAGGAGCGACTTGTTGTACAGCTGGAGAATCACCAGCAGGAAAACCAGGAAGAGGGCCATGAACACGCCCATCACAGGGGTGGTGCCCCAGCCCGGCACGACCTTGCCGTACTCGGAGTTCAGGGGGCGGAGCAGGTCTCCCAGTCGGGTGCGTTGGGCCATCGTGGCGCGGTCCTCTCTGGCAGGGGATCGGTCTGGGTACTGTACGGGTGTCGCCGGCCCAGGCGGCGTCCGCTGTCGAGAGTTGTGACGGAAGGCCACCGGGATGCCGGCGCCCGCGTCTGCCCCGACCGCCCAACCGCCAGCACCCGGGCCGCCGCACCGCCCACCTCCCCGACCGCATCCCCGAGCGAGCCCACCGATGGAAACCAGCTCTCCGGCCCTCTCCGTGGCGCTCGCCGTGCTGGTGGTGCTGCTGGGGCTCACCGGCTTCGGCGTCTACACCGCCTTCGGCCCGCCCTCCAAGCAACTCAGCGATCCCTTCGACGACCACGACGACTGAGGGCGGCTGAACCGCAGGGACTGGGCACGGGGCCAGATCCCAGGGCCTGAGCTCCACAACTGAGAACAAGGACTGGGCACAGGAACTGGGCCAACGGACTCAGGATCCCGGTCCCGCCGCGGCGATCCGCCAGAAGCCCAGCTGCCACGGCGCCAGCAGCGCCCGATCGCCCGCCGGGAGCGCGGAGGCGGGCAGGGGCTCACCCAGCCCATCGCAGCGCTCCAGCAGCCGCCAGCCCGGCGGCAGGGCCAACTGGTGGCGGCTGGGTCCCAGGTTCTGGACGCTGAGCTGCAACACCCCCGGCTGGGGATCCGGCCGCAGGGCCAGGAGCTGCAGGTCGGCATGGCCCAGGTCGAGGGGCACACGCGCCGCGCCGAGAGAAGGGCCCTGACTCGGCGCGGCAGGCCGCAGCCAGAGGGGCTCGCGGAAGCGCACGGCCTGGCGGACCACCCCGGCCTGGCGCCAGCCACCCCGGCAGGGCATCAAGGCCAGGCGCAGGCGCTGCCAGCCGTTGTCGGCCGAGGGATCGGGCCAGGTGGGGCCGCGCAGCAGCGACACCCCCAGCCGCTGCGCCGTTCCCGACACCCCCTGGGGGCCATCCAGCAGCACGGCCAGCCCGCCGCCCGCCGCCTGGGACGCCACCCAGCTGATCGCCGGCAGCTCCCAGCGGGTGCGCTCGCGGGCCGTGGCGGGCTCGGCCGGGCGCTCCAGCACCCCGCCGGAGCCATCGGCGGCGATGCGCACGGCCGGCTGGGCCAGGGGCAGCTCCAGCCGCAGCAGCTCGTGGCGCTGGCGCCAGTCGACAGACAGGGTGAGCTCCAGCCAGGGGGATCCCGCCCGCAGCTGCACATCCAGCCGCAGGGCGCTGCGGCCGCACTGGCCGCGCCACACCGCCCGGACGCAGAGGGGGCCCGCCTCCTCCAGCTGCGCTGGGCTGGTCCACTCCAGCGGCAGGGGGTGCTCGCGGAAGTCGGCGGCGATGTCCCAGGCATCCCAGAACTCGCCCTGGTCGCGCCAGCGCCGCCACTCCAGGGGCGCCGCCAGCTGGGGCAGGCCATCGGCTCCCCAGAGCTGCCGCACGCCGGCGGGCCCCAGCTCAACCACCACCAAACTGTTATCCAGCCGCCAGCCCTGGCCATCCGGCAGGGGCGCGATCCGCACGGGCGCGTTGATCTCAGGGCCAGGTTCGGCGGATGCCATCCCGGGCGATCCTGCGGGCGCCCCCCCAGGCAGCAAGCGCTGCAGGGGCAGGGCATCCAGGCCCTGCGGTGCGGGCAGCTGCACCCAGCTGCCCCCCCCCGAGGCCAGCTGGACGGGCAGCTCCTGATGGCCAAGCCACCAGCGACCGCGGGGCAGCCGCAGGCACAGGGGCTCGCGGGGGTGGGGCTGGAACTGCACCAGCCACCAGGGCTGGGTCCCCGCTGCAGCGGGGTTTGGGCGGCTGCCCAGCCAGGCGGCCAGGGCCCGATCCCGCTGCCGGCTGGCCTGGCGCCGGGCCTGGCGCCACTGGGGCTCAGCCTGTTCGAACACCTCCGGAATCGAGGTGCCGGGAAGGATGTCGTGGAACTGCTGGAACAGCAGCGGCCGCCAGTCGACGGGGTCGTCGCCCCCTGCGACATCCGGGCCGTGGGGCTCCGCACCCCTGGCGGCCCCAGTCCGGTCCTCCACCCAGAGCAGCGCCCGGGCCACCTCGGCCTCCCGCAGCAGCCGCTCCAGGCTGCGGTTGTGGCGCTTCTGGTCGGGCCGGCTGGTGGAGCAGCCGCGGTGCAGCTCCAGGTAGAGCTCATCGCGCCACACGGGCAGCTGGGGCTCCAGCGGCTCCAGCGGCTCCAGGTAGCTGCGCAGGCTGCCGTGGCGCTGGGGGCCGGCCAGGGGCTGCTGCTGCCAGAGCTCCAGCTGCTCGAGCATCTCGGCGGTGGGGCCCCCGCCGTGGTCGCCCACCCCCGGCAGCCACAGGGCCTGCTCCACACCGCTGCCACGGCGCCACTGCTGCCGGTAGGACTCCATCGCCACCGGGTCGCCACCGGTGCCGATCGGCGCCGTCATCAGGGCCAGCAGCTCGCTGCCGCAGCGGCTGCGCCAGCGGAACAGCCGGTGCGGGAAGGGGTTGGTGGCGTTCCAGGCCAGTTTGTGGGTGCAGAACCAACGCACCCCGGTGGCCCGGGCCACGGCCGGCAGGCCCGCGCCGAAGCCGAAGCTGTCGGGCAGCCAGCAGAGCTCATGGCGCCACTCCGGGAAACGGGAGCGGCTGTAGTGCTGGCCCTCCTGGAACTGGCGCAACAGCGAGGCGGTGGCAACCAGCACGCAGTCGGTCTCGACCCAGGGCCCGTTGATCGGCTCCCAGCGGCCCTGCTGCATGGCGCGGCGGATCGCGGCGAACAGCGCCGGGCGGTGCTGCTCGATCCAGGCGTAGAGCGCCGGGGTGGAGTGGGCGAAGTGAAGCTGGGGATGGCGCTCCATCAGCGCCAGGGCCGAGGCAAAGGTGCGCTCCGCCGCCCGCCAGGTGTCGGCCACGGGCCAGAGCCAGGCCAGATCGAGGTGGGCGTGGCCCAACACGTGGAAGTCGGGGCCGGGCGCAGGCGGGGGAGCTACTGCTTCTGCGCTCTGGCGCAGCCTGGCCAGGGGACCGGAAGCCAAAGCCCGGGCCAGCTGGGCCGCGGGGGGGGGGTCGGCCGGATCCCAGGGGCCCAGGGCCGCAGCCAGCTCCGCCGGCTGGCGCAGGGCCACCAGCTCGAGGGCCGTGCCCAGGAGCACCCCTTCGGGGTCGGCGGGATCGGTGGGTTCAAGCTCCAGGCGGCTCTCGATCAGGGCCCCGTCGTCGTGGCGGGGGCTGCGCAACTCCAGCTCCAGCTCCAGAGGCCGGCCCTGCCACCAACGGGCCGGCAGCAGCCAGCGACAGGCCGTGTCAAACAGGTCGCCCTCGTGCACCACGGCGCCATCGACCCGCAGCACCACCGCATCCGCCCACCAGGACAGCACCAGCCGGGCCTGCACCCCCGCTCGCGAGCGCCAGGCCTCTGGGCAGCGCAGGGTGAGCCGCAGGCGTCGCCAGCGGCCGCCGCGGGGCCAGATCAGCAGCCCCCGCGCCTGCCAGTCGGGCCGATGGCGGCCCCCCCAGGGATCGGAAAGGGCCGCCTCCCAGCCGCCCGCGGCGCCCGGGGACAGCCAGAGGGGGCGCAGATCCAGGCTGGAGCGTGACTGAAACGTTTCAATCCAGGGGCGAACCACCGCCTCCAGGCCCTCCGGCATCGATCAGCGCCATCTGTGCCCCATAGGATGATGCCGCTGCCGCAGGGTCGCTTCGGGCCCACCTGGCGCCTGTCATTGCCTGTCACCCAGGCTTGTCATCCCTGCCTGTCACCCGCCGGACGGACCATGCTCGCCCTCAAGATCTCGGTTTACTCGGTCGTTTTCTTCTTCATCGGGATCTTCGTGTTCGGCTTCCTGGCCAGCGATCCCAGCCGCACCCCCAGCCGCAAGGACCTGGAGGACTGAGGCGCCCCCGCCGCGAGGCGCGCAACGCAGGCAGTTCTCCGGAGGCCTGAGGAACCGGCCCCAGCACCCCTGCCCTGACCATCCAGACGTGGCAAGATCACTGCCGCTTGCGGTGCCTCAGTGCCCTCCCCTCAACGTGTCAGCCGTGTGATCGCGGCGTTGGGGGTCACGAGCCTGATCGGCCTGGCCCCGGCCAGAGCCTCCGAAGAGTCGACGGACACCGGGCCCAAACCAGCCGCTGGCGACGTGCGCCCAGGGGACGGGAGCACGCTTCAGGCCGCCGCAGAGTCCGGCCAGCCCCAGATCCAGGCCCCGTCCGGAGCTGAAGCCCCGACCCCAACCCCGGATCCAGCCCTGGCTGCGGGATCCGAACCGTCCAGTGCTGGGGCAGCTGCGCCCCCGGCCCCGGCCCCCCGACTGATCCCGGCCACCCCAGCCCAGAAGCCGCCCCTGGAGCTCCAGGTTCGTGCCGATCAGCAGGGCTACGACCTGCTGCAGAACCGCTTTGTCGCCACCGGCTCGGTGCAGGCCCTGCTCTCCGGCGGTCGCCTGCTCGCCGATCGACTCGAGTACGACCCCACCACCCGTACCGTCTATGCCAGCGGCAGTGTCCGCTTCCAACGGGGCAACCAATACCTCCAGGCCAGCCGGCTGCGCTACAACCTGATCCAGTCGTCGGGGGAGCTGGAGGAGGTCTACGGGGTCCTGGACCTCGACACCACCAGCTTCGATCTCAACCCGGAGCAGCCGCCCTCGGCGGCCCTGCTGCCCCTCAGCTACTGGGAGCGGCCCCTGCTTGCGGAGAGAAGCACCTTTGAGGTGGCGCCTGAGCCAGGCACCCCCGCGCAGACGGCGTTGCTGGCCTCGCTCGAGGCCAATCCCCTGGGAGCACCGGCGGCGGAGCCGGGCGCACCCTCCCCCTTCACCTCCGGCGTGGGGAGCGGGCTGGAGCCCGGTGCCATCGGAGCCCTTGACGGGGCCGGTGTGCCCCAGGCCCTCCCCAGCGACCGCTGGCGCATGCCGCCGATCGCGCTCTCGCCGGCGGCCCAGACCATGGCCTGCCCGCCACCCCTGCCGCCGATCCCCAACTGGCACCCCTACCCCTGGGCCGCCACCGTGTGGGCCGGCCAGATGATCGATACCAACTTCGGCGACACCTTCCGCTTCAAGGGCCGGATGCGCCCCGAGTACCTGGTGGGCGTGGGCCTGAACCGCCGGCTGGTTCAGGCCGGCCCCCTGGCCCTGGAGTTCGACACCACCTTCATGGGCCACCGCGCCGCCAGGCAGGCCGGCGGGGAGTTCAACCAGGCCGTGCCCTTTGCCGATACCCCCGCCCAGAGCTTCGGGGAGATCACCGCGGGCTTCGGCGTGCGGGCCTGGCTGCAGCCGTGGCTGAGCGTCGGCTTCGTGGAGGGGGTGAGCCTCAACACGTCCGTGAGCAACTACGAGAAAACCTTCCGGGAGAAGTACACCCAGTTCCTCAACTACCTCGGCTTCGAGGTCGAGGCGCTGGTGGCTCCCGAGTGGTCGCTGGTGGGGCGCATCCACCACCGCTCAGGGGCCTACGGCACCTACAGCGGCGTCAGTGAAGGCAGCAACGCCTACCTGCTGGGCCTGCGCTACCGCTTCGGCAGCGCACCCGACCCGCGGCCCAAGGTGGCCATGGCGCCGCCGCTGGGCTGCCCGGATCCGGGCCGGCCGCTGCGCCAGCGGGTGAAGCCGCTGGAGGAGCGGCTCAATGCCGTGGCCATGGGCAAGCCGGGCCAGGGCAGCGGTGAAGCCAGCAGCCAGAAGGGCACGGCGCCCGGCTCGCCCTCCGGCAGCACGGGAGCCGCAGGCGCAGCCTCAGGCACCGCCAAGCTCAGCCCGCGTCAGCAGGAGGCCCTGCGCCGCCAGGCCATCGTCGCCACGGTGGACCAGCGCGTCAGCAACCTGCAGTTCCAGCAGAGCTTCTCGGCCGAGCGCCGCCGCGTCACCGGCTCCAACAGGGATTTCGATCAGCCCGCCGAGGTCAACGTCTACGGCGCCGTACGGCCAGCGCAGCTCCAGACCCTCAAGACCAGCAGCAACAAGAAGCTGGTGACCGGCACCATCAGCCGCTGGCGCTTCCAGGCCAACACGATCACGATCACGCCGGACGGCTGGACCACGGACCGCGCTGCCCTCACCAATGACCCCTACACCCCGGCCCAGGCCTGGGTGGATGCCGAGGGGGTCGTGGCCCGCATCGAGCCGAACGGCGACACGGTGGTGGAGGCCAAGCGCAACCAGTTGATCCTGGAGGATCGGCTGCCGATTCCTCTGCAGCGCAACCAACGCTTCCAGAAGGAGCGGCAGGTGGAAAACCGCTGGGTGCTCGGCAGCGACGGCGAGGACCGGGACGGCTTCTACCTCGGCTACGACCTCAAACCCATCAAGCTCGGGGAGAAGGGCACCCTCGCGCTGCAGCCCCAGTTCATGGTGCGGCGCGCTTTGGATGGCACCACCGACAGCTATCCCCTTCCCGGAGAGTCGGTGGGATCCGCATCCAGCTCCCAGCCCGCCCGCATCGGCGATCTCTTCGGCCTGCTGGCCAAGCTTGATGCCACCGTGCTGGGGCTGGATGCCTCCGCCACCCTCGACATCTCCACCTTCGATCCCAGCAACTTCGCCAACGGCATGCGCAGCTGGGGCGAACTGAAGCGCCCCCTGCGTCTGCCCCTGGTGGGGAATACCACCGCCCGTATCTTCGGCGCCTACCGCTTCCGCAGCTGGAACGGCACCCTCGGCGAGCAGGACGTCTACTCCGCCTACGGGGTGTCGTTGGAGCAGCAGGGTGACCTACCTAACTGGGGACGACTGAGCAGCAACTACTACTGGCGGGCCGGCGTGGGCAACTTCCAGGGGGATGAGTTCCAGACCACGAATCTGGCCAGCCTCTGGCGCGGCAGTATCTACGGCTCCCTCAACGCCTCCCTGCCGCTCTGGACCGGTAAGCCGCTGCCGCCCGGCCCCGAGGCGGCGAACCGCTATTCGGCGGTGCCGGTGGTTCCGGGGCTGAGGCTCAACATCAACACCACGGCAACCCTTGCCTACTACGGCGACGGCACCAACCAGAACACCCTGAGCCTCTCGGGCGGCCCCACCCTCACCCTTGGCCATTTCAGCAAGCCGTTCCTGGATTACACCCAGTTCACGATCACCGGCGGCGGCACCCTGCGCCAGGGGGTCAGCCCCCTCAGCTTCGATCGGGCCGTGGACCTCGGCACGCTGGGGATCGGCCTCACCCAGCAGCTGGTGGGGCCGCTGGTGTTCAGCGGCGGCATCGGCCTGAACGTGGATCCGAACTCGCCCGACTACGGCAAGAGCACGGGCTCCTACGTGGAACTGCGCTGGCAGCGACGGGCCTACGAGCTGAGCGTGTACTACAGCCCCTACGAACAGCTGGGCGGCGTGCGGGTCAAGCTGAACGACTTCAACTTCAACGGCACCGGCGTGCCCTTCGTGCCCTATGACCCGGGGGCCGTGGACGCGATGATGCGCCGGCGCGGCTTCTAGGGCCCCAGGCTCAGGCGGCGAAGGTCGCCAGATAGGGCAGCCGGGCGACGGTCGCCTCCAGGGCGGTGCCGTTAGCGAGCAGCTGGCTGGTGGCATCCCACTGGCCCGTGCTCAGCATCTGGCGGGGGCCGGCGGCCAGGTCCAGGGCCCAGCTCTGGTCGGCGCCGCTCAGGGACTGGGCAGCCACGTCCAGAGTGAAGGCAGCAGCCGGGTCGGCAGCGGCCGCCGCCTGGATGGCGAGCATCCCCTCATGGCTGGCGGTGAGGCAGGGGATGCCGAGGGCCAGGCAGTTGCCGTAGAAGATCTCGGCGAAGCTCTCGCCCACCACGGCGCGGATGCCCCAGCGCATCAGGGCCTGGGGCGCGTGCTCGCGGCTGGAGCCGCAGCCGAAGTTGCGGTTCACCAGCAGGATCGAGGCACCCTGGTGCTCAGGCCGGTCGAAGGGGTGGGGGCCAGCGGGGGCCTGGGCCAGCTCGGCGCGGTCATCGGCAAAGGCCGCCGGACCCAGGGCCTCGAAGGTGACGCACTTGAGAAAGCGGGCCGGGATGATCCGATCGGTGTCGATGTCGTCGCCGCGCACCACCACGGCGGTGCCGGTCACGGCGGTGATCGGTCCGAAGGGGAAGGGGGTGGCCATGGGCACAGCGGCGACGGGATCGGGCGGGGTGATCAAGAGAAGGCGACTCAGGCAGCGAGCAGCTGGCGCACGTCGGTGACCTTGCCGGCGATGGCGGCGGCGGCCACCATCGCGGGGCTCATCAGCAGGGTGCGACCCGTGGCCGAACCCTGGCGGCCCTTGAAGTTGCGGTTGCTGGAGCTGGCGCTGATCTGGCGGCCCTCCAGGCGGTCGGGGTTCATGGCCAGGCACATCGAGCAACCGGGCTCGCGCCACTCGAAACCGGCGGCAGTGAAGACCTGATCCAGGCCCTCGGCCTCAGCCGCCGCGGCCACCTGCTCGGAGCCGGGCACCACGAAGGCCTTGATGCCGGGGGCCACGTGGCGGCCCTTGGCCACGGCAGCGGCGGCCTGCAGATCGCTGAGGCGACCGTTGGTGCAGCTGCCGATGAAGCACACATCCACCGGCGTGCCGGCGATCGGGGCCCCGGGCTGCAGGTCCATGTAGCGGTAGGCCTCCTCGGCCAGGGGCCGCTCGTCGGATTCGGTCTGCTCCAGGGTGGGCACGGTTTCATCCACACCGATGCCCTGGCCGGGGGTGATGCCCCAGGTGATGGTGGGGGCGATGGCGCTGGCGTCGAAGCGCACCTCGTCATCGAACACAGCGTCCGGGCCACTGGCCAGGCTGCTCCACCAGGCCACGGCCCGCTCCCAGGCCTCGCCGCTGGGGGCATAGGGCCGGCCCTGCAGATAGTCGAACGTGACCTGATCGGGGTTCACGTAGCCGCAGCGGGCGCCGCCCTCGATCGCCATGTTGCAGAGGGTCATGCGCTCCTCCATCGAGAGCCCTTCGATCGCCGGGCCGGCGAACTCGTAGGCGTAGCCCACACCGCCCTTCACGCCGAGGGTGCGGATCACGTGCAACACCAGATCCTTGGCGTAGACGCCCGGCTGCAGCTGGCCATCCACCCAGATGCGGCGCACCTTGAGCTTGCCCATCGAGAGGCTCTGGCTGGCCAACACGTCGCGCACCTGGCTGGTGCCGATGCCGAAGGCGATGGCGCCGAAGGCTCCGTGGGTGGATGTGTGGGAGTCGCCGCAGGCCACGGTCATGCCGGGCTGGGTGAGGCCGAGTTCGGGGGCGATCACGTGCACGATCCCCTGGCGGCCGCTGCCAAGGCCGTGCAGAGTGATGTTGTGCGCCGCGCAGTTGGCCTCCAGGGTGGCCAGCATCTCCTCGGCCAGCGGGTCAGCGAAGGGGCGCGCCTGGCTCGTGGTCGGCACGATGTGATCCACCGTGGCCACGGTGCGCTCGGGATGGCGCACGCCCAGGCCCAGGTCCTTCAGGGCGGCGAACGCCTGGGGGCTGGTCACCTCGTGGATCAGGTGCAGGCCGATGAACAGCTGGGTGGATCCCCCTGGCAGCTCAGCAACCTGGTGCAACGCCCAGACCTTGTCGTAGAGGGTGCCGGCGCTCACGGAAGACCCCGAAACTCGAATCGGCCAGCCTAGGGCTGCAAGCTCCGCCGCAGGCGATCGAGGGCCTCTCCGGCCGTGAGGGTCTGGATCCAGGCACGACCGCGGGAC
This sequence comes from Vulcanococcus limneticus LL, assembly GCF_002252705.1. Lineage (GTDB taxonomy): Bacteria > Cyanobacteriota > Cyanobacteriia > PCC-6307 > Cyanobiaceae > Vulcanococcus > Vulcanococcus limneticus. Next base: position 17,426 of record NZ_NQLA01000012.1, read on the forward strand.
CCACCGAAGCGCACCCCCTCGCTGCTGCTGCCGGTCGGGCCGGCAACGGCAATGTGCACCAGCCCCACCGGCTTCTCCGCGCTGCCCCCACCCGGGCCGGCGATGCCGGTCACGGCGATCGCCCAGGTGGCGCCGGTGGCGCGGCGGGCCCCCTCCGCCATGGCGAGGGCCACCGGATCACTCACGGCGCCATGGGCCGCCAGCAGCCCAGCCGGCACTCCGAGCAGCTCCTGCTTCACGGCATTCGCGTAGGCGATCACGCCCCCCAGGAACACGTCGGAGGCGCCGGGCACCGCCGCCAGGGCCGCACCGATGCCGCCGCCGCTGCAGCTCTCCGCCACCGCCAGGGTCTCGCCCCGCTCACGCAGGCGCTGCAGCACCACTGCGGCCAGGCTGTCGCCGTCGGCGCCGTAGCAGCTCGCCCCGGCCCGCTGGCGCAACTCCGCTTCCACCGGCGCCAGCAGGGCCTCGGCGGCGGCCGCGCTGCCGGCCCGGGCCGTGATCCGCAGGGTCACCTCCCCGGCGCCGGCATAGGGGGCCACGGTGGGGTTCTCCAGGGCCAGCAGATCGGCCACCTGCTCGGCCAGGGTCGATTCGGCCACGCCCCAAAAGCGCAGGGTGCGGCTGGCGAACACCCCCGCCGCCAGGCCGGAGGCCCGCAGCCAGGGGGCCGCCGTGGCGGTCCACATCGCCCGCATCTCGCTGGGCACCCCGGGGAAGGTCATCAGCGTGAAGCCCGGCTGCACGGGGAAGTCCAGGGCAGCAGGATCCGGCGTCCAGATCAGCCCCGGGGCCGTGCCGGTGGGGTTGGGCAGCACCTGGGCCCCGACCGGCAGCAGGGCCTGGCGGCGAAGCGAAGGCGAAGGGGACCGGCCCCGCAGCGCCAGCTTGGCCTCGATGTCGGCCCACACCTCGGGCCGCTCCGTGAGGCGAGCGCCGAAGGCGGCGGCGATGGCCTCGGTGGTGAGGTCGTCGGGGGTGGGGCCCAGGCCGCCGGTGCTGATCAGCAGCCGACACCTACCCGCCGCCGCGCGCACGGCGGCGATCAGCCGCTCGCGGTTGTCGCCCACCACCTCCTGGCGGAAATGGGGCACCCCCAGGGCCGCCAGCTGCTCAGCCAGCCAGCGGGCATTGGTGTTGGTGATGCCGCCAAGCAGCAGCTCGGTGCCGACGCAGAGCAGCTCGGCGCCGCCGTCCGACGCCCCCAGGAGCTCAGCCGCCATCGCCGGCCTGCTGCTCGCGGTTGAGGCTGCGGCGGCAGCCGATCACCACCCCGATCAGCACGGCGGTGGCCAGGGCCAGCCACAGGAAGCGGTTCTCGGCGTTGGCGAGCACCAGGGCCAGGGCCGCCAGCCACTGGGTGAAGGCGTAGATCAGCACCACCGTGCGGCGGTGGCTGAAGCCGGCCCGCAGCAGCCGGTGGTGCAGGTGGCGCCGGTCTGGGTAGAAGGGCGAGTGGCCGGCGCTGACGCGGCCCATGATCACCGCCGACATGTCGGCCAGCGGCAGCGAGAGGATCAGCAGCGGCAACAGCAGGCTGACGCTGGTGATCCCCTTGGCCGGGCCCACGATGCTGATCGCCGCCAGGGCAAAGCCGAGGAAGTAGGAGCCGCCATCGCCCATGAAGATGCGGGCGGGGTTGAAGTTGTGGCGCAGGAAGCCGAGGCAGGCGCCGGCCAGGGCGGCGGCCAGCAGGCCGGCGGCGGGCTGGTCGAGGCTGTAGCTCACCGAGAGGAGCCCCACGGCGGCGATGCCGCTCACGCCGGCGGCGAGGCCGTCGAGACCGTCGAGCCAGTTGATGGCATTGGTGATGCCCACCAGCCAGATCACCGTGGCGAGCAGGCTGAGGCCGGCGGGCAGGACCAGCAGCGGCTCGGCCTGGCCAAGGCCTGCAAAGGGCAGCTCAATGCTGCCGATCCGCACCCCCTGGCTCCACACGGCGATGGCCACCGCCACCTGGCCGGCCAGGCGCGGCAGGGGCGGCAGGGCGAACAGATCGTCGGAGAGGCCGATCGCGAAGTAGCAGAGCGCTCCGGCCAGGGTGGTCCAGATCAGCCGGTCCTTCTCGGGCGGCAGCGAGCCGAAGCCATCCAGCCCCCAGATCAGCCCCAGGGCCAGGGCGAAACCAGCCACGATGCCAATGCCGCCCAGCCGCACCATGGGGGTGGTGTGCTGCTTGCGGGGATCGGGAGCATCGGTGAGGCCCCAGCGCAGCCCGAGCCGGCGCACCAGCGGCACCACCAGCGCCGTCACCAGGGCCGCCGCCGCCAGGGTCACCAGGGCCGCGACGTCCGGTCTGGTGGAGAGCGTCACGGCCTGGGTGGGGGCAGGGGATCGGCGGGAAGGGCCCCGACCGGCCGCAGCTTAAGCAGGGCAGGCCAGATCCATCGGCCTCAGGCGGGTTGGAGCTGGCGCTGGGCGTCGTAGAGGGGGAAGCGGGCGCACAGGACCGCCACCCGCTCGCGGCAGCGCAGCTCGATGGCCGCGTCCTCGGGATTGAGCAGCCGGTCGGCGATCACATCGGCCACCTCGCGGAAGGCGGCCTCATCGAAGCCGCGGGTGGTGCAGGCGGCGGTGCCGAGGCGCAGGCCGCTGGTCACGAACGGCGACTGGGGATCGAAGGGCACCGTGTTCTTGTTGGCGGTGATGTGCACATCGCTCACCAGCAGGTCGGCCACCTTGCCGGTCATGCCGATGCCGCGCAGATCGAGCAGCACCAGGTGGTTGTCGGTGCCGCCGCTCACCACGTCGATGCCGCGCTCCTGGATGCGCTCGGCGAGCGCCTTGGCGTTGGCCACCACCTGCTGGCTGTAGATCTGGAAGCTGGGCAGCAGGGCCTCGCCAAAGGCCACGGCCTTGGCGGCGATCACGTGCTCCAGCGGGCCTCCCTGACTGCCGGGGAAGACCGCCTTATCGAACTGCTTGCCGAACTCGGCGTCGTTGCAGAGGATCAGGCCGCCGCGGGGACCGCGCAGGGTCTTGTGGGTGGTGGTGGTCACCACATGGCAGTGGGGCAGGGGGTTGGGGTGCACCCCGGCGGCCACCAGGCCGGCGATGTGGGCCATGTCGGCCAGCAGGTAGGCGCCCACCTCATCGGCGATGGCCCGGAAGGCGGCGAAATCAATGGTGCGCGGGTAGGCGGAGTAGCCGCACACGATCAGCTTCGGCTTGTGCTCCAGGGCCAGCTGGCGGATCGTGTCGAAGTTGAGCTGCTGGGTCTCGGGGTCCACGCCGTAGTGGACGGCCTTGAACCACTTGCCACTCACGTTCACGGGCGAGCCGTGGGTGAGGTGGCCGCCGTGGCTGAGGTCCATGCCCAGGATCGTGTCGCCGGGCTGCAGCAGGGCCAGGAACACGGCGAAGTTGGCCTGGGCGCCGCTGTGGGGCTGCACGTTGGCCCAGGCGGCACCGAACAGCTGCTTGGCCCGCTCGATCGCCAGGTCCTCGATGGCGTCCACGTGCTCACAGCCGCCGTAGTAGCGCTTGGCGGGCAGGCCTTCTGCGTACTTGTTGGTGAGCACCGAGCCCTGGGCCTCCATCACGGCGCGGGAGGCGAAGTTCTCGGAGGCGATCAGCTCCAGGTGGGTCTGCTGCCGCTCCAGCTCCTTGCCGATCAGAGCGGCGATGGCCGGGTCACTGGTGGCCAGGGGGGTATCGATCACTGCGCCGCTGGTATCCGCCATGGGGGCCACTGCCGCTGAAGGTGAACCGATCGTAAGAAATCAAGGTGAGACAGGTTGCGAAACCCACCCCCAGCGGACCGACAGAACTGGCCGGGGCTGGCGCAGACGTGCTTCGGAGCCCACCTGTGGGCGTCGGGCCGATCGATGGCGAGGCATCGCGGCTGGCGGCCATCAAGCACAAAAAAACCGCCCCGTGAGGAGCGGCTTTGATGTTGTAGGCGCGCCTGGAGAGATTCGAACTCCCGACCCTCTGATCCGTAGTCAGATGCTCTAATCCGCTGAGCTACAAGCGCCTGCGCCTGCCCCAACATTCTCGTCATACCGAGGGCCCATCCGTCAACTGTCGGGGCCGGAGCGAGGCCGGGGCCGGGGCAGCGCAGCGGTGCGCCGCCCCGCGACGTTCCAGGGGCGCCGGCCACAATCGATCCCAGCCCCCATCCCCTTCGCACCTGAACCCATGCCGATCCGCTGGTACGGCCCCGCCAACCCGGAGGACCCCACCTACCGCCACTTCGCGCGGATCGTGAACCTCTGCCTGCATGGGGGCGCCTTCGCCGCCATCAACAGCGGCCTCTGGTTCGTGCAGGGCCTGCGCCACCCCTGGAGCCACCTCGACTGGTTCACGGGCACCTGGGCCGTGCTGCTCGTGGTGCACCTGGCGGTGGTGGTGGGGCTGAGGCCCCAAACCGAACCGCAGCGACCATCCTGAGCGGGGAGCCCAGCCCGAAGCCAGCTCCCCTCCAGCCCGTCGCCCCCTCGCCATGACCCTCTCGTCCCAGGAGATCCAGGAGCTGGCCAGGGAGCTGGCCGACCGGCTCTACATCCAGATCTCCGGCTGGCACCTCTACCTGGGCGATGCGGGGCTGGCCGAACCCCTGGCGATCGAGTGCGCCGCCCGGCTGGAGCTTGGCGCCGGTGTCTGCGCCCGCCAGGCCCTGGAGGCGGTGCAGGTGCCGATCGGCGGGGGCACCACCAAGCTGCCCCTGGCCCGGCTCGTCCCCGCCGGCCAGCTGCAGGATCTCGAAGAGCTGCTGGCGGAACGGGCCAACTGAATCAGCCCTGGCTAGCCAGAGGCGGTGCCGGGCCAAAACGCTTGTCGCGCCAGTGTGCGCCGGATAGGGTTGCGCCTCAACGCCGCCGCGGCTCTGTGCTGGTCATCCAGGTCACCAACGCCCGCGAGGTGATGCGCCAGCGCATCGGCCGGCTCGGCAGCCGCCTGATCGGCAAGGTGGTGGATGCCGAGGCCCAGGTGGAGAAGGCGCTGATCCAGGAACTGGAAACGGCCTTCCGCGACTTCGGCATCGAGGCCCGCATCTTCTCGATCGACGGCCCCGAAATGGTGGGTCGCAGCCACCTGGAGATCCCCGTGCAGGTGCGCGAGGAGCGGGTGGTGGAGCTCTGAGCCTCAGGCGCCACCCGGCAGCTTGCGCCGCAGCTGCAGGGCCAGATCCCGCACCTCCGGAACGCCGGCCGCCGAGGCCACCAGCCCATAGGCCAGCAGGCCCACGCCGCTGGCAAAACCGCACTCCACCAGGCGGCCCCACAGGTTGGCGGGCCAGGCGATCCCCACCGACAGCCCCCAGGCCGCCAAAGACCCCAGCAGGGCCGCCAGCAGCAGCAGCAGGCTGTCGCGGGCCCAGGCCCGCAGGGGCATCCCACCCAGCCGCCGCTGCAGGGCCAGCAGCAGGCCGAGGCAGGTGATCACATTCACCGCCACGGTGGCCAGCACCAGCCCCGGCGCCCCGAAATTCAGGGCCGGGAGCTGCAGCCCCCAGGGGGTCGGCCCGCCCACCAGGGTCCAGTCGAAGGCCACGTTGAGGCCGATGCCGGCCATCGAGAAGCGGAACGGGGTGGTGCCATCGCCGAGTGCGTAGAACACCCGCACCAGCACGTCGCGGCCCAGGTAGGCGGGCATGCCCACCCCGTAGGCCATCAGCAGCCCCCCCACCAGGGCCGCGGCCGTGGCATCGAAGGCTCCGCGCTCATAGATCAGCGCCACGATCGGCCCGGCCAGGGCCACCATCAGCCCGCCCAGGGGCAACATCGAGGCGCTGGAGAGCATCAGCCCCTGGCGGATGCGGCCGATCAGCTCCGGCCGGTCCTCTGGGGCGGTGAGCCGGGCGAACACCGGCAGCAGCGGCACCAGCAGGGCGTTGGAGAGCAGGCCCAGGGGGGTCTGCACCAGCAGGTTGGCGTAGCCCAGGCCGGCAGCCGCCCCCACGATCCCGGAGGCGAAGAACAGGTCGGTGAACACGTTGATCTGCAGCATCCCCGAGGAGAGGGTCGCCGGCCCCATCACCTGCAACACCTCCTTGACTCCGGGGTGATGCCAGTCCCAGACCAGCTGGAACTTGTGCAGGCCCTGCTTCGCCAGGGCCGGCAGCTGGATCAGCCACTGCAGGATCGCCCCCAGCAGGGTGGTGCCCGCCAGCACGGCGCCGCCCAGCAGCGCCTGCTCGGGCAGGGCAATCGCCGGGCCCAGCTGCCACCAGAGAATCCCCAGGCCGACGATCACCGCCACGCTGGAGAGCAGCGGACTCACCGAGGGCAGCCAGAACTCATCGGCGGCGTTGAGGGCCCCGAAGCCCAGCCCGATCAGACCGGCGAACAGGGCCATCGGCGCCATCCAGCGCAGCTGCAGCACGGCGATGGCGTGGCGCGGGCCGTCCAGCCCCGGCCCCACCAGGGTGATCAGCGGATCGGCAAACACGAACAGCAGCACGGTCACACCGATCAGCCCCGCCCCCACCAGGGTGTTGATCGCCGCCAGCACGTGGGCCCCCTCCGCCCGGGGGCGGCGCGCCAGCACGCTCACCATGGCGCTGTGGAACGGCCCGTTGATTCCCCCCAGCAGGATCAGTAGGAATCCGGGCAGCACATAGGCGTAGTTGTAGGCGTCGTAGGCGAGGCCCACGCCGAAGGCGGCGGCGATCACCTGCTGGCGCACCAGCCCGGCCACCTTGCTCAGGGCCGTGGCCACCGCCACGATCAGGGCGATGCGGCGCAGCGATTGACTCATCCGGGAGGCCGCAGGCCCTCAGCTGCGGGGATTCTCCCCTCCGCTCCCCACGGCAGCATGGGCACACCGCCGGCCCCGCAGCCGGTCCTCCCCTGTGCCCCGGGCGCTGCCCCGCCGATGTCGACCAGCCCCGCCAGTGCCAGCTCCCGTTCCAGCTCCGGCACCAACGCCAGCAGCAGTCCCGTGGTGGTTCTGCCGCTGGACCCCCTGCGGGAGGGAGTCTTGCTGAAGCGCTACAAGCGCTTCCTCGCCGATGTGGAACTCGACTCCGGCGAGGTCGTGACCGCCCACTGCCCCAACACCGGTCCGATGACCGGCGTGCTCCATCCGGGCGGCCGGGTGCGGCTGCGCCACGCCCCTTCCCCCACCCGCAAGCTGGCCTGGACCTGGGAGCAGGCCGAGGTGGCCGGCGCCGATGGCCAGCCGATCTGGGTGGGCATCAACACGGCCCTGCCCAACCGGCTGGTGCGGGCCACGATCGAGGCGGGGCTGCTGGGGGCCTGGCTGGGCCCGATCGAGGCGATCCGGGCCGAGGTGCCCTATGGCCCCAACCGCCGCAGCCGCATCGACCTGCTGCTGACCCCCGCGGCGGGCGCGCCCGATCCAAGGCCGATCTACGTGGAAGTGAAGAACACCACCTGGACCGATGGCGATCTGGCCCTGTTTCCCGACACAGTGACCGAGCGGGGTCAGAAGCACCTGGAGGAACTGATCGGCCTGCTGCCCGAGGCGCGGGCCGTGCTGGTGCCCTGCCTGAGCCGCTCGGATGTGAGCCGCTTCGCCCCCGGCGACAGCGCCGACCCCCGCTACGGCGAGCTGTTCCGCCAGGCCCTGGTGGCCGGGGTGGAGGTGCTGCCCTGTGTCTACGCCTTCAGCGACGAGGCGGTGCACTGGCGGGGACTGGCGGCCGTGCAGAGCCGCGCCTAGGCCGGCACGGGTGCACCGTGCAGCGCCAGCCCGGCGCCACGGGCATCGGCGCAGAGGCTGCCGATCGAGGCGGCGCTGAGCTGGACCCGGCCCTCGCAGACCAGGTCCCAGGTTTCAGGCTCGAAGTGGGTCTGCAGCCAGAGCAGGCCCAGGGCCGATTCGGGCATCACCCGATAGCCCGAGGCCACGGCGGTGAGCGAGAGATCCATGCGGGGGCACCATGGTGTGGCTGGGGCCATTGAGCACCCAGCCGGCATCGCGGCACGTAGCCGTCACTACGGATCCAACCCACGGATGCGTGAGAACGCTGTTACTGGGCCCAGGGCAGTCAGGTTGGGCCCAGGGCAGTGAGGCCTCAGACAGCGGCAAGATCCTGGGCGGCGCTCCGCACCTCTGCCGCCGCCTCGGCCTGGCGATGGTGATAGACGCTGCCGCGGTAGTGCAGCTCCAGAGCCGGATCCAGGGGGGCCGCCGCATGGGCGAGGGGGGCGGTGTAGTGCTGGCCGCGGTAGACGTGCTCGACCGGGGCGGGGGACTCGAGAGGGCGACGCTGGGCGGGGTCGTAGGCGACGCCGCGATAGCAAAGGGTGGGTTTGGACACGGTTCCAGGCCTCGAAGGGTTGGGGGATGCACCGGCCAGGGGCCGGGCCCGCTTCGCGGAAAGGAGCGTTGCTTCGCCATGCGGTGGGCTACTTCCAATGGAGCCGGCGGGGCAATGGCCAGGCCGGGCACGACTCGCGCCCACAGGCCGACTCGCGCACTCCATCCAACGTTTTGTCCTTCGATGCATATTTAGCCAATCCCAAGTGTTCATTGCGAACATTTTCCAGGATTCGCAATGCTCCTTAACCGGGGGTGTAGCCCTACGAACGCCGATGGAGCGGAATGGGCGCACCGGCGCGGCCGCAGGCACCCAGCAATCGGCAATTTCGTAGCAAAGGGAACATTGCGTGCGGAGCTCTTGCCGGAATCTTGCCCAGTCCGTGGAAGGGGCCAGCCGTTCCACACCTGAGGATTCCCCACTCACCGATGTCCATTCCATTGCCAGCACCGCGCCGCTCCGGCCCGCGTCGCCTGCAGGACGCCAGCCTGCTGGAGGCGCCGCCCCTGCTCCTCGGTCGCCTGCGGGGGCTGTCCTCCCAGAGCAACCTGACCTGGCTCGCTTGCGTGCCCATTGCCTTGGCGGGCCTTGGGGTGTTCAACCTCTCGGCCCACGCGGCTGAGCTGCCTGAGCTCACCCCGGCCTTTCTGGCCAACAACATGTTCCTGTTGATCTGCGCCGCCCTGGTGATCTTCATGAACGCCGGCTTCGCCATGGTGGAAGCCGGAATGTGCCGCCAGAAGAACGCCGTCAACATCCTGGCCAAGAACCTGATCGTCTTCGCCCTGGCGGTGACGGCCTATTGGTTCATCGGCTACAAGATCATGTACAACGCCGACTGGGTGATTCCTGGTTGGTTCAAATTCGGCGGTCTGTTCTTTGACCCCACCGTCACCCCTGAGATGGTGACCGAGGGCAAGCTGGTCCCGAGCGTTGACTTCCTCTTCCAGGCCGCCTTCGCCGGCACCGCCGCCACGATCGTGTCCGGCCTGGTGGCTGAGCGGATCAAGTTTGGTGAGTTCGTGATCTTCTCTCTGGTGCTGGTGGGGGTCCTCTATCCGATCTCCGGCTCCTGGCAGTGGAACGTGGGTGAGGGCTGGCTCAACAAGCTCGGCTTCATCGACTTCGCCGGCTCCACCGTGGTGCACTCCTTCGGTGCCTGGGCAGGGCTGATCGGCGCCATTCTGCTTGGCCCCCGCATCGGCAAGTTCACCAACGGCAAGCCCCAGGCCATCCCCGGCCACAACCTGGCCATCGCCACCCTGGGCTGCCTGATCCTCTGGCTCGGCTGGTACGGCTTCAACCCTGGCTCCTGGCTTTCTATGGCCCCCGAGGTGCCCTATATCGCCGTCACCACGACCCTCGGCGCCGCTGGCGGTGGCATTTCCGCCACCCTGCTGAGCCAGTTCACCGGTGGTAAGCCCGACCTGACCATGACCATCAACGGCATCCTGGCCGGCCTGGTGGGCGTGACCGCCGGTTGCGACGGCTTCTCGATGCCGGCCGCCTGGGTGGTGGGCTTCATCGCCGGCGTCTTGGTGGTGTTCTCCGTAGCCCTGGTCGACAAGCTGAAAATCGACGATCCGGTGGGTGCCTTCTCGGTGCACGGCACCTGCGGCATCTGGGCCACCCTGGCAGTTGGCCTTTTCAACACCGACAAGGGCCTGCTCACCGGCCATGGCTTCAACCAGCTCGGTGTTCAGATCGTGGGTGTGCTGGCCTTCGCGATCTTCGCGATCGTGAGCTCCTGGATTGTCTGGTCGATCATCGGGGCCATCTTCGGTGGCATCCGCGTCACCGAGAAGGAAGAGGTTGAAGGCCTCGATATCGGCGAACACGGCATGGAGGCCTATCCCGACTTCGTCTCCACCAGCAACTGATCGCACGGAGAAATAGCTGGTCCAGCTCTGTTCAACCCAGGTCCTCCGGCCACACCCGGGGGCCTGTTCCCATCGACAGATTGGGGAAAGGGGAGGCACAGAGGACTGAGCGATCACGGGGCCGAGGCCACTCCGGCCACGACCCAGCCACGGTTTTGTACCGATTGTTACCGGCTGGAACCCTGGAGTCGTGGATGGTGTCCAGGCGAACCCCCATGAGGTTGCCCCCCACGATGACCCATGTCCCTATGGCGGGCGGTGGTCCCACCCCGCTCGCTGTTTTCGACCGCTTCCGCACCAAGGTACTGGCCAAGGTCCAAGAGCCTGAACTCAAGCGCTATGCCGTGATGCTGCTGGCCTTCGGCGCCGCCCTGTTGCCCCTGATGGCAGGATCCGCCAAGGCCGCTCTGCAGAAGGTCCCCACCAACGGGGCCGACACCCTGCTGATGCTGATGGGCTCGGCCATGGTGCTGCTGATGACCCCCGGCCTGGCGTTCTTCTATGGCGGCTTCACCCGCGCCAAGAACGTGCTCAACACCATGATGATGAGCTTCTTCCTGATGGGGCTCGTCGGGGTGCTGTGGGTCGTGATCGGCTATAGCCTCTCCTTCGACACCGGCTTCGGTAGCCCCTTCATCGGGGGCCTCGGCCAGATGTGGCTCAATGGTGTGGGTGGTGAGCTCGGCGATGCCCCCCTTGCCGATGGCTTCTCCATCTCGGCCACGTCCTTCGCCCTGTTCCAGGGCATGTTCGCGATCATCACGCCGGCCCTGATCTCAGGGGCCCTGGTAGAGCGCATCAACTTCAAGGCCTGGTTCTGGTTCTCCCTGCTCTGGAGCCTCTTCATCTACTGCCCGATGGCCAAGATGGTCTGGGGCGGTGGCTTCATCGGTCCCTTCGGTGAGATCGGTGCCATTGATTTCGCCGGTGGCACCGTGGTGCACATCGCCGCCGGTGTCGGCGCCCTCGTTGCTACGGCCATCGTTGGCCCCCGCAGCAACTTCCCCGAAAGCAAGCGGCCGCCCCATAACGTGCCCTTCATCCTGCTGGGTGCCGGTCTCCTGTGGTTCGGCTGGTTTGGCTTCAACGGCGCCAGCTACTTCGCCGCATCGGCCGCAGGCCTGTCCTTCCTCACCACCACACTCTCCGCGTCCACGGCCCTGCTCACCTGGTGCCTGATCGAATGGTTCCGGGATGGCAAGCCCACCGCCGTGGGAGCAGCCACCGGCGCCGTGGCTGGCCTGGTGGGCATCACCCCCGCCGCCGGTTTCGTCTACATACCCCAGGCCCTGATCATCGGGGCAGCCACGGCCGCCGCCTGTTACATCGCCGTCCAGATCAAGTCTGCCATCAAGTTTGACGACTCCCTGGATGCCTACGCTGTCCATGGAGTTGGCGGTACGGTGGGAGCTCTGCTGACCGGCCTGCTCGCGGTACCCGCCCTGGTGCCGGCCGACTACTTCCCCAAGTCGGCGGAAATCCTGGCCAAGAGCGGAAACGCCGGCCTGTTTGTGGCCCACATCAAGGCCGTGCTCATCTCCTATGGCTTCGTTGGCATCGGCACGGCCGTGATCCTCTGGATCGTGGGCGCCACCGTCGGCCTACGCGTCACCCCTGAGGAGGAAGAGCGCGGCCTTGACTTCGTGGCCCACGGCGAAGAGGCGTACGACCCCATGACCTACTGAGACCCCGATGAAACAGATCACCGCCGTGGTGCGTCCCTCCAAGGTCGACGCCATCAAGACCGCCCTCGTTGCCATCGACATCCTGGGCATGACCATCAACGACGTCCGAGGCTTTGGGCGCCAGAAGGGACAGATCGAGCGCTACCGCGGCAACGAATTCACGGTGGAGTTCCTGCCCAAGGTGAGGATCACCACCGTGGTGGCCGACGACAAGGTCGACGCAGCCATCGCGGCCATCACAGAAGCCGCCCGCACGGGCGAGATCGGTGACGGCAAGATCTTCGTCACCCCCGTGGAGACGGCCATCCGCATTCGCACGGGGGACCGCGGCGAGACGGCCCTCTGAAGCCGTTCCCCGGCGTCAACGGGCCCACCCCCAAGCCCCCCGGCCTCACCGCCGGGGGGCTTTCCACTGGGCCCAGCGCCCGCAGGGGCCCCATAGAGTTGCTCCACCGTGCTCTACCGCCGTGGATACCCGCGCGTTCAAGCGATCCCTGCACCACTCGGATCGCTACAACCGTCGCGGCTTCGGCCGGGCCGACGAGGTGGCCGGCAGCCTGGAGCAGGCCTACCAGAGCGACCTGGTCGCCAGCATCCGCGAGAACGGCTACGAGCTGCGCCACGGCCGCCTGAGCGTGAAGCTGGCCGAGGCCTTCGGCTTCTGCTGGGGTGTGGAGCGGGCCGTGGCCATGGCCTACGAGACGCGCCGCCACTACCCCACCGAGCGGATCTGGATCACCAACGAGATCATCCACAACCCCTCGGTGAACCATCACCTGCGTGAGATGAACGTGCTGTTCATCCCCGTGGATGGTGGCGTGAAGGACTTTTCCGAGGTGGCCAGCGGCGATGTGGTGATCCTGCCGGCCTTCGGCGCCACCGTGCAGGAGATGCAGCTGCTCAACGAGCGCGGCTGCCACATCGTGGACACCACCTGTCCCTGGGTGTCCAAGGTGTGGAACACCGTGGAAAAGCACAAGAAGCACGCCTTCACCTCGATCATCCACGGCAAGGTGAAGCACGAGGAGACGCTGGCCACCAGCTCCTTCGCCGGCACCTATCTGGTGGTGCTGGATCTGGCCGAGGCCCAGATGGTGAGCGACTACATCCTGGCCGGCGCCGAGACCGGCGATCCCGCCAGCCGGGCCGCCGCCCGCGACGTGTTCATGGCCCGCTTCGCCAAGGCCTGCTCCCCCGGCTTCGATCCCGACAGGGACCTGGTGCGGGTGGGCGTCGCCAACCAGACCACCATGCTCAAGAGCGAAACCGAGGAGATCGGCCGGCTGTTCGAGCGCACCATGCTGCAGCGCTTTGGCCCCACCCAGCTGAACGAGCACTTCCTGGCCTTCAACACCATCTGCGACGCCACCCAGGAGCGTCAGGACGCCATGTTCGCCCTGGTGGATGAGCCCCTCGATCTGATGGTGGTGATCGGTGGCTACAACTCCTCCAACACCACCCACCTGCAGGAGATCGCTGTGAGCCGCGGGATCCTCTCCTTCCACATCGACACCCCCGAGCGCATCGGACCGGGCAACCGCATCGAGCACATGCCCCTCGGCGGTGACCTGGAAACGGTGGAGCCCTTCCTGCCCGAGGGCCCGCTGCGGGTGGGCATCACCTCAGGCGCCTCCACCCCCGATCGGGTGGTGGAGGATGTGATCCGCCAGCTGATGGCCCTGAGCGACGCCTGAGCGACGTCTCTGGGCCCCCGCCCTTGGAGACGGGCACCCACTCCCCCGCACACCTGCAATCCGCCGCCGCTGTCACAACGGCTGCGACCTCACCTCCAGGCCGCCGTTACATTGGTTGATCTCCCTCGCCTGAGCAGCGATCGGACCCTTCGGAGCGCGTTGACCACTTCCCTCACCAGTGCCGCTCTCGACACCGACCTGCTGGGGCCCCTGCGCTCCAGCAGCGACCCCCGGGTGCGCTGCTACCGCAGCCAGTTCGCCGACCTGATGGAGATGTGGGCCGAGCCGGCACTGGTGGCCAGCTACCTGGATCGCCACGAGGGATGGTTCCGTCGTTGCGCTGCGCCGATGCAGGTGGGCGGGCTCGGGCCCAACGGCTACCAGCTCACCCTAGGCAAGTTCGGCAACTTCGGCTTCGAGGTGGAGCCCACCATTGGCCTGGAGCTGCTGCCCCAGAGCCAGGGGGTCTACCGCATCGTCACGGTGCCAGCCGAGCGCTTCCAGCCCAGCCTGCAGGAGCTCTACGACGTGGGCTTCAATGCGGCCCTGCGGCTCGACCAGCAGGCGAAAGGTGAAGGCCAGGGCAGAGGCCTCACGCTGGTGCGCTGGGAGCTGGATCTGAGCGTGTGGATCAGGCTGCCGGCCGTGATCGGCCTGCTGCCCGAAAGCCTGGTGCAGAGCAGCGGCGACCATCTGCTCCGCCAGATCGTGCGCCAGATTTCGCGTCGGCTCACCTGGAAGGTGCAGGAGGATTTCCACGCCACTCACGGCCTGGACTGCCCACCGAGGCGGCGGGCCCAGTTCTGAGCCCCCGCCCGGTCGACCACAGCCGTGACGCTCAGGCCGGGCGGTTTTCCCAGATCTTGTTGAGAATCTGCAACCCGGTGAAGGCCTGCCACAGGAACAGGGTCATCACGCTCATGTTCAGGCCGACGTGGACCTTGCGGGCGATCAGGTTGCCCTGCTGCATCAGCGGCGAGAGGGCTGCGGCCAGCACCAGCAGGACCGTCATGGCGATGCCCACCAGCAGGTGGGGACCCACGAACAGCTTGCCGTTGTTCAGGTAGGTGACGGCCATGCCGCCGAAGGTGCCGAGCACCATCACCGCCAGCACCGCGCTGCCGAACAGGTAATGGCGTTTGGCGAACTGGCCCTTGATCAGCTCCTTGCGGGCCTCGGCGTCGGCGGTGCGGGTCTTCTTGGCCTTGATGCCCAGCAGCATCGCGTAGCCGCTCAAGGCCAGCAGCACCCACATCGTCAGCGGGTGCACAAAGTTGAGGTTGAAGGCGAGGGCGTCCGGCATGGGGCGCAGGCGAGCGGCGGAGGCTGTGAAGCTACTGCCGGCCCGCACCCGGCCGCCGTTCAGGGCAGCGCCCCTGGGCCGCTCAGTGCAGGAAGTGGCGGCGGCCGGTGACCACCATCGCCAGGCCCAGCTCGTCGCAGGCCTGGATCGACTCAGCATCGCGCACGCTGCCGCCCGGCTGGATCACGGCGCCGATGCCGTGGTCGGCCGCCAGGCGCACGGTGTCGTCGAAGGGGAAGAAGCCATCGCTGGCCAGCACGGCGCCCCGGGCCCGCTCGCCGGCGGCCTCGAGGGCCAGACGTGCTGAGCCAACCCGGTTCATCTGGCCGGCGCCGATGCCCAGACTCTGGCCGCCCTTGGCCACGGTGATGGCATTGGAGCGCACGTGGCGCACCAGGCGCCAGGCGAAGCGCAGGTCCTCGAGTTCCTGGGCAGTGGGCTGGCGCTGGCTCACCACTTGCCAGGCGCTCTCATCCACCGGCTGATCGTCGAGCTCCTGGACAAGCACGCCGCCGAGCACGCTGCGCAGCTGCTGGCGCGACGCCCGTGCGATCGCCTCTGGGGGCAGCTCCAACAGGCGCAGGTTGGCCTTGGCGGCCAGGGCCTCGCGGGCCTCCGGGCTGAAGGAGGGCGCCACCACGCACTCCAGGAACAGGCTTGTGAGCTGGGCGGCGGTGACGCCATCCACCGCGCCGTTGATCGCCACGATGCCGCCGAAGGCCGAGACACGGTCAGCGTCGAGGGCCCGCTGCAGGGCATCGGCGCTGCCGCTGCCGGTGGCCACGCCGCAGGGGTTGGTGTGCTTCACCACCACGGCGGCGGGCTGGAACAGATGGGAGCCGGCCCCGGCCCCGCCATAGCCGAACTCGCGCACGGTGGCGAGGGCCGCCTCCAGATCGATCAGGTTGTTGTAGCTGAGCTCCTTGCCCTGGAGCTGAACGCCGCCAGCGAGGCCCGCGCCGGGGTCGGCGAACCAGGTGGCGCCCTGGTGGGGATTCTCGCCGTAGCGCAGGGTCTGCTTTGCGACCAGATCGAGGCTCAGGCGCTGAGCACCTGTGGCCTCGGACTCGCCCAGCTGGCCGGCCAGCCAGGTGCTGATGGCGGTGTCGTACTCGGCGGTGTGGCGGAAGGCCTGGAGGGCCAGGCGGCGGCGCAGCTCCCCGGTGATGGCCCCGGCCTGCAGGGCTCCAAGGAAGGCGCCGTACTGGCCGGGATCAGTCAGCACCGCCACGTCGGCGTGGTTCTTGGCGGCGGCACGCACCATGGCGGGGCCGCCGATGTCGATGTTCTCGATCGCAACCTCCCAGGTCGCATCCGGGGCGGCGATGGTCTCGCGGAAGGGATAGAGGTTCACCACCACCACATCGATGGGAGCGATGCCCTGGGCCTGCAGATCGGCCTCGTGGGAGGGCTCGGAGCGCTTGGCGAGGATGCCGCCGTGGATGCGGGGGTGCAGGGTCTTGACCCGGCCCCCCAGGATCTCGGGGGCACCGGTATGTTCGGCCACCTTGGTCACGGGCAGGCCGGCGGCGGCCAGGGCCGCTGCGGTGCCGCCACTGGAGATCAGCTGGTAGCCGGCCGCGAGCAACCCCTGGGCCAGCGGCACGAGTCCCTCTTTGTTCGACACACTCAGGAGGGCCGTGGGCGCCATGGCTGCAGCAGCGGTTCTGGGGCCAACCTACGCAGCGAGAGAGGCAGCGGCGCTCCCGCCCCGCTGGCTGCCGCCGGCTCCACCCCCTCGCTCCCGCCCACCCTCTGCCCGACGCCATGGCCAACCTTCCCAGCCCCGAGCCCGACCAGATCCAGCTCGGCCCCGCGGAGGCTGAGCGGCGGCTGGTGCTGCTGCACGGCTGGGGCGCCGACGCCGACGACCTGCTGGATCTGGCCGAGCTGCTGGTGGATCCCCAGGTGAACGTGGTGGCGTTGCGGGCCCCCCATCCCCACCCCTACGGCGCCGGCCGCCAGTGGTACGACCTGCAGCCGATCGACTGGGAGCAGCTGCCCGCCGCCCGCGCCGCCCTGCGGCGGCGGCTGGAGCAGCTGGGGGCAAGCGTGCCCCTGCAGCGGACAGTGATGCTGGGCTTCTCCCAGGGCGGGGCCATGGCCCTCGATGCCGGCAGCGGTCTGCCCCTGGCCGGCCTGGTGGCCTGCAGCGGCTATCCCCACCCCGACTGGCGTCCGCAGCCACCCCTGTGCCCGGTGCTGCTCAGCCACGGTGAGCAGGATCCGGTGGTGCCGTTCGAGGCCAGCCTGGAGCTGCAGCGGCTGCTGGAGGCGGCGGGCCAACCGGCCGAGCTGCTGGCCTTCGCTGGCGGCCACACAATCGATGCCGGGGCGCTGCCGGCGATCCGCCGGTTCGTGCAGGCGTGCCTGGGGGCACCCGATCCGAGGGTCTGAGCGCGGGAGGGCCGCCGGGGCTGGGCCAGCAAAAAGCCGGCCCCATCCGGGGCCGGCGAGGGAGTTGAACGCGAGCGAGAGGCAGGGAGGAAAAGCCGGTCAGGAGCCGCTCTGCCAGCGCTCGACGCGAGGTCGATCAGACGAAGGCGTATTCGTACTCCTCCATTTCCTCCCAGTCGTCGGCGGCCATGGACTCCAGGCCGGCAAACAGGGTGTCCTCGCCGATGCGATCGACGATGGCGCGCAGGGAGGGGAACAAGAAGTGGTTCTCCTCGGCGTACTGGGCGCTGAACAGGCCCTTCTCGCCCCAGAAGAAGCGATCGGTGGTGTGCTCGTTGCGACGCACGTTCAGCAGCGCCGGCGGCACGATGGTCTGCTCGGCGATGTAGCGACGGGCCGCGGTAACGGGCTTGTGGTCGCCGGTTTCGATGTTGTGGGTCACAACATGGGCCAGAACCCGCTGGCCCGCCAGGCGACGGCGACTGATCCGCTTGCGCTTCTTGGACATGGAGTGAAGCTCCCCGAGGGGAGGCTGAGGAACGGAGGGATGGGGACGGCTGTGTCGGAGAGGATCGCAGCGGTCGGCAAGGGTCGGCGTGTCGCGGGAGCGGCAGCCGGAGTCGGCAACGCCCATACGTCTGAGAACCGGGAGCGGAGTCGCCACCGAGGGTCTGCGGGCAGGGGGCCTGCGGGCAGGAGAACTCGGAACAACGGCGCCATCCCATCAGGGCGCCCAAGTCGAAGAGACCCGAAGGGCCTAGCCGACGTGGAACACCCCGAGAGGGAGTGGCCAAAGACACGGGTGATCGCGGCGCGCAAGCACGCCGTTGGGACCGCCCGGCAGCAGAGGAACGAGACTTCTCCTGCTGTAGCCTTGTTTGCAGAAAACCGCAAGCAGGGCCATCGGGTCGACGCCGCGCCGCCCGCTCCCGGGCTGCGAGGTATTGGTCGATACAGGCATCTTAAGACTTTTTCCCAGATTTCGAACGCGGATTCCGAAAACTTTCGGGATCAGGGCCGAGGCCCAGCTCTGACACCGCCCCAGATGCAAGTCTCCAAGCGGTTTCTGGTCCTGCTTGACCAGCAGCTCGCCCAGTTCACCGATCGTCCGGATCTGCTGGCGCTGGTGGTCTACCTGGCCCTGCCGGGCGAGGACGGCAAGCCGTCGCTGGTGCCAATCGGCCAGTGGCCGCACCAGCCGACCCTGCCGGCGGACCCGAGGCCGAGCCCCGGCGGCGGAACCAGCCCCAGCCCCGCCAGCGATACCGCCCAAGGACAAGCCCGGCGCTGGCTGGCCCTGCGCGATGACCGCCTTCTGCTGGGGGCCCTGCGGGTGGATGCGGAGCACTGGCCCTGGCCCCGGGATCTGGGGGACCGGCTCGACGCCACCGCCCGCTGCCTCACCGAGGCCCTGCGGCTCGACCTGGAACAGCAGCGCCTGGGCCGGGAGCTGGACCGCCGCGACGAACAGCTGCGGCTGCTGGTGCACCAGCTGCGTAACCCCCTGGCGGCCCTGCGCACCTTCGGCCAGCTGCTGCTGCGGCGCCTGGAGGGGGACCCGGGCAACCGCACCCTGGTGGACCAGCTGCTGGGCGAGCAGCGGCAGCTGAACCGCTACGTGGATGCCATCGACCTGCTGGCGGCCCCGGCCGTGGAGCCGGCCGCACCCTCAGGCGCCCTGATGGTCGCCGCTCCCGAAGGCGCTCGCCTGCTGCTGCCCGCCGGCCTCGCGGGCGAGACCCCCCAGTCGCTGCCGGCCATCCTCACGCCGCTGCTGGAGCGGGCCAGCGCCACCGCCAGCCTGCAGGGACGGCCCTGGCACGGCCCCGCCGCCCTACCCAGCTGGCGGGGCGATGGCGGCGCCGTGGGCGAGATCGTGGCCAATCTGCTCGAGAACGCCTTCCGCTACAGCCCCGCCGGCTCCGCCATGGGGCTGCACTGCAGCACGTCGGACAGCGGCACATCCGAGAGCAGGACACCCGGGGGAGCTCAGGCGCGGCTGAACCTGACGGTGTGGGACGGTGGCCCGGCCATCCCGGTGCTGGAGCGGGACGCCATCTTCCAGCGGGGGGTGCGGGGCAGCAGCGGCCAAGGGCTCAGCGGCAGCGGCCTGGGGCTGGCGCTGGCGCGGGACCTGGCCCGCAGCCTGGGCGGCGACCTCAGCCTGGTGGTGCCGCCCGCGGCCCTGGATCCGGCCCTGCCAACCGAGGGCAACGCCTTCCAGCTGAGCCTGCCTGGAACCTGAACCCGGCCAGTCCAGCCACCCGGCCGAGACAGCACCACTCCACTACCCCAGCCTCAGCCGCGCCAAGGCGAACAGCAGCAGGCTCCAGCTGGTGGTCCACTCCACGCAGGCGCCATAGCTATCACCGCTGTGGCCGCCCAGGCGCCGCCCCAGCCGCCAGGGCACCAGCAGGGCCGGCAGCAGCCCCAGCCAGCCCTGCCACCACCAGCCGCCTGCGGCCCACGCCAGGGCTGCAGCCGTGAGCGACCCCAGCAACAGCGCGGCCGGCACCAACTCCAGCAGCAGGCCCCGCCAGTGGCGGCGGTGGAAACCGGCCGTGCCCTGGGCGCGCAGATAGGGAAACGCCTGCATCGCCACCAGCGGCGCGATCCGGCCCCATACCGCCGCCCATGCCAGCGCCCAGGGGGCCGCCGCCGCCAGCATCGCCAGGGCGGCCACCCGCAACAGGAGCAGCTGGACCATGGCCTGCACGCCGCTGGCCCCAACGCGGCTGTCGTCCATGGCCTCAAGGCAGCGCTCGCGGCCGGCGGCCAGGCCATCGGCAGTGTCCATGGCGCCATCGAGGTGCAGACCGCCGCTGATCCAGATCCCGAGGGCCAGCACCAGGGCCACCTGGGCCAGCCGGGGCAGCCGCCCCTCGCCCGCCGCCCAGAGCAGGGCCTCCAGTCCACCGATCAGCAGACCGATCCAGGGCGCGAAGCGGGCGATGCGCTCAAAGCGGGGCCGCAGCCCCGGCGGCAGGGGCAGCACCGAATAGAACACCCAGGCTCCCGCCAGGTCCGCCAGCCAGGACGGGGCGCTGGGCTGGGGCGATCGGGCCATGGGGCGCGGGGGCCGGGGGTGCGGGGGAATCCTGCCGCGACCGGCACCTAGGGTCGCCGCAGACCCTGCCCCCAGCCGGCCCCTTGAGCGCGAGCGGCACCACCTCCCCCGACGGCGCCGCCGCTCCGGGTCCCACGAGCGCCAGCCGCGCACCAGCCGCCACGGAGGCAGCCAGCCCAGATGGCGCTGCGTTCCCCTTCACGATCACGGCACAGTGCCCCCGCACCCGGGCCCGCTGTGGCTGCTTCCACACCCCCCACGGCGTCGTCACCACGCCGCGCTTCATGCCGGTGGGAACCCTGGGCACGGTGAAGGGAGTCACGGCGTCCCAGCTGCGGGACACCGGCGCCCAGATGGTGCTCTCCAACACCTATCACCTGCACCTCCAACCAGGTGAGCAGATCGTGGCCGAGGCCGGTGGGCTGCACCGCTTCATGGGCTGGGACGGCCCGATGCTCACCGATTCCGGCGGCTTCCAGGTGTTCAGCCTGGGGGCCATCAACACGATCAACGACCAGGGCGTGGTGTTCCGCTCCCCCCGCGACGGTGCCCGGATCGCGCTCACCCCCGAGCGCTCGATGGCAATCCAGATGGCCCTGGGGGCCGATGTGGCCATGGCCTTCGACCAGTGCCCGCCCTATCCCGCCAGCGAGGCCGACGTGGCCACAGCCTGCCGCCGCACCCACAGCTGGCTGGAGCGCTGCATCGCCAGCCACAGCAAGCCCGATCAGGCCCTGTTCGGCATCGTGCAGGGGGGCTGCTTCCCCGCACTGCGGGTTGAATCGGCCCGGGTGGTGGCCTCCATGGGCCTGCCGGGCATAGCCGTGGGCGGGGTAAGCGTGGGCGAGCCCGCCGAGGAGATGCACCGGATCGTGCGCCAGGTGGGCCCCCTGCTGCCGGAGGCCGTGCCCCACTACCTGATGGGGGTGGGCACGCTGCGGGAGATGGCGATCGCCGTGGCCAACGGCTTCGACCTGTTCGACTGCGTGATCCCCACCCGCCTCGGGCGCCATGGGGCGGCCCTGGTGGGTGGGGAGCGCTGGAACCTGAAGAACGCCCGCTTCCGGCACGACCACACGCCCCTCGATGCCGGCTGCCCCTGCCCGGCCTGCCAGAACCACAGCCGCGCCTACCTGCACCACCTCATCAAGAGCGAGGAACTGCTCGGCAAGATCCTCCTGAGCCTGCACAACATCACCCAGCTGATCCGCTTCACCACGGCCATGGGCCAGGCGATCCAGGACGGCTGTTTTGCAGAGGATTTCGCTCCCTGGGAACCGGAGTCTCCAGCCGCTCACACGTGGTAGCGTCCGCCTCACGCTCAGTGAATTCCGGGATGGCCGCCTACGCCCTGCAGACCCTGGCCCAGCTCCCCGAGGCCTACCAGGCCTTCGGCCCCCTGGTGGACATCCTGCCGATCATCCCCCTCTTCTTCCTGCTGCTGGCCTTCGTGTGGCAGGCCTCCGTCGGCTTCCGCTGAGCCACGAGAGCCCCAGGCAGGAACGCGTTCTGGCCGAAGTCTGGCTGCGCTCAGCCCCTGCCTGATGGCCGATCCGAGGGAGGGCAGGTCGCTCCTAATCCGATCGCCTGATGCAGTCCGGTCGGCGGAGACTCTCCAGTCTCAACCCCCCCCAACCTGAACCTCCCCAGCGGTGTGGCGCCCAGCCCACCGCTTTTCTTGTGGCCGCCCAGAGGCTCGCCTCAACCGCGACGCAGCACCTGCCAGGCGAAGGCCGGCAAGGCCAGCATGCGCCGCCAGCGGCTGGGTTCCTGGATCAGGCGATAGAGCCACTCGATCTGCAGGCGGCCCATCCAGGCCGGGGCCCGCTGCTTGGTGCCCGCCCACACGTCGAAGCTGCCGCCCACACCCATCCACAGGCCCGGCTGACCCTGGTGCAGGCGCTGGATCCAGGTCTCCTGGCGGGGCACCCCCAGGGCCGCCAGCACCAGATCGGGGCGCTGGCCGCACAGCCCCGCCTCCAGGGCGGGCCAGAGGGCCGGATCCTGGTAGCCATGCAGCGTGAAGACCAGATTCAGCCCGGGAATTTCGGCGCCGAGACGCTCACGCAGGCCAGCCATCACCTCAGGGCTGGCACCCACCAGGGCCACCCGCCAGCCATGGCGGGCGCCGTACTCCAGCAGGGCCCGGGCCAGCTCGATACCGGGACTGCGCCGCACCCGGTAGCCCTGCCGCGCCAGGGCCCAGACCACGCCGGCGCCGTCGGGGATCACCAGGTCGGCAGCGGCAATGGCCGCCCCCAGCCCCGGGTTGGCCCGGGCCGCCATGGTCATCTCGGCGTTGAGTGTGACGATCTGACCGCCGCCGCGCTGCTTGAGTTCCAGGGCCGCCGCGAACACATTGGCGCAGACGGCCACCGGCACCCCCAGCACCCGGGTGATCCGCCAGGAGGGCGGGGCACCGGCGGCCCCGCCACCGGAGCGGTTGCTGGAGCCCTGGCCTGCGCTGGAGCCGCTGCCCGCCCCGGGGCCGTTGGTCGCCATGGATGCCATCTGCCGGTCGGGCCGCGCGGGAGAATCTATGGCCGGCGCCCCGCCCAGCCGCGCCCCCAGGCAACCCGCGCCCCCCGGTCCTCCGCGCCATGACCTCCACCAGCGCCTCCCTGCCCGCCCCGCTGGCCCCAGGCGACGCGACGCCGATCCCGCCCCTGGCCTGCGGCGCCGACGCCCCCCGCCCGCTGGTCCCGGCAGAGGCCCGCCGCGTGCTGGCGCAACTCGACAGCCAGATCGAGCGGGTGGTGCTGCAGCGCCAGCATCCGATCACAGGCCTGCTGCCCGCCAGCACCGCCCACACGGTGCATGGCAACTACGGCGACGCCTGGGTGCGCGACTGCGTCTATTCGATCCAGTGCGTCTGGGGACTGGCCCTGGCCCACCGGCGCCTGGACGGGCCCAGCACGCGGGTGTTCGAGCTGGAGCAGCGGGTGCTGCAGCTGATGCGTGGCCTGCTCAACGCCATGCTGCGCCAGGCCGCCAAGGTGGAGCGCTTCAAGCACAGCCTGGCGCCGCTCGATTCCCTGCACGCCAAGTACGACACGGGCTCCGGCAACCCGGTGGTGCCCGACGACGGCTGGGGGCACCTGCAGCTGGATGCCACGGCCCTCTACCTGCTGCAACTGGCCCAGCTGACCCGCTCCGGCCTGGTGGTGGTGCACAGCTCCCACGAGCGGGACTTCCTCCAGAACCTGGTGTACTACGTGGCCCGGGCCTATCGGGTGGCGGACTACGGCATCTGGGAGCGGGGCGACAAGGGCAACCACGGCCTGCCGGAGCGCAACGCCAGCTCGATCGGCCTGGTGAAGGCGGCCCTCGAAGCCCTCGACGGCCTCGACCTCTATGGCCCCCACGGCGACGGCCGCAGCCGCCTGCACATCCCCCACGACGCGATCGTGCGCCTGCGACGGGCCCTGAACGGTCTGCTGCCACGCGAATCGGCCAGCAAGGAGGTGGATGCGGCCTGCCTGTCGGTGATCGGCTACCCGGCTTGGGCCGTGGAGGATCCGGCCCTGGTGGAGCGCACCCGCGCCAAGATCCGCCGCGAGCTGGGGGGGGCCTACGGCTACAAGCGCTTCCGCCGCGATGGTCACCAGACGGTGGTGGAAGACCACGCCCGGCTGCACTACGAGCGGGAGGAGCTGGCCCAGTTCGAGGGGATCGAGTGCGAGTGGCCGCTGTTCCTGGCCTACGAGCTGATCACCGCCTGCTGCGAGGAGCGCTGGGGGGAGGCCTGGATCTGGAAGGCTCGCCTCGACAAGCTGGCGGTGCCCGTGGAGGGCGTGCCGCTGCTGCCCGAGCTGTACCTGGTGCCGGAGGGCGCCATCGCCGCCGAGCGCCGCCAGCCCGGCAGCCAGCCGCGGGTGCCCAACGAGAACGTGCCCCTGCTCTGGACCCAGAGCCTGACCTGGCTGGCGGAGCTGCTGCTCAACGGTCTGCTGCTGCCGGAGGATCTCGATCCGAGCGGCCGGCGCCTGGGCGCCAGCCTCGGGGCCGAGCAGGTGCTGGTGGCCCTGGTGCCCGCCACCGCCGCCATCGCCGAGCGCCTGGCCGCCGCGGAGCTGCCGTTGACCCAGCCGGACGCCGCTGGCGACAGGCTGCGGGTGGTGCCCTCCCGCGACCTGGCCGAGCGGATGGCGGCGGTGGGAACCAACCCCAGGCTGGGGCTCAGCGGCCATCCGCCCGTTCGGATGGAGAGCATGGCCACCGCCCGCCTCTACCGCCAGGGTGGGGAGCTGCTGGCCGTGCTGCCGGCGGTGCTGGAGGAGGGCACCTTCTACCTCTCCGACGACCCGGAGCAGTTGGTGGACGCGGTGGCCACTGAGGTGAGCCAGCTGCAGCGCCACTGGCGCGGCGGCGGCGCGCCGCTGCTGCTGATCCCGGTGGCGGAGGCACCGTTCCGCCGCAATCCGGAGACGATCCTGCGGCTGGGCCAGCAACTGCGCAGTGGTCGGCTGGAGGGCGTGCCGGTGCAGCTCGCCCCCCTGGGTGAGCTGCTGGATCAGGCGGTGTGGGTGGACTTGCCCGCGGCCGCTGCCCTGCCCCAGCCGCCACGGGAGCCCGATGCCCGGCCGCTGCTGCGCTCCAGCACCAGCGTGGCGCCGCTCACGGCGGCCGAGGAACAGGAGCTCGAGGAGATCCCGATCAGCGACCTGGCCGAGCGCCTCTGGCGCAGCACCTCGCTGCCGGAGCAGGCGGAGCTGCTGGAGCAGCTGGTGCGGCGCCTGGGGCCGGAGGCCCAGCTGCAGGGCCCCGGCGCCCGGGTGAGCCTGCAGGCCCTGCTCGATGAGATCTACCGCCGCGCCCTGGCCGAGGGCGATTGGAACGTGGTGCGCCGCTGCGCCGGCTCCCTGGGCCTGATCCACCCCCAGCTGGAGGATGCCCTCACCGACCTGCTGGTGCGCCAGAAGCAGGTGGTAGTGGGCCGCAACTACACGAACGAGTCACTGATCACCCAGCCCCAGGGCAGCCAGGTGATCGCGGCGATGATCCAGCGCTTCAGCGGCGAGGACGGGCGGGAGTGGGTGCTGCAGCAGGAGCTGCTGCTGGCCCTCGACGGCCTGGCCCGCCAGGAGCCGGCCCTGCTCAGCGGCAGCCTCACCCTGCAGCTGGGCCAGCTGCTGCTTCTGCTCACCAGCGAACTGGCGGGGGAACGGGATCTGGCACCCGATGAGGCCTTCGAGGCCCTCTGCGACCTGCCCCCCCACGCGATCCGCCGCCAGCTGCGGCGCGTGATGGCGGATGTGGAGCACGCCAAGGCAGCGCTGCAGCGCAAGGAGCAGCTGCATGTGAGCGGCCGGGTGCGCTGGGAGGTGCCCGATCCCCTCGACGAGCTGCCGCGCGGCAACTGCTGGCTGCAGCACCGCCAGCGGCTCGGCGCGCTGCAGCAGGTGCCGCGCGACTTCTACCCCGGCATCTGGGATCTGCTGCACCACTGCCGCGGCCTGGTGATCGGCGACAAGCTGGAGCGCCGCAACCGGCTGGACAGCGCGCCGCTTCTGAGCGAGAAGACACCGGGGGAGCGCAACTTCGCCAGCCTGGTGGAGCACCTGCTCAGCAAGATCGAGGCCGCTGAATACCGCCAGCTCTGCACCGAGACCCTGGTGACCCTGATGGCCTTCGTGGGCGCCAACCCTCAGGTGCACTTCAACGACTACCTGGCCCTCGACGTGGTGATCGGCCACGCGGTACGGGTGGGCTGGGAGCAGGAGCACCCCCAGCAGCCTCGGGATCTCTACCCGCTGCACAAGGCCGAGGCTTGGGAGCGCTTCTACCGCTCCTCCCCAGCCCTGTGCCGCCGCTGGCAACTGCAGGCCCTCCGGGAGCTGGCGGAGGCGGGCTGAGCGCCCTGCCTCCAGGCAGACACCGCAGGCGGGTCAGATCGGGTTGTCGAGGGTCATGCAGAGGGTGGGCTGCTCCACGCACTGCTCGATCAGGTCAGCCAGCAGCAGGGCGCGGGTGGCCTGGGGGCCATCCACCGCCGGCTGCTCCTCGCCCCGCACGCACTGCAGGAAGTGCTCCAGCTCAGCCACCAGCGGATCCACCGGCGAGGTGCTCACCTCCTCAATGAAGCCGTCATTGCGGTAGAGGAGTTCGCCGTGATCGGCGCTGAAGGAGAGGTTGGAGCGGCGGTGGATCTGCAGGCTGCGGTTGAGGAAGTCCGTCTCCACCAGGCTGCCGCGGCAGTGGGCGCTGAGGCTGCGGATCTTGCGGTGGGCCATCTTGCTGGCCGTGAGGCTCGCCACCACCCCGTTGGCGAAGCCCAGGGTGGCGTTGACATAATCAATCGGGCCCTCGGCGCTACGGCCACCGGCCGCCGCCAGGCGCACCACCGGCGCGGCAGCCAGCTCGAGCACCAGGTCGATGTCATGGATCATCAGATCCAGCACCACGGACACGTCGTTGGCTCGGTCGGGGTTGGGGCTGTGGCGCCGCGCCTCCAGCACCACCACCTCCTCATTGGCCACCACCTTCACCAGCTCGCGGAAGGCCGGGTTGAAGCGCTCGATGTGGCCCACCTGCAGCAGGCGACCGGCGGCATCGGCGGCACCGATCAGCTCGGCCGCCTCCTCCTGGCTAGCGGCGATCGGCTTCTCGATCAGCACGTGCAGGCCCGCCTGCAGACAGGCCATCCCAACCCGGTGGTGCAGCAGGGTCGGCACGGCGATGCAGACCGCCTCCACTTCCGGCAGCATCGCCTCGTAGGAGGGGAACCAGCGGCAGCCGAACTGGTCTACCGCCAGCTGGCCGCGCGCGGTGTCGGGGTCGGCCACGCCCACGAGCTCGGCGTCGCGCAGCAGCCGCAGCACCCGGGCGTGGTGCCACCCCATGTTGCCGATGCCGATGACACCAACGCGGACGGGCTTCATGGCGTCGGTCTCTGGGCGCTGGGAATTATCGGCGATCAGGCGACCTCCTCGGAGCTGCGGCGGGTGATCTGAACCCGATCGATGCGAGGCCCGTCCATGGCCGTGATGAGGTACTGGTGGCCCTTCCAGCGCAGGCTCTCGCCGGAACTGGGAATGTGCTGCAACCGTTCCAGCAGGAAACCGGCCAGGGTGTGATGGCCATCGGCCTCGGGCAACTGCAGGCCCAGCTGGCGGTTCAGCTCGAAGATCTCCAGATCACCCGCCACCAGCCAGCTGTCGTCCTGGAGCTGCTGCAGGTCGTCCTCGTCGCCCTCCGGATCGTCCTCGTCGCCCACGATCTCGCCGGTGAGGTCGGCCACGGTCACCAGCCCCTCGGTGCCGCCGTGCTCATCCACCACCACCAGCAGGGGCTGACCGCTGCGGATCAGGGGCAGCAGCTCCGCCAGCGACGCGGTCTCCTGCACCCGCGGCACCGGCGCAACGAAGGGGACCAGGGGGGAGTCGCTCTGCAGCAGGCCACGGGCGATCGGTTCGGCCAGGCGACGCAGGTCCAGCACACCGCGCACGTCGTCGAGGGAGCTGCCGATCACCGGGAAGCGGGCGTGATGGGTTGTGTGCACCGCCTCCATCAGCTGGGAAAACCGCACGTCCAGCGGCAGGGTCACCATGCCGGAGCGGGGAACCATCACCTCGCGCACCTGAGTATCCCGCAGCGAGAACACCCCCTCGAGGATGCTGCGCTCATCGGGCATCAGGCCGGTGACCCCACCGGTCTCGATCAGGGTCTCCAGCTCGCCGGCGGAGAGGGCCGGCACCAGCTGATCCCAGTTGCGCGGCAGGCCCAACAGCCGCAGCAGGCCGTCGCCGAGGCGCTCCAGCACAAGCAACAGAGGTGCCAGGCTGCGGCTCACGGCCTCCAGCAGGGGCGCCAGCCGCAGGGCTGAGGCCTCGGGCCGGTGCAGCACCCAGGCCTTGGGCACCAGGCCGCCCACCAGGGTGGCCAGCACCACCAGCGCCAGGAACACCGACAGATCGATCCAGGGCCGCTGCACCGCGGGATCCAGGCGCACCGCCAGGCCCCGGCCCAGCCAGCCCAGGGCCACCAGGGCCAAGGCACTGCCCAGCTGAGTGGCGACGAGAGCCCGCCGCAGCCGCTGCTGCAGCCGCGCCACCGCCCGGGCGCCGGGATGGCCATCAGCCTGGAGCTGCTGCACCCGGCTGGGGCGCAGCCGGATCAGGGCGAATTCACCAGCTGCGAAGAAGGCCAGCAGCAGCAGCAGCAGGGCCGCCAGGGCCAGATAGCGCATGGAGTGGCGGGCGGCGCGGGGTCAGGGGCAAACTGTAGACAGGGAACCAGGGGCCAGCCGCCGGGGGGCAGAACGACGCGCTCCGATGGGGGTCGCGGGGATCGAACCCGCCTCAGGCGAATTATGAGTTCGCTGCATTCACCAGATTGCTAGACCCCCGGTGGCGGGGTTTTACCACAGGCCCCGGACAGGGGTGCGGTAGGTGATCCGGGGCTGAGGTTGTTGGGTGACAGGGACCGCGCAACTGCCTTGGGGAAGCCCGCTGCAAAAACCATTGTTCACGTCGTCAGTCCGCCACGGGAGCGGATTGCTCTGGCGATCGAGCAGAGCTTGGTAGGTGTTGTGGAGAGCTGAGCCGTCCCAGACGATCGTCTGATCAGGGAAACCGAGGCCAACGACTCTGGTGCCATCACCGCCGCCCATGGCGATTCCGAGGATGTCGGTGATCTGGTGGGTGATGTCGACCCCGCGGGCAAAGGGCGCTGTGTAGGAGTAGAAGCGCTGCTCCACCATCTCGGGTGTGGTGGTGACAGGACCGCAACGGGTGACTTCCACCGGACCGAAGGCGTTCATGCCGGCCGGCCCAGATCCAGCGAGCGGCGCCTCCAGCGTGGTGGTGCAGACCACCGGACCTGCCTCGGCGCTTGGCGGCTGGGCCAGACACAGGCTGCCCACACAAGCTGCGGCGGCCAGGGCCGAGGCCATCGGCAGACCACCCGGCAGCCCACTCGGCAGCCCAAAGGTGCGGGGCATGACGCGGGTCATGACAAGGACATCCTGATGTAGGCGCAAACTAGACAACCTCCCCCCGCTTTGCCAGAGGCACCGGCCCATGGTTGTGACCCCGGCCCCGATCCAGTCCCTGCCGCAGCCCCTGCCGGCTGGGGCGGTGGAGCAGCGCCAGCAGTTGCTGCAGCTGCTGGCCGAGCGCGCCTACCGCCACGGCCAGTTCACCCTGGCCTCGGGCCGCACAAGCGACCACTACGTGAACTGCAAGCCGGTGAGCCTTAGCGGTCTGGGTCTCGCCCTGCTGGCGGCCAGGATGCTGGAACTGGTGGAGCCGGAGGCGGTGGCCGTGGCCGGCCTCACCCTCGGCGCTGACCCGCTGGTGAGTGGCGTAGCCCAGGCGGCAGCCCTGGCGGGCCGCCAGCTCGATGCCCTGATCGTGCGCAAGGAGGCCAAGGGCCATGGCACCGGCGCCTGGCTGGAGGGCCCACTGCCAGCGGCCGGCAGCCGCATCACCGTGCTCGAGGACGTGGTGACCACAGGCGGCTCCTCGCTCAAGGCGGTGCGGCAGCTGCGCGAGGCCGGCTACGTGGTGGAGCGGGTGGTGACGATCGTGGACCGCCAGGAGGGCGGCCTGGAGGCCATGACCGCCGCCGGCCTGGAGCTGCAGAGCCTGTTTCTGCTGGAGGAGGTGGCCGCAGCGGGTGCCGCCGGCACCGCCGCCGCCGCCGCAACCCAGCAATGAGCACCTCCGCCCGCTGGTCCAGTCCCGTCAGCCTGATCCGGCTGGAGGGTGCGGACGCGCGCCGCTTCCTGCACGGCCAGAGCAGCCAGGCGATCGAGCAGGCACGCCCGGGCGACTGCCTGGCCACCTGCCTGATCAGCCCCACCGCCCGCATGCGCGGCCTGGCCCTGGTGCTGGTGCACGAGGGCGGCGCCGAGCTGGTGCTGCTGGCCGGCGAGGCCACCACCATCCACCAGGCCCTCGATCGGGTGTTGTTCCCCGCCGACCAGGTGCGGCTGGGGCCACCCCAGCCGGCCACCCTCGTGCGGCTGCTGGGGCACGCTCCGGTGCCCACCCCGGGCCCCAGAGAGCTGCTGCGGCCGCCGGTGGACCTCGGGGGCGGCCCCGGCCAGCCGGTACTGCTGCTGCGCAGTGGCGAGGCCCTGCCGGCCTGGGCCGAAGCCCTGCCCGAGCTGCCGCCGTCGGAGGCGGAGCGGCTGCGCCTGCGCCATGGCATCGCCGCTGCCCCCGGCGAACTCAACGACGACACCAACCCCTTCGAGCTGGGTCTGGAGCCCTGGGTGAGCCTCAACAAGGGCTGCTACGTGGGCCAGGAGACCCTGGCCAAACTGGCCAGCACCGGTGGGGTCAAACAGCAGCTGCGGCACTGGATCTGGCGGGCTGGCGCACGCGGCCCCGCCGGCCCTGCGGCGGCCGACGCCCTGAGCCCAGGCTCACCCCTGCGCACGGCGGAAGGCGAACGGGCCGGCTCGATCACTTCGGTGCTGCGCACCCCCGAGGGAGCCGAGGGCCTGGCCCTGGTCCGCCGCCAGGCCCTCAGCGAGGCCCAGCTGCTGGCCAGCGATGCCGATCTGCCCCTCGAGATCCAGGTGCCCGAAGGCTTTGTGGCGCCCCCGGCGGGGACGGTGAAGTCAGCCCTCTGATGGGTCCCGGGGGAGCGGCCTCCCCTCAGGCCTCCCCGTCCTGGTCGAGCAGCCATCGGGCCACAGCCCAGGTCGCCAGTCCATCGTCTTGGTTGTAGCGGAAGATCTGGCGGAGGTTCTGGCGACTGCCGCGGCCCGTGCCATCGGCGATGCCCAGGCGCCACTGGCGCCACCACAGCAGCGCCCGGGCCCCATCCACACCCTTCTGGCGCCAGCGGAAGCCCAGCCAGCTGGCCACGGGCTTGAGGCCGTAGCCGTTCACCGGTAGCCACCAGTGGCGGCGGATGCGCTCGTGCACATCCACCAGGCGGACCCGCAGCGCGGCGATCTCGGCCTCCGACGCCCCCTGGCGCTCGGCCATGCGCCGCAGGGCCAGCGATTCGGTCTCGCCGAAGTGCAGCACCGGCCAGCCGGGATGGCGCTCCAGCAGCCCCCGCAGGCGGCGCCACAGGTGGGCCTCGCCGTGCTCCTGCAGCGCCAGCAGGGGCTGATAGGTGGCCTGGAGAGGGTCGCCCCAGGCGCCATCGGCGCCGCGGGCCAGCCGCACGAAGCCGTGCAGGAAGTCGTCGCGGGCGTCGGGGTCGGATTCGATGTCGTAGAGCAGCACCCCTGGGGCGCCGGCCAGCTCCGGCAGGGCCGGGGCAGGATCGCGGCGGCGGGGAACGCCGTCGTGCTGCACCCGGGCCTGGGTCACGAGCTGAGCCGCGATCTCGGCGTGCTGCTCGCCCCAGGCTCCAAGCCGCTCCACCAGCCGCTCCGGGTCGCTGGCAGCCAGCTCCGGCAGGCTGGACACCCCCAGTTCGAGCAGCATCTCGCGGCGCTTGGCGCCGATGCCGCTCACCTCGCTGAGGTGGCCCTCGCTGGCGGCCACCTGGTCGCAGAGGCCGCGCCAGCTACAGAGCACGCACTTCTTGCGGTCCGCCACCAGCGGTGGTGCGACGGTGCGGGCCAGGTCGTCAGCCAGGCGCGGCAGCACATCCTCCAGCTGGCGCGGCAGGCTGCCGGTGAGCGCGAGTTCCTCGCGGCTGAGGCGCCAGCCGGCCCCGGCCAGCACCAGGGCGCTGGGCACGGCACTGCCCTGCTCGGCCGCCAGCAGGCGGCCCCAGTAGGCCAGCACCAGCCGGTGCTCGCGGGTGAGGTTGCGGCCCTGGCGCACCAGCACCGGCCGGTAGGCGTAGTCGCCCCAGCGGCTGCGGCCCTCAACCCGCTGCAGCAGGGGCGGGTGGGCCTCCAGCCGCAGGCCCCGGGGCCCCTCGCTCTTCAGGCGCAGGCCCACCACCGCCGCGGCACCGGCGCTGGCGGCGGCCTCGCCGCGGCCTGGACGCGCGGGGAACAGGCTGGAGAAGCTGCGGCGCTGGTCGTCGAGCTGCAGGGCCCGGTGGGCGCTCCAGATCCGTTGGTCGGGGTCGCCATGGCGATCGAGCCAGGCCCGCCGCTTGCAGCGCAGCCAACTGCGCAGCAGCCGGTCGGTGAGCGGGGGGGCGGCCACGGGGCGGGGCGATCAACCCCGACGCTAGGGCGCGGCACCACGCGGGGCCGGACGGACGGGGGTGGCCTGCCCGCCCGCCGGCACCCGGGAGCCCGCAGGCCGCCCGGCCGGCTGCTAGCACCATCGTCAATCGCCAGCGCCGCCGATGGCCTCTGCCCCCCTGCCCCTGGAGGCCAGCCCGATCGCCTTCGGCACCGATGGCTGGCGCGGCATCCTCGGGGTGGACATCACCGTGGAGCGCCTGCTGCCGGTGGCGGCCGCCGCGGCCCGGGAACTGGAGTTCTCGGCCCCCGAGGGCCTGCGCAGCCGCGAGGTGGTGATCGGCTACGACCGCCGCTTCCTGGCGCCCGAGCTGGCCGAGGCCATCTGCAGCGCCGTGCGCGGGGCCGATCTGGTGCCGGTGCTGGCCGACGCGCCGATCCCCACCCCCGCCGCAAGCTGGGCCGTGGTGGAGCGCGGCGCCCTGGGGGCCCTGGTGATCACCGCCAGCCACAACCCGCCCGAGTGGCTGGGCCTGAAGATCAAAGGCCCCTTCGGCGGCTCGGTGGAGGGCGACTTCACCCAGCGGGTGGAGCGGCGCCTGGAGGCCGGCGGCATCACCGTGCCGATCCCCGGAGAGACCCTGCGCTTCGACGCCCTTGGCGCCTACCTGGCAGGCCTGCGGGCCAAGCTGGACACCAGCCCCCTCAGCGCCGGCCTGCAGCGCCTGGGCTGGCAGGTGATCGTGGATCCGATGCACGGCTCGGCCGCCGGTGGCCTGAGCCGGCTGTTGCCGGAGGCCGCCGCCAGCGACCACCTGCGCGAGATCCGGGCGACCCGTGACCCCTTGTTTGGTGGCAACCCGCCGGAACCGCTGGCGCCCTACCTGCAGGAGCTGATCGCCGAGGTGCGCGCCTCCACCCTGGCGGGCCGGCCGGCGGTGGGCATCGTCTTCGACGGCGACGGCGACCGCATCGCCGCGGTGGACGAGCAGGGCCGCTTCTGCAGCACCCAGCTGCTGATGCCCCTGTTCATCGACCACCTGGCCGGCGCCAGGGGCCTGGGCGGCACGGTGATCAAGACCGTGAGCGGCTCCGACCTGATGCAACTGGTGGCCGAAGGCCTGGGCCGGCCAGTGCTGGAGAAGCCCGTGGGCTTCAAATACATCGCCGCCGAGATGCTGGCGGGTGAGGTGTTGGTGGGCGGTGAGGAGTCGGGTGGGGTGGGCTTCGGCAGCCACCTGCCGGAGCGCGACGCCCTCTATGCGGCCCTGCTGCTGATCGAGGCCCTGGTGGAGGGCGGCCAGCCCCTGGGCGAGCGCCTCGATGCGCTGCAGGCCCGCTGCGGGGGCGCCGCCGCCTACGACCGCCTCGATCTGCGGCTGCGGGACATGGCCACCCGCCGGCGACTGGAGGAGTTCCTGGCGGCCACGCCACCGGCAGAGGTGGCCGGCGCGCCGGTGCAGGAGGTGATCACCACCGATGGCGTCAAGCTGCGTCTCGGCCCGAGCCACTGGCTGATGCTGCGCTTTTCCGGCACCGAACCGCTGCTGCGGCTCTACTGCGAGGCCCCCAGCGGCGAGCGGGTGGGCGATGTGCTGCACTGGGCGCGGCAGCTCGCCGAGTCGATCTGAGCCTGCCAGCGCCCGCGCCGCTCGCCCAAGCCACGCCCCACCCCCGTGGCCGTTCCTTCACTGCTTCAGCCTCAGCGACCGCTGCGTCAGCGTCTCCGTCTGCCCGGCCCAGCCCGATGACCCTCCCCTCCACCACAACCACTGCTGCCGCAGCTCCCACCGTGCTGGTGATCGCCAGCGGCAACCCCGGCAAGGTGCGCGAGTTCGCGGCGCTGCTGGCGGATCTGGGGCTGGAGATCCGGCCCCAGCCCGAGGGCCTGGAGGTGGAGGAAACGGGCCAGAGCTTCGCCGAGAACGCCCGCCTCAAGGCCGAGGCGGTGGCCCGCGCCACCGGCCACTGGGCCCTCGCCGACGACTCGGGCCTCTCCGTCGAGGCCCTCGGTGGGGCGCCGGGCATCCACTCGGCCCGCTACGCCGATAGCGACGCCGCCCGCATTGCCCGACTGCTGGAGGAGCTGGAGACGGCCCAGACCGGGCCCGGCAGCAGCGGCACAGCCCCCAACCGCAATGCCCACTTCACCGCCGCCCTGGCCCTGGCCGATCCCAGCGGCGCCGTGGTGCTGGAGGTGGAGGGCCTGTGCCCCGGCACGATCCTGGAGGCCCCCCGCGGCGCGGGCGGCTTCGGCTACGACCCGGTGTTCTCCGTGCCGGAGGCCGGCCAGACCTTCGCCGAGATGGACCACGCCCGCAAGGCCGAGCTGGGCCACCGCGGCCGCGCCTTCGCCCTGCTGCGGCCCAAGCTGCAGGCACTCCTGGCCAGGGTCTGAGAGCCATGGGAAGCCGCTGAACCAGGGCCAGCCAGCCTCGACAGCCCGTCGCACAGCCCGTCCAGAACCCTGGACACTCCGGTGGGTTCAACGGCTCCATGAACGCCATGGCTTCGCTGGGGGGCCGCTCAGCCCCCCAGATCCGTGGCCAGATCGCCAACGGCGGGGAGCCAACCCTGCAGCTGCCAGTCCACGCAGCCGCTGGCCACGATCGGGTCCTGCCGCACCAGGGCGGCAGCACTGGCATAGTCCGGCGCCTGCAGCAGCAGCAGGCCGCCGCCACCGGGCCTGCCCTCGCCATCCACGAGGTAGCCGCTGCTGAGCCGCACCCCCCGGGCCCGCTGCTGTGCCACCCAGGCGCGGTGGGCCTCGAGGTGGGGGCGGGCCTCGGCGTGGGGAACCCGGAAGGTCTCGGTCTTGATGAACCAGGGCATGGCCCGCGTGCTGCGCTCTGCCTAGCCTGCAGGCCCCGGGCGCAGAGCAGCGAGGGCGGCCGCGATGGGCAGCAAACCGGGCAGCGAACCGAGCCGCACCCCCGGCCGCCGCCCCAGCCTTGAGCCCCGCTTCGACGCCATCCCGGAGAACCCCTTCGTGGCGCCGCTGCCTGCGGACTTCCTCTGGGGCGTGGCCACCTCCGCCCACCAGGTGGATGGCGGCACCACCAACAACGACTGGGCCCGCTTCGAGCGCCGGCCCGGCGTGATCCGTGATGGCACCGTCAGCGGCCCGGCGGCCGACCACTGGAACCGCCTGGCGGAGGACACGGCCCTGATCCAGGAGCTGGGGGCCAACGCCCACCGGCTCTCGATCGAGTGGAGCAGGCTTGAGCCCGAGCCCGGCCGCTGGGACGCGGCGGCCTGGGAGCACAGCGCCGCCGAACTCGCCCTGCTACGGGCCGCCGGCATCGAGCCGATGGTGACTCTGCTGCACTTCACC
This sequence comes from Vulcanococcus limneticus LL, assembly GCF_002252705.1. GTDB lineage: Bacteria > Cyanobacteriota > Cyanobacteriia > PCC-6307 > Cyanobiaceae > Vulcanococcus > Vulcanococcus limneticus. Next base: position 53,068 of record NZ_NQLA01000012.1, read on the forward strand.
CTGCCCGCCTGGCTGGCGGAGCACGGCGGCCTGACGGCGCCGGACTTCCCCCAGCGGCTGGAGGTCTTCGCCGCCGAGGCCGGCCGGCGGCTGGGCCCCCAGGTGCGCTTCTGGTGCACCGTGAATGAGCCGAACGTGCAGATGCTCTTTGGCTACGTGACCGGCCAGTGGCCACCTGGACTGAAGGATCCCGCCCGGGCCGTGCGAGCGTTCGCCGGCCTGGTGCGGGGCCATGCCCTGGCGGCGCGGGCCCTGCGGGCAGCCAGGCCCGATGCCCGCATCGGCGCGGCCGTGCACCTGGTGCTGGTGGAGCCGCTGCGGCGCTGGTGGGCCCTGGACCGGCTCGCCGCCAGCCAGGTGGAGAAGGGCTTCAACTGGCCCTTCTACGACGCGGTGCGCGACGGGGTGGCCCGGCTGCGGCTGCCGGGCTTCCCGCCGCTGGAGGAGCCCATGGCGAAGCTGCTGGACTCCGCCGACTTCGTGGGAATCAACTACTACCGGCGCAACCTGGTGGGCTTCGATCCGGGCGAGCCTGGCTGGGCGGGCCTGCACCAGGGGCCGGGACTGCGCAGCGACGCCGGCGCGGAGATGCACCCCCAGGGGCTGCTGCAGCTGCTGCGCCGGACCTGGATGCGCTACGGCCTACCGCTGATCGTTACCGAGAACGGCGTGGCCGACGCCAGCGGCCAGCTGCGGCCCACCTACCTGCGCTCCCACGCCTACGCCCTGGCCTGCGCCGCCGCCGAGGGCATCCCAGTGCAGGGCTACTTCCACTGGTCGCTGATGGACAACTTCGAGTGGACCGACGGCTATGCGCTGCGCTTCGGGCTCTACCGGGTGGACTTCACCAGCCAGCGGCGCATCCCGGGTCCGGGGGCCGAGGAGTTCCGGCGGCTGGCGGGCCTGCTGCGGGCAGGCGCCGCTCCGGGGGGCGTCGCAGCGGGAGCCCAGGAGGCCGGCCCTCAGGCCTGAGCCCAGCTGCCGTGCAGGCCATGGGGGACCGCCAGGGGCAGCTCCAGCACGGCCACCTCCGCCAGGGAAGCGGCATCCAGGATCACCAGATCGCTCGCACAGCGGGCCCCGTTCCACACCAGGCAGAGCACCCAGCCACTGTCTTCGGCGGCGCTGGCTCCGGCGGCGCTGTCTTCGGCGGCGCTGGCTTCAGCGGAACTCACCTGCGTGGAGCTGGCTCCGGCCGTTGCACCCGGCCGCGGCACCATCACCGGCTCGCTCACGAAGCCCCGCGGCGCGGCGCTCCAGAGGCGCCGCTCCCCCGTGGCCAGATCCAGCTTCTCGATCGCCTGCAGGGGGGCGTTGCCCTGCTCGGCTTCCGTCACGGCCATCCAGGCATAGCGGGCTTCCAGGCCCACCCGGGCCGGGTTCACCATGGCGAACTCACAGGTGCGTGGCTCAAGCAGCTCGCTGCGGGCGGTGCCGGCGGCCAGGTCGAGGCGACAGCGCAGCAGCTGGCCAGCGGGGATCGTGTCGAAGTCCACGGCGCGGAAATCCACGCCCGGGGCGATGGAGGGGAAATCGGGATAAACGATCGAATCCACCACCAGCTCGCCCGTGGCCGCGTCTTCGAAGGCATTGAGGTGGTGGAACACGAAGCCCTCGGGGGCGGGGATCTGCAGGGGCTGGCGACCGGCCTGGGTGCCGCCCTCGCGGGGAATCAGCCAGAACTGGCCCGCCTCGCCGGGCTTGGAGCTCAGGCACTGGGCCGCCCCCTTCTGGCCCAGCACGAAGCCGGTGGGGTTGAAGGCCACGGCGTTCTGCAGGAACACCGCCCAGTTGGGGGTGATGGCGAAGTCGTGCAGGAAGGCGAAGCCCTTGAAGCGGTGGCTGGAATCGGCCAGCACCTGGCCGGCCTTCACGGAGGCCTGGCCCGCGGTCCCCGGCTGATCGGCGCTGGCGAACTCCAGCAGCCGGATCGTGCTGCTGGGGCCGGTCTTGACGCCGAAGGTCACCATCCGGGGGCCGCCGTGGTGGCCGGGATCGAAGCGGGGGTGGGCGCTGAAGGCCTCCCCCGGCTTGAGCAGCCCATCCAGCCGCGAGAGGCCGCGGGTGCGCAGGCTGTCGGGATCGAGGGCATGGGGCTCGGCCGCCTCCCAGAGCGCCAGCAGCTGCTCGCCCAGGCGCACCACGTGGGTGTTGGCGATGTTCTTGAGCCGCAGGTCGAAGGCGTTGGCCAGCACGCCGCCGGGCTTCTGGGTGCCGAACACGCCGCGGTAGAGAACGCGATCGGCCTGCTCCTCCGCCAGCCAGCCCTCGGTGCGCACGAAGCGATTACGCAACTGCGCCTGCCCGCCCGCAAAGCGCAGGGCGGTGATCATCCCGTCGCCATCGAAGGGGTGATGCACCCAGTGGCCGCCACGCTCAAGCCGACCGGGGCCATTGCGGTAGAGGGTGCCACGCAGCTCCGGCGGAATCGCGCCGCGGGCGGTTGTGAGTTCCACCCCGTCGAGCTCCACACCCACGTTGCGGAAGGCACTGGCCCAGTCGTCGCGGTCGTAGGCGGGCGCTGCAGCCCGGGCAGCAGCGTCGACCTGGGCGGTACCTGCAGCGGTCATGGGGGAGGGGCGGGTCCTCCATCATCTCGTAACGGAGTGTTAAGCAGCGAGTGGGATGCCCGCCGCCGGCCCTCAGGCCCCGGCCCGCTCCAGCACTCCCTTGCTGCTCGGCACCGCCCCGGCCCGGCGTGGATCGATCTCCACCGCCAGCCGCAGGGCCCGGGCGAAGGCCTTGAAGGCCGCCTCCACGATGTGGTGCGAGTTGGCCCCATCCAGCTGGCGGATGTGCAGGGTGAGGCCGGAGTTGTTCACCACAGCCACGAAGAACTCCTTCACCAGCTCCGTGTCGTAGCGGCCGATCTTCTGGCTGGGAATCTGCAGGCTGTAGCTGAGGTGCGGGCGGCCGGAGCAGTCCAGCGCCACCTGCACCAGGGCCTCATCCAGGGGCGCCACGAAGTGGCCGAAGCGGTGGATGCCGCGCCGGTCGCCCAGGGCCTGGGCCAGGGCCTGGCCGACGGCGATGCCCACGTCCTCGTTGGTGTGGTGATCGTCGATGTGGGTGTCGCCCGTGGCGCTGATCTCCAGATCGATCAGGCCGTGGCTGGCGATCTGGTGGAGCATGTGGTCGAGGAACGGCACGCCGGTGCTCGCCTGGCAGCGGCCGCCGCCATCGAGGTTGAGCTGCACGCGCACATCGGTTTCGCCGGTGACGCGGTGGATCGTGCCGGTGCGCATGGCTGCCTCCGCCCTTGGGGCGCTGGATCGCAGGCCTTGATCATGCCGGGACACGGAGCGGCAACGGGGGTCTAGGGTTAAACCAAACTTATTGGTGGCCTCGATGTCAAAAGCACAACTGATCGCTTTTCTGGCCAAGGCTGAGGCCAGCCCAGCCCTGCAGCAGCGGATCGATGCCGCCGCCGATGCCAGCGCCGTGGCAGCCCTCGCCCGCGACGAGGGCTTCCTGTTCTCCCCCGCCAGCCTCGCCCGTCACCTGCGGGGCTGAGCCCTCACATCCCGGTGATGCAGTAGCCGGCGTCCACGTAGATCACCTGCCCGGTGATCCCCGAGGCCAGGGGGCTGGCCAGGAAGGCCGCCGTGCCGCCCACCTCCTCCTGGGTCACGGTGCGGCGCAGCGGGGCCTTCTCCTCCACGTTGTGGATCATGTCGAGGATGCCGCCGATGGCGCTGCTGGCCAGGGTGCGGATCGGGCCGGCGCTGATGGCGTTCACCCGCACCTGTTGGTCGGGGCCCAGTTCGGCGGCCAGGTAGCGCACGGAGGCCTCCAGGGCCGCCTTGGCCACGCCCATCACGTTGTAGTTGGGAATGGCCCGCTCGGCGCCCAGGTAGCTGAGGGTGATCACGCTGGCGCCGGGGTTGAACAGGGGCTTGGCGTGGCGGCAGAGGGGCGCCAGGGAGTAGGCGCTCACCTCCAGGGCGCGGGCGAAGCCCTCAGGACTGATCGCGCTGTAGTCGCCGATCAGCTCCTCCTTGCCGGCGAAGGCCAGGCAGTGCACCAGCACGTCGATCGAGCCCCACTGCTCCTTGACCCGGGCGAACACGGCCTCGATCTGGGCCGGGTCCTGCACGTTCAGGGGCTCGAACAGGCTGGGGGCGAGAGGGGCGGTGAGATCGCGCACCTTGGTCTCGAAGCGGCCCTTCTCATCGGGCAGGTAGGTGACGCCCAGCTCGGCTCCGGCCGCATGCAGCTGCTGGGCGATGCCCCAGGCGATCGACTTGTTGTTGGCGATGCCGGTGACGAGGGCCTTCTTGCCGCGCAGATCGAGGAGCATCGGAGGAGCGGAGGGGGTGAGGTCGTCCAGCCGGCTGGCCGGACGGACGGTGCAATCGGGCGATTCTCCCCCAACCCGGGCCCCCAGCTCCTGAGCCAAGTCGTCACCGCCAGCCCCCCTTCGTCAGGGTCCGGCCGCCAGGATCGGCCGCGACGCCAGTGCGCCGCCGTGCCGGAGTTCCCCCAGCCCGATCGCCCCACCGTGCCGGCGCCGCCGACCCTGCAGGGGGTCCCATTGGCCTGGCCCACCGCCGCCGGCGACCTGCCGCGCCAGTTCCCCTCCCGGGCCGCCCTGGCCGCCGAGCTGCAGCGCCAGTTCCCCGCCGCCCTGGGCCCAGGCCCCGACCAGCCGGCGGAAGCCGGCCTGAGCCCGATCCCGGGGGGGCGCCGGGCCGCCGAGGCACGCCTGGCCGCCATCGAGCCGGGGCATTACGGCAGCAGCCGCAACCACATGGATGGCGCCGTGACCCGCCTCTCCCCCTACATCCGCCACGGCGTCCTGACCCTGGCGGAGGTCCGCGACGCCGTGTTCGCCTGGCTCCAGCGCAGCGGACGCCCCCGCCGCGAGGCTGAGAAGCTGATCAACGAGCTGGGCTGGCGCGACTACTGGCAGCGCCTCTGGCGCCAGCACGGCGAGGCCATCTGGCACGACCTGGAGCCGCTCAAGACCGGCCACGCCCCCAGCTCCTATGCCGCCGAGCTGCCCGACGACCTGCGCCAGGGCCGTACGGGCCTGGCCTGCATCGACGGCTTCAGCGCCGAGCTCAGCGAAACCGGCTGGCTGCACAACCACGCCCGGATGTGGCTGGCGGCCTACGTGGTGCACTGGCGCCGGGTGCGCTGGCAGGCGGGCGCCCGCTGGTTCCTGCAGCACTTGCTCGACGGCGACCCCGCCAGCAACAACCTCAGCTGGCAGTGGGTGGCCAGCTGCTTCAGCACCAAGCCCTACCTCTTCAACCGCGCCAATCTGGAGCGCTACGGCGGCGATCGCTTCTGCCGCGGCTGCCGTGCCGCCGCGGCCGGCACCTGCCCGTTCGAGGCCAGCTACGAGCAACTGCAGGCCCGGCTGTTCGGCGAGCAGGCCCCGGCCAGGTCCCCGTCCGATTCCGTTGGTCCGCCGGTCAAGGGCGGCGCAGCACCCGCCGCAGCCCTGCCCTCCCCCGCCCGCCCGGTCCTCTGGATCCACGGCGAGGCGCTGGGCCCCGCCAACCCCGCCCTACGGGCCCACCCCGGCAGGCCGGCCCTGTTCGTGTTCGACGACGCCCTGATCGCCGGCCACACCACCACCACCAGCGGCGATGGCGCTGCCGCCGGTGGGGCCGCCAGCCCCCTGAACCTCAAGCGCCTGGCCTTCCTGCAGGAGTGCCTCCTGGAGCTACCCGTGACGATCCGCCGCGGGGATGGGGCCGCCGAGCTGCTGGCCTTCGCCCAGCGTCACGGGGCCGACGCCATCGTCACCAGCGCCGGCGTGGACCCGCGCTTCGAGGCGATCCGCGCCCGGCTGGCAGCCGCGCTGCCGGTGCAGGTGCTGACCCCGGAGCCCTTCGTGGCCCTGAAGGAGGAGGAGACGGATCTGGGGCGCTTTGGCCGCTACTGGCGCCGCGCCGAAGCGAAGGTCTGGGCCGGATTCCCCGGGCACGGGGCCTGAAGCCCAGCCCCCGCAGCTCCCCAGCCGACCTGCCGGAGCGACCCGCCACCCCGTCGCAACGCCCCCCAGCCGCTCAGGGCTGGGCCTGGCCAGCCGGAGCGCCGCCCCCCCGCAGCAGCGCCTCCTCCTGCTCACGCACCTCGGCCGCCGGCGGCAGCAGATCGGATTCCTCGAGCAGCGGGAAGCGCTCCACCTTCACCTCGGCGGCGCTGCGGGGCGGCTCCGTCCACTGCCAGCTGCTGCGTGGCGCTCGGGCCCGGCAGAGGGCCTCCAGCTCGCGGCGCAGGGCACGGCGCACATCCGCTCGGGCCACCGCCTCGAAGAACTCGGCGCGGCTGGCCACCCCCGAGCTGAAGGGGGCCGTGCCGTTGCCGTTGAACAGCCGGGCCGGATCCACCAGCCAGCGCGGCCGGCAGGTGCCCCGCTGGCTGGTGTCGGTCTCGAGCCAGAGGTGCAGGCCGTAGCCGTCGGGCTGGCTCACCACCGCCAGGCCGTCGTGGGGCTGGACGCGCTGCAGTGGATAGATCGCCCAGCTGGCGCGGCGATGGGCCGGCACGCAGCCCGCCAGCAACAGCCCCGCCAGGGCAAGGGGCAGCAACGGCTGGGGCCGTGCGGGCCCTCGGGCGGTCGGTGCTGGCGGCACGGCGGGAGAGGCAATCGCAGGGATCCTGACGGAGTGCCCCCGACGACTTGGCTCTCCAGGCGACAATCCGCTCCCCATGCCGGGCCATCCCATACCGCCGGGAGCGCTCCGCCGCGTCCCCAGCACCCCTCTGCCGCGCCGGCCCCGCGCCGCCGCACCCACCTGTCGCCCATGGTCCTCACTCCCTCCACGATGCTGCCGCTGGGCACGCCCCTGCCCGCCTTCCGCCTGCCGCGGGTGAACGGGCCCGCCAGGCCCACCGGCCAGGGCCCCGCCGCCGCCGACCCGGCCCTCTCAGCCGGCGCTCCGCTCGACTCCCGCGACCTGGCGGGCCGGCCGCTGCTGGTGCTGTTCCTCTGTGCCCACTGCCCCTTCGTGAAGCACATCGAGCCCGAGATCGGCCGCCTGGAGCGCGACTACGGCGATCACCTGGGGATCGTGGCCATCGCCAGCAACAGCATCCTCACCCACCCCCAGGACGGCCCCGAGGGCCTGCGGCGCCAGGCCGAGCACCAGGGCTGGCGCTTTCCCTACCTGTTCGACGCCGACCAGCACATAGCCCGGGCCTTCCGGGCGGCCTGCACGCCGGATCCGTTCCTGTTCGACGCGGCGCAGCGGCTGGTGTACCGGGGCCAGCTGGATGCCAGCCGTCCCGGCAATGGGCTGGCCTGCGACGGCCGGGACCTGCGGGCCGCCCTCGACGCCCTGCTGGCCGGCGATCCCGTCAACCCGGAGCAACAGCCCGCGATCGGCTGCAACCTCAAGTGGCACCCGGGCCAGGCACCCGCCTGGGGCTGAAGCAGCTCCCGAACGCGGGGCTTAAGGTTGCCTTCATGCAGGTGCCTCCCTTCAGTCTCACCGAACAGCTTCATCACCTGGGTGAGGCCCTCGATGACGCCGTGCTGCAGGTGTTGCGCAGCGGCCAGTACATCGGCGGCGGGGTAATCGCCGCCTTTGAGGCCGCCTTCGGCGAGGCCACCGGCTCCCCCCACGCCATCGGCTGCAACAGCGGCACCGATGCCCTGATCCTGGCCCTGCGGGGCCTGGGCATCGGCCCGGGCGACGAGGTGATCACTTGCTCCTTCAGTTTCTTCGCCACCGCCGAGGCCATCAGCGCCGTGGGCGCCACGCCGGTGTTCGTGGATGTGGAGCCCAGCTCCTATCTGATCGATCTGGATCAGCTGGAGGCCGCCATCACGCCGGCCACCAAAGCGCTGCTGCCGGTGCACCTGTTCGGCCGGCCGGTGGACATGGAGCGGGTCTGCGCCATCGCCAACCGCCACGGCCTCAAGGTGGTGGAGGACTGTGCCCAGGCGAGCGGCGCCAGCTGGGCCGGCCGGCCGGTGGGCAGCTGGGGCGACGCGGGCTGCTTCAGCTTCTTCCCCACGAAGAACCTCGGCGGCGCCGGTGATGGCGGCGCCGTCACCTGCCGCGACGAGGGCCTGGCCCGGAAGATCCGTGAGCTGGCGGTGCACGGGATGCCCCGCCGCTACCTGCACACCTCCCTCGGCTACAACAGCCGCCTCGACGCCATCCAGGCGGCGGTGCTGAACGTGAAGCTGCCGCACCTGGAGCGCTGGATCAGCCAACGCCGGGCCGTGGCCGAGCGCTACCGCCAGGGGCTCCAGACCGCCGCGGCCATCCAGCTGCCGGAGGCCGGCCCCGATGGCCACAGCTGGAACCAGTTCGTGGTGAGGGTGCCCAGTTGTCCAGGCGGTGCGGCCAGCTGCGGCGGCGGCTGCACCCCCTCCGCCGACAGCGCCGCCTACGGCCTGCCGGAGGCCGCCTGCCGCGACTGGCTCAAGCAGCGCCTCCAGGACGCCGGCGTGACGACGATCATCTACTACCCAATCCCCATCCACCGCCAGCCGGCCTACGCGGAGCTGGGCTATGGGCCGGGCTCCCTGCCCGTCACCGAGCGCCTGTGCGGCGAGGTCCTGAGCCTGCCGATCTTCCCGGAACTGAGCGAGGCCCAACAGCAGCGCGTGATCGAGGTCCTGGGAGAGCTGGCGGGAGCCTGCGCCAGCGCCACCCCGGTCGGCCAGCCGGCGGGAGCCGCCGTCGCGGCCTGAGCCCCCGCGGCCGCGGTGCGCCCATCAGCTCCCACGGCGTAACCCCGACTACCGGAGCGTTCAGCCAGGCGTGTGTGGCGGAACATCGCCGCCCCGAGACCTCGCCATAGGGTCCGGCTGTTCCGAAAGGCCCCCTCTGCGGCAGCGGAGGCGCCCCACGCCATGACCCTTCCCACTCCGCGCTTCGGGCGCCGTCGCGCGATCCGGGTGAGCCTCGCGGCGATCCCTGGCATCGTTTCCGCAACGGGGATCTGGTGGGCACTCAGTCCCAGAGGCCGTGATCATCGGCCTGATCGATCGCCATGCCGCTCGCGACTGGGGCGATCTCAACGCCGAGGACAAGAGCGCCAATGACGCCGATCACAGCCACGCAGAAGGCTGGCTCTTCTCCAGCTACGACACCGAGGAGCACGGGACCATCTGGGCGATCACAGAAGGCTGCGCGGCGATGGCGGCGGTCCCCTCACCACGGTTCTGTTCCCTGAGGATTACTGAGACTCGACGCTCTGACTCCAGCTGAGGCAGCCGCGATTGCCTCACTGCTGCAGCTGATCTTGGATCCACAGTGGAGGCTTGAAGGCCCTCAACAACCGTCCGAAGAAAAGGTTGCCCCCCTGTTTGGGCATGCCGGAAACCAGCAGAGGCCTGGGGGGGGGGGTGTTGCTGTCCCAAAGGTAGAAGGCGGATCAACCGGCGCGCCCCCCAAGGTCAGCGCTGCAGCAGCCAGCGCAGCAGCGACAACCCGATGATCATCCCGATGCCGGTGTTCCAGAACCAGGAGGGGCGCTCTGCCAACCGCTGCAGCCAAGCCGGCAGCTGATCGCGCCACTGCTCCAGCGCCAGCACAGCCAGCAGCAGCACGAGCAGGGGGATGCCGATGGCCAACACGAGTTCGCTGAGCATCGGCGCCTCTCCTCTGCGCGAACCCCATCCAGCCCTGTGGGCCAGAACAGCCAGCCCGTCGAACCTGCGCTAGTACAAGTGTGCGCATCTGGAGCGGTTCATGGGCGTCCCTCTCCCCCGGCCTGCGCTCCTGGCGGCGCAACTTGAAACCCCAGTCCAGGACTGGCCTTATCTCGATGAAGGCGTGCTACTCAAGACCCGCAGCCCAAGGGCTGCATGACCTGATAAGGGTTCCAGCACCACGCCGGGGCGAACTGCATCCCGGTGCTCACCTGCCAGCTGCACCAGGGTCTGACCGCCCATGGTTCGCACTTCACCAGCCGCTGCCAGGGCCGGACCGATGACATTGTGCGCGTGCAGATCTGGGCATCAAGTTCTCCGCAGTGGCGAGCAACAGCGGTTTGCCATACAGGCCTTGGGGAGAGGAGCGATGGCGCGGAAGCCCAACCCAGTCAGGATGGAGGGTTAGGCGGCAGATCATGGAGCGCCTGCACCACTTCAGGTTGCAGCATGACCAAGGTCGTGCCCTCTTGATTGTCGGTCGGCACCTCCAGTTGCAGCGGCAGCACTTCGC